>CAYQTA010000093.1:0-6150 GCA_964420365.1 uncultured Acidobacteriota bacterium | reverse complement strand
GATGGAGTGTTGCCGTATGCTCCGATGTTCACCCGGCAGCCGTTCGGCAGGGGTTCGAGGTTGCTCGGATCGTTCGGCTTCCCGGCATCGATCCCCGGGGAGTCCTCCTGGAGGTGGTAGTCGTCATCGTCGGGGGAACCCTTCGGGTCGAGGAGGACGAAGAGCGGGTCGTCGTGCGTGACCGCGTTGCCCTCGTTCTCGTCCCCCTCGTCTTCCACGATGCTGTAGGAAATGTCGAACCCGGAGACATTCGCAACGATGTCGTCCTTCTCCTGATTCCACAAAATGGAGTTCGTGACGCGGAGCGGCGCATCGAGGGCGCCGCCGTCGAGCCCGATCCAGCACCGGGCGACCGTCAGGTGGTCCGGGGACGGGGCGTCCGCGCCGAGAAGTTCCAGGCCACGCACCAGGTGAGACAGGACGACATGGTGGAGCTCGGGACCCGCGTCGATCGTCCGGATGCCCGTGTTGCCTCGACGGATGTCGAGGTGGTGAAGGTGAGCCGCTCCGGAATGAACCTCGATCGCGCTGGCGTTGCGGAACCTCGCGTGGACGATCTCGTGGGCTTCCTCGGAGAGAAGCAGGATACCCTGCCAGCGCACGTCGTCACGGCCGACGAACTCGATCGGGAGGTCGACCGTTCCGACGGCCGCGAGGCGGCCGAGAACCTTGAGGGATCCCTCGGCAAGGGCCTCGACTCGAACGCCGGGCTCGATGGTAAGGGTTGCCCCGGGTTCGACGGTGATCTCCCCGGCGATCCGGACGGGAGAGCAGTCCGCCGTCCAGGTCTCGTCCTCGTCGATGGTCCCGCTGGAAGTGATCCCCTGGCAGGCGCAGTGATCCTCGCGATCGGCGGCCGATGTCGCCCCGGGAGTGTCTCCATGGAAGCCCATGTTGACCCGGCAGCCGTTCGGGTCGGGTTCTTCGAGGAAGCCGGTCGCCGGGTCTCCCGCGTCGATGGCGGGAGACGCGGCATCGAGGTGGAAGTCGTCGGCGGCGGGATCGACGAAGAGGGGGTCGTCATGGATGACACCCTCGCCCTCGTTCTCGCCGCCGGTGTCGCCGACGAGGGACCAGGCGAGGTCGATCGCGCGGGAACCCGGCACGAGGTCGTCCCCGTTGTGGTCGATGATCGAGTCACGGACGAGGACGGGGTCACCCGACTGGCCGCGGACGTCGATTCCCCGCCCGTTGCCGTAGATCGTGGACAGCCGGACGGACGCCGAGGCGGCATCGGTGACCCGGAGGCCGGCCTCGCTGTTCCCGGCCAGCAGGAGGTGGGAGAAGGTCGGGCTGCCCGCGGTGACCTCGAGGCCGATACGTCCGTCGAGGATCCGCACGAAGCCGACCCTGGCGGCCGTGCCATCGACAGCCACCCTGTCGGCGGCACGGACCCGTGCGTGGTAGAGCACGTGGCCGGCGGTGGACGCGAGGTCGAGGCCCTGCCAGGAGTCGGCGTGGGCGCGGAACAGGAGCGGCGAACCGGCCGTGCCCTCGGCATGCAGCACGACGTGCACGACGATACCCGCCGATGCGATCCCTCCCTCGACGATGGTCCCCGGCTCGATGGTCAGCGTGCGTCCCGAGGGAACGACGAGCTCGCCGTCCAGGCGGATCGGGTTGCAGGACGCGGGCCACGTCTCGTCACCGGGAAGCTCTCCCGAGAGGGTCAGGCCGAGGCAGACGCAGTGGCGGAACTCGCCCGGTGCGGACGTGGCCTCCGGGCCGTTGCCGTGGTAGCCGATGTTGACGCGACAGCCGTTCGGGTCGGGCTCGGCGGCGGGTTCCTCCCCGGGGTCACCGCGGTCGATCGCGGGGGAGTCCGGGGCCAGGTGGACGTCCCCCTCGGCGGGGTTGGCGAGGCGCGGATCGTCGTGGAGCACGCCCTCCCCCTCGTTCTCACCGCCGGTATCCTCGACGACGGACCAGGACAGGTCGAGGGCCACCGGGCCGGGAAGGATGTCGTCGTCGTTGTTCCAGAGGATGGTGTCGGTGATCCGCACCGGCGAGTCCGTGGACGAGGCGTCGATCCCGACGGTCGACCCCCAGGCGACGACGTGGTCGAGGTCGGGAGCGCCCGGCCCCTCGAAGAGGATGCCGGTCCCGCAGTTCACGATCGCCAGGTGGGATAGCGCGGGTGGGCCGTCGTCCCCCGAGACACGGAGGCCCGTGTCCGACTCGAGGACGTGCACCCACTCGACGAGGGGACCCGCGTCGTGCAGATCGATCCCGGTCGTGGCCTCCCGGACATGGCAGTGGTGGAGAACCCCGGTGGCGCCGTCGCCGAGGAAGATCCCCTCCCAGCGGGCGCCCGCGTCTTCGCGAAAGCGAATGGGGGCGGACCACGTCCCGGAGGCCTCGAGGCGACCTCCTTCCACGCGGATCCCTGCGCCCTCGGAGAAGACGACCTCCGTTCCCGGTTCGATCGTCAGCGTTCGACCCTCCGGCACGACGACCGGCCCGGTGACCCGTATCGGGCTGCAGTCGGAGGCCCAGGTCTCGTCGCGCGAGAGGGTCCCGGAGGTCGTCAGGATCCGGCAGTGGCGGGGGGGGTCGAGGTCGGTCGCGAGGGACCTCGTGCGGAACCGGTCGTGCCCGGGAAGGGCCCAGGCCGCGAGGCCGCTCGTCCCGGGGAGTTCCCACGATGCGAGGGCCGGCGTGTTGACGGAGACGACGAGTTCGATCGGCTCGTCCTGGTCGAGCTGGACGAGGGCGGGGAGGGCGCCGGAGATGGACGGCGCGGCGCGGGGCGCGATCCTGCCGTCCCGCACCTGGTTACCGTGAACGTCCCAGCCCGTGAGGGCGTCGCGAGTCGGCAGGATGATCTCGAGGCCGGAGCCGTCGCTGCGCTCGGCGACGAGCAGGGGGGTGGCCGCGTTCGTCGAAGGTGACAGTTCCCTGGGGTAGCCGTCCAGGAAGGAGCCATCCGGGTCGCAGGCCGCGAGCCACCGGCGGCAGACGATTCGCTGCGGGTTCATGAAGCCGAGGGGTTCCTCGAGTACCTGTTCCAGGTACGAGACGATCTCCAGCGTCCCGTCGCCGTCGAGGTCGACGATGGCGGGGTTCTCGTCGAGCTGGATGATGTGCGTCCAGCCGGCGCTCTCGTCGCACGCGCCGCCGGAGTGGAGCGGCTCGGGCGTGAAGGCGATCGGGAACCCGGGCATCTCCGTTCCATCGGGCTCGATGGCATGGATCTCCGGGCCGCCGGCCGTCACGATCTCGAGGTTCCCGTCATGGTCGAGATCGGCGAGGATCGGCCACGGTCCCGCGACGTCGGCCGAGACCTCCCTGGGCCAGCCCTCGCGCAGGCTGCCGTCGGGTTCGCGGACCTCGAGCAGGGCCGGGTCGCTCTGGCCCGCGCCGCGGTGGCCGAGGACGATCTCGATGGTCCCGTCGCCGTCCAGGTCGCCGACGGCGGGCTCGTCGGCGAAGGGTTTCTCGGTCTCGGCGGGTTCCAGCGGGAAGCCGGGCAGTTCCTTTCCGGCGGCGTCGATCGCGTGGAAGGCGGATCCGTACAGCTCCGTGTAGAGGATCTCGAGGCGCTCGTCGCCCGCGACGTCCGCCAGGGCCGGCCCGCGGCCGCAGGGGGCGGTGGCAAGCAGGCCGATCGTGGAGGGATCGTCGTCGCCGTCGGCGAGCTCGGTGCCGTCGGCCCGGACCGCGAAGAGCCCGGAGTAGCTGGAGACGAGGATCTCCCGGCGGCCATCGAGGTCCACGTCAGCCACGGCGAGGGCGTTCGGCAGGAGATGCTCCTCCGGGAGGAGCGGGAATCCCGGGAGAACGTCACCGGTAGGCTCGCGTGCCCAGAGGCCGGTTCCGGGCTGAACGATCTCGTCGCTCCCGTCGCCGTCGACGTCCGCGGGAAGCACCATTCCGCCGGCCGTACGGGAATCGACGGACACGGGGAAACCATCCTGGACGCGGGGGTTGGCGAGGAAGCCGGCGGCAAGGGTCTCGGAGTACCCGCCCTGGTCGTTCACCGTGACCCGGAGGTGGACGCGCCGGCCCTCGGCCTCGGTGAGGATGCGTACGCGGAAGGGATCCGCCGTGCAGGCGGAGTCACCCCGGGGCGGAACGGGATCCCACGTGGCGGAATCGTCGAGGATCTCGACGAGGTCCTCGTCTCCGGGGGCTGCCGAGAGCGTTCCCGTCACCGGGCCCGTGGAACCTCCGTAGTAGTCGTGGAGGTCGACGACGAGCTCGAGGTTCTCGCCCGCCTCCGGCTGCTCGTCGCCGTCGCCTCCCGAGAAGTGAAGACCGGCGACCCGCAACTGCGGAACCGGCCGGTCGGTACGAACGGCCCGGTCGGCGTCGACCCGGCCGACGCCGAGGAGACCGAAGTAGTCGGGGTTGTCCAGGTCGATGTTCACGGAGGTGCCGAGGAGGTGGTCGCGGACCCTCTGGTTCGAGACCCGGCACGGAGGACAGCCTTCCGGGTCGTCCGACCAGTCGCACGGTTCGTGGCCGCCGAGGGGACAATCTGGACGATACCAGGAGGGATCGTCGCGGTGTGCGGCGATGACGAGGGCCGCCACACCGGCCACGATGGGAGAGGCCATCGACGTTCCGCTCTTCGCGTCGTAGCAGTCCCGGACGGGGTCGGTCGAGCCCTCTTCACAGGAAATCCAGTCGGCCGTCCCGGGATCCCAGACGTCCGACCCGATCGGTACGGTGCTGACGATCATGCTCCCCGGCGCCAGGAGGTCCACCCATGGGCCGTGGTTCGTCCAGCCGGCGCGAACGTCCGTCTCCTTTCCGCCGGCAGCCGTGGCGATCACCTCGGGCCAGCAGGCCGGCGAGAACGTCGACGAGACACCGTCGTTGCCGGCGGCGGCCACCAGGACGACACCCTTCTCCCATGCGTCCCGGAGCGCGTCGTGGAGAACGCTCGGCTGGTCGCAGGGAGCGGTGCTTCCCCAGCTCATGTTGATCACGTCGGCCCCGTTGTCCGCCGCGTAGGCGATCGCCGTCGCACCGGGGCCGAGCGACATCAGCCGTGGTTTCCAGCAGACGCCCGTCACGCCCACCGCGTTGTTGCCGATGGCCCCGACGATCCCGTCCACGTGGGTTCCGTGGTAGTGCGTCGGATGGACGTAGGGATCGTGGTTGCCGCACCAGTCCTCTCTCGCGTAGAGGTCGTCCACGTACCCGTTTCCCGGCCAGCCGTCGCCGTCGAGGTCGGGATCGTCGTCGAAGCCGTTGCACTCGTCGTCCTCGGGCGTGCCGTCATCGTCGAGGTCTTCCCCGGGGTTGACCCAGTACTGGCCGCGGAGATCCTCGTGTTCGAGATCGTGCTGATCATCGAGGACGGCCACGACGACGTCCTCGCAGTCGTGCTCGATCTCCCAGGCGCCCGGGGCGTGGATCCAGCGGAGGTGCCACTCGTCGTCGGTGTCCTCCCGTTCCCAGAGCGGATCGTCCGGGGTGATGGCGAGAAGGAACGTCCGGTACCGGGGGTGAGCGTACTCGACCTCCGGCAGGCGTCCGAGGGCCTCCGCCACCATCCGGGGATCGTGCCCTTCCGGGAACCGGAAGATCGCGTACCGGGCGGGGTCGAGCGAGCCCCTGTGGAGCGGGCGCCAGGGACCGAAGTAGAGGCGGACCTCCCGGAAGCCGAACCGCGCGGCGATGCGGTCGAACGGGGGTATGCCGACGGGTCGGAAAGGCTCCCAGCGGGGCGGCAGGCCCGGTGGTACCGCGTCGGCCGCGAACTTGACGACCACCTCGCCGGGATACCAGGGGTGGGCACCCTCGTGGACCGGCGTCGCGGTCGCGGGTCCCTCGGGGAGAGGATCGCCGCCGAGGGCAGGCAACGCCGACAGGCAGAGAGCAACGGAAAAGACGACGACGAGACACCGGAACCGTCGAGGCATGATCGCCCCCCCTTCGTCCGAGATGGCACCCGGGCGAGCCGCTCGGGGCTCTCGGGATCGCAGCGCCCGGAATGCCCGCACGATACGGCGAAGGGATGGACTTTGGAAGGAGAAAATCGGGCCCCGGTGAGCCCGGTGCGGATCATCCGGAAGCGGAAGGATTCCGGCGAATGTTCGCGAGGAGGCGGGCAGCCCGGTCGAACGTCTGGGGCTCGTTCCCGGCGGTCCCGCGGCGGACCTGCGGCTATGATCCCCGCGTAGAGGACCGATGCGGGAC
>CAYQTA010000092.1:0-5543 GCA_964420365.1 uncultured Acidobacteriota bacterium | reverse complement strand
GTGCCGCCCCCCGACCACCCCGTGCGGCGCGAGGATCAGCCCCGGGGCGGGAAGGGGGTCGTCACCCGCGGCAACTTCCGCAGCGTCCAGGTCAACGTGGACGCCGACGGGAACAACATCGTCGGGGACGCGGCCAACGAGCCCTCGATCGCGGTCGATCCGACGAACCCGCAGAACATCGTGATCGGCTGGCGCCAGTTCGACACGATCGAGTCGGACTTCCGCCAGGCCGGCATGGCGTACAGCCACGACGGCGGCGAGACCTGGACCTTCCCCGGTCCCCTCGACCCCGGGCAGTTCCGCTCCGACCCGGTCCTCGGCGCCGACAACCAGGGCCGCTTCTTCTACTATTCCCTCCAGTCGGTGACGAACGCCGACATGTTCATCTCCGAGGACAAGGGGGAGACCTGGGACGGCCCGATCCCCGCGAAGGGGGGCGACAAGACCTGGATGGACGTCGACCGCACCGGCGGCGTCGGTGACGGGCACGTCTACACGATCTGGAACGTCCAGTTCTCCTGCTGCTTCGGGCGCGACTTCACCCGCTCCCACGACCACGGCCAGACCTACGACGGGCCGTACTCGATGCCCCAGCACCCCAAGTGGGGGACGGTCAACGTCGGCCCGGACGGCGCGGTCTGGGTGACCGGCGTCGACGGCGGCGCGAACTACCACCTGGTGCTCCGCTCCCGCAACGCGCAGTTCGCGACGGCGAGCCCGACCTTCGACCTCGTGAAGACCGTCGACCTCGGCGGCACCGTCGTGATGGACGGCACGCCGAACCCGGGCGGCCTCCTCGGCCAGGCCTGGATCGCGACCGACCACTCCGACGGCCCGAGCCGCGGCAACGTCTACGTGCTGTCCACCGTCGATCCGCCCGGGCCCGACCCGGCCGACGTCCACTTCATCCGCTCGACCGACGGCGGCGAGACCTGGTCGGCGCCGCTGCGCGTCAACCGGGACGACTCCGACCGCAACTGGCAGTGGTTCGGGACGATCTCCGTGGCTCCCGACGGCCGGATCGACGTGATCTGGAACGACACCCGCTCCGATCCCTCGGGGAAGGTCTCCGAGCTCTACTACGCCTGGTCGACCGACGAGGGACACACCTTCTCCCACGGCATCCCGGTCTCGCCGCCCTTCGACTCGACGATCGGCCACCCCCAGCAGAACAAGATCGGCGACTACTACGACATGGAGTCGGACGCCGAGGGGGCGATGGTCGCCTACTCGGCGACGTTCAACGGCGAGGAGGACGTCTGGTTCATCCGGGTCGGCGACTGCAACGGCAACGGACGCCACGACTCGAAGGACCTGGCCGACGGCACCAGCGCCGACTGCGACGGGAACATGATCCCCGACGAGTGCCAGGCCGACTGCAACGGGAACGGCGTCGCCGACACCTGCGACATCTCGTCGGGCACCAGCCCCGACTGCAACGGCAACGGCGTCCCGGACGAGTGCGACGTCGATTCGGGCGACTCGCCGGACTGCGACGGGGACGGCGTCCCGGACGAGTGCACGGTGACCGACGACCTCGAGTCCGACACCGGCTGGACCGCCGGCGCGGACGACGACACCGCCACCGCGGGCACCTGGGAACGGGTCGACCCGAACGGCACCGACGCCCAGCCGGAGGACGACCACACCGCCGACCCGGGCCACGTCTGCTGGGTGACCGGCCAGTCCGACCCGGGCGCGAGCAACGACGCCAACGACGTCGACGGCGGGAAGACGACCCTCTTCACGCCCGAGTACGACCTCTCCGGCATGGAGGATCCCCACGTCGGCTACTGGCGCTGGTTCTCGAACCAGGAGGGACCCGCCCCCGGCTCGGACACCTTCCGCGTGGAGGTGACCGCCGACGGCGGGGCGACCTGGACGCTGGTCGAGGAGGTCGGTCCCGGCGGGCGCGAGACCTGGGGCGGCTGGACCTGGCACGGCTTCCGCGTGGCGGACCTGGTGCCCGGCGCCACCCGGATCCGGCTCCGGTTCGTCGCGTCGGACGAGGGGGCCGACTCGGTCGTCGAGGCGGCGGTCGACGACTTCGCGCTCTACGACTGCCCGTGCACGGCGGGCGTGCCGGGCGAGGTGACCGGCCTCGCCGTGACCAAGGAGGACGACGGCACGACCGCGCGCTTCACCTGGGACGCCGAGCCCGCGGCCGACGCCTACGACCTCTACCGCGGCGCGAGCCCCGCGCTCGACGACCTGGCCTGCCTCGAGCACGACATCGCCGGCACCGAGACGACCGACGACGGCTCGCTGCCCCCCCGCGGACGACTCCTGGTTCCACGCCGTCGCCGCCACCAACTGCGCCGGCACCCCTCCCCGTCGCGCGGGCCGGCCCGCCCGGTGGTTGTCCGAGCTCGAACCGGCAACCAGGCCAGTTTGGAGATCAGGCGACAGGGACCCGGGTCCTCCGGACCTGGCGGCGGTCGTGCGACTACGCGCGGCGCTTCTTGCTGGAGGCCTTGCCGGCCTTCTTCCGGGTCGATGTGCGGGCGCGCTTGGGCGTGTCCTTGTTCGGTCCCTGGGGCCCGGACGGAGTCCTGGTGGCCGTTGTCCGCTTCGACGCGAGAGGTTTCCGGGGCCGCGGAAGCCGGTAGACGGGAGCGACGATCCCGGGGATGCCGAGTCTCATCATCGTGTTCTGCAGGTACTCTCTCCAGTAGGGCCAGGCGTTGTAGATGCCGTTCCGACTCGCGAACTCGGCAATGATCTCGGGGGAGAGATTCTCGAGGATGGTGCGGGGGACACGGTAGCGAAGGACGAAGGTGGCGGTTGCGCGGGCGACGTCTTCCCTTTCGTCCTTCTCGTTGTCCTCGATGGCAGACGCCCAGAAGGAGAAGCGGGCGCGAACGATGAGTTCCTGCCTGTCGGGATCGGATTCGCCCTCGGCGCGTTCGGAGCCACGAAGCGCGAGGTTCGTGGGCAAAGCGTCATCGGGGACGAGACGGACCGCGAGCAGTTCCTCTGCGCGGATCGCGAGGATCTCGACGCTGGAGACGAGGTCCGTGAACCCGGGTGGCGCGGGAGTAGTCTTCTTCTTTCTCTTTGTCGCCATGGCTTTCTCTTCAGGCCACGAGGTCGGCGGACGCGGGATGGTCCTCACGGGATGGCTGCCACGTACTGCTGGGCTCCACGAGGGTGAGCTGGACACGATCGGGCCAGGCGCCGCCTGCTGCTTCCTGGGTCTCGTCTTCGAGCCTGACGTCGAGGCGGAAGCCGAGGGCGTGGAGAACCTTGGCCACTCGGCGGACAGTGACGTTGCGACCCTGCAGGAGGGCGGAAACCGCCTGGCGACTGATGCCAAGCTGCCGGGCGAGATCCGACTGGGTGACACCACGCTCCTTCATCGCCTGCGCAATGGCTTCCGTCACATGGAAGAGCAGTTCCTCCTCCGCGTAGAGCGCGGCGAGTTCGCGGTCGGCACGGATGACGTCGAGCAGGGTTCTTGGACGCTTGCTCATTTCTTGCCTCCCGACGGGCTTCCGTACCCGTCCTGCGGCTCCTCGAGTAGTTCGGCGAGAAGTTCCGCGGTGTTCATTTGGTCCAGTCTCCCGATGCGTTTCTCAACTCGGTCACGCACGCTCCTGCGAAACTGGTCCTGCTTCTTGCGGTCGTAGTCCACCAGGATCCAGAAGTTCTCCCCGGTGAGCGTGCGCTTCACCGCGTAGAAACGATGTTGCCAGGCCTTGAGAGCCCAGAAGCCATTCTCCTTCCGGAACTTTTCCTTGTTGTTGATCCGTTTTCCGTGCGCCAGCTGGTTGCAGAGTTCCGTGATGGCGACGGCCTTCTTCCTTTCTTTTTCTTGCGATGACTCCAGCAAGCGCACCAGCGCCTTCCCGACTCTTCTTGTCGCTGCGACCCGCCCCCAGCTGCCTTCCGCAATGATCATTGGCGTCAAGATATAGGTTGACGTCAATCCGGGGTCTTGTCAAGGGCACAGGTCGCGAGGTGGCGACGCAACGTCTCGATGCTTCGGGCCCGGTTCGCGGGCGGTGCGGGGCAGGGGCGCGGGGCCGCCGGGTGGGCTCAGGTGGCGAGGGTGAAGGCGGCGAGGGCGACGAGGAGGCTGGCGAGGGTGCCGACGAGGAACTGCTCGGCGAAGGCGTCGTCTCAGTCCATCAAGACGCTGATGGCGGCTTCCTGGCGGTCAGACAGCACCTCGGCAGGCGCGTCGCCGAGGAGCAGGGCCACCTGCGGCGCGAAGCCCGGGCCCGTCACGCGCGCGAGGGGGCCGCCGCCCGCAGGGCCGCTCGAGCGAGGGGCGCCGGTGAAGGCCGGGACTGCCGTGTTGCTCGCCTCCGTCCCCCGCTCCCGGACCCCGCCTCCGTCACGCGCCTCCGTCCCCCGTTCCCGAACCCCGCCTCCGGACCCAAGAAGCGGTCCGCACGTGGACTGATTCGCGGACGGAATGTAGACTTGTATTGGGGTCAAGCCAGAGGGGATTCCCATGAGAGGCATCAGGGTTTCGAGGGACATCATCCCGGTCAGCGAGTTCAAGGCCCGGGCCGCCGAGTGGCTGAGGCGTCTGTCCACGACCTCCGAGCCACTGGTCATCACGCAGAACGGCAAGGCGGCAGGGGTCCTGCTCTCGCCGGCCGCGTACGACGAGTTGACGGAACGGTACCGGTTCGCGAGGGCCGTGGAGCAGGGACTGGCCGACGTCGAGACCGGGCGGGTCGCGTCCCACGACGAGGTCGTGGCCGAGATGCACCGCCGCTTCGGCGGGCCGGATGACGAGTGACCGGCAGGAAGAGAAGGAGCGGGCAGCCGCTCGAGATCCTGTGGTCCGACCGGGCCAGGGATGACCTTGGGGCCATCGGCGAGTACATCGCCGCGGACAACCCCCGCGCTGCCAGGCGATGGGTGGACAGGCTCATCGCCGACGTGGAGCGCGCCGCAGCAATGCCGTTCGCCGGACGTGTCGTTCCCGAGTATGCCGACCGGCAGGACATCCGGGAGGTGGTCAGGCGCACGTACCGGATCGTGTACCGCGTGCGGGAGGATGCGATCGAGGTGCTGACCATCTTCGAGGGCCACCGGCTCTTTCCCGAGGACGTCGCCCCGGACACCAACGAGGAGTGATCTCGTGGCCCGCCTCCCGGGTTGCCGAGCCCGGAGGTCATGCCCCCGGCCCTGGCCACGCGGCCGAGGAAGCGTCCCGCGGTCGGCCGCACGTCCCGCGGGACTCCGCGAAGACCTGGACGATCTTCTCCCTCGGCTCCGGACCTCCCGCGGACGGCGAGTCTCGCCCCGCCACGGCCCGGTGTAGGACCCGCTCCGGGAAACCCCGAGGGCTCGACACGAACGCGTCGCCGGGATCCTCGCCCGGTTCGCCTTGACGAACCCGTACCATGGGCCGAGGCTCCGAGGTCGGTTCCGACCTGGAAGGCGAGCGAGTCACCGGGCGGAAACGGGTCCCTCCACGTGCCGGCACCCCTCCCCGTCGCGCGGGCCGGGGCCCCGATCCCCCGGGACGCTTCGCCGGTGCCCCGCGGTCCGATCCGGCCGCGCGATGACCGCTGCCCCCTGCC
>CAYQTA010000091.1:0-2508 GCA_964420365.1 uncultured Acidobacteriota bacterium | reverse complement strand
CGACATCCTGGCATTTCGCCGGGACGGAAACTGGGTCGTGCACCGTTGCCTCGCCACGCGGGAAGGGGAGCTCCTCGAGAGGGGAGACCACGCGGGGCCGCCGGGGACGATCTCCCCGGACCGGGTTCCGGGGATCGTGGTCGAGGTGATCCGTGGACACCGGCGGCTCATCCTGGACGGGGGGCTGCCCCGGCGCCTGGGCCGACTGGCCGCCCTCGTCGGCCGGCTCGGCCTGGAGCTCGGGCCGTCACCCCCCGGGGAACGCCCGCCGCCCTGGACCAGTCTTGTCCTCTCCGCGCTTGCGCGGCTGGCCTGGAGAACCGCCTCCCGGGAGGTATCCCCGTGATCGTTCGAATCGGGTCCTGGCCGGTGGACCTCGACCTGCGGGCTCCCCTGCCCGTGCACCGGTGGCTCCCGTGGCTGCAACGTCACGAGACGGACGGGCCCGCCGTCGTCTCCGTGCGCGTGGTTCCGGACAGGAATGCCGACGCGGCGACCTTTCTCGAAGACCTCCTGCGCCTCCAGGGACTGGCTCCGGGCCCGGGACGCCTCGTCCGGTGTGCCGGCCCCGCGATCGAGGCCCGGGTCCCGGAGGGACTTGTCGAGACCCTGGACCGGACAGGCGCGCCCCGATTGCTCAACATCCTCCTGTGCGCGGCCTTCAACCTGGCCAGGGCTTCCCGGCAGCGAGACGAGGTCCTGTTCCACGCGGCCGCCCTGGTGGCGGACGGAGGAGTGGTCCTGGCCACGGGCCCTTCCGGCGCCGGGAAGTCCACGCTCGCGGGGCTCGCGCGGCCCGGGCAGGTTCTCCACGACGAGGCCGTCGCCCTGTCGACCGACGGGGAGGGCCGGATCCTGGCGAGGGGGACCCCCCTCCTGGGATCGCTGGTCGGGGAAGGCCCCCTCGATCCGCTCCCCGTCCGGAGGGTCGCCCTCCTCGAGCACGGAAGCGCCAACCGCCGCCGCCGGATCGCCCCGGTAGGCGCCGTCCCCGACCTGCTTCCGCAGATCTTTCGCCTTTCCGTTCCCTTTCCATCGTCTCGGGACCTGGCACTCGAGGCCGAGGCTCGCCTCCACTGGGCGTCCCGGCTGGCTTCCTCGATCCCGGTGGAGTCGTTCTCGTTCGCCCCCGAGCCGTCGGCCGTTCCCGCCCTGCTCGGGGAGGGATCCGGCGAGAGGAGTTGAACCGCCGGACATCTCGGCGTATTTTGTCGTCAAGGGGGTTCGACCGATGACGAGCGACAGGCACCAGGGAACGTACGAGGCTCCGGCGTTCGAGCGTATCCCGCTGGAACCGGCCACCTTCGCGGGGTACTACAAGATCACGTGGCCCCTGCCGGGAAGCGGCGTGTCCCCGGGCCACACCACCATCGATCACCGCTAGGGAGGGTTCTTTCCCCTGCCGTCCGGGCCTTCGACCCGGACCGGGCGGGCGGGGTTCCCCAGGAGAGTGCTTCCGGGGGGGGAGTCGTGTAGACGACGCTTCCCGCCCCGATCGTGCATCCTTCGGGCAGGCTGGCCATCACCACGGCCTGATCTCCGATCCAGCAGTCCGCACCGATCCGGAAACGACCTTCCTTGGGGAGTTCTTGCACACGGAAAGGGCTCAGTCTCCCGTCCTTGCGCCTGTGCGTCCTCTTGCCCGACAGGAGCGAGCACCGGGCTCCGATCAGCACCCGCGGCTCGATATCGACCGCCCCCACGATCGTCCATGCCCCGACCAGGCACCCGGGACCGATCCGCGTCTGCCGGTGGGCGATCATGCTTCCGATCAGCATCCGGGTGTCGGGATGGACGTCCCAGCAGCAGGCCCAGTAGTACGTGCTCCGCAGGTAGCTGCCGACGATCGTGGGTACGGGCGCCAGGAGTTCCTTCCCGGCGGAAAACAGGCGCTCCGAGCGTCCCCCGGTGATCCATTCCTCGACCTTCACGAGGAGGACCAGGGGAAGGAGAACGAGAAGGCTCGCGCCGACGGCAAGCGTGACGAAGGCACCTTTCGCCACGCGTCGGAGGGCCCCGTTTTCCCTGTCCGTCATCGGCCGCTCCCGGCGGCGACCGCGGGCCCCACCCGCTCCACGAGGAACTCGAGGAAGGCACAGCCCAGGACCCGGGCCCCCTCCCCGGAAGGGTGAGCCCCGTCCTCCGTCCACCGGGGCCTGAGGGCCCGGCCCTTTCCGCCCACCGCGCCGGCTTCTCCCGGCCGCAGTCTCTCGCCTGCCTCCAGCGCAGCGAGGTCGAACAGCAGGCGCTCCGCCCCGTACGCCCGGCGGAGCAGGTCGTTGAACCTCTCCCGCCGCCGATTCAGTTCGCGGGCGGTGACACGCCCCAGGACGTGCTTGACCATGCGCCGCGGCAGCGAATCGTCCACCGTCAGGGGGACCGTGCAGTGGAACACGACGATTCCCGGGCGCCTCTCTCGTATCTCGTCCACCACGGCCCGGTAGCGATCGAACAGCCCCTGGACATCCCGGACCTCGTCGAAGTCCGCGAAGCAGAACTTGAACCCCC
>CAYQTA010000090.1:0-18092 GCA_964420365.1 uncultured Acidobacteriota bacterium | reverse complement strand
GTATTGCAACGCGGATGCGCGGGGCCCGGCGGGTCCGGGCTTTCGGGCAGCGTCATGGCCGGGATCCCGTTCCCCCGCGGATCCCGGCAGAGAGCGGCGGTTTCTGCGAGGATTTCGACGGAGACGGCGGGGTCCTGCAATTCCGCCGACAGAGAACGCGGTTTCCCGCAGTTCCGGGTGGCCGGGCCCGCCCGCGGCGGACTCGTGCGAACAGTTCCGGACATGCGGGATGGTCCCGGGGAGCGGAGAAGGGCCGGAATCGCCGGAAGATCCTGCGGGAACCGGCGTTCTCTGTTCCGGGGATTGCGTTTGCCCCCGTTCTCCGCGGAGGGTCCGCGTGGCGAGGGTTCGGTGGGAGGTTCGCAGGGGCTCCCGGGAGGGCGTCCGCCGGGGCCCCGCGCCGAAGTGGCGGGTCAGTGGGTGCGGGCGAGGCGGCGGGTGCCGGCGCGGGTAGACGTCCAGAACGAGGTGGCCATCACCAGGCGCCGGACCCGTCCCCGCGAAACCTTGATCGTGCGCGCCGGGTCGAGGCGTTCCTCGAGGCTCGCCCGCCGGAGCTCGGCGAGGGTCGCCAGCCCGAGGACGGCCGGCAGCGCGGTCGCCGCCCGGAGCGACCACGACGGAAGTCGCGCGGCGTAGGCAATGCCCGCGAGGAGTCCCCGCCGGGCCCGGAGCTCCCAGCGGGCCAGGACGGCGGCGAGGCCGTCGCGGGCGATCTCGTCCACCGGCAGGTACTCCCTTCCCCGGGCCCGGTCCCGGGGGAGGTCCCGCAGCACGTTGACGAGCTGGAGCCCCCGCCCGTAGCGACGCCCCTCGACCGCCAGGGCGTGGCGCAGCCCCGGCGCCAGCGGCCCCCGGTGACGGTCGACCAGCCGCGTCCAGAACTCCCCGACGCAGCCGGCGATCCCGTCGGTGTACCGCAGGAGGGTCTCCGCGTCCGGAAATGCCCCCCGCGCCCCGAGTTCCCACTCCATCGTCGCGAGCAGCTCGTCGACGACGGCGGCGACGTCCCGCCGGTCGCCCGGCGGGAGCGCGCGGTGGCGGGCGAGAATCGGCTCCAGCCGGGCGATGAGCGCCCGTTCCTCGGGGATCTCCCCGAGCCCCCGGGGGATGCCGGGCGCCGGCCCCGTCCCGGAGACCGCCCGCCGCAGGGCCCCGAGGAGCGTCCGCCGCACGTCCACCGGCACCTCCCCGGTGTCCGCGATCGTGTCGCCGGCCCGCGCCAGGAGGTAGGCGACCTCCACCGGGGGCCGCATCGGTCCCGGCAGGAGCTGGATGGAAAGGGCGAACGTCCGCGACGTCGCCCGGAGGATCCCGGCCTCGTCCACGGGTTCATCTTGCCACGTGTCCCCCCCGGCCCCTAGATTCCACCCCGGAGGACCCGACGATGATGCGTGTGCTCGGACAGCGCGGCTCCGGCCGGCTCGGTGTGATCATCTGGCTCGCCCTGATGGGCGCGGCGGTGTTCACGGGGGTCCGCGCCATCCCCGTCCGGGTGGCCGTCTACGAGTTCCATGACTTCGTCGACGAGCAGGTGAAGTTCGCGGCGGCCCACTCCCGCATCGATCCGAAGAAGCTCACGCGGCGCATCGTGGAGAAGGCCCACGAGCTCGGCCTTCCCCTCGACAAGAAGCAGGTCGAGGTGAAGGTCCGGAAGAACGAGGTCGAGGCCCGCGTGCGGCACGAGGTCACCGTCGACCTCGAGGTCTGGAAGTGGACCTGGAAGTTCGACGAGACGTTCTCCCACTTGAGGTTCTGAACCCCCTTGGCGCGTGCGGGCCGGGGCGAGATCCCGGCTCGCGCCGCAGGCCTGGTCCATGGCACCGCGCGCGCCCGGAACCGGCGGGCGCCCCGCCGGCCGCCCCCGTCCTTTGAGCCGTCCCGGGCGGTCCGCTACCCTTGGGCCATGGACCGGGAACAGGCCAGGCAGGAACTGATCGAGGCTCGTCGCACCCGGCTCACCCGGGTGCTCGGTGCCACGTCCCGCACGCGCGACGTCGCCGAGATGCTCACCGACGCCGACCTGCTCCACGCGGCGGTACGCCTCCTCGACGAGGAGGCCCGCCGGCTGGACGCCCTCGGGCTCGGCGTCTATGCCCGCCAGGTCCGCGGGAAGGCCGCGGGTTTCCATCGCCGCGCGGAACGGCTGCAGGAGGACGCGGCCCGGGTCGAGGCGGAGTGTTTCCCCGGGTGCGACCGGGAGCGCTACCTGCACCTCCGCTCCCGGGTCCGGCGTATCCAGCGGGACACCGACGCCCGGAACCTGGCCAACGAGCTGCTCCTCGGGGCGGACCGGCTCGGCCACCTGGCCACCGAGCATCTCTGGGACCTCCTGCGCCGCTCGTGCCTGGACCGGGACGTTCCCTTCCCCGCGGACCTGTTCGCCCGGTTCGAGGAGAAGCTGGCGGTGGAGCACGCGATCGCCGCCGAGGAGGCGGCGCGGCGCACCGCGATCGACCTGCTGCACGAGGCCCAGCGCGTCGAGCTGGAGGCGCCGGACATGGACAAGGAAGACCTCCTCGACCGGATCGTCTCCATCGGGGCGCGGCTGAAGCTCCTGCAGGAGGATCGCGAGCGACGTGGCCTGGCCACCGACCTGCCGATTCCCGAGCTGGACGAGGAAGGCCAGGCGATCCGGAAGGCGTTCGGCGTCCTGACGCGGACGAGCAAGCTCCACGAGCCGGGCTGGACCGAGGTGCTCAGCTCGCGGCTGCGCAACCGGGACTGGCACCGCCTCGCGCGTGCGGCGGACGAGCGTCTCCGCCGCCGGGCGGAGGAGCGGGCCCGCCGGCGGGAGGAGGCACGCCGCCGGCAGATCGAGGAGGCCCGCCGGCGGTGGCGCGAGGAGGTCCGGCGGATCGCCTTCCAGGAGGCGATCGATCGGCTGCGGGCGCTCCTCGGACGGCTCGAGGAAGGCGACGGCGTCCGGGAGGACGCGCGCAAGGAGGCAGCGGTAGCCTGCCGGCTCGCCGAGGGAGACGAGGACCGCCTCCGGCAGGTGGCCGAGCTCCTCGACGGGCGGTTCGACCTGGTCGAGTCGGGCCGGGTCTTCCGCTCGCTGCGGCGCCTTCTCGGCATCGAGCCCGGGGCGGAGGCATCCGGCGAGGAGGAGGCAGCCCCGGTGGCGGGCGAGTCGGGCGAGGACCCGGCGGAGGAAGCCGCGGAAGAAGCCGCCGAGGAAGCGGTACATCCGTGGCCCGACTGGGTCCTCGATCGCCGGGACGCCGGCCGGGGCGAGCGGGTGCTGCTCGTCGGCGGCCTGCCGGACGCGCGGCGCCGCGACATGCTCCGGGACTACTTCGGTTGGGCCGACGTGGACTGGGTGGAATCGTACCGGGATCGCAGCGCGGACTTCCCGGCGCTGAAAAAGCAGATCCGGGACGGCCGGTGGGACCGGGTCGTCGCCCTGACCCGGTTCTGCGGTCACGACGTCACCCAGGCCCTCTCCGCGGCGACCAGCAAGGCGCGGGTGCCGTTCCTCCGGCACCCGCGGGCGGCAACGATCCCGGCCCTCGCCGGAACGCTCTACGGCCCCGGTCGCGCGACCACCGCAACGAACCACCGGTAGGGTCGCCGGCAGCCGACCCGGGCCTTTCGTAGGGGTCGCCGGGAGGCGACCCGGGCGGCGCGCAGCGCCGCGCATCCCACGGCGAACGCGCACGACGGCGCCACGCGCGGCCAGGTCACCCTGTGCGCCCGGCACCGGCGGGCGGCCTTCCGGCCGCCCCTACAAGAATCCACGAAACCCGCCGCCCGCGCCCTCGTGTACGGGCCTCTGGTAGGGGTCGCCGGAAGGTGACCCGGGCGGCGCGCAGCGCCGCGCTCGTGCCGCCATCGCGAATCACGCCGCCGCGCGCGCCCGCCACCGGACCGTTTCGCCGGGCCGGAAAACGCGGTATCGTTCGGGCATCCCGTGAGATGCCCGGACGGGCCCGGTCCGGGCGGTGGACGGAGGGTCCGGAACGATGCCCCAGGCACCGCTGACGCCGCTCGACATCGAGTCCCGGCGATTCCGCCGCGAGCTGCTCGGTTACCGGAAGCGGGAGGTCGACCGCGTGCTGCGCGCCGCGGCCGATGCCCTCTCCGCCGCGAACCTCCGCTGCGAGGAACTCGAGCGGAGGGTCGCCGAGCTCGAGAAGGAGGTCGAGGGGTTCCACCAGCGCGAGCGCACGCTGCTCCACGCCCTCGCCAGCTCGGAGCGGCTCGTCGAGGAGCGGAAGGCGCAGGCCCAGCGGGAAGCGGAACGCATCCTCGCCGACGCACGCCGCCAGGCGGAACAGGTTCTCTCGCGCACGCGGGCGGAGGTCACGCGCGTCGAGCAGCAGATCCTCCGGCTCAAGGTCGAGCGGGAGACCTTCGAAAACCGCCTGCTCAACCTCCTCGACGAGCACCGCCGCCTGGTCGAGATTCGCCGCCGGGAATCCGGCCTCGAGGCCCGCTCGCCGGTGCCCCCGCCCCTCGCCGGGGGAGAGGGCGCCACCCGGGTCGAGGAGTCATGACCGGGCGCCCGCGGGCCGACTTTGTCCTGACCGGAGCATCCGAGGTCGTCACCTGCCGGGACGGCCTCGATCCGGTTCCCGGGGGCGCGGTCGCGGCCCTCGGGGGGACGATCACCTGGGTCGGACCGGAACGGGACCTCGAGAAGGAGGTCGACGTCCTGCCGGGCGCCACCCGCCTCGACGTGCTCGGCCGGGCCGTCCTCCCGGGCCTCGTCGAGTGCCACACCCACCTGGTCTGGGCCGGGAACCGGGCCGACGAGTTCGAGGAGCGCCTCGCGGGGAAGACGTACTCCGAGATCGCGGCCGCCGGGGGCGGGATCCTGCGGACGGTCGAGGCGACCCGGGCGGCCGACCTGGACGAGCTGGCCGAGTCGGCCGGGACCCGGATGGACCGGCTCGCCCGCTGGGGCGTCACGACCATCGAGGTCAAGAGCGGCTACGGGCTCGACACGGAGACGGAGCTGCGCATCCTCGAGGCGGCGCAGCGGGCGGCGAAGGGCCGCCCGTGGGAGGTCGTGACGACATTCCTCGGGGCGCACACGCTTCCCCGCGAGGCGCGGGGCGACGAGGCCGCCCGCCGCCGCTACGTCGACCTGGTCTGCGAGGAGATGATCCCGGCGGTCGCCGAGCGGGGACTCGCCCGGTTCGTCGACGTGTTCGTCGACGCCCACGCCTTCCGCGTCGACGAGGCCCGCCGGGTGCTGGAGACCGGGCGGAAGCACGGTCTCGTCCCGAAGGTCCACGCCGACCAGCTCGCCGACGACGGCGCCGCGCGGCTCGCCGCGGAGGTCGGGGCGGTCAGCGCCGATCACCTCGACCACGCATCGGACGATGGGCTCCGCGCGATGGCCGCCGCGGGCACCGTCGGGGTGCTGCTGCCGGGGGCGGACCTCTTCATCGGGGCGGACCGCTGGGCCGACGGGCGCCGGATGATCGAGCTCGGGGTGCGGGTCGCGGTGTCGACGGACCTGAACCCGGGGAGCTGTCCGTCGGAATCGCTCCCCCTGATGATGCAGCTCGCCTGCCTCCGGATGGGGCTGCGCCTCGACGAGGCGATCCTGGCGGCGACCCGGAACGCGGCGGCGGCCCTCGGCCTCGAGGACCGGGTCGGGTCGATCCGGCCCGGGCGACGCTGCGACCTGCTGGTGCTCGACGCCGAGGACCGGCGGGAGCTGCTCTACCGGCTGGGGAGCCCGCCGATCCACCTCGTCGTCGCCGCCGGCCGCGTCGTCACCTGAGCCGGCCGCCGGTCAACGGATCCAGACGGTCTTGATGTTGACGAACTCGCGGATCCCCTCCCGGCCGAGCTCCCGCCCGTAGCCGGACATCTTGATCCCGCCGAACGGGAGGCGCGGGTCGGACTTGACCATCCCGTTGACGAACGCCGCGCCGGCCTCGATCCGGAGGGCGAACCGCTCGCCCCGCTCCGGGTCGCCCGAGAAGACCGCGCCGCCGAGACCGTACCGGGTGTCGTTGGCGAGGCGCAGCGCGTCCTCCTCGTCCTTCGCCCGGAGGATCACCGCCACCGGCCCGAACAGCTCCTCCTCGTAGGCCCGCATCCCCGGCATCACCCGGTCGAGGATCGTCGCCGCGTAGTACGCGCCGGGCCCCGGCAGCGGCTCGCCTCCCGTCACGACCACCGCCCCCTCGACGACCGAGTCCTGCACCTGCTGGTGCAGCTCGTCCCGCAGGTCGGCCCGGGCGAGGGGCGCGAGCGTCGTCGCCTCGTCGAGCGGGTCGCCCGGCTTCAGCTCCTCGACCAGGGCCCGGAACCGCGCGAGGAACTCCTCGGCGATCGCCTCGACCAGGACGAACCGCTTCGCCGCGATGCAGCTCTGGCCGGCGTTCTGGAAGCGGGCGGCGACGCCGACCCGGGCCGCCTCGTCCAGGTCGGCATCCTCGAGGACGACGAACGGGTCCGAGCCGCCCAGCTCGAGGACGGTCTTCTTGAGCGCCCGCCCCGCCGCGGCCGCCACCCTCCGCCCCGCCGGGTCGGACCCGGTCAGGGTGACCGCGCGCACCCGGGGATCCTCGATCACCCGCTCGACGTCCGCCGCCGGGATCAGCAGCGTGCGGAAGACGCCGGCCGGCGCCCCCGCCTCGGCAAAGACCTTCTCGATCTCGAGGGCGCAGCGCGGGACGTTCGAAGCGTGCTTGAGCAGGCCGACGTTCCCCGCCACCAGCGCCGGCGCGGCGAAGCGGAACACCTGCCAGAAGGGGAAGTTCCAGGGCATCACCGCGAGGACCGGCCCGAGCGGCTGGAACGCGACGTAGCTCCGGGAGGCGTCGGTCGCGATCTCCTCCGGCGCGAGGTAGCCGGGGCCGTGCTCGGCGTAGTGCTCGCAGACCCAGGCGCACTTCTCGATCTCGGCCCGGGCCTCGGCGATCCGCTTCCCCATCTCGAGCGTCATCACCCGGGCGAGCTCGTCGCGGCGGGCGCGCAGGACCTCGCCGGCGCGGCGGACGAGGGCGCACCGCTCCTCCATCGGCGTCGCCGCCCACTCCCGGGCCGCCCGCGCCACGTCGTCGAGGACGTGCTCCACCTGCCCGGGAGAGAGCGTCTCGAACTCCTCGATCACCTCGCCGGTCGCCGGGTTGACGGACCGCATCGTCATCGCGCACCTCCTCGCGGATCAGAACCTCGTCGACACGAAAAGGCTCCAGTGGAACGCGTGCGGATCGTACTCGTACATGTACCTGTTGTCATCCGACGGGACGCGGTAGAGGTTCTTGCTGTACTCCAGCTCCACGCCGACCGCGAACTGGTTGTCTTTCCCGAAGCGGTACCCGGCCTGGGGCTGGCACAGCAGCTTGTTCTTCCGGCCGGGAGCGAGCCAGGTCGGTCCCCGGTAGCGCTGTCCCGGGTAGTAGTCGGGCCACTGTTCGACCTCCGCCCACTCCTGCTCCCACCTGTCGCAGAACCCGCGGACGAAGATCTCGTGCCCCCCTTTCGTCTCCCACGTCTTCATCCACTCGACGGTCACCTGCCAGCCGTCCTCGTAGGGCCATACGTCGTGGACCGTGGCGAGCTGCGGGTAGCCCCACCAGTCGATGTAGGGGATCTCGTACTCCTCCTCGTAGTCCTCGTACGTCTTCCGAAGCACGTGGACGTCGAGGATGTCGATCCCGCCCCCTCCGAAACTGAACACGACCCCGTAGAGCCACGCCTGGGGAATCAGCTGGTAGCGCCCGTCGAGCAGGCCGTGGTTGTACTGGATGGTCAGGCCGACGTCGGTGAGCACCCGCCCGGTCTCCAGGCCGAACACCTTCGAGAGGCTCAGGATCGGCGCGATCTCGAGGTAGATCGAGTCGGTCTCCAGCTCGTGGTTCGGTGCGAAATCCACGTCCACGTAGTAATTGAAGGAACCCCACGAGGTGAACCCGTTGCCCCTCAGCGTGACCAGGTAGTTCCCGTCCCCGTAGTACCAGTCGGGGTTCCGGTCGAACACGTAGTGGAACTCAACCTCGTTGGTTCCCGCCGTCGCCGGCGCCGTGGCGAGCAGCGCCAGCGCGGCCAGCATCACCACCATCGTTCCCTTCATTCCTTCCTCCCTTTCCCCGCGCACGGAGCAGGGCGGCCAGTTCTACCGATCCGCCCACCGCGGTCAAGAGCCACACCGGAAGCAGGCTGGCGAGGGTCAGCCAGAGCAGCTCGCGGACATGGTTGGTCAACAGCAGGACGTTAAAGAGCGTGAAGAGCGTCCAGACGAGGATCCACCCGGCGATCTCGAGCTTCCGTCTCATCGGGCCTCCTTCCGGCCCGTTGTGAGGCTGACGGCAACGAGGACGACGAGGGAGAGCCCCATCCCGACATGGGCCGCGTGGAGACCGTGCCAGGTCGCGTTCGCCGATCCCCGGGCGAACCAGGCCGCCATGGCCCAGGCGAAGCTGGTTCCCGACCCGACGAGGAGAGAGGCGACCGCGGCGGTCCCGCTCGCCCGGGGCCATACCCACGCGGCCAGGACGGGCCAGAAGAGGCCGCTCACCGCGATCGTCTGCCCGATGATCCAGAGGGGAACCAGGACCGGAACCCACAGGGCCGCAGCGATCCCGAGCAGGCCGGTCAGGAGGACGGCGATCCGCCCGAGGGTGACCGGTCCGACGCGGGCCCGCCGGGCCAGGAGCGGCTCGAGGAGATCCGCCTGGAGGATCGTCGCCCCGTTCATCAGGAAGGACGACGCGCAGGAGAGCACCGTCGCCAGGAACGACACGAGCAGGAAGGCGGCGAGGACCGTTCCCACGTGGTCCTGGACGAAGTGGAGGTACACGAGGTCCGGATCGAGGCCGTCCGGGATGCGCAGCCGTCCCGTCCGGACACCCGCGGCGAGCAGCATCCCCCCCAGGAACGAGACGGCCGTCCAGGGAGAGGTGACCGACGCGACGACGAGGGCGTTCCTGGAGGTCCGCTGGTCCCTCGCCATGTAGGCCCACTGGTAGAGCCACGGATCGACGAAGTAGAACAGGCCCATCGAGATCACCCAGACGGACAGCACCCCCGGCGAGATGCTCCACACGTCCCGGAACGACGCCGGCAGGTCCCTCGTCAGCGCCTCGCCCGCCGCTCCGAGCCCCCCGTGCACGCTCACCGCGAGGCCGAGGAAGACGAACATCCCCAGCCCCTGGAGGAGCGCCTGGAGCCACTGGCTGGTGATCGCCGAGTACTGGCCCCCGAGGGCACTGTAGGCGAGAACGACGCCCGCGCCGAGCAGGACGCCCGTGGCCGTGCCGGTTCCGAAGGCGGCCCGCATCAGGGTCCCGATGGCGAGGAACTGGAGCCCGGTGATGAACGCGGGCCGGAGGTAGGTGAGGACCATCGCCGGTCCGCGGATTGCCGGCCCGTACCTCCAGGCAAGGAAGTCCCCCAGGGTGGCCGCGCCGTGTTCCCGGCCGAAGCGGTTGATCGCCGGACCGAACATCCAGGCGAACAGCGGCACCGTGATGCTGGAGACGACGATCAGCCAGGTCGCGGAGATCCCTGAGACGTACCCTTCCCCGGTGAATCCCGCGAGGGACGCGCCGCCGATCGACGCCCCGGTGTAGGCGCCGAAGAAGAGCCAGAAGCCGACCCCCCGCCCCATCAGCAGGAAGTCCCCCCTCGACTCGATCCGGGAGAATCGCAACCCGAGCCAGGCGAACAGGCCCAGGGCGATCACGACGCCCGCCCAGGCGAGGAGCGTCACCTGGTGCCGGTGGGCGGCCCCGAGGGGCTCGGGGGAGACGGGGGCGAGCAGTGCGAGAAGAGGCGTCATCGTGGCGTCCTGGCCGGCGGCTTGTTTGGCAATCTTGCAGCAGTGTGGTAGATTCTTGCCACCATGTCAAGAATGAACGACCCGACCACGACCCTGGACCTCCTCGACCGGGTCCTCCCGCGGGGGGTCGCCATCCACGCCCCCAGGGTGGCGACCGCCGGCGAGGGAGCGGTCCTCCGCGACGAGGAGGGTCGCGAGCTCATCGACTTCGCCTCCGGCATCGGCGCCCTCGCCACGGGTCACCGCCATCCCCGTGTCCTCGCCGCGGTCCGGGACCAGCTCGACCGGCTGGTCCACACCTGCTTTTCCGTGGTTCCCTACCGGCCGTACGTCGAGCTCGTGGCCCGGCTCGTGGAGCTGGCGCCGGGCGCGTTTCCCAAGAAGGGGGTGCTGTTCAACTCCGGGGCCGAGGCGGTCGAGAACGCGGTCAAGATCGCCCGGGCGGCCACCGGGAGAGGGGCGGTCCTCTGCTTCGAGGGCGCCTTCCACGGCCGGACCCTGCTCGCCCTTGCGCTGACCGGCCGCGCGGACCCGTACAAGCGAGGCTTCGGCCCCTTCCCCGGCGACGTCTACCGCGTTCCCTACCCCTCGTGCTACCGCTGTCCCGTCGGGCGCGAGCCGGCCACGTGCGACCTCGCCTGCCGACACCTCCTCGACCGGGCTCTCGAGACCCTGGTCGACGAGACGGACCTCGCCGCGGTCCTGGTCGAACCCCAGCTCGGCGAGGGGGGGTTCGTCCCGGCCCCGGGAGGGTTCCTGCGGGCGATCCGGGCGTTCTGCGACCGGACCGGCGCGGTCATGATCGTCGACGAGGTCCAGACCGGTTTCGGTCGGACCGGCAGCCTGTTCGCGATCGAGCAGGCCGGCGTCGACCCGGACATCCTCGTCCTCGCGAAGTCCCTCGCCTCCGGTTTCCCCCTGTCGGCCGTGGTCGGCCGGGCCGAGCTCCTCGATGCGGTCCGGCCGGGTGGACTCGGCGGGACGTACGGGGGCAACCCGGTCGCCTGCGCCGCCGCCCTGGCCACCCTCGACGTTGTCCTCGAGGAAGACCTCCCGGGCCGGGCCCTCGAGATCGGCCGGGTCATCCGCTCCCGTCTCGAGGGCTGGCAGGCCCGGCACCCGGAGCACCTCGGCGACGTGCGGGGCCTCGGGGCGATGCTGGCGGTGGAGCTGGTCCGGGACCGGGAAAGCCGCGAGCCCTGGCCGGAGCTCGCGCGTTCCTGGACGGCGGCCTGCCTCGAGGAGGGAGTCCTGGTCCTCGCCGCGGGAACGGCCGGGAACGTCGTCCGCCTGCTCGTTCCCCTCGTCATCCCGTTCCCGTTGCTCGAGGACGGGCTCGACCGGATGGGACGCGCCCTCGAGGCGGCCCTGGCGGGGGCCGCTCCGGGCCGATGACCCCCCGGCCCGGGGCGGTCCCGTCCCGGGCGCAGGAGGAGCCGACGATGCGAACCGATCCCAGCTTCCCCGCGGTCCTTCTCCTCGGTACCCTCCTCCTCGCCCTCGCGGTCCCGCCCCCTGCCGCCCTGGCGGGAGGCGGCGACCGCGACCCGCGCGAACGGAACGTGGAGGTGCGCATCCTCCCGCGCCGGGTCGACGCGGTCGCCGACCACGTCGGCGCGTACGCCGGGCTCGCCGGAACGTTCCGCGACCTCCTCGACTGGATCGAGGAACACCGGTGGTTCCCGGTCGACCGGGGGATCGGGGTCTACCACGACGACCCCTCCCGGGTCCGCACGGAGAGGCTCCACTCGACGGCCCGGGTCCCGGTCAACGTGTACGGAGATCCCCTGCCCTCCCCGGCGCCGGGGAAGCTGCACGCCCGGCTCGAGCGGAGCGAACCGCTCCTCGTCGCGTCCCTTCTCCACGTGGGGCCGTACGACCGGGTCCGGCCGACGATCTCCCGCCTGCTTCTCGCTCTCCCCCGCCTGGACCTCGAGGTAGCGGGTCCCGAGATGGAGCGTTACCTGAACGACCCGGAGACAACCCCGCCGGAGAAGCTGGAAACCGAGGTGATGTTCCCGGTGGAACCCCGCGGCCGGGCGGACCTGGGGATCTACGCCGACTGGGGGGCGTTCCCCGAGGGGATCGTGGCGGCCTCCCTCTGCTTTACCCGGGCGGGGCTCACCGTTCGGCCGATCCTGGCCCGGGAAATCAACGACGGCTCGTTCGCCCGGAAGGTCCGGGCGATCTACATGCCCGGGGGCTGGGCGGCCCACTACGTCCGGGACATCTCGGAGAAGGGGGCGGCGCACGTCCGCGCCTTCGTCGAGAAGGGAGGCGGCTACATCGGCATCTGCGCGGGGGCCTACTACGCCGCCCGGGAGATTTCCTGGAACGGGAAGCGATGGCCGTACGACCTCGACCTGTTCCCGGGGGTCCCGGAGGGCCCCCTCGTGGAGATCGCTCCCTGGCCCCGCTACGCGACGACCCGCGTGGAGCTGGCCGGGGGGCACCCGGTGACCGGGACCTCTCCGGGCACGAGGACGATGCTCTACTACGGCGGCCCGGTCCTCGCCCCGGGGGAGGGAGCGGACGTCACGATCCTGGGGCGCCTGCCGGGTTCCGGCAAGCCGGTGATCGTCGCCTTCTCCCGCGGAAAGGGGCGGGTGTTCCTTTCCGCCCTGCACCTCGAGTTCGACCTGCTCTCGACGCGGGACCGGACCGACTGGCCGGAGAAGGAAAAGGGGATCGACGACCCGGAGAGCGACTGGGACCTCCTCCAGGGGGCGGCATACTGGGTGCTGGGGAGGAAACCTCCCCGGGAGATCCCCGGCAGATGACCATCGACACGAACGTCCTGTCCCGCGCCCTCGAAGCGATCGACGAACTGTGGGACCGGGAGGTGGCCCGGCTCGCGGAGATGGTCCGGATCCCCTCGGTGGTCGGCGCCGAGGCGGCCGTCCAGGAGTGGGCGCGGCAGCGGATGGAAGAGCTCGGCCTCGACGTCCGGGAGATCGTCGTCCCCGACGAGGAACTCCTGGCGCACCCCGCCGCCTTCGACCCGGGCATCGACGGGCCCGGCCGGGTCAACCTCGCGGGCCGATGGGCCGGGGAAGGAACCGGCCGGAGCCTCGTCCTGAACGCCCACGTGGATGTCGTGGACCCGGGCCCGCTCGACGCGTGGTCGGCCGACCCGTGGGGGGGCGAGGTACGGGATGGTTTCCTCGTGGGCAGGGGCGCGGCCGACATGAAGGGTGGATGGATCGCCATCCACGCGGCCCTCGCCGCCCTGCGGCGGGCCGGCTATCGGCCCCCCGGGGATCTCGTCTTCGAGAGCGTCGTCGAGGAGGAAGCCGGGGGCGTTCGCGGAACCCTCGCCTGCCGCCTGGCCACGCCCCCCCCGGACGGGATGATCATCACCGAACCGCTCTGGTCCCACGTCGTCGTCGGCCATCCCGGGATCCTCTACTTCCGGGTCCGGGTCCGGGGACGGTCCGTCCACGCGGCGCTCTCGCAGCACGGCGTCAGCGCCCTCCACGAGGTCCTGCCGATCGTCGACGCCCTCCGCCGACTCGACGAGGTGCGCGGGAGGGAGCGCCACCACCCCCTGTTCGAGAAGCTGCCCGGGTGCGAGGGCCGCTCCGTGCACCTGAACGTCGGCGTCCTCCGGGCGGGGGAGTGGCCCTCGACGGTCCCCGGGGAGGCCGTTCTCGAGGGAAGGATCTCCTACCTACCCGGGGAGCGCGAGGACGACGTCCGGGAACGGGTTCTCCGGGTCGTCGCCGAGGCGGCCGCGGGGTCCTCCTGGCTCTCCGAGCATCCTCCCCGGGTGGAGTGGTTCGGGTGGCGGGCGCGACCCTGGCTCCAGCGGCACGACCACCCGCTCGTCGGTCTCCTCCGGGAGGCGGTCGCCGCGGAACGGGGAGAGATGCCGGACGTCGCGGCCGACACGGCGGGCCTCGACGCACGCTGGGCGGGGGAGTTCGGAATCCCCTGCGTGGTCTTCGGCCCGGACGGCGAAGGGATCCACGGGCCGGACGAACGGGTCGACCTCGCCTCCCTCCGGTCCGTCGCCCGGATCCTCGTCCGCCTCGTCCTGGCCTGGCAACCGGTTCCCTGAAGGCCGGCCCGGCGAAGACCCGTTACGGGCAGGAGGGGCCGGTCGCCCGGTCGCCCCATCCGGCGTCGCCGCAGGCGTTGCGGGCTCGGACGAGCTGCCAGCTCCCCTTCCCGGCCGCGGGATCGGTCACCGCCATTCCCGGAACGTGGAGCACGTCGCAGGAAGCCCGGTCGAACCCGCCGTCCTCCCGGAGCTCGTCCAGGTCGCCGGTGGCGACGTCGTAGACCGTCCCCTCCCCGGCCGAGCCGCTCTCGTCGTCCCACGACAGGTGGTCCTTGTCGTCCCAGGCGAGCGAGGGATCCGTCGGCTCCGACCAGGCGCCGGCCACCTCCGGGTCGCAGTCCAGCTCGTCCGGGGCCCCGTCGGCGTCGGCGTCGTCGGCGAGAACGACCCACACCCGGTCGAAATGCACCGGGTCACCGGCGGCGGCGCCGTTCTCGAAGTAGACCTCGAGAGCCCGGAGTTCCTCCAGGGTGTCCACGCCGGCGGCACGGAGATCGTACGTCAGGACCTCGTCGGTCCTCCCGGCCCGGGGGATCAGGCCGGTCGGATGCCAGTTCTCCCCGTCGGTCGTCCACCAGATCTCCTCGCCACCCTGGTACCCGTCGGTGGCGGAATACTCGACCTCGAGGATCACCCGGGGAACTCCTGCCCGCGCCTTCGCACCGAAGCCTGCCAGGTGGAAGACCGCCCCGGGGTTCACCGTCAGTCGCCCGTCGCCGTACGCCAGCTCGGTCGGGACGTCTCCCCACGCGTCATCGTCCTGGGCCTCGGAGACCCATTCCCAGGTGGAGTCCCACTTGCCGAAGCGGGAGGGAAGCCCGACGGAAGGGCGCGGGGGCGCGGAGGCCGGTGACCCGGTCGACGCCCAGTCGAGGAGAGCGGCGAAGAGATCCCACTCGGTCTCCGGGTCGGGTCCGTCCTCGTCCGCCGTGAAGGTCCAGTCCCGGCTCGAACCCTCCTCCATCTCGAGGTGCAGGTTCGGATAGACGCACCGGCCGGAGCCGTACTCGTGGCGGAGGAGGGCGACCTTCCCCCGGTTCGGGCCGGCATGATCGTACCGCCCGGTCACGGTCGCCCCGGCGGCGACCGGCTCGTGGTACCACCCCTCCCCCTGGTACCAGGCCTGGTAGGTCCCGGAGGGGATCGACGGGTCGGGATCGTCGACCGCCACCGGCGTCAGCTCGTGCTCGGGAAAGGGAGCCAGGTCCGACACGGGTCCCTCCAGGATCCCGGCGTAGAGGTCGAGCGGGTAGTTGAACTGTTCCCCGTTCCAGATGATCTCGTCGGCCGCGTAGAACGCTCCCGCGGAGATCCCCACGTAGGCGCCGCCGCTGTTGACGAAGTCGCGGATGATGTACTCGTAGCCGGAGAGCTGGTACCAGTAGCCCCCGGCCCACCCGCCCGGGAAGAGGACGGCGTCGTACCGGCTGCGGTCGAGGTCGAGCCAGTAGATCTCCTGGTCGCGAATCGCGAGGGGCTGGTAGCCGGCGTACTCGACCGCCCGGGCCGTCGCGACGAGAAGGCCGGGATAGGCCCCTCCCTGGTCGCCATCGTCGTTCGGGCGCCGGGTGGTGTAGATCCCCACCCTGCGGCCGCCCGACTCGGCGGGGACGAGGCTCCTCGGCCGTGCGTCCGGCCCCCCCGCGGCCCACTCGAGCAGGGAGAGGAAGAAACCGGTGTCGTGCTCCCCGTCGTACGACCGTGCGATCCGGTCGTCCCAGGCGACCCAGTCCCCGTACGAGCGAACGTCGAGAGCGGGCTCGGGAACGCACAGCACGCCCCGTCCCGCCCCCCTCGTGAACCGGAGGATCGCGGGCTTCCCCTCCTCGACGTCGTCCGGCCGGCCGGTGTGCCAGCGGGCCAGGACCTCCCCCGTCCCGCCATCGAACCAGGCGGCCCCGAAGCCGACGTAGAGCAGCCGGCTCTCCCCGGCCGCGTGCCCCGCTTCCCACGACGACTCGATCGTGACCTCCGCCATGCCGTCGCCGATCGTCCAGGTCGGCCCCTCCGCGGTACCGTCCCAGAGGCCCATCCGGGCGTAGTCGGTTCCGCTCCAGCGCTCGGTCGCGGCCGCGTACCGGGCCCCGGCTCCGAAGGCGACGAAACCGCCCCCGGCCTCGACGAAGTCGATGATCGCCTGGTCGAGCCCCTCGTCCCCGAGCTTCTCCTGGTAGAGGGACGAGTACCCCCGCTGCCCGTCGGGAAGGACGAACACGTCGAAGCGGTCCGTCGTCAGCTTCCCGGCCTCCAGGTCCTCGTTGAGCACCACGAGGGGAAGATGCCCCCCGGCGGCGACGGCCCGCGCGATGGCCAGGAGTTCCTCTCCGTTCGAGCCGGCCTCTCCGTAGATCGCCACCCGGAGCCCGTCCGCCCGGACGGGACCGACCCCGAGGACGCCGACGAGGCCGACGAGAACGAGAAGAACAAACCCCCTCGAATCCACGCGATACGACTTCATGAGACCGATCCCTCCACGCAGGGGTGTCCTGCAATTTTGCAAAGGTACTGCAGAGTTATTCCCCGGTCCACCGTTTTCTCGGGGGCGGGCGGGGACGGCGGGGAGCCTCCTTGCTCCCCCCCGCACCGCCCGGCAGACTGGTAGCGATGAGCTCGAGCGACCGAAGGGACCGGGGCCCGCTGCTCCGAATCGGGGAGGCGGCCGCCCTGGTCGGTGTCAGCCCCTCGACCCTCCGGTTCTGGGAGCGGGAAGGCCTCGTCTCCCCTCTCCGGCCCCACGGGCGGACCCGCTACTACTCACCGGAGTTGATCGAGCGCCTGCGCCTCGTCCACCGCCTCAAGAGCGAGGAGGGGCTGAACGCGAGCGGCGTCCGGCGGGAGCTCGCGCGGCGGTCCCGGAATCGGAAGAAGAAGGCCCGGGAACCCGTCCAGGAACCGGCCCACCCGGGCCCCCGGATCCGGACCCTGCGAAACCGGGCGCGTCTCACCCTGCGACAGCTGGCCGAGCTGGCCGGTCTCTCCCCCTCCTTCCTCTCGTCCATCGAGCAGGGGAAGGGGAACCCGTCCCTCGGGGCCCTTCGCCGGATCGCCGAGGCCCTCGGGACGACGACCCAGGAGCTGTTCGGAACGCGGGCGGGGAGGCGACGGGTCGTGCGCCCGGCCGACCGGGTTCCCCTCGAGACCCGGGACCCCTCGATGCGGCTCGAGCTGCTGGCCCGGGGAGCCGAGCACCTGCAGCCGCACCTGGTCACGATTCCCCCCGGAGGGGGAAGCGGGGACAGCTACACGCACGCCGGGGAGGAGTTCCTGTTCGTCCTCGAGGGGACGATCGAGGTGGTCCTCGACGAGATCGAGGTCCACGTCCTGGAGCAGGGGGACGCCATCACGTTCCCCTCGGACGTCGCCCATCGGCTCGCCAACCCGGGCACGACGACGGCCCGGGCCCTGTGGATCAACACGCCGCCCACCTTCTAGCCGGTCGGGGGTCCCGGCCGCCGGGAGCCCGGGATCGGCGCGGCCCCGGGGGACGCCGCTCGACCGGGCGACCGTCCGGTCGAGGAGCCGCCGGGACTAGCGGCCGAGGACGCGCCAGCGGACGCGCTGGCGCGCGAGCTCCCGCGCGTGGAACTCGCACTCGCCGGCCGACTCGTCCCAGTCGTAGGGCTCGCTCTCCGGGGCGGACCAGGTCCCGGTGGCGGGATCGCGCACCGAGAAGGCCAGCTCGCCCGGCCCGTCGACCCAGTCGACCCAGAGGCGTCCCGCGAGCGCGTGCACCCGCACGTCCACGTCCCCGTCGCCCGCCGGGCCGGCGTACCCGGTCCGCGCGACCAGCTCCGCCCGCCACGTCCCGTCGTCCCGGCGCGAGGAGACGACGACCGTCGTGTCCGGCCCGTCCGTCCCCTGCCAGCCGACCCGGGGCGCCGCGGGATCCGCCGCCACGCCGGGCAGCCGCCCGGGCTCGTCCGCGCCGGTGACCGGCTCCTCCGGCCCCCAGCTTCCCCCGGGCGTCCGGTGCCGGGCCAGGACGGCGGGCGTCGCCCCGTCCCGCCACCACGTCACGTGCAGCGCACCGTCCTCGCCGAACGACAGGTCGGGATCCAGGTCGTCGACGGCGTTGTCGGTCAGCGGCTCCGGCGCGGACCACCCGCTCCCCGTCCAGCGGGACAGCACGATCTCGTGGTCCTCGCCGTCGAACCACGCCCAGGCCACGACGGGAGCCCCGTCGGCCGGGTCGATCGCGAAGGACGCCGGCCCGTCCCCGTTCGCGTCCCCGTCCGGGTTCAGGACCTGCACCCCCGGCACGTTCTCCCGGATCCACGCCCA
>CAYQTA010000089.1:0-59022 GCA_964420365.1 uncultured Acidobacteriota bacterium | reverse complement strand
TTGCCCCCGGGCGACGCCGGACCCTACATTCCGACCGAGGAGGCCCCGGGAACCCGGGGCGTTCCGGGAGAGGAGGGCCCCCGGGCCATGCAGGCCAGCTCGCTCATCCTCCGGGAAGAGGACCACCGCCGGATCGCGGGGTTCGTCGAGCGGTTGCTCGAGGAGGCCAACGGCCGGCTCGTGGCCCTGGTCGACCGGAACGGTCAGCCGCTGACGTTCGCGGGAAACCTGCCCGGCGTGGACCAGACGGCCCTCGCCTCGCTGGCCGCGGGAAACGTGGCGGCAACCGAGGGGCTGGCCCGGATGATCGGGGAGAAGACCTTCCTCTCGATGTACCACGAGGGGGAACAGGACCACCTCTACTACGCGGCCGTCGGCGAAACGGCGATCCTGGTCGTCGTCTTCGACGCCCGGTCCTCCCTCGGGCTGGTCCGGCTCCGGGTCCGGCAGGTGGCCCCGGAGATCGCGGCGGTGCTCGATGAGGCCCGCCAGGCCACCCGCGCCGGGGGGCTGGACGGTCCCGGAAGCCCCTTCGCCGAGATCACCGACGACGACATCGACAAGCTGTTCAGCGACGGTTTCTGAGAGGCCCGGAGATGCCGTACATCAACTACGCCCAGCGCGAGATCACCTGCAAGCTCGTCTACTACGGGCCCGGGCTCGGGGGGAAGACGACGAACCTGCAGTGGATCTACGAGAAGACGAACCCGGGAGCGAAGGGCAAGCTGGTTTCCCTGGCGACCGAGTCCGAGCGGACGCTCTTCTTCGACCTGCTCCCGATCAGCCTGGGCAAGATCGCCGGCTTCTCCGTCCGGCTCCAGCTCTACACCGTCCCCGGGCAGATCTTCTACGACGCCTCCCGGAAGCTGATCCTCAAGGGGGCGGACGGGGTCGCCTTCGTCGCCGACTCCCAGAAGGAGCGCTTCGAGGCCAACCTCGAGTCGCTCCGGAACCTGCAGGTCAACCTCAGGGAAAACGGCCTCGACTTCCAGACGATCCCCTACGTGCTCCAGCTCAACAAGCGGGACCTGCCGAACGCGCTGCCGGTGGACTTCCTGGTCCAGCACCTGCGCCTCAAGGGAGAGCCGGTGATCGAGGCGGTCGCACCGAAGGGAATCGGAGTCTTCGAGACCTTCAAGGCCCTCGTGAAGGTCACCCTGGCCGCTCTCCGGTCCGGGGCGATCGCCCGGACCCCGGCGAAGGTCTAGGTTCGCCCGTTTTTCTCCCGTCCCTGCTCGCGGGTTGACGCACCCCCCGATCGCCCCTAGAATCCTCGCTTCGTGCGGCCTCCGCCGGCCGCGCACGGGATCCGGGTGTGGCGCCGGGCGCCGCCCCCGCACGGACACGCACGCAGCAGGAGGAACCTGATCATGGGCTCCGTGTCTTACGCGGTCATCGCGACCGGCGGCCGCCAGGTGCGGGTCGAGCCGGGCGCCCTCGTCAAGGTCGACCGGCTGGGGCTGGCCCCGGGCGACGAGATCACCTTCGAGAAGGTCCTGCTCGTCGCCGGCGACGACGGCGTCCAGGTGGGCGACCCGGTGGTCGCCGGGACGAGGGTCCTCGGCCGGGTGGTCGAGGAGGGGCGGGACCGCAAGGTCCTCGTTTTCAAGAAGAAGCGGCGCAAGCAGTACCGCCGGCTGAACGGGCACCGGCAGTGGTACACGCTCGTGCGCATCGAGTCGATCGAGGCCTGAGGAGGCAGCCATGGCGCACAAGAAGGCCGGTGGATCTTCGCGGAACGGGCGGGACAGCCAGTCGAAGCGGCTCGGCGTCAAGCGGTTCGCGGGCCAGTTCGTCCGTGCGGGCAACATCCTGGTCCGGCAGAGGGGCACCCCGATCAAGCCGGGCCCGGGTGTCGGCCGGGGAAGCGACGACACCCTCTTCGCCCTGGTCGACGGCATCGTCCGTTTCCAGGACCGGGGCCGGCTCGGGCATTACGTCTCCATCGAGCCGCAGGCCTGACGTCCCCGCCCCGCTCCAGGGGCGCGTCCCGACCCCTCCAGTGTTCCTCGACGAAGTCGTCCTGACCGTCGCCGGTGGAGACGGGGGGGCCGGGTGCGTCGCGTTTCGGCGCGAGAAGTACGTCCCGAAGGGAGGGCCGGCGGGGGGCGACGGGGGGGCCGGCGGCTCGGTCTGGCTCGAGGCGACGTCCAGGGAAAACACCCTTCTCCGCTACCGCTACAAGCGCGAGTACCGGGCGCCCGGGGGTCGGCCGGGCGAGGGCAGCCTCCGGACGGGCCGCTCGGGGGAAGACCTGGTCCTGCCGGTCCCCCTGGGCACGGAGGTCTGGGACGAGGACGGGGTGACCCGCCTCGCGGACCTGGTCGAGGAGGGCCAGCGGTTCCTGGCGGCGAAGGGTGGCCGGGGCGGCCGGGGGAACGCCTTCTTCACCACGGCGACGCGCCAGGCCCCCCGCTTCGCCCAGCCGGGGGAACCCGGCGAGGTGCGGCGCCTGAAGCTCGTCCTGAAGCTGCTCGCCGACATCGGCCTGGTGGGGTGGCCCAACGCCGGCAAGTCCACCCTGGTCTCCCGCATTTCCGCGGCCCGGCCCGAGATCGGTGACTACCCGTTCACGACGCTGGTGCCCCACCTCGGCGTGGTCGATGCCGGGGAGTTCCGCTCGTTCGTCGTCGCCGACATTCCCGGCCTGATCGAGGGGGCGAGCGAAGGACGGGGACTGGGGCACCGTTTCCTGCGGCACGTCGAGCGCTGCCGGGCGCTCGCGTTCCTCGTCGACGTCTCGTCGGCGGAGGGAAGGGACCCGGTCGCGGACCTCGAGGTCCTGGAGCGGGAACTGGTCGCCTACTCCCCCGCCCTGGCACGCCGGCCCCGCCTGGTGCTCGCCACGAAGGTCGATGCCCTCGACGACCCCGATCGTCTGGCCCGGTTGCGGGAGGCGGCCGGAAAACGGGGGGTCCCGTTTCTCGCGATCTCCGCCGTGACGGGAGAAGGCCTCCCGGAACTGGTCCGGGAGATGGACCGGCTGGTCCGGGAACACGACCGGCCCGGGCCGGACGCGACCGGCGACGGGACGCCCGGGGAGACCGCGCCATGAGGATCGGGATCTTCGGCGGCACGTTCGACCCGCCCCACCTCGCGCACCTGCAGGTCGCCCGGGCGGCCCGGGACGTGCTGCACCTGGGCCTCCTGGAGGCGGTTCCCTGCGCGATCCCGCCGCACCGCGAGGCACCCCGCGCCGACGGCTGGGACCGGTTCGCGATGGTCGTGCTGACCTTCGCGGGGGAGGAGCGGATCCTTCCCTCGGCCCGGGAGCTTCGGCGGGGAGGCGTCTCGTACACCGTGGACACCCTCGAGGAGCTCGCCGCGGAACACCCCGGCGACGACGTCTTCCTGGTGATCGGGGCCGACTCCTACGACGACCTGCCGAACTGGAGGAACGCCGAGCGGATCACCGCGCTCGCCCACCTGGCGGTGGCCGCCCGGCCGGGCAGCTTCGGGCTCGAACGCCTGCGCCCGGAAGACCGGGACCGTCTCCGTCCGCCGGGAGATCCCCCGCCCCCCGGCCGGAAGGGGATCTACAGGATCCCGATGGACCCGGTGCCGATCGCGGCCCGCCGGATCCGGGAACGCCTCGCCCGGGGAGAGCTGCCCCGGGAGGATCTCCACCCCGCCGTCCAGCGCTACATCCTCGCCCGCGGCCTCTACCTGCCGGCCGCTCCGGAGGAACGCCACGGATGACCAGCCGCGCCGATCGCGCCTTCGCCACCGCCGTCCGCACCCTCGCCTCCCGCAAGGCGGAGGACCTCGTCGTCCTCGACCTCCGGGGGATCACGAGCCTCACCGACTGGTTCGTCATCTGCCACGGCACGTCGGACCGGCAGGTGAAGTCCCTGGCGGACGAGGTGCTCGAGACGGTCAAGAAGGAGTCCGGTCTCGGGGCGCGGGTCGAGGGGTACCTGGAGGCGGACTGGATTCTCCTCGACTACGGCGACTTCATCGTCCACGTGTTCTCGGAAAGGGCCCGGCGCTACTACGACCTCGAGCACCTCTGGGGCGACGCTCCCCGGCTCGATCCCGCCGACGTCTCCTCCTCTCCGGGGAGCTGAGAGCGCCTTCCGCGGCCCGTCCCCGGGTCAGCGGACGAGCATCAGGCCGAGCCGCACCTGGGTCGGGCCCTTCCGGTCGTAGTCGAGCAGGCTCTCCCCCCACCCCCAGAAGACCTGCAGGTGGGCGTAGCTGTCGATCCGGCCCCCGAGGATCCGGTCGAGGGGATAGCTGACATCGAGCTGAAGGCTCCCGTGGTGCCCCGTCGTCCCCCGCCGCCCGAGCAGGGCGAACCCCCAGCTGTCCGGCTTTTCCACCTCGAGGAGGAGGTCCGCGTAGCCCCGGTACCCGGCGATGTCCGGGTTGTCCGAGAGGTCCCCGACGTAGGCGTACAGCTTCGGGGAGAACGTCCAGGTGTACCCCCTGGTCTCCCCGAGAACGAGGATGGGGCGCACGAAGACGACGTTGAGGCTCCGGGAGAACTCCCCGTCCCGTCCGTTCGACTCGTGCTCGAGGCCCGCGGCGAGCCCCACGCGCCGGAAGCCCAGCCGGTGCGCGCCGATGTCCCGCTTCAGCCAGAAGAGGCTCGGGCGGTACGAGGTATCCCGGAACGGCGACGACTGGGCGGCGATGTCCCACAGGCTGGTCTGGGTATACCCGAACCAGAGATGACCGGCGAACAGGTCGCCCGGGTTCGCCGGGTCGTCCGCCCCGAAGAACCGGTAGCGGAAGCTGAGCTGGAACCGGGCGGAGGTGCCTCCCCTCCACCCCAGCGAGAAGTACAGCGGCTCGTGGAAGGCGAACTTCCGCGCGTAGCGGGCCGGGAGGAAGTCGTCCGTGGTCCCCTCGTCCAGGTCCCCCCGGGCGGGTTCCGCCGCGAGCAGGGCGATTCCCAGGAGGAGAACGAGAAGGGTCGGCAGCGATGGTCTCGAGCATGCCATGGCGCCGCAACGATAGCACCTCGCCCCGGCAGGGTACCCTAGCTGCACCATGAAACCCGTGCGCGTGGTCATCGTCGGGCGCCCCCCCCGGGGCGCGTGGGGCGAGCTGGTCGGCGACTACGCCGGCCGGATCGCCCGTCGCATCCCCTTCCGTCTCGAGGCCGTCCCCCAGGACGGCTCCCGCCGCCCGGACGATCGCCGGCGGAAGGAGGCCCGGACCCTCCTGGCCCGCCGGCCTGCCGGCGGCATCCTGGTCGCCCTCGACCGGGGTGGCCGCCCCCTCCCCACCGAGGAGTGGCCGGCGGCCCTCGGCCGCTGGCGCCGACGGGGCGAGGTGGCCCTGGTCGTGGGAGGGCCGGACGGCCTGGACGGCAGCGTCCTCGAGGCAGCCGACGAGGTGCTGTCCCTCGGCCCCCTCGTCCTGCCCCACGACCTGGCCCTGCTCGTCCTCCTGGAGCAGCTCTACCGGGCCCTCGCCGCCGCGGAGAACCACCCGTACGGCCGGCACTGACCGCCGGGCCTCCCGTTCCGGGAAGGAACGCCGCGCAGACGTCTTGACCCGGTGGGGGCGGCACCGTAGTCTCGCCGCGAGATGAAGATCCGGACCTTCCTGGTGGTGCTCCTCTCCCTGCTCCTCGGGGCGGCGGCGGTCTTCGTGCTGCTGCCCAACGCCGAGCTGCTCGAGGAGCGGCTCTGGATCGGCACCCGCTCGGTGCCGGTCTGGGGAGCGCTGCTCGCCGCGTTCGTCCTCGGGATCGTCGTCGAGCTGGTCTTCCGCGTCACCGGGGCGGGGCGCGGGAGCCTGCGCAGGGCGAGGGGCCTGGTCTCCGGGCGCCGCGGCCGCAGCGTCCAACGGGCGCTCGAGGCCGGGGCCCAGGCGGAGCGGGAGGGCCGCATCGAGGAGGCCATCGCCGCCTACCGGGAGGCGGTCGGCCGCGCGGCCGGGGACTTCCGTGCCCACATGCGCCTCGGCGACGCGCTCCGCCGGGCCGGGCGCCCGCTCGAGGCGGCCCGGGCCCACGAGCGGGCACGCCGGATCGACCCCGGTTCCGACGAACCCGGGCACGCCCTCGTCCTCGACTACCTGGCGGCCGACCGGGTCGGCGAGGCCCGCCGGGAGCTGGTCGAGATCATCGAGCGAAATCCCCGCGGGGCGATCGGCCCGGTCCGGCAGCTCCGCGACCTCGAGATCCGCGCCGGCCGGTGGGAAGAGGCGGCCGACGCGGCGCGGCGCCTCGAGTCGCTGGCCGACCCGACCCACCCCCTGACCGAGGAGGACGTCCTCCAGGGCCTGGGCATCCGGACCGAGCAGGCCCGGGCACGGGCCGCCGCCGGCCAGGTGCGCGCCGCCACGGGGATCCTTCGCAAGGTCCTCCGGGAGCGCCCCGGCTTCCTGCCGGCCATCGTGCTCCTCGCGGAGCTCCGGGAACGGGCCGGGGAGACGGAGCGGGCCCGGGAGGTCCTCGTCGAGGGTTACCGGGAAACCGGCGAGGTCGCCCTCCTCGAGCGCCTGGTCGAACTGGATCTCCGGCGGGAACGTCCCGAGGACGCGATCTCGACCCTTCGCGGGCTCGCCGCGGACCCGTCCCACGCCGCGGGAGCACGGTACGTGCTCGCCGGGCTCTACCTTCGCCTCGAGATGCCCGACGAGGCGAAGGACCAGCTCGACCGGGTGCTCGACACCCGCGAGATGGACGAGCTGGTCGCCCACCTCCTGGCCCGCGCGGAGGAGAAGCGGGGCCGCTGCGACCGGGCGGCGGAACTCTACCGCTGGATTCTCCAGCGTCCCGGGAGGGCGATTCCGGCCGCTCGCTGCGCCCAGTGCGACGCCGAGCTGGCCGCCTGGACGGCCCGCTGCCCCGCCTGCGGCGTTTTCGGTGCCGTGCACTCCCGTGTCGGCCACGAGGAGCCGGCGGCCACGACACCCCCGCCCGCCGACACGCCCCTCTACCCGGCCTGAGGCCCGCGTTGCGGGTCCTCGCGCCGCTCCCCGTGCGCCGGGCCCTGCGATCCCTCGCGGTCACGGCCTGGCCGGCCCCCTGTCCCGCGTGCGGGAAGCCACTCCCCGCGGCCGCGGTCCGGGGGATCTGCCCGCACTGCTGGACGAGCCTGCCCCCGGTGCTGCCGCCCGCGTGTCCCACCTGCGCCCTGCCCCTGCCCGACGGGCTTCCCTGCCCGGATTGCGCCGGCCGTCCGGGCGGGACGCTTCCGGACGGTGCCGCCGCCGCCCAGCTCTACGCCGGGCGGACCGTTCGCCTCCACCGGCTGCTCAAGTTCCAGGGGGACCTCCGCCTGGTCGCTCCCCTCGCCGAGAGGATGGCCCGTGCCCACCTGCTCGCCGGGCTTCCCCGCCCGGACGCGGTCGCCCCGGTTCCCCCGGACCCGGCCCGTTCCCGTGCCCGGGGTCGCGTCCCTCGCCTCCTGGCCGGGCGGGTGGCACGCCGCCTCGACCTTCCCTTCGCCCGGGAAACCCTCGAGAAGGTTCGTGCAACCCCCTCCCAGGCCTTGGCCCCGTGCCGGGCCGCCCGGGAGGAAGCCCTGGTCGGTGCCTTCCGGGCACGGGAGGCGGTCGTCCGGGGGCGTTCGATCCTGGTCGTCGACGATGTCTCGACGACGGGGGCGACGCTCCGGGAGGCGGTCCGCGCGCTGCGGGACGCCGGCGCCGTGCTGGTCACGACGCTGGTGCTGGCGCGGACGCCTCCCCGCGGTACCTTCTCCGCGGCCCGTCCGCGGCGGGCGGATCGCCGCGGAGCGGGCTAGGATTCGCCGGGGCCCCGTGGCCCGAGGAGGTCTTCTCGATGAAGCGCTTGCTGCCGACCCTGCTCGTCCTCGCCGTCTGCCTCGCCCTCGTCCCGGCCACGCCCGCAAAGCGGAAAGAGCGGAAGAAGGAAGCGGGGAAGGTCCAGGCCGCCGTCGAGGCGGAGGCTTCCCCCGTCACCGCCACCCTCCAGCTCGGGCAGGCGGTCTACGAGGTCGGCCAGGTGATCCGCGGGGAGGCGACGCTCGTCAACCGTTCCGCCGAGTGGACGAAAATCCCGGACGCGGCGAACCTGCCCCGGGACCTGCACCTGGTGACGGCGGACGGGAAGGAGCTGGCCCCGGAGGGGGCGGCGAAGTTCGGCGCGGCCAGGACGACCTCCCTCGGCCCGGGCGGCTTCGTCGGCTTCGCCTTCGATGCCACCCTCCTCTTCCCCTCCCTCGGGAAACCCGGCCGCTACACGCTGGCCTTCCGCCCGAAGGGCGTCCCGCCGGTCGAGACGTCCTTCCAGGTGATCCCGGCGTTCGACCCGGCGAAACGGTACGAGCTGCACCTCGCCACCCCGGCAGGGCCGGTCACGATCGAGCTGTTCACGAGGGACGCCCCCGAGGCCGTGCACAACGTGGTCAGCCTCGCCCGGGCCGGCGGGTACGGGGACCCCCGCCAGCTCCGGGTCCGGCGAGGGATGCTCGCCCTGGTCGGCCACGGGGACCCGCGGTTCCGGTTCCCCGGCGAGGAGACGTCCCTCCAGCTCCTGGCGGGCACGGTGATCGTCCAGCCGGCGGGCAGGACTTTCCGCGAGGGCAACACGCCGAACCTGGGCATCCTCCTCGAGCCGCGACCGGACTGGCAGGGCAAGGTGACGGCGATCGGCCAGGTCACCGAGGGCCTCGAGGCGCTGCTCCAGCTCGCCAGGGTCCCGGTGCGCAAGGACGGGTCCGGCCGGCCGGTCTCCCCGGTCGATCTGCGCATCACCGTCCGCGAGAAGAAGTAGGGGGCGCCGGAAGGCGACCCGGGCGGCGCGACGCGCCGCGCGGTTGCCGCCGCGCATGCCCGTCGCGCCGGTTCAGGCAAGCGCCGCCGCGAGCCGCCACGCCGACGCGAGGTCCTCGGAACTCGGCGGCGCCGCCAGCCAGCCGAGCCCGTCCCCCTCGAGCAGCGCCGCGACATCGTCCGCGGACGCCTCGCCCAGGCCGATCGTCACCGTCCGCGGCGATGCCGCGGCAAGCTCCTCGAGGATCGCCTCTCCCGGCAGACCGAGGAACGCGACGTCGAACAGGCACCCGGCGGACAAGAGGTCGCGCACCTCCGCCGCCGACATGGCCCGGGTGACCCGCCCCCCCCGTTCCCGGGCGAACGCCGCGACCTGGTCCCCCGGACCGCCGGGGGGAGAGGCGACCAGGACGGTGCGCGGTGCCGCGGCCGCTCCCGCATCGGAAGACCGGGCGCCGGGAAGCGTCACGATCGCGGTTCCCGCCTCGACGACGAACGGGAGGCCGAGCTCCTCGGCCAGTTCCCCGCAGGTACTTCCGGCCTCGATCCCCTCCCCGGGCGCGATCCGCACGGCGACCCCCCGGGAGGTCTCGTCCGGCCCCGGTGGCTGGAGCGAGACCTGCACGGCTCCCGCCCGCTCCCGCGCCACGAGGGCGGCACCCAGGACCAGCCCGTCGAGCAGCCGGGCGATCCGGGCCGGGTTCCCCGCCACGCTGGTCGGCACCGGTCCCGGTGCGACGCCCACGGGGACGCCCGCGAGGATCTCCCACGCCCGCCGGCGCACGAGCACGAGGTCGGCCGGCCGGAAGGCGGCGGTCGCCCCGGGGGGCGGCCGCCCCGCGGCACGGGCCGCCCGGCGGGCCAGGTCGTCCGCCCGCGCCAGGACCTCGGCAAGGGGCGCGGCCGCCGGTCCCCCCAGGTGCGCAAGGGGTGCCAGGCGACCGAGGAGGCGCACCAGGCGGGCGAGACGGATCCGCACGACGGCCGCGGCGCACGGGTCCGCGTGGGGCAGCCGCGGCCTCCCGTCGGTCCCCGTACCGGGAGGCCGTTCCCGCCAGGCAGCGAGAAGATTGCCGAGGCGCTCGCAGAAGGCGGTGCCGGTCTCCTTGGAGAGCACGCCCGCCACCACGCCGCCCCCGGCGGCGGACGCCGGGTCCCAGCGGCGGCCCGGTCCGTCGAGGACGAACACCGGGGGCCGGGACGGGCGCGACCGGAGGCGGGCGAGGAGTCGGGCCGCGGCGTCCGGGTCGGTGGCCGTCGACAGGAGAACGGGGCCCGGTAACGGCGCCCCGATGACATCCCGGGCGCGATGAAGTTCCACGCGGAACCCCCGTTCCTCGAGGATCTCGGAGAGCACGACGGCATGGTCCGGGTGCTCCTCGACGAGGAACACCGTCGGCCGTTCCCCTTCCCCCTCCCGGACCCCGTCGTATCGCACCTGTCTCGCTCCAGCTCGCCGGAATAAGACGCCGATGGAGCGCTCCCCGCCACCCGGTTTAGAGTTCTCCCCATGGACCAGCTCGCCGCCCTCCTGCCCGGCGGGATCGCCGGGGCCCTCGCGATCCTCGCCGTCGGCGTCGTGGCGGGCTTCTTCAACGTGACGGCGGGTGGGGGCTCGCTCCTCACCCTTCCCCTCCTGGTCCTCCTCGGCCTTCCTTCCCCGGTGGCCAACGGGACGAACCGGGTGGCGATCGTGATCCAGAACCTGGTCGCCGTTCCCACGTTCCGTCACGGGGGCGTGCGGGGCCTCCGGCGCGCCCTGCCGCTCGTCCTCCTCGCCCTGCCGGGCACGGTCCTCGGCGCCTGGGCGGGTGTCGTCGTCTCGGACTCCCTTTTCCGGCGCGTGATCGCGGTGACGATGGTCGTCCTCGCCGGCGTCGTGCTGCTTTCTCGAAGGCCCGGCGGCGGAGACGCCGCGGGGGAGCGCCCGTTTCGCCCCTGGACCCTGGCGGCCTTCGCCCTCCTCGGGTTCTACGCCGGGTTCATCCAGGCGGGAATCGGGTTCTTCATCGTGTTCGCCCTCGCGGGGCTCGAGCGGTTTCCCCTGGTCCGGGCCCATGCCTTCAAGGTGACGATCGTCCTCGCCCTCCAGTGCGTCGCCCTGCCCGTCTTCGCCCTCGGGGGGATGGTCCGCTGGATCCCCGGCCTGGTCCTCGCGATCGGTCTCTCCCTCGGCGGCTGGATCGGGGCCCGGACGGCTCTGCGCAGCTCCGAGCGGTTCCTCCGGGTGCTGCTGGGGTTCGCCGCCGTCGTCCTCGCGGCCAGGCTGCTCGTCTCCTGAGCGGGACGCCCTCCGGCCCCCCGGTTGCCCCCCGGGGCGCGGCCCCGTACATTGCGGCGGACTGGAGGACGATCCCGTGCACCCCGTGCTGATCCACCTCGGCGACATCCACGTCGGCAACGTCACGATCCCCCTGATGATCGGCAGCTACGGCGTGATGTTCGCCCTCGCCCTGGTCGTCGGCTGGCTCTACATCCGGCGGCTGGGCACGGAGATCAACCCGGACGCCCCCTGGACCGACATCTACTTCGGCTCCATCCTCGCCGGTTTCATCGGGGCCAAGCTGACGAACCTGGTCGTCTTCTTCCCCGACGTGATCTCGGGCCGGCGTTCCTTCTTCGGCGTACTCCTCGGGGGCGGGGTCTGGCTGGGCGGAGCCCTCGCCGGGTTCCTGTTCTGCTACTGGTACATCCGCAGGTACTCCCTCGACCCGGGCCTCGTCGCCAACGCCGCCTTCACGGTGATCCCGGTCGCCCACGGCATCGGCCGCATCGGCTGCCTCCTCGGCGGATGCTGCTACGGCGGCCGATGCTCGTTGCCCTGGGCGATCACGTACACCGATCCCCTCGCCCACAAGCTGAACGGGACGCCGCTCAACGTTCCGCTGCACCCGACGCCGATCTACGAGTTCCTCCTCGAGATGATGAACGCCGTGATCTGCTTCGCGATGTGGCGGCGCAAGGCACCCCCCTGGAGCATCATGGCGGCCTGGCTGGGCCTCTACGGTACCGAGCGGTTCGTCGTCGAGTTCTTCCGGGGAGACGCCCGGGGACGGTTCGCGGTCTTCAGCACCAGCCAGTGGTTCTCCCTCGGCATGATGGCGATCTCGGCGGTGCTCCTCTGGAAGATCTTCCTCCACGGCCGTCCCGCGGCGGACGCCCGCCGCTGACGTCGTGTCCCCGCCCTCCCGCACGATCGCCGTCTCCGGCGCGACCAGCGGGATCGGGCGCGCCCTCGCCGCGGAGCTCGCCTCTCCCGGGAGGCACGTGGTCCTGCTGGGCCGGAACCCCGAGCGCCTGGCAGCCGCCGCGGCCGAGGTCCGCGCCCGCGGTGCCGAACCGCACCCGGTCCCCTGCGACGTCACCGATCCCGGCTCCGTCCGGGACGCGGCTGCGGCCATCCTCGGCGGGCCCGGCGCCCCCGGCATCCTCGTCCTCGCCCACGGAGTCCTCCCGGCGGGGAACGCCCTGCCCCTCGCGACGGAAGCCCTCCGGGCGGCCCTGGAGACCAACCTCGTCGGATCGATGCGCCTCGTCGACGCCCTGGCCCCGGCGATGGTCCGCCCCGGCGGGGGGAGGATCGTTCTCGTCGCGTCGATGGCCGCGCTCCACCCGTTCCGCGGGATCGCCCCCTACGCGGTCTCCAAGGCGGCCCTCGACGGGTACGCCCGGGCCCTCGCGGCGGACCTCGCCGGGAGCGGCCTCGCGGTCTCGGTCGCGTACCCGTCGATCGTCGAGACCCCGATGGTCGAGGGGTTGCGACGTTCCGCCGGCAAGGACCTCCCGCCGGTCTACCGGGTCTTCCCGGCTCACCCGGTCGACCGGGTCGCCCGCCGGATCGCCCGCGGCATCCTGCGCGGGCGTGCGCGCATCTTCGTCACCGTGCCGGACGCGCTCTTCGACCTGCTGTTGCGGCTGTTCCCGCGGACGGCGGCGCGCTGGATGGAAGCGTACGTGGCCCGGCGGGCCCGCTGATCACCCCTCGCGACGCTCCTTCCACATCTGCTCGCAGGCGTCCCGCTTGACCTTCCCCGACGTGGTCCGCGGGATCTTCGGCACGAAGACGACGTCGTGCACCGGGACACCGAAGCGGGCAAGGACGTACCGCTTGATCTCGTTGATCAGCTCGGTGCGATCGGTGGAGACCAGGCGCTCGAACCACTTCTCCAGGTCGTCGGTGTCCATCTTGCGCAGCCAGCCCCGCGGTCCGCCCCGCTTCATGAACTCCTGGAACAGCCGGATCTTCGCCCGCACGGCCGGGGTCAGCTTCTTCACCGGGACCGTGAGCACGATCATCTGCTCGCGGCCCTCGCACTCCACGGAGAAGACGTGGACCTTCCCCTTCTCGACGAACGGGAGCTGCTCGAGCTCGGCGACGATGTCGTGGGCGTAGTAATTCTTGCCGTTGATGATGATCAGGTCCTTGAGACGGCCGGTGACGTAGAGCCGGCCCTCCTCGTCGAGAGTTCCCAGGTCACCGGTCTTGAGCCAGCCGTCGTGGAAGAGCCGCCGGTTCTCCTCCTCGTCGAGGTAGCCGGCCGTGACCGACGTCCCCCTGAGCCAGATCTCCCCGATCTCGCCGGGAGCGGCGTCCGTGCCGTCCTCCCGGACGATCCGGACCCGGAAGTCCCCGAGGGGGCGGCCGACGGCGGGAACCTCGATGCCGTCCACCTCCCGGGTGACGATCGGCTCCCGGTACCCCGGCGCCGTGACGACCAGGGTCGCCTCGGCGAGCCCGTAGACCGGGTAGAGCACGCGCTCCCCGAGGCCGTAGCGGCGGAACCGCTCCTGGAAGTTGCGCAGGGACGAGGGCCGCACCGGCTCCGCCCCGACGAAGAGCATCTCGAGGGAGGAAAGGTCGATGCCCCGCTCGACCAGCTGCTCCTCGGCGATCCGGTCGGTGCACAGGTCGAGGGCGAAGTTCGGGCAGATCGAGATGCGCCCCCCGATTCGCGTGATCTCCTCGAGCCAGGAGACCGGCTTCATCAGGAAGCGGATCGGGTTCATGATCACGATCTCGCGCGGGCAGTGCCAGAGCGAGCAGAAGAACGTCGCGAGCAGTCCCATGTCGTGGTAGAGGGGCAGCCAGCTCGCGCCGGTCTCCTCGGGATGGCGGCGGCCCACCTCGACCAGCAGGCGGACGTTGTCGATCGCGTTCTCGTGGGTGATCTTCACGCCCTTCGGCCGGGACGTGCTCCCGGACGAGAACTGGACGAACGCCAGCTCGTCGACCCGGGGCAGCGCCCGCTCCACCGGGGGCGGCTCCTCGTCGAGGTCGAGGCTCGAGGGAACGAAGTCGACCAGGGCGTCCGGCGGGAGGAGCTGCCGGTCGTCGTTGCCCGAGACCAGCTCGCCCTGCGTGAACACCCCCCGCGCCCCGGTGCGGCGGACCAGGTCGGCGACGAAGGGAAGCTGGCTCCCCGGCGCCTGGCCGAGCTGGGCGCCGCTGACGGAGAGGGGAATCGCCCCGAGGTAGAGCAACCCGAGGAAGCTGGCAACCACGTCCGGGTCGTTCGTCGGGCAGCAGATCACGCGGTCGCCGCGACGAATCCCCTGGGCGGCGAGCCAGGCGGCGTGGAGCCGGACCTTCCGGTGCAGTTCCGCCCACGGGAAGCGCGCGCGGCGACCCCGGGCATCGACCAGCACGAGGACGTGGTCCGGCGGCGCCTCCGCCATCCGGTCGACCAGGTCCACGACGGTGCGGATGCCCGGCATGCGTCCTTCCTTCCTACTCGAGGGGAGGGATCTCCTGGACCAGCTTCCCCTCGATCCGCTCGAAGATCTCCTCGAGGCTGCGTCCCGTGATCGTGAGCCCGTGGTTCCGGAGCCCGATGACCGCCCGGGACGGGTCCGGCGCCGCGAGGACCAGGTCGCGGACCTCGTCGGCGAGCTGCTCGGTGCCGCACGGCCAGCTCTGGAGCGTGGCCGGCACGCCGGGCAGCCAGGCATGGACGTGGACGATCGCCCCGACCTCCGGGACCGCCCGGTAGATCTTGTAGTGCTCGATCGCGTCGACGGAAACCCGGGCCGTCGGGTCGGTCCCCGGGGGGACGGAGAGCAGGATGGTCGCCGTCTCCGGGTCGTACCCCTTGACCAGGAAGACGTCCCTCCCGATCTCCCGCAGGTTCCCCTTGTCGACGCCGCGACCGGTCATCCAGAACGTCCCGGCGTCGCGCCGGGCCGAGAGGTTGCCGTAGGAAAGCTGCTTGAGGCCGAAGATCTTCATTGCCAGCCGCAGGTCCCGCTCGTCGAGGAGCGAGCGGATGTCGAACACCTGCGGCAGCAGGTTCATCTCGGCGAGCTTCCGCCCGTGGGCCATCAGGGAGCGCGCGATCTCGTCCCCCTGCCACAGCTCCTCCGGCAGGTCCTCGTCGAGGCGGTTGCGGATGACCACCTTCGACTCGGCGAGGGGCGCCACGTAGTCGACGATGCGGCGGGCCAGCCCCTCGTCCGGCCGGGTGCGGAAGCCGAGCTCCGGCGTCATGAAGTGGACCTTCCCGCCGAACTCTCCGTCGCCGCCCACCCTGTGGACGACGACGTTGGACATCGTCTTGACCAGGACCCGGTAGGTGTCCCGCTTGAGGCTCTCCACGTCGGCCCAGCGCGAGCCGTCCGGGCTCTCCACGACGGTGGCGACGAAGACCGAGGGATCCGGCCGGACGTAGAGCACGCGGTCGATCTCCGGCACGGTGGCGTGGAGGACCAGCTTGACGTCCCGGGGAGGGGGCTCGCCGACGGGGGAGACGTCGAACCCCCGGGCAGCAAGGAGATCACCCATCTCCCGGAGCAGGGGGACGAGCCGATCGGCCCGGGGATCGATCACGTACGCCGCCTTCATTCGTCGTCTTCTCCGCCGCCGGCCAGGTCACCGGTGCCCGCGACCGCCCCCGAGACCTTCTCGACGAGCCGGCCGAAGGTGATCCCCACCAGCTCCGGGACCTTCTCCGGGGGGATCTCGATGCCGAAGGCGTCCTCGATGTCGAGCATCAGGTTCAGGAGGGCGGCGGAATCGTAGCCCAGGTCGAAGTTCAGGACCTGGTCGTCCGCCACGTCCCGGAGATCGAGGCGGGAGTTCTTCCGGACCAGCTCGAGGAGCCGGTCCCTGGTCCCCTGCTCGTTCACCCGACGCCCCTCCCTCGCGAGTCGACACGAAACCCTTCCCGGGGTCCGCGCCTCCCGGAAGCCCGTGCCTCCCTAGATACGGTGCCCCGGCATCCCCTGTCAACCCGGAACGAAACGCCGGTCAGGGAAGGGACGCCGGAACGCGGCACCGGAGCGCCCCGGCCAGGACCGTCACCGCCAGCTCCCGGGCGGAGCCGGCGAGGAGATCGCCGTCCCCGTGCACCGGGATCCCGCCGGGGACCCGCAGCACGAGGCGCCGGAACCGGGCGAGGCGCACCCGAGGGTCGTCCCCGTGGGTCCCCCGCAGCACCCGCGGCAGGAACGAGAGCACGGTCAGTCGCCCCGCCCCCTCCGCGAGACAGCAATCGAGGAGACCGTCGCCGGGGTCGGCGTCCGGGACCAGCCGGAACCCGCCGCCCGTGCTCGGGCTGTTCCCCACCGAGACCAGGGTCACCCGCCCGGAGAACGGCTCTCCGTCCAGCACTCCCTCGACGGCCCAGGGGGCCTCCCCCGCGAGGATCGCCCCGAGGGCGGCGATGCCGTAGGCAAGCAGCCCGGGAAACGGCAGGGCGAGCGCCCGGCGCGCGATCGCCCCGTCCAGGCCGATCCCGAGGGCGTTCGCGAACACCTCGCGGCGCCCGTCGACGACGGCCTCGCCCGCGTCGAGGACCCGCTCCGTCCCGGCGGCGAGGGCCGGCACGAGCGCGGCCCCGGCCCGCGCCACCCCGAGGGCCCGGGCGAGGTCGTTCCCCCGCCCGGCCGGCGCCAGGCCGAGGGCGGGACGACTCTCCGCGGGCAGGTCGACCAGCCCGGCAACGACCGAGCGGACGGTCCCGTCCCCCCCGCAGGCGACGACGAGTGCCGCCCCGGCCTCGCCGGCCTCCCGGGCCGCCCGGCGGCCCTCCTCCGCCGAGCCGGTCTCGCGAACCGTCCAACCCGCCTCCCGGGCGGCGGCCAGGAACGCGGCGGGCCCGCCGCCGCGTCGGCGCGGGCCCGCGTTCCGGTTGGCGATGACGACGACCGCTTCCAGGGGTTCGCCCTCAGCGCCGGTTCTTCTTCATGAAGTCGGCGATCCGGCCGACACCCTCCTCGATGTCCTTCGTCGAGGCGGCGTAGCTCAGCCGGATGTGCTGGCCCTCGCCGGGAACCCGCGGCCCGAAGTGGATGTCGGCGAGCACCGCGACACCCGCCTCGTGGAGCAGGCGGCGGCGCAGCTCCTCCGAGTCCTCGGCGCCGATCATCTCGCAGGCCTCGGTCACGTTGGGCCACACGTAGAAGGCGCCTCCGGGGGAAAGGCAGCGGAAGCCGGGGACCTCGTTGAGCAGCCGGACGATCAGGTCCCGGCGCTCGTGGAAGATCCGCTTCATCTTCTCGGCCTCGTCCTGCGGCCCCGTGATCGCCTCGATCGCCGCGTACTGGTTCGGGTGCGGCGCGCACGACTCGGTGTTCGTGACCCAGCGGATGAAGTGCTCGGCGAGGTGGCGGTTCGCGGCGTACCCGATCCGCCAGCCGGTCATCGCCCAGGTCTTCGAGATGCCGTCCGCGATGATCACCCGGTCGCGCATCCCCTCCCGGCTGGCCAGGGACTGGAACTCGCCGTCGTAGACCAGGCGCGAGTAGATCTCGTCCGCGTACACCCAGACGTGCTCGTGCTCCCGCAGGATCTCGGCGATCGCGTCCAGGTCCTCGGCCGCCAGGATGCCGCCGGTCGGGTTGTGCGGCGTGTTCAGGATGACGAGACGGGTTCGGTCGGTGATCTTGTCGGCCAGCTCCTGGGGATCGAACGCGAACGCCCGGTCCTCCCGCAGGTAGAGGGGAACCGGCTTCGCCCCGTTGGCGATGACCTGGGACTCGTAGATGGGGAAGCCGGGGTTCGGGTAGATCACCTCGTCACCGGCGCCGTAGTCGGTGACGCTGAGGATGGTGTACCCGATGAACGGCTTCGCCCCGGAGGCGACGACGACCCACTCCGGGTCGATCTCGATCCCCCGCATCTTCCCCAGGTAGTCCGCCACCGCCGCGCGCAGCTCCGGGATCCCCGCGGAGGGGGTGTACCCGTGCTTCCCCTCCTCGATCGCCCGGATCGCCGCGTCGCAGATGTTCTTCGGCGTCGGGAAGTCGGGCTGGCCGATGCAGAAGGAGAGGACGTCCTTCCCCTCGCGCTGGAGGCGTCCGACCTCGGCGAGGACGACGAAGGCGTTCTCGGTTCCCAGTTGCCTGGTTCGCCTGCTGATCTCCGGCATGGCTGCCTCCTCAGGACCGCGCCGCGGAGAGCGCCGCCTCGATGTGGGCGAGCCGCTTCTCCCGCTCGGCGACGAACCGCTCGATCCCGGCGACGATGTCGTCCACCGTGAGCTTCGCCTCCTCGACCACGTCGTCCAGGGTTCCGCCGGTCCGCCAGCGGTCGTCCCAGTCGGCGCTGAGGGTGTACTGGAGGGAGACCCGCGTCGCCATCCAGCGGGCGATCGAGTCCCTCGATCGATTGGTGATCCCCATCGAGTCGATCTTGTCGGCGCAGGGCAGCACCGCGTCCCGGTACGCCTGGTCCTGCCGGGCGAAGAGCTGCGGGCTGACCGCGGCGACGACCTTGACGTTGAGGCCCTTCTTCTCGAGAAGCGGAAGGGCCCGGACCAGGTTGGCGGTGCTGGTCGTCCCCTGGACGATCACGCAGCCCTGCCGGGGCTTCGTCGGGTCGTAGTCCCGCATCACGTACGCGCCCCGGGCCGCCTCGAAGTGGGACGGGATCCCGAGCGCCTCCCGGTCGGGGATCTCGATCGGCGGCCGGGTCAGGTGGAGCGCCAGGATCGGTACCCCGGTGGCGAGGCCGGCCGCGATCAGCACCGGGACCTCGTTCGCCTCCCAGGGGTGCAGGTCGATCACCTGCCCCTCGGGGAAGAGCTGGGTGACGGACGGGGCGAAGATCCCGAAGTGCGTCCGGGAGTCGTCGGCCGTCTCCGGGCCCGAGTGCCCGGCGACCCACAGCACCGGCCCGAGCCTGAAGTCGCAGTCCTGGGCCATCTGGCTGTAGAGCCGCATCATCCCGTACTTCAGGTAGCTGAACGACCCGTAGGTGGAGCAGGCGGTGGCGAAACCGTTCCACTCCTTCTCCGGGTCGGCGGCGAAGTTGACGCTCGCCGCTCCCACCGAGATGCCGGAGTTGGCGAACTCGGTGATCTCCTGGGGCAGGAGGGCGCCGTCGGGGTTCTTCTCCCGGTCGTACATCCCCCACCCCTCGAAGTCGCCGAAGGCCTTGGCGAAACCGGAAATGTTCGTCGAGTCGGCGAGGTCGGCGGACATCGCGATGAAGATCGGCCGCCCGTACTTCCTCTTCCCCCACGCGTTGACCCACGATCCCCACAGGGCCAGCGCCTTCCGGTTCGGGGCCTTCTCTCCCGGCTTGATCCAGACCTCCGGCGGGTAGTTCCGGAAGTCGGTCAGCTCCGGGTCGGTGAAGGGATTCTTCTCGAGGGAGATCTTCAGCGACGGGATCTCCTCCGGCACCGAGTCCCCGAGCTCGACCAGGCGGTCGGCGAGGTAGCGGACCAGCTCCGGGTCGTCCCGGAGCACCGACATCACGATCCGGTAGTTCGCCTCGGCCTGGGCCATCCGCTCCTCGTGGGTCCCGGGGGCGGGCTCGCCGAATCCCTCGAAGCGAACGCCGTACTTCTCCTGGAACGGCTTCTTCGTCTCCCAGAACTCCGGCGAGTTCATCTTGTGGGGCGCGCCGTGGGAGGCGTAGTCGTACTTGCCGTAGCCCCGCCCCTTGCGCGTCCGGAACCAGATCGCCGCCGGGCGCATCCCGGGCTCCTCCTCGTGGACCGCCGCGAGGAGCGCGCGACCGAGGGGCGCCCAGTCCATCCCGTCCTCGGCGCCGTAGACCCGCCAGCCGTGGGACGAGAACCAGTCGTTGGGCGTCCCGTAAACCACCCGGGAGGTCGGCCGCGGGTCGATGCCGAAGTCGTTCCAGTCGACCATCAGGTAGAGATTGTCGAGGCCGAGGCCCCAGGCGGAGTTCAGCATCTCGTGGAAGCCGCCCGGGGTGAGCCCGCCCTCGCCCTCGATGCCGAAGACGCGCACGCCATCGGCGCCCGCGCGCTTGAGGGCGAGGGCCATCCCGGCCATCGCCGGCAGGCCGTGGCCCGAGGGCCCGGTGTTGAACTTGAGGAAGAGGGTCTTCCCCTCGAACTCCGCGTGGCCCGAGAGCCCCCCGCGGCGCCGGAACTTCAGCAGGTCCTCCCAGGTGAGCTGCCACCGCTCGGCGTTCTTCACCAGGTAGCGGTCGTCCCCGGTCTCCCCGTGGCGGATCCGGAGGGCCTCGTTCAACGTGGCGAGGGTGGCGTAGACCAGCGGGATCGTGTGCCCGGCGGCGAGGACGAAGCGGTCGGAGAAGCGCTTCTCCGGGTGACGGATGTCCCAGCGCATCGCCCCGGAGAGCATCAGGGTGACGAGGGCGTGCACCTTGGACCGGGACCCGCCGGGGTGGCCGGACTGCCGGTAGTTCAGCATGAAGTCGATCAGCTGGTCGACGATGTCCTTGACCTTCTCCCAGTGCTCGAAGTGGGCCTCCTGGGCGGCGAGGGCCTCTTCCCAGCTCGGTCTCTCCATGATCGACGCTCCTTCGGGGATGGGGGCGCGCGGCCGGGCCGGAACCCGCCCCCGCGCCGGGGGTTCTCACTCGGGAGGGGGTGAGCCAAGATGGCACAGCCCCCCCTCCCGGGCAACCGCGCCCCGCCGCGGCTTCCACGGACCATTACCTTGAAGCGCACGGGCGTTATGCGCGGCGGCCCGCGGGCCGCGTCCCCGCTGTCAGCGGTGGACCCGGTACCACTCCCGTTGCCACACGCAGGCCCAGCGCCGGCCGGTCCAGGCGAACCACGCCTCCAGCCGGGCGACCCTCCGGGGCGGGTCGGCGACGAGCGGGACCGAGGAGTCCTCGACGACGACGAGGCACGCGAGGCCGGTCCGCGTCTCCACCCGGACGCGCAGGCAGTCAGGCTCCTCGTCGGACCGCTGGTCGCAGCATCCCCAGGACCGCTTCCGGACGCAGAAGTCGCCCGGGTCCTCGGAAACCTCGATGCCGGCCCGCCGGAACTCCTCCAGCACGATCTCCCGGGGCGCCCCCGCGGTCCCCTCGGGTCCCCGGCAGAGGACGTAGTCTCCCGCGTCCATGTGGAGGGCCCGCCGGGCCTCCCCGGCCACCGCGCGCCAGAGCAGCCGCTCGTCGGCCACGTGGGCGCTGACGACCCAGGCTACGACCAGCGCCGAGAGCGCGATCACCCCCGCGGTCGCCACGCGCCTCGCGCGCCGATGCCCCTCGTCGTTGCGGCCCCTGCCCACCGGCTTCCCCCTTCACCCCTCGCGAGCGTGCAGCAGGACGAGGAGGGCGGGCAGCAGGGTGACGGCGGTGACGAGGGTGGCGCCGACGCCGAGGATGGCGAGGACGCCGGAGGAGACGAGCCCCGGGTAGTCGGCGAAGACCAGCGAGCCGAAGCCGACCATCGTCGTCAGCGACGTGGTCACGATGCCGCGGCCGGTGTGGCGGAACACCTCGACCAGGTCCTCTCCCCGGTGCGTGAGCCAGCGGTGGACCACGTGGATCCCGTTGTCGATCCCGATGCCGAGGATCAGCGGGACCATCGTGATGCTGACCAGGTTGAAGTCGATCCCGAGCCAGGCCATCAGGCCGACGGAGACGACGATCCCGACGATCAGCGGGACGAAGGTCAGCACGACGAGCAGCACCCGCCGGAACGTGAAGAAGAGGATCAGCAGGACGCCGGCCGCCGAGAGGAGGACGGCGATCGTCCCGTCCCGCAGGACCAGCGGCCCGAGGGCCCGGCTGAGCACCTGGGCCCCGAGAAGCTCGGCGGGCACCCCGGTCCCGGCGACCGTCCGCTCCATCACCGGCACCAGCCGGGCGGACCGCACGCCGGCCCTCGGGTAGCAGGAGACCACCCCCTCCCGGCGCCCGTCGGCCCGCTCGAGGAGCATGTCGGTCAGCAGCTTTCCGAGGGGTCCCTGCCGCGCCTCCTCGAGGGTGAGCACCCGGTCCCGCGAGAGGATCGCCGCGACCCGGGCGGCGACCCGGCGGGCCTCGTCGTCCACCCGGAAGCCGTGGCGGCGCATCGCCGCGAGCAGCTCCCGCTCCACCGCGGCGGGCCGCAGGGCGCCGGACCCGCGCAACCGCCGGAGCGCCTCGAGGGCCGCCTCCTGGCGGTCGTACGGGGGAACGACCCGGGCCGGCCCGAAGACCGCGGCGAGCACGCCGTCCTCCTCGCGAACCAGCGGATCGAAGGCCTCCTCGAGGCGGGCGGAACGGGCGAGGAGCTGCCGGTCGTCCCGCGCCGGCACCAGGGCGAGCACCGGCGTCAGGGCGGCCCCGATCCGGCGCACCAGCTCGTCCTGGAGCCGGATGCTCGGCGCCTGCTCCGGCCGGAACCGCCGGAAGTCCTCGTCCAGGTGGATCCGGATCGCCGGGGCGGCCAGGACCAGGGTCAGCAGCAGCCCGGCACCGACGGTTACCCGCGGGTGGGCGACGACGAGGCGCAGCACGCGGGCGAGGCCGAACCCGGCGAGTCCCCGGGGGCGGTCGGCCGCCGGGTGGAGCCGGGCGAGCAGCGCGGTCAGCGCCGGGACCAGCAGCAGGCTGGCGACGAGGGAGAGCCCGATCCCGGCCGCGCAGATCACGCCGAGGTGGCGCAGGCCCGGGAACGACGAGAAACCGGCGGCAAGAAACGCCCAGAGGGTGGTCGCCGCCGCCGCGAGGATCCCGAGGCCGGTCTCCCCGTGGGCCGCCCGGAAGGCGGTCAGCATGTCGTGCCCGGCGTGGATCTCCTCCAGGTAGCGGTTGTAGAGGTGGATCGTGAAGTCGATGGCAAGGCCGGAGAGGATCGCCACCGACCCGGCGGTGAAGACGCTGATCCGCCCGATGGCGATCGCCGCGAACCCGAGGGTCCAGGTGATCCCGACGGCGAGGGGAACGCCGGCGATCACGAGGGCGAGGGGCCGCCGGAACGCGACCAGGAACATCACCAGGACCGCGACGAACGCGATCCCCGAGATCGAGCGGACGTCCCGGGCGAGGATCTCCCGGTAGTCGACCAGGATCGCCGGTGACCCCGTCAGGCCGACGTGAACCCCCCGGCTGCCGCCGGGAGCGGGCCCGACGCCGACCGTTCCCTCGATCTCCTCGTCCTCGAGGACCTCGCGCGCGACCCGGGAGAGCTCCGCGAGGAGCCGGCGGGCGACGCGGACGTCCGAGGCGCGGGCCTCCGGCCGGACGAGCAGCAGCACGTACGTCCCGTCCTCGGTGACGAAGACGCCGTCCCGGGCCTCGAGGGTGAGGCGGCCCTTGAGGGCCCCGAGGTGCCGCAGCGCCAGGCGGGCGAACCCGAGGGGATCCTCCCGGATCAGCCGGGCCGCCAGGGGACCGAGGGGGCTGCCGAGGGCCTCCAGGTTCTCCCGGACGCGCCGGTCGATCCCCGCCGGGGTGAGATCGCGGGCCAGGGACTCGATCTCCGCGGGCGACAGGTAGAGCAGCAGGGCCGTCGCCTGGGGCCCCTCGAGGAACGACCAGGGATCCTCCCCGAAGAGACCGGCCACCGGGCGGATCTCGTCGCTCTCCCCGGCGAGACGCTCCTCGATGGCGAGGGCCAGGTCGATCCTGGTGTCCAGGTCGTCCTCCCCCTCCCCGGAAATCGCGAGGACGATCGGCTCGGTACCGCCGTAGCGCGCGAGGACCTCCCGCAACCGCTCGGCCACCGGGAGTCCCCGGGGCATCAGGTCGGTGAGGTCCGTCGTCAGGCGAAGGCCACGCGCCTGCCACGCGGCCAGGGCGGTGAGGCCGACGACCAGCAGGAGAACGGTCCGGGCGTGAAAGACGGAGAACCAGGCGATGCCCTCGAGGAGCCGACGGACCACGCCCCGGGCACGTTCGCCGGCCCCGCTCACGGGACCTCCAGCACGACGACCGCCGTGGCGACCGACCGGTCGTGGGCGAGGCTGACGTGGGCGACGGTGATCCCCCGGTCCCGGACCAGCTCGGCGGCCCGGCCGTGGAACCGGAGCCGGGGCAACCCGCTGGGCTCCCGCCAGACCTCCACGTCCTTCCAGCCGATCCCGTCCGCGAACCCGGTTCCGAACGCCTTGACCGCCGCCTCCTTGGCCGCCCACCGGCCGCCGACGTGGGGCACGGGATCCGCCTGGGACCGGCAGTACGCCTCCTCCCCCTCCGTCAGGATCCGCCGGAAGAAGCGGTCCCCGTGCCGGTCGAGCATCTCGCGGATCCTCGCCAGCTCCACGATGTCGATCCCGAGGCCGACGATCACGTGCGGACCCTCCCCCGGCGGCTTCCACCGGTCGCGGACGGGGAAGTCTACACCACGGAACCCTTTGCGCGGATCTTCTTGCCCTGCAACGAGTTGAAGGTGGCCCCCGCCGGCCCGGGCGGGGGCCGCGTGCTATGATCCCGCCGGGTCCGGGAGCCGCCCGGGCCGGAGGAGTGCCGGTGAGCCGCGTCGGTTGGGATGCCTACCTCGAGCGCCTCGGTCCCCAGGGGCTGCGCCTGGTCCTCGCCGGGCTGCTGGCCCCCGCGGACTGCGCGGACCTGGCCGCCGAACCGTGCCCGGGGGAGGCCGCGGCGCGGGCCGACCTGCTCGCGGATCGGCTGGCCGAGGATCCGTCCCTCGCCGAACGCCTGCTCCCGCTCCTCGACGAGCGGTCGGCCGACGTCGAGGACCCGTCCGGCTGGGACGAGCGGCGCACCCGGGAGGCCCTCGCGGGCCTGATCCGGCAGCCCGGGCCCGGCGCCGCCGCCCTCCTGCACCGGCTGGCCCGGGCCGCCCGCCCCCCCCTGCCCGCCGCGGAGATCCGCGCCACCGGCGAGGTGATCGCCGGGAGCCTGCTCGGCCTCGAGCAGGGCACGCGGCCGAAGTGGCAGGCGAAGGTCGCCTCGGAGCGGGCCGGGCTGCGGGAGCTGGAGCAGGAACGCCGGGAGCTCGAGGCGCGGCTTCGCCAGGTGGAGAGCCAGCTCCAGCGGGCCCTCGAGCGGAACGCGACCCTCGAGGAGCGCCTCGCGAAGCGGCTCGCCGAGGTGCACGAGCTGCGCCAGGCGGACCGCGGCGCCCGGGAAGAGCGCCGCCGCCTCGAGCAGGAAATCGCCCGGCTGCGGCGACGGATCGAGGAGTTCAACGAGAAGCGGGCCCGCGAGCGGACGGGCGAGCTGCTCACCGCCCTCCGGCGGCTGACCACCGAGCAGCGCCGGGCGGCGTCGTTCCTCGAGCGGCTGCGGGAGGAGCGCCGGGAGGAACGGGAAGCGATCCGCGAGCAGGCGCGGAGCGTCCAGGCGCTCTCGGCCCTGGTCGAGAAGATGATCACCCTGCACGAGGCGGAGTCCCGGGCCGCGGCCGCCGCCCAGGAGGCGATCCTGCGGGAGCTGGCGCTGCTCCGCGGCGAGCGGGAACCGGCAACCGTCCCGCCCTCGCGCAAGCGGGCCGCGCGGGCGCCGGAAGGAGAGGACCAGCCCCGGGTCGCCCTCTTCGTCGACGTGCAGAACATGTTCTACGGAGCGAAGGAGAAGAACGCCCGCCTCGACTTCGAGGCCCTGCTCGCGGCCGCGGCCGGGGACCGCCGCCTGGTCCGGGCGGTCGCCTACGTGGTCGAGAGCCGGGAGATCGACCAGAGCGCCTTCATCCACCTGCTGCGGATGAAGGCCTACGAGGTGAAGCGGAAGCCGCTGCGGATCCGCCCGGACCGCAGCATGAAGGGGAACTGGGACCTCGAGATGGCCCTCGACGCCCTCGCCACCAGCGACCACGTGGACGTGATCGTGCTGGTCACCGGGGACGGCGACTTCGTCCCGCTGGTCCAGCAGCTCCGGCTCAAGGGGGTCCGGGTCGAGGTCTACGGGTTCCCGCGGAGCACGGCGCCGGACCTGCGGAAGGCGGCGGACCGGTTCGTGCCGATCACGAAGAGGCTGCTGCGTCCCCTCTCGCCGAGGAAGCCGCGACGCGCGGCGAGCAGCGCCGCGGAGGAAGCATGATCGACTTCGAGCTGTCGCCCGAGCACGAGGAACTCGCCCGGACGATCCGCGAGTGGACCACCCGCGAGGTCCTCCCGAAGATTCGCGAGCTGGACGAGAAGCAGGAGTACGACCCGGAGATCCCCCGGCGGATGGCGGAGCTCGGTCTCCTGGGCATCTGCGTTCCCGAGGAGTACGGGGGCGCCGGCATGGACTACGTCGCCCTCGGGATCGCCTCCGAGGAGCTCGAGTACGCGGACACCTCGCTCCGCGTCTGGATGTCGGTCCACGTCGGCCTGAACTGCCTGACCCTCCTCACGTGGGGCACCGAGGAACAGAAGCGGAAGTACCTCGTTCCCCAGGCCCGGGGCGAGAAGTACGCGACCTACGCCCTGACCGAGCCCGACGCCGGGTCCGACGCCGTCGGCATCCGGTCCACGGCCCGGAAGGAGGGAGACGTCTACGTCCTCAACGGGGAGAAGACCTGGATCTCCCTCGCCGACGTGGCGGACCACTTCATCGTGATCGCCTGGACCGACCCGGAAAAGAAGGCGCGGCGCGACCACTCCGGCATGTCGGCGTTCATCGTCGAGCGTTCGTTTCCCGGCGTGACCACCGGGACCATCCACGGCAAGCTCGGCGTCCGCGCGGGGAACACCGGCTGGATCTCGATGAACGACGTGCCGGTTCCCGCGGAGAACCTGCTCGGGCGCGAGGGAGAGGGGTTCAAGATCGCGATGTTCGCCCTGGACCAGGGGCGCTACACCGTCGCCGCCGGGGCGACCGGCCTGATCCGCGCTTGCCGCGATGCGTCCGTGAAGTACGCGAACGAGAGGACGACCTTCGGCCGGCCGATCGCCCATCACCAGCTCGTCAAGGAAATGATCGCCGAGATGGATGCCGACTACCAGGCCGCGCGCCTGCTCTGGCTCCGGGTCGGCTGGATGAAGAACCGGGGGATGCGCTGCACCCGCGAGACCTCCCTCGCCAAGCTCTACGCCACGACGCGCTCCGAGAAGGCCGCGGGCAACGCGATCCAGGTCCACGGGGCCTACGGCTACGCGAACGACTACCCGGTCGAGCGGTTCTACCGGAACTGCAAGGGGGCCGTGATCTACGAGGGCACCCGGGAGATCCACAAGCTGATCCAGGCCGACTACGTCCTCGGCATCCGCCGCGACAAGCCCCTCCGCTGCAACCTGCCCCCCTGGAACCCGCCGGACTGATCGATCCCCCGGGGCACGCGGCCCGCGGGGACGCGCGCGGTGCGGTGGTGCGCGGCGGCGGCGTGGTGCGCGGCGCTGCGCGCCGCCCGGGCCGCCTGCCGGCGGCCCCTACGGGAGGCCCGTCCGCGAGGGCGCGGGCCGCGCGTTTCGAGGGTTTCCTCGGGGGTGCTTGCAGAAGCGGCCGGAAGGCCGCCCGAGGGTACCCGACCCGCACGACGCCACGGAACGCACCCCCTGGACACCGGCGCCCTCACGTGGGAGAGCGGGATAACCCCCGTTTCTGCAACAGGGGTGTTCGATAACCCCGGGACTTGCAACACGTCGGCGGGATAACGCCGGGAAATACAACAAGACCCCCCTCGAGAGGCCCGGAAAGTTGTATTTCGGGCCGCTATCGAACACCCCTGTTGTACGAGGGCTCGTTATCCCGCTCGTCCGATGGAACCCCCTCCCTCCGAAGCGTCCTCTGGCCGCCCGGTCCAGGTGCCGAGCGCGGACGTCAGGAGGAGCGCCAGGTGCGGCGGACCTCCTCGAGGTCGTCGACGAGGGACCAGGGGGGGAGGGACTCGAGGACGGTGCGGCCGTAGCGGCGGGTGCGGACGCGGATGTCGAGGAGGGCCAGGATCCCCCGGTCGGCGCGGGTGCGCAGGAGGCGGCCGAGCGCCTGGCGGAGCGAGAGGATCGCCTCCGGCAGCGAGTCCTCGAGGAACGGGTTGCCACCCCGGGCGCGGATCGCGTCCGCCCGTGCCGCCACCAGGGGGTCGTCCGGCACCGCGAAGGGAAGCTTGTCGACGACGACCAGGGAGAGGGCGGCCCCGGGCACGTCGATCCCCTGGCGGAACGACGCCGTGCCGAGGAGCACCGAGTGCTCGTCTTCCCGGAACGCCTCGACGAGCCGCTCCCGGGGCGCCTCCCCCTGGACGAGGACCGGCCACGGCAGCCGTCCCGCGAACCGCTCCGCGGCCCGGCGGAGCGCCCGGTGCGAGGCGAACAGGAGCAGGGCCCGGCCCTCGGTGATCCGGACCAGCTCTTCCATCTCGTCGAGGCAGCGCCGGGCGAACGCCGGGTCCCCGGGCTCCGGGAAGTCCCGGGGCACGTAGAGCACCGCCTGCCGCCGGTGGGCGAAGGGAGACCGGACGACCAGGGTATCGGCGCCGGGAAGCCCCAGCCGCTCCCGGGCCCGGTCGAGGCTTCCCGCCACCGACAGGGTCGCCGACGTGGCAACCACCGCGTCGAACGCGGCCCCGAGGGTTCGCTCGAGGATCGGCCCGACCTCGATCGGCCAGCTCGCCAGGAGCGTTCCCCTCCTTCCCCGGGGCTCCACCGTGACGACCCGGTCGCCGGGCACCGGCCCGAGCAGCTCCTCGAGGGTCGCGCCGATCTCCCGGCACCGGGCCACCAGCAGTGCCCGCTCGTCCGCCCGCTCGCCCGCCCCCTCGAGGGCGCGGGCGAGGCCGTCGAGGCAGTCCTCGAACAGCTCGACCCGCTCGGAAAGCTCCTTTCCCCGGCGGGCGGGGTCGAACCGGACGCGCCCCTTCCCCTCCGGCGGCCGGAGCAACGCCATCAGCTCCCGCCCGGTCGCCTCGACGGCCCGGGCCGCCCCGGGGTCCCTCCCCACCCGGCCGAGCTCCCGCTCCGCGTCCCGGGCGAGGTCGACGATGCGCCGCGTGGTCAGCGCCACCGCGAAGTGGCTCGCCGCCGCGTCCTCCACCAGGTGCGCCTCGTCGAGGACCAGGTGGGGCGCCGGCGGAAGGATCATCCCCTCCCCCCGCTCCCGCAGGGCGAGGTCGGCGAACAGCAGGTGGTGGTTGACGACGACGATACCGGCGGTGGCCGCCTCCCGGCGGGCCCGGTAGACGAAGCACTCCTCGTGGTGGGGGCAGGCGCTGCCGGTGCAGGTGTCCGCCCGGCCATCGACGCGGGCCCACGTCCAGGACCCGTCCGGCAGGTCCGGCACCTCCGCCCGGTCGCCGGTCCCGGTCGTCTCCGCCCACCGCCGGATCGCCTCGAAGACCCGGGCCTCCTTCATGTCCGGGAAGAGGGGCTCGGCCGAGAGCTCCTCCAGCCGCTTGATGCAGAGGTAGTTCTCGCGCCCCTTGAGCAGCACGACCTTCCGCCGCCGCCCGGTGACCCGCTGCGCGAGCGGAACTTCCCGGGAGACGAGCTGGTCCTGCAGCGCCCGGGTGCCGGTGGAGAGGATCACGGGCGCGTCGGCGAGGAACGCGGGCACCAGGTAGGCGAGGGACTTCCCCGTCCCGGTGCCCGCCTCGACCACCAGGTGGCGGCCCTCGGCGAACGACCGGGCGACCGCCTCGGCCATGCGCCGCTGGCCCTCCCGGGCCTCGTAGCCGGCCCGGGCCCGGGCGAGCGGACCGCCCGGGGCGAAGATCTCCGCGACCCGGGCCTCGATCACCGCGCGGCGCGCCTCATGCGTCCGGCGGGCCCTCCGTCCGCTCCTCGGTGTAGAGCGGGAAGCCGTCGCACAGGTCGACGACCTCCTTCCGCACCTTCTCGAGCTCCGCCTCGTCCTCCCGGTTCCGCAGGGCGCGGGCGATCAGGGACGCGACCCGCCGCATCTCGTCCTCCTTCATGCCGCGGGTGGTGAGCGCCGGGGTGCCGAGCCGGATGCCGGAGGCGACCATCGGCGGGTTCTGGTCGAAGGGAATCGTGTTCTTGTTGACCGTGATGTTCACCCGGTCGAGGACCGTCTCGGCCTCCTTGCCGGTGATCCCCTGCGCGAAGACGTCGACCAGGACCAGGTGGTTGTCGGTGCCGCCGGACACGATGCGGAAGCCCTCGCCGGCCAGCGCCTCCGCCAGGGTCTTCGCGTTGGCGATCACCTGCCGGCAGTAGTCCTTGAACTCCGGCTTCAGGGCCTCGCCGAAGGCGACCGCCTTGGCCGCGATCACGTGGACGAGGGGTCCGCCCTGGAGACCGGGGAAGACCGACCGGTTCAGGTCCTTGTAGTGCTCCTTCCTGCACAGGACCAGCCCGCCCCGGGGGCCCCGCAGGGTCTTGTGGGTCGTCGAGGTGACGAAGTCGAAATGGGGCACCGGGCTCGGGTGGAGCCCGGCGGCGATCAGCCCGGCCGGGTGGGCGATGTCGGCCATCGTCTTCGCCCCGACCTCGTCGGCGATCGCCCGGATCCGCTCCCAGTCGATGAACCGCGGGTACGCGCTCGCCCCGGCGACGATCAGCTTCGGCCGGTGCTCCTTCGCCAGCCGCTCGAGCTGGTCGTAGTCGAGCGTCTCGTCCTCCCGGCGCACCCCGTACCCGACGAAGTTGTAGAGGATGCCGGAGAGGTTCAACGGGTGGCCGTGGGTGAGGTGCCCGCCGTGGGAGAGGTCCATCCCGAGGACCGTGTCCCCCGGCTCCAGGACCGTGAAGTAGACCGCCTGGTTGGCCTGCGACCCGGAGTGGGGCTGCACGTTCGCCCGCTCGGCTCCGAACAGCTCCTTGGCCCGGTTCCGCGCCAGGGTCTCGACGACGTCGACGTACTCGCAGCCGCCGTAGTACCGCTTCTTCGGGTAGCCCTCGGCGTACTTGTTCGTGAAGACGGAACCGTTCGCCTCGAGGACCGCCCGGGAGACGAAGTTCTCCGAGGCGATCAGTTCCAGGTGGGAGTGCTGTCGCCGCGCCTCGTCGCGGATCGCGGCCGCCACCTCCGGATCGGTCTCCCAGATCGCTCGACCCATCTCGCTCCTCCTAGCGGCCCTCAGGCCGGCTCGATCTTCGCCACGCGCCGGGCGTGGCGCCCCCCCTCGAAGTCCGTCGAGAGGAAGACGTCGACGATCGCCTCGGCGAGGCCCGTCCCGGTCACCCGGGCACCGAGCGCCAGGACGTTCGCGTCGTTGTGCAGCCGCGCGTAGCGGGCGTCGTACTCGCAAAGGCACCGCGCGGCCCGGACGCCCGGGACCTTGTTCGCGACGATCGAGACGCCGATCCCGGTGCCGCAGACGACGATCCCCCGCTCGGCCTCGCCCCGGGCGACCGCCTCGGCCACCGGCCGGGCGTAGTCCGGGTAGTCGCAGCTCTCCGGGGAACGGGTCCCCAGGTCGACCACCTCGTGGCCGGCCTCGCGGAGGCGGGCGGCCAGGTGGTTCTTCAGCTCGAAGGCCGCGTGGTCGGATCCGATCGCCAGCTTCATCGGGCGCTCCTCGGGGCATCCGCGGGACGGGGGGGTCCCGATTCTACCTTGCCGCGCCGGGCCCCGCGCCCGACCTTGGACCCCGGGGCTCCCCTCCCCGGGAGCCCGGGGAGGACCGACGATGGCCACCGTCGAGATCGACCGGGACGTCTGCGAAAACAGCCAGAACTGCGAGGCCATCTGCCCCGCCGACGTCTTCGAGATCCGGAACGGGATCGTCGAGGTGGTGCGCCCGACCGAGTGCACCGCCTGCTTCCTCTGCGTCGAGAACTGTCCCTCCGGCGCGATCGACGTCGACGCCTGACCGATCTCGGCACCGGGCGCGTTCGGCACCGTCGGGCGGCCTGCCGGCCGCCCCTACAAACCCCCACGAGATCCGCGGCCCGCGCCCCCGTGTACGGCCCCTTGGTAGGGGTCGCCGGAAGGGGGCCCGGGCGGCGGCAGGGCCGCTCGGCGGCGCGGCGCGGGACGGGGTAGACTCGTCGTGCCCGGCCCGCCTCCCGTCCGCCGGGCAGGGACTGCGCGATGACCGATACCCGCGACCTCGTCGAGCTCCGCGAGCAGCTCAACCGCCTGCTCGAGGAGTGGATGGCCCGCACCGGCGCCGCCGACCCGGCGGCCGGTGGCGACTGGACCCCCCGGGCGGACGCCTGGGAGCTGCCCGACCGGATCCTCCTCCGGGTCGATCTTCCCGGGGTGAGCCCCGGGGACCTGGAACTCCGGGTGGACGGGGGCGAGCTGGTGCTGCGGGGGACACGGCAACGCCCGTCCGATCCGGACCCGTCCGCCCTCGTCCGGGCGGAGCGGCCGTTCGGGACCTTCGCCCGCCGGTGGGCGCTGCCGGACGCCGTCGACCGGGACGGGGTCCGGGCGGTCTACCGGGACGGGGTCCTCGAGATCACCGTGCCGCGCCGCCCGGCCGACGCGGCCCGCCGGGTGCCCGTCGAGAAGGAGAAGGACTGACCCGATGGGGAACACGCTGAAGACGTTCGCGCTGCTCGGCCTGCTGGGTGCCCTCCTCGTGCTCGCCGGCAATCTCCTCGGCGGGCCCCGGGGCGCCCTCGTCGCACTGGTCCTCGCGGCCGCGATGAACTTCGGCGCGTACTGGTTCTCCGACCGGCTGGTCCTCGCCCGCTACCGGGCCCGGGAGCTCGCCCCCGGCGAGAACCCGCGCCTCGAGCGGATCGTCGTCAACCTCGCCGCCCGGGCGGGGATCCCCCGGCCGCGGATCTACCTCCTCCCGGCCGGGCAGCCGAACGCCTTCGCCACCGGCCGCGACCCGGAGCACGCGGCCGTCGCGGTCACCGCGGGGCTGCTCGAGCTGCTCGACGACGACGAGCTCGAGGGGGTGATCGGCCACGAGCTGGGCCACGTCGTGCACCGGGACATCCTGGTCGGCACGATCGCCGCGACGCTGGCCGCGGCCGTGATGTTCCTCGCGTCGATGGCGCGCTGGGGCCTGCTCCTCGGCGGCCTCGGCGGGCGCGACCGGGAGGAGGGCGGCGGGCTCCTCGGGTACCTCCTGCTCGTGCTGCTCGCCCCCCTGGCCGCCACCCTGGTCCAGCTCGCCGTCAGCCGCTCCCGGGAGTACGCCGCCGACGAGGAGGCCGCCCGCCTGACCGGCAACCCGCTGGGCCTGGCCCGTGCCCTCGCGAAGATCGGCGGGCTCGTCCGCCGCGTGCCGATGGACGCCTCCCCGGCGACGGCCCACATGTTCATCGTCTCGCCCCTCGCGGGCGGGGACGCGATCGCGAAGCTGTTCTCGACCCATCCGCCGATCGAGGAGCGGATCCGCCGCCTGGTCGGCGACCGCCCGCTCTTCTGAGCCGGCCCGTGCCGGGGTCGGCCCCCCGGCCCCGCCGCCCGGAGGTTCACCGATGCGCCGTGCCGCCCTCGCCCTGTCCCTCGCCCTGGTCCTCCCCGCCCTCCCCGCCCCGCTCCGCGCGGCGGACGGCGGGCGCGAGCTGCGGCGCGACGCCGTTGTCCGGGCCGTCGAGAAGGTCGGGCCCGCCGTGGTCAACATCTCCACCGAGATCCTGGTCCGGAACCCCTACGCCGGGTACACGAGCCCCTTCGAGTGGTTCTTCGGGCATCCGCGCCCGCGCCGGCACTTCGTCGAGAACTCCCTCGGCTCCGGCGTGATCGTCGACCCGGAGGGCTACGTCCTGACCAACAACCACGTGATCGAGGCGGCGAGCCGGATCACGGTCACGCTCCAGGACGGCCGGCAGGTGCGGGCGAAGCTGGTCGGCTCGGACCGGGACTCCGACCTGGCCGTCCTCCGGCTCGAGGGCGACGGCCCCTGGCCCTTCGTCCGGATGGGTCGGTCGGACGACCTGATGATCGGTGAGAAGGTGATCGCCATCGGCAACCCGTTCGGCCTGCAGAACACGGTCACGGTCGGCGTCGTGTCCGCCCTCGGCCGGACCCTCCCCTCGAGCCCGGAGGGAGACGTCGCCTTCGCCGACTTCATCCAGACCGACGCGGCGATCAACCCGGGGAACTCCGGCGGCGCCCTGGTCAACGTCCTCGGTGAGCTGGTGGGAATCAACTCGCAGGTCCTCGCCCGGGGCCAGAACCTGGGCTTCGCGATCCCGATCGACCGGGCCCGGAAGGTGTTCCGGGAGCTGGTGCGATACGGGAAGGTGCTGCCGGCCTGGACCGGCCTGGTCGTCGAGGAGATCTCCCGGAAGGAGGCGCGGCAGCTCGGCCTCGGCGACGTGGAGGGGCTGCTGGTGGTCCGGCGGTTCGCCGACAGCCCCGCGGAGGAGGCCGGCGTCGGCGTCCCCGACGTGATCGTCTCGGTGGGGGGGCACCCGGTGAAGACCCTGCCCGACTGGACGACCGCCCTCGCCCGGGTCGCCCCGGGCCAGAAGGTCGAGGTCGAGTTCGTCCGCGAGGGTGCGAAGCACCGGACCTGGCTCGAGGTGCGGCGCTTCCCGGAGGACCGGGCGCCGAGCTTCGCCTGGAAGCTGCTGGGCTTCACGGTGACCGACACCCGGGCGGGGGCGACGATCGACCGGGTTCGCCGGGACTCCTGGCTCGGGCGGCGCGGGCTCCGGCCCGGGGCGGTGGTCGTGGAGCTGGACGGGGAACCGATCCGCTCGGCCCGGGACTTCTACGAGCGGATCCCCCAGGTGATCTACCGGCGGGCCGCCAGCTTGTCGATCCGGGTGGGCGGATCCTATTACAGGATCACCGTGCCGCTCCGCTGAGGGACGGCCGCGGAGAGGAGCGACCGAAGATGGCGGAGAAGAAGCGGAAGATTCCCGTCCAGGACCGGCGCCGCGTGCGCGACGAGGGGGAGGTTCCGCCCGAGCTGCGGGAGTGGGTCGACCGGGCGGAGGAGGCCGAGCGCCGGGCGGAGGAAGCCGAGCGGAAGGCCGAGGAGGCGGCCCGGCGGGCGGAGGACGCCGAGCAGCGGGCCGCGGAGTTCGAGCGCCGGGCCGAGGAGATCGACGCCCGTCTCCGGGAGTTCGCGGAGGCGTTCCAGAAGTACAAGAACGAGCACGACGCCGTCGTCTCCCGCCTCGAGCGGGACCGGGAGACCCGGATCCGCGAGGGGGTGGGCAGCGTCTTCCTCCGGATTCTCGAGGCCCTGGACAATCTGGAGCGGGCCCTCGCCCACGCGCCCGACGACGACCCCCTCGCCGACGGCGTGCGGCTCGTCCACCGGCAGATCCTCGACGCCATGGAAAGCGAGGGACTCGAGCGGATCGACGTGCTGGGCAAGCCGTTCGACCCGGCGGTCGCCGAGGCCCTCGGCATGGTTCCCGTCGACGAGGAGGACCAGGAGGGCCGGGTCGTCGAGGAGCTCCGGCCCGGCTACCGGTTCCACGGGCGGGTGCTGCGGCCGGCCCAGGTGCGGGTCGGCCGGTACGTCGCCCGGGCGGAAGGCTGACCCCTTCAGGCGAACCGGCGCAGCTTCTCGTGGTGCGGCGCGTGATGGAACCGTCGCAGGCGCCGCACGCGCTCGGCCGCGGGCCGGGTCCCCAGGTCCTCGACGAACCGCAGGGCGAGCCGGGTCGCCTCCTGGTAGCGGGAGCGCACGTCCGGGTCCGGCTCGGCCCATTCTCCCTTGTGGAACAGGTGCCACAGCAGGAAGGCCCGCTCGTCCGCGGTGAGGGGCCGGCCGCCGGCCAGCCTCCCGAGGAAGTGGGCGAGGACGAGGTACTTGCTGATCCCCGCGTGCCATTCCAGCTCCAGGAGGGTCAGCTCCGGCCCGCCGTGGACGGCACGGTCCGCGAACGTCACCAGGTGGTCGACCTCCTCGACCAGCGTCGCGAAGGCGTCCACGTTGCCCGCGTGGAGGGTCCGGCGCGGGTCCTCCCGCTCCAGGTGCGCGACCAGCCCGTCCGGCAGGTAGAGGGCGACCGCCCACGGTCCCGTCTCCTCCAGCGGCCGGAGCAGCAGCCGGGCCCCCGTCCCGGAGTGGGCGACCTTCTGGCGGACCCGGCGACCGGCGACCAGCCGCCGGTACCCCTCGTCCCCGACGACGAAGCGCCCGACCGGCACCAGGGAGACCCCGGTGTCGTACGTCCGCTCGAGGAGCAGGGCGAGGGAATCGACCAGCGGCCTCACCGACCCTCCTCCTGGCCGCCCGGCCGATAGACGAACTCCCCGTCCCGGGCGTCGACGATGATCCGCCGGTACGGGACGCGGGCGCGGGCGGCCCGCCGGATCCTCCGGTCGATCTCGACGATGTCCAGGGGGCGCTCGTTCTCCTTGAGTTCCCGGAGCATCTCGAGCAGCTCGCCCCGGTCGGGCGCCGCGGCGGTCCGCTCCTCGTCCCGGCGGATCATCTTGCCGATCTCGACGTTGCAGGTCCGCTGGAGCATCGACGCCAGGTGGCGGGCCCCGTACTCCCTCGAGTAGCCCCGCTCGAGAAACAGCTCCCGGGCGGCCGGCGTCAGCTCGATCTCGATGCGGTGAAGCTCCCGGTAGCGCCGGGCGATCTTCCGGAACTCCAGGTCGAGGATCCGCTCGGCGGAGGCCCGGGGCAGGTGCCGGAAGCGCACGATCTTGACCCGGTTGATGAACTCCGGGGAGAGGGTCTTTCGCAGCGAGCGGGACAGCTCCGCCCGCCAGGCCGCCTCGGCCAGCTCCTCGCCGCCGAACCCGATCGGCCGGGTCGTCGCGTCCCGGTCCTTGTACCCGATGTTCGAGGTGAAGAAGACCAGGGTCCCCGCGAAGTGCAGCTCGTTGCCGTGGGCGTCGGTGGTCGCTCCCCGGTCCAGGATCGAGAGGAAGAACCGCCGGAGCTGGGGGTGGGCCTTCTCCACCTCGTCCACCAGCAGGACGGAGACGGGGGCGCCCGCCGCCTTCTCGTGGAACTGGGTCAGCAGGCCCGGCTCGTCCGACCGGATGAACCCCCGGGTCGCCCCGCGCAGCTCGTTGATGTCCGACGGATAGGTGTAGTTCGGTCCCTCGATGGTCATGAAGGGAACCTCGATCCCCCACTGCTCCTCGAGCAGGTGCACCAGGGTCTCGACCAGGTAGTTCTTGCCGACGCCGGTGGGCCCGACGAGGAAGTAGCTCGCCGGCCGCGAGAGCGGCTGGGTCCCGACGGCGTAGAGGGCGAAGTCGTCGACCAGGGTCGCGATCGCCTCCTCCTGGTCGATCACGATCTCGGCGAGCCGGCGTCGCAGTTCCTCGAGGTCGAGGCTGGCGAACAGCAGGAGGCGCTCGTAGGCGGCGAGCAGCTCGGCCCGCTCCAGGTCCCCGGAGAAGATCGGCTGGCGGGGAACGGGCCCGGTCTCCTCGGTCTCGTCGGGGGCCTCCTCGGCGGCTGGATCCCCCGCGGCCAGGACGCCGCGAACGTCCGGGGGCACCAGGAGCGAGGGGATGGCCGCCTCGGGATCTCCGCCGGCCTCCCGCAGGAGGCGGGAATACAGGTCGAACCGCTCCGAGCAGCGCCGCAGGAACTCCACCTCCTCCTCGAGCTGGATCCGGCCGCCGAAGCGATTGGCCAGGAAGTGCTCGCGGAGGCGGGCGTCGTCGGCCAGGAGCTCGAGCACCTCGGCGGCGAGCAGGTACGCCCGGGGCCCGAGCTCTTCCAGGTCGACCCCCCGCACCCGGTGGAGGCCGGTGATCGCCAGGTCGAAGAGCGCCTTGTCCCCGACGGTCCGGACCTCGTCCGGCAACCGCCGGATCCGGCCGACGAGGGACGACAGGTCCCCCGCCACCGGCAACCGGAACCACGGGGCCGCCACCAGCGCCGCGAGCCGCCGCGGATCCTGCCCGAGGATCGCCCGTAGCCGGTCGTCGGTGTAGACGTCCCCGAGGAGGGCCGAGCAGCGGGTGACCACCCCGACCAGGTGCTCGATCTCCCGGGGATCGACCGGGCCGATGCCCAGCTTCTCCGCCGCCCGGGTCAGGCGGGCGACCAGGTGCTTCGCGTCGAACGGCACGATCGAACCGGGTCCGCTCCTCGTAGCCATCGTCCTCCCGCGTGCGCCCGCCGGGCGCGCTCCCCCGTCGACCGCCCCTTTTCATAAGGTGGCCCTCGCCCGCCGTCAGCCGCAAGGAACGGCGGTTCCCGGCGGGCAGCGCGACCGGAAGGACCGGGTGGCGCGCCGCGGATCCCCGGGGGCGATCTTGGCCGTTTTTTCGCCCCGCCGACACCGGGGAAACCGAACGATCGACGGCGGAAACCGCCGTGCCCCGGAGGATTTTGCGCCGGCCACGGACGTTTCCGCCCGGTTTCTTGACACCCCCCGGAAGGCATCTTAGAAACCCGGACCGGCCGGGAGGAGAGGGCCGCGGACGCCCTCCCCCGAGAGCCTAACCAGCAGGAAACACGAGGTTTGCAGGGAGGACAGAAGCGATGAAGATCAAGCCCCTCCACGACAGGGTTCTCGTCAAGAGGATCGAGAAGGACAACAAGACCAAGTCCGGGATCATCATTCCCGACACCGCGAAGGAGAAGCCCCAGGAGGGCGAGGTGATCGCGGTCGGCGCCGGGCGCCGGGACGACGACGGGAAGGTCCACCCCCTCGACGTCAAGAAGGGGGACAAGGTCCTGTTCGGCAAGTACTCCGGCACCGAGGTCAAGATCGACGACCAGGAGTACATCATCCTCCGCGAGGACGAGATCCTCGGGATCATCGAGTAGTTGAGGGAGAGGGAAAATGGCTGCCAAGAAGGTGACCTACGCCGAGGAGTGCCGGCAGGCCCTCCTGAACGGTGTCAACAAGCTCGCGAACGCGGTCAAGGTGACCCTGGGTCCCCGGGGCCGCAACGTCGTCATCGAGAAGAAGTTCGGGTCCCCGCTCTCGACCAAGGACGGCGTGACCGTCGCCAAGGAGCTCGAGTTCGAGGATCCGTGGGAGAACATCGGGTGCCAGATGGTTCGCGAGGTCGCCTCGAAGACCTCCGACGTCGCCGGTGACGGGACCACCACCGCCACCGTGCTGGCCCAGTCGATCTTCCGCGAGGGGGTCAAGCGGGTGACCGCCGGGATGAACCCGATGGACCTCAAGCGCGGGATCGAGATGGCGACGAGCACCGTCGTCGAGGAGCTCAAGAAGCTCAGCAAGCCGGTCGAGGGCAAGATGATCGCCCAGGTCGGCGCGATCTCGGCGAACAACGACGAGGAGATCGGCCAGATCATCGCCGAGGCGATGAAGAAGGTCGGCAAGGACGGCGTCATCACGGTCGAGGAGGCGAAGAGCCTCGAGACCACCCTCGAGGTCGTCGAGGGGATGCAGTTCGACCGGGGCTACCTGAGCCCGTACTTCGTCACCGACGCCGAGCGGATGGAGGCCGTCCTCGAGGACGCCTACATCCTGATCTACGAGAAGAAGATCTCCTCGATGAAGGACCTGCTCCCGATCCTCGAGCAGGTCGCCCGCAACGGCAAGCCCCTGCTGATCATCGCCGAGGACGTCGAGGGCGAGGCGCTGGCCACCCTCGTGGTCAACAAGCTGCGCGGCACGCTGAACGTCTGCGCGGTCAAGGCGCCGGGCTTCGGTGACCGGCGGAAGGCGATGCTCCAGGACATCGCGATCCTGACCGGCGGCAAGGCGATCAGCGAGGACATCGGCATCAAGCTCGAGAACGTGCAGCTCGGTGACCTCGGCCGGGCGAAGAAGATCGTGGTCGACAAGGACAACACGACGATCGTCGAGGGCAAGGGCAAGGCGGCCGACATCGAGGCCCGGGTCAAGCAGATCCGCGCCCAGATCGAGGAGACCACCTCGGACTACGACCGCGAGAAGCTCCAGGAGCGGCTGGCCAAGCTGGTCGGCGGCGTCGCCGTGATCAAGGTCGGCGCGGCCACCGAGGCCGAGCTCAAGGAGAAGAAGGCCCGCGTCGAGGACGCGATGCACGCCACCAAGGCGGCCGTCGAGGAGGGAATCGTCCCCGGCGGCGGCACCGCGCTCCTGCGGGCGCAGAAGGCCCTCGACAAGATCAAGGAGAAGAACGAGGACGTGAAGGCGGGCATCGACATCGTCCGCCGGGCCATCGAGGAGCCGCTCCGGCAGATCGCCAACAATGCCGGCAAGGAGGGCTCGGTGGTGGTCAACGAGGTCCGGGCCAACGACGACCCGAACTGGGGCTACGACGCCCGGAACGAGAAGTTCTGCGACATGGTCAAGGCCGGGATCATCGACCCGACGAAGGTCGTGCGGACCGCGCTCCAGAACGCGGCCTCCGTCGCCGGCCTGATGCTGACCACCGAGGCCCTGATCTCCGAGATCCCGGAGGAGAAGAAGGAGTCCACCCCCGGCATGGGCGGCGGGATGGACTTCTGATCCTCCCCGGCCGCGGAAGGCATCCCGAGGGGACCCCGACCGGGGTCCCCTCTTTCTTTCACCGGCTTCCTTCCGGGTGGGCGGTCGCGGGCGCCGGGCGGGCGGTCGGGCGGCCCGGGTGCGGCCGGCGTAGCCTCTTCCCCTGGAGGTGAACCCCATGGACCGCTCCGTCCCCGTCCGCCGCGCCCTCGTCCCGCTCCTCTCCTTCCTCCTGCTCTCCGCGCTGCTCCCGGCCCTCGCCGCGCCCCCGGCCGCCGGGGGGCAGGCGGCGCCGGACACCGCGTACCTCGCCAAGCTCCCGCCCCTGCTCGACCGGCAGCTCTTCTTCGGCAACCCGGAGATCGCCGGCGCCCAGCTCTCTCCCGACGGCAGGTGGATGACCTTCCTCAAGGAATACAGGGGGGAGCTGAACGTCTGGATCAAGCGGCGGGAGGAACCCTTCGAGAAGGCGCGCCCGCTCACCGCCGACACCGAGCGACCGGTCCGGGGCTACTTCTGGACCCGGGACTCCCGCTACGTCCTGTACGTCCAGGACCGGGGCGGCAACGAGAACTTCCACGTCTGGCGGGTCGATCCGACGGCGAAGCCGGGGCCCGACGGCGTGCCGCCGGCCGTCGACCTCACCCCCTGCGAGAAGGCCCAGGCGCGGATCCTCTCCCTCCCGAGGAAGGATCCCGGCACGATCGTCGTCGCGCTCAACGACCGGGACCCGTCCTACCACGACGTCTACCGGGTCGACGTCGCCACCGGCAAGCGGACCCTCCTCTACAAGAACGACGGGGGGTACGCCGGGTTCCTCTGCGATCTCGACGGCAACGTCCGGCTCGGCTTCCGCATGACGGAGGACGGCGGGAGCGAGACGGTGGAACTCGTCCCGGGCCGCGAGCCCCGGGTGCTGCTCTCCTGTTCCTTCGAGGAGAACTGTGCCCCGGTCCGGTTCACGCCGGACGGGAAGTCGTTCTGGTTCGCCAGCAACCACGGCGAGGACGTCGACCTGGTCGGGCTCTATCGCTACGACCTCGCGAAGGGCGAGGCGATCTTCGTCGAGTCCGACCCGGAAAAGGAGGTCGACCTCGCTTCTCCCGTCTTCTCCGAGAGGACCGACGAGCTGGTCGCCACCGTCTACGTGGGTGACCGGGCGCGGGTCTACCCGAAGACGAGGGAGTTTCGCCGCGACTACGAGTGGCTGAAGAAGCACCTGCCGGACGGCGAGATCGGGATCGGATCCCGCACGGCGGACGAGCGCTACTGGATCGTCTCGATCCATTCCGACGTCAACCCGGGCTCCGCCTACCTCTGGGACCGGAAGAAGCGCCGGCTGAGAAAGCTCTACGACGCCCGCCCCGAGCTCCCCCGCCGGTACCTCGCGCCGATGAAGCCGGTCCGGTACCGGGCGCGGGACGGCCTCGTGATCCCGGCGTACCTGACGGTGCCGAAGGGAGTGCCCGCGAAGAACCTGCCGGCGATCGTCCTTCCCCACGGCGGGCCCTGGGCCCGCGACCACTGGGGCTACGACCCGTTCGCCCAGTTCCTCGCCAACCGGGGCTACGCCGTCCTCCAGCCGAACTTCCGCGGCTCGACGGGGTACGGGAAGAAGTTCCTCAACGCGGGGAACGGCGAGTGGGGAACGGGAGCGATGCAGCACGACCTGACGGACGGCGCCCGCTGGCTGATCGAGCAGGGGATCGCCGATCCGCACCGGGTCGCGATCATGGGCGGTTCCTACGGCGGCTACGCCACCCTCGCCGGGCTCGCCTTCACCCCGGACGTCTACGCGGCCGGCGTCGACATCGTCGGACCGTCGAACATCCTCACGCTGCTCGACTCGATCCCCGCCTACTGGAAGCCGATCCGGCAGATGTTCTACCGTCGCGTGGGCAACCCGGAGGATCCGCGGGACCGGGAGCGGCTGATCGCCCAGTCGCCCCTCTTCAGCGCGAAGAAGATCAGGGCTCCCCTCCTCGTGATCCAGGGGGCCAACGACCCGCGCGTCAAGAAGCGGGAGTCCGACCAGATCGTCGTCGCCCTCCGGGACCTCGGCCGGCCGGTCGAGTACCTGGTCGCCCCGGACGAGGGCCACGGCTACGCCCGCGAGGAGAACCGCCTGGCGATGATCGTCGCCATCGAGAGGTTCCTGGCGAAGCACCTCCACGGCCGCGTCCAGGAGGACGTCCGGCCGGAGATCGCGCAGCGACTCGAGGAGATCACGGTCGACGTCTCGAAGGTGACGCTGCCGGAGAAGCCTTCCGGGGCGGACGCCGCGATGAAGGCCGCGCCCCCCTCCCCGCGGAAGGACGTTCTCGTCCCGATGAACCTCGCTTACACGACGACGGTCCGGGTCCCCGGCGGCCAGTCGATGGAAGTCGAGGCGACGCGCCGGGTCGCGCAGGCGAAGGGCCCGGACGGGAAACCCGCCTGGCGCGTCGACACGAGCGCCCGGACGCCGATGGGCGAGGCGGAGGACACCTGGCTCCTGGACGGGGAGACCCTCCTGCCGATCCACCGAGCGCTGAAGCAGGGTCCCGTGACGATCGAGCTGGACTTCACCGCGGAGAAGGTCACCGGGAAGATCTCGACGCCCCAGGGCGAGGTTCCCGTCGACGTGGCCCTGCCGGCCCCGGTGGTCGGTGACGAGGCCGCCCTCGGCGCGCTCCTGGCCGCGCTCCCGTGGAAGGCCGGCTACGAGACGACGGTCCGGACCTTCGACGTCCAGCGGCAGAAGGTGCGCCCGTGGAAGCTCGAGGCCGTCGGCGAGGAGACGGTGACGGTCCCGGCCGGGGAGTTCGCCTGCTGGAAGGTCTCGCTCTCCCCGCTCGACGACGACGGGGGCGGCGGCTTCCTCTGGATCGCGAAGGAGAAGCCCCTGGTCGTGCTGACCGGGATCCGCGTCCCCACGCCGATGGGCACGCTGGACACGACGACCCGCCTGACGAAGGCCGAGTAGGCATTGAAACGCCCGGCGGTGGCGGCACGCCGCCCCCGCCGGGCCGGCCCGTTCACCTGGCAAGGTAGAACCAGGTGCGGCCGTCCCCGAGGACCGGGTCGTCGTACGAGGTCACGTCCTCCTCGTCCACCAGCGTCTCCCGGTCCCCCGTGAAGCGCGCGTCCGCCGCCCGCTCCAGCGTGTAGGGCGCCACCCCGCCCTCCCACGACAGGCGCACCGCGTCGACGCCCTTCCCCACCGAGAGCACCAGCGGAGACCACGACGCGCGCACCCGCACCCGCACCGTCGCCGTCTCGTACGGACCAAGCGGCACCAGGACCTCGCTTCCGTCCATCCCCAGCGGCTCGCCACCCTCCTCGTCCGCCTCCACCCGCTCCGGGTCCTCCAGCACGAAGACGTCCGACCCCAGCCGCGCCGTCGTCTCCTCCCCCAGCAGCTCCAGCACCCGCACGATCCACCCGTCCCCGTCGTCCGCCCCCTTCAGCGTGTACGCCAGCACCCCCTCCGGCGCGATCGACAGGAACGACGCCCGCCCGCCCGGCAGGTCGCCCGGCGCCTTCCCCACCAGCCGCGCCCGCGGCGGCTCGAGGCTCCCGAAACCGAACCGCGCCGCCTCCACCGGGTCGAACGCCGCCCCCGTCGCCCGCACGTGGTGCACGTAGTGGAACTCCGGCGACGTGTCCGGCTCGACCTCGTAGGACCCGACGTGCCCGTCCTCGTACTCGTACTCGTCGCTGCGGTCGTAGTACCGCGGCAGGAGCAGGGCGTCCCCGGTGGACCAGGCGGACGAGACCAGGGAGGTCAGGTTCTCGAAGTGAAAGGCGTCGACCGCGTCGCAGGCATGGAGGATCCCGCCCCCGTCGTCGCCGAACCAGAGCACGTGCTCCGCGTTGTGCCAGTCGAAGACGCTGGACCGGGCGAACGAGTCCGCCACGGGGTCGAGGAACCGCGTCGTCGTCTCCGTCCGGAGCGAGAAGTCGTGGACGTCGAAGGGGAGCGTCACCACGTACGCCCGCACCCCGACGGCCCGGGGCACGTACGGCATGGCGTCCCGGTCGAGGACGTTCTCCAGCTCGAACCGGTCGTCCCCCCGGTAGAGCCGGTAGAACGCCTGCCGGTGGGCCGTCCCCTCCAGGTCGACCCGGATCTCCGCGAGAAGCGGCCCCCCGGTCACCAGCGTCGACGCCGCCGAGCCCGGGGGCTCGGCCACCGGGGGCCGGCCCTGGTCGTACTCCTGCTTCACGTTCGAGGCGAGCTGGTTGAACCGGTATTCCGACGACGCGTCGACCAGCTCCCGACCCGTCGCCTTCTCCACGAGGCTCGTCACCGCCCCGTCCGACGGGTCGATCTCCTCCCGCAGGAAGTCGTTCTCCAGCGACGTCGACGTCGCCGACAGCATCCCCTCCGGCTCGGCCGTCGGGGCGCCCGCCTCCAGGTCGTACACCCGGTACCCGAACGCCGGCAGCCCCTCCGCCCGGAACAGGATCTCCCGCGTCTCCCCGAACCGCTGGTAGACCAGCTCCTCCCCCGTCACCCGGTCCACCAGCCGGAACTCCCGGTCCCACGTCTCCTCCGGCAGCCCGATCCGCACCCACCCGTCGCGCGGAAAGCCCAGCGGGTTCTCCACCACGATCGCGTCCCCGCGGGACGGCACCAGGTCCGCCACTCGCCGCGCCCCCTCGTCCAGCAGCGAGGCCGCCGTGTCCCGCGCGTCGACCGCGTACCCGAGGTGGATCCGGTTGTTCCGGTCCATCTCCTCCGGCGTGAAGTACCCCGGCCAGCCCCCCGCCCCGGAGTGCTCGTCCACCTCGAGCTCCCGCCGGTAGAGGAAGTCGACGCTCTCCCGGGGAATCCCCCCGCCGTCGAGGGGCGCCGCGCAGGCGAGCAGCGCCTCGGCGTTGCGGCCCTCGCGGTGCGTCCGGCGCACCCACTCCTCCGTGTGCTGCGCCCCCGCGTGGCTGCGGGACCACGCGGCCCCGAAGTCGCCGGCGTACTCGGGGAACGCCTCCGCCCCGTGGAGGGCCAGCATGTGGTCGAGGAACTCGGCGGGGTCCGCCAGCTTGAAGCGCGGCGTTTCGTAGGTCGCGTTCCACCCGTCGACCAGGTCCTTCACGTGAAACCCGGAGTAGTGGTTGTCGAACGCCCGCAGGAGGAGCATCTCGTCCCACGGGTAGCCGGCCTCCTCCTGCTCGGGCAGCTTCTTCCCCAGCTTGTCGTAGAGGTCCTCCAGCGTGTCGAAGAACCCGAACCCGTAGTCGAATCCCTCGGCGTAGCTGTCGAAGGTGATCCACGAGAGGACCCGGCTGCCGTCCGGCCCCACCCACCAGAACGGCCGCGTGCCGTGGTTCGGCTCGTCGAGCTTGCCCCCGAACGACGTGTTCATCCCGCCGACGTAGTAGTCGATCCCGGCACGGGACAGGAGCCCCGGCAGGGCGAACGTCGAGCCCGGCACGTCGTCCGTGATGAAGACGCGCAGGGGAATCCCGTGCTCCCGGGCGAAGCGGGATGCCCAGTAGATCGACCGCGCCAGCTCCTCCTCGCCGCAGGTCGTCGTGTGCAGGTTGGCGTACCCCGCGCAGAGGTCGATCCGCCCCTCCCGCAGGCGCGCCACCATCTCCTCCCGTTCCTCCTTCGTCGACCGCTCCCACCACCGCGCGAGCCACCACGAGCTCTCGATCGTCCACCGGTAGCCCGGGTCGGCCTCGAGGTTCTCGAGCACCCGGTCGAGGTGCTCCTTCGCGAACGCCTCGATGTCGTCCGGCGGCTCCGTGAAGCCGATGTCCAGGTGGCTCCACTCCGCGACCCAGATCGTCCGGACCGAGGACTCGACACCGGCCCCCGCGTCCCCGAACGCGTCGAGGTCGTCGACCCAGGTCTCGACCCCCTTCGGGCCGTCGGCGGTCAGCTCGAACCGGTGCACCCGCTCGATCGTCCGCCGGTCGTCGGTGAACTCCAGGTCCCAGCCCGACGAGGGCTCGCTCTCCGCCGAGCCCGACCAGAAGCGCGCGTGGACGAGGATCGTCCCGCCCGGCCCCTCGTCGAGCGCCAGCCGGATCCACCGGCGGGCCAGCGCCGGCACGAACCCGGCCGTCGTCGAGCACTGCTCGACGTAGACGCCATCTTCCGTCCGCGCCAGGGACGCCCGGCCGTCCCCGTCGATCCGCAGGCGGATCTTTCTCGGGGTCGGCGCCCGCTGCTGGAGCTCCAGGTCGAAGACGTAGCCGTCCCCCAGCTCCGCACGGTACTCGAGGGCGATCGCGAACCCCTCGGCACGGACCGGGTGCAGGAAGTGCCGCGCCCAGTGCTTCGTCGGGGACATGGCGAACGGCCCGATCCCGTCGGCGTAGAGACAGAAGTCACCCCCGTCGAGTTCCCGGGTCCAGGGAGACGGTTGCCCCAGCCCGTTCCCCATCTCCCAGTCCTCGTCGAGCTCGTCCTCGAAGTCGACCGAGTAGACGGTGCCCGAGCCGGGCGCGTAGGCGGCGGCGGGGGCGAATCCCGCGAGCAGGGCGACGACCAGGACGGGAGCGATCGGGCGAAGGCGGGGCGCAAGCATCGAGACCTCCCCTCTCCCCCGCCCGAAGATACGCCCGATCTCCGTGGCGCGGGCCGGGGATCGGCGTTACCTTCAAGGGAGGGCTGGTAATGCTGTTTCGTCTGCAGGAGCGTGTCGCGTGCCAGGTCCTCGCAATCGAGTTTCTGCCCTCCCGTTCGTGCTGGTCGTCCTGTTCGTCGTTGCCCCGGCCGGGGCGGCGGACCGCTGGGTGGCCCCGGGGGGCGACGACGCCAACCCGGGCACGCGGGACGCCCCCTGGCGCACGATCCAGCATGCCGCCGAGGTGGCCGCGGCCGGGGACATCGTCAACATCCGGGAGGGCGTCTACGCCGAGCAGGTGACCGTGCGGGTCTCGGGCACCGAGGACGCGCCGATCGTCTTCCGCGCGGCTCCCGGGGAACACCCGGTGATCGATGGCACCACGCTGCCCGTGCCGGACGGAGACTCCGCCCTCGTCGAGATCGCGGATCGCGACCACGTCCACCTGGTCGGCCTCGAGATCCGCTCGTGGAAGACGACCGACCCGGACCGGTTCGTCATGGGCGTGTGGGTCCACGGCGCGTGCCGCGGGATCGTGCTCGAGAACCTCCACGTGCACGACATCCGCCACGACGACGCCCAGGGCGGGGCCAACGCCATCGGCGTGTACGGGGACGCGGCGACCCCGATCCGCGACCTCGTGATCCGCGGCTGCGAGGTGGACGACTGCGCCCTCGCCTGGAGCGAGGCGATCACGATCAACGGGAACGTGGACGGCTTCCTCGTGGAGGGGAACCGTGTCCACGACGTCAACAACATCGGGATCGACGCGATCGGGGGCGAGGGAACCGCTCCCGTCGACGACGCCGCGCGGAACGGAACGATCCGCGACAACCTCGTGTGGAACGTCTCGTCGGTCGACAATCCGGCCTACGACGGCGAGCGTTCCGCCGGCGGGATCTACGTCGACTGCGGGACCGACATCGTGATCGAGCGGAACCGGGTCCACCACGCGGACCTGGGGATCGAGGTCGGCTGCGAGCATTCCGGGCGCGAGGCGACCCGGGTGACCGTCCGGAGCAACGTCGCCTGGAGCTGCTGGGTGACCGGGATCGCCTTCGGCGGATACGACGCCTCGGTCGGGTGGACCACGGACACGACGATCACCGGGAACACCCTCTGGCGGAACGACACCACCACCTCCGGCACGGGCGAGATGATGGTCCAGCGGGCGCGCAACGTGACCCTCCGGGAGAACCTGCTGGTCACCACCGACCAGGCGATCGGCTGGACGAACTTCTTCGGCCCGGCCGACACGGTCGACGTCGTCTTCCGCGACGACCTCGTCCACTCCCCCGGCGGGGCCGACACGACGTTCACCTGGCACGACGAGGAATACGCGAGCCTGGCCGACCTCCAGTCCGGGGCGGGCCAGGAGATCGGCTCCATCGCCGACGAGCCCCGCCTGCTCGCGCCCGACGCCGCGGAGCCGGACTTCCACCTCGCCCCCGGCAGCCCGGCGATCGACGGGGGCGACCCGGGGGACCTCCCCCCGGCGGAGGCCACGGACATGGACGGCGAGCCTCGCCTCGGGGGCGGCGCCCTGGACCTCGGGGCCGACGAGTGCCACGCGGCCGCCGCCGTGGACGGCCTCGTCCTCCGCACCCTCGACGGCGGCACGACGGAGCTGACCTGGCCGGCCCGGGCCGGCGAGGCGTCGTGGGACGTCGCCCGGGGCGACGCGGCGACCCTGCGTTCGAGCGGGGGAGACTTCGCCGCCGCGACGGAGACGTGCCTCGGGGACGACCTGGCCGCGCCCCGGGCCGAGGACCCGGACGCGCCGGCGTCGGGGGGCGCGTGGTGGTACCTGGTCCGGGCCGCGACCTGCGGCGGGAACGGCACCTGGGACGCCCCCGCCCCCGCCGGCCAGTCCGCCTCCCGCGACCCGGGCCTCGCCGCCGCCCCCGCCGGCTGCCCCTGAGGGGTGTCGCGGGGCCGGCGGGACACCAGACTTGACCCTGTACGCGGGGGGAACGCCCGGGAGGACGGGCCGTGGGTCGGAAGAAGAAAGGCGGGATGATGGACGGGCCGGGAGAGGCCGGCGCCCGGGTCGCGCGGATCGTCCGGAAGATCCGGCGGGACGTCGCGGCCGGCCGTGGCTACCACCACGTGGAGCCCTTCCCGATCCCCTCGCGGGACGACGTGATCGAGCTGGTGCACCTCGCCCGGCGGATCCTTTTCCCCGGCTACTTCAGCCGGGCGACGATGGACCGGGAAACCCTGGGCTACACCCTCGGGCGGGACGTCAGCTACTTCGCCGAGAGCCTGGCCCGCCAGGTCGCCGCGGCCCACCGCCACGAGCGGTTCCGGCGGGGGAAGGCGTGCGGCGAGTGCGAGGCGCTCGGCCGCGAGAAGGCCCTCGCCGTCGTCGAGCGCCTGCCGGAGGTGCGGCGCCTGCTGGCCACGGACGTGGACGCCGCCGTCGCGGGAGACCCGGCGAGCCGTGGGCCGGACGAGGTGATCTTCTGCTACCCGGGCCTCTTCGCGATCACGGTCTACCGGGTGGCCCACCTGCTCTACGAGCTCGACGTGCCGGTGATCCCCCGGATCATGACCGAGTACGCCCACGGCGAGACGGGGATCGACATCCACCCGGGAGCCCGCATCGGGCCCTCGTTCTTCATCGACCACGGGACCGGCGTCGTGATCGGCGAGACGACCGAGATCGGGGCCCGGGTCCGGATCTACCAGGGCGTCACCCTCGGGGCCCTCTCGCTCTCGCCCGACGCCGTCGAGCGGTACCGCGGGGCAGTCAAGCGCCACCCGACGATCGAGGACGACGTGATCGTCTACGCCAACGCGACGATCCTCGGCGGCCGGACGGTGATCGGGGCCCGCTCGGTGATCGGCGGAAACGTCTGGCTCACCGAGAGCGTCCCCCCCGACACGAAGGTTCTCCTCGAGGCACCCAGCCTGGTCTACATGGGCCCCGGCAAGGAGAAGGTCTCCCGGGGACCGCGGAGGAGGAGGACATGACCGCCCGGGGCCTGTTCGCTGCGGTCGGCGGGACGCCCCTCGTCGAGCTGCGCCGGATCGTGCCGGGCAACGGGGCGCGGATTCTCGCCAAGCTCGAGTCCCGGAACCCCGGCGGCTCGGTCAAGGACCGGATCGCCCTCGCGATGATCGAGGCCGGGGAACGGGAGGGACGTCTCGCACCGGGCGGTCTCGTCGTCGAGCCGACCTCCGGCAACACCGGCATCGGCCTCGCGTGGGTGTGCGCGGCCCGCGGGTACCGCTGCCTGCTGACGATGCCGGAGACGATGAGCGTCGAGCGCCGGGCGCTCCTCGCCCACCTCGGGGCGGAGATCGTGCTGACGCCCGGCCCCGAGGGAATGGCCGGCGCGATCCGGCGCGCCGAGGAGATCGCGGCCGAGACGGGGGCCTTCCGGCCCGACCAGTTCGGCAACCCGGCCAATCCCGCGATCCACCGGGAGACCACCGGGCCGGAGACCTGGGACGCCGCCGGCGGCGAGATCGACGCGTTCGTCGCCGGGGTCGGGACGGGCGGGACGATCACCGGGGTCGGCTCGTACCTGAAGGAACGCCGGCCCGAGGTCCGGGTGATCGCCGTCGAGCCGGCGGAGTCCCCGGTCCTCTCGGGCGGGAAGCCCGGGCCCCACGGCATCCAGGGGATCGGCGCGGGGTTCGTCCCCGCCGTGCTGGACGTCGACCTGCTCGACGAGGTGATCCGGGTGACGACCGACGAGGCGGTCGAGGCCGCTCGTCGCCTCGCCCGGGAGGAGGGAATCCTCGCGGGGATCTCGTCGGGCGCCGCGCTCCACGCCGCCCTCGCGGTCGCCGCCCGCCCGGCGTTCGCCGGGAAGACGGTGGTGACGCTCTTCCCGGACACCGGCGAGCGCTACCTCTCGACGCCGCTCTTCGGTCCGTGACCGGCGCGGGACACGGCGGCCGGGCGCGGGGCTCCGTCAGGCCGCGGGCAGGCGGAGGCGGAAGGTGCTGCCCCGTCCCGGGGCCGAGTCGACCTCGACCCTCCCCCCGTGGACCTGGGCGACGTGCTTGACGATGGCGAGTCCCAGGCCGGTTCCCCCGAGCTTCCGGCTGCGCGCCCTGTCGACGCGGTAGAACCGCTCGAAGATCCGCGGCAGGTGCTCCGGCGCGACACCGCATCCCCGGTCCTCCACCTCGAGGACGACCTCCCGGCCCTCCCGCCGGCCGCGAACGACCACGGGACGTCCCGGCTCCGAGTACTTGATCGCGTTGTCGACCAGGTTGACCAGCGCCCGTTCGAGCAGGCTCGCGTCCCCCCGGCACGCCAGGTCCTCCGGCACGTCCACCTCGACCCTGATCCCGTGCTCGCGGGCCGCCGTCGAGCAGGCGTGGACGGCAGCCTCGGCGACCCGCGCGAGGGGAACGGAAACGTCCGCCGGCAGGGCCGTTCCCTCCACCTGCTCGAGCCGGGCGAGGGCCAGCAGGTCCTGGACGATCCGCTCCATCCTCTCGGTGTTGTCCCGGATGATCGCGAGGAACCGCCGGGCCGCCTCCGGGTCCTCCAGGGCCCCCTCGAGCAGCGTCTCGGTGAACCCGCGGATCGCGGTGATCGGCGTCTTCAGCTCGTGCGAGACGTTGGCCACGAAGTCCCGCCGCACGCGCTCCGCCCGGAGGACTTCCCGGGCGAGGATGGCGAACTCCCGGGACGGAGCCGCGCTCACGCGGATGTCCCTGCCGGGCGATCCCGCCGGGAACTCCTGCACCTCCCGCGTCAGCTCCTCGAGGGGGCGGCTGATGCGCCGCGAGACGACGAAGCAGAGCACGGCGGCGACGAGGGCCCCGATGATGCCGGCGACGATGACCCGGTGCAGGAGCTGGCGGAGCGCGCGTTCGACCGCGTCGAGCGGCATCGCCGCGCGGACGACCCGCAGCGTCGGTCCCTCCCCCGTGGGAACCGCCACGTACATCATCCTCGTCCGCAGCGTGTGGCTGTAGCGGACCGAGGATCCCACGTGGCCCCCGAGCGCCGCCCGGACCTCCGGTCGATCCGCGTGGTTGTCCATCGTCCCCGGGTCGTGGGCCGAGTCGCAGATGACGCTGCCGTCGGGCCGGATCACGGTGATCCGCGTGCCGATCCGTCGCCCGGTCGCCTGGCACCAGGCCTGGAGCTCCACTCGCCCCCCGGCGCGGTCGCCGGTCACGGCGGGGTGCAGGGCGACGAGGCGCGCCTTCGCCTCGAGGTCCTCCCGGACGCCTTCCATGTGGGCGGTCCGGACCGTGCCCGAGACGAGCCAGCCCGCGAGCAGGAGGGAGACGACGGTGACCAGGAAGAAGGAGGGATAGAGCTTCCAGAAGAGGGGCGTACGGCTCATCGTTCGTCGGCGGCGTCATCCCGGAACCGGTAGCCGACCCCGCGGATCGTCTCGATGAGATCGCCCGCCGGCCCGAGCTTCTTCCGCAGGCGCATCACCTGCACGTCCACCGAGCGTTCCGTCGCCGGGTGGTTCGCCCCGTGGACCCCCTCGACGATCCGCGCCCGCGGAAAGGCCCACCCGGGCCGCGAGGCCAGGAGGTGGAGGATCCGGAACTCGCTGGCGGTCAGGTCGAGGGGCTGCCCGTCCAGGGTCACCCGGTGCCGTCCCGGGTCGATGACGAGCCCGCCGACCCGGATCGTGTCCGTCGGCCGGGGGAGCGCGCGGGTCCGTCGGCGCAGCACCGCCTTCACCCGCGAGACGAGTACCCGCGGGCTGAACGGCTTCGTCACGTAGTCGTCCGCCCCGAGCTCCAGGCCCGCGACCACGTCGGCCTCCTCGCCCCGGGCGGACACCATCACGATCGGCACGTCGCGGGTCGAGGGATCCCCCCGGAGCTGCCGGCAGACGTCGAGGCCGTCGACACCGGGCAGCATCAGGTCGAGGAGCACCAGGTCCGGGGACGCGCGCCGGGCCAGGGCGAGGGCCTCTTCCCCCGTGGCCGCGCACGTGACCCGGTACCCCGCCCGCTCCAGGTTGTAGCGGATCAGCTCGACGACGTCCTGCTCGTCGTCGACGACCAGCACGTGCTCCCGCGCCATCGCGTCCCTCCGTGCCAGGGCGCCCAACCCACCGGTCCATCATTCTAGAGGCATCTTTGTTGCGAAAAGGTTGCCGCCGGGGAGTCCGCCTTCCCCGGCCGGGGCCGGGACGGCCCGGGGGGATAGCATGTTCCCGGGAGGGCCGTCATGGGTGACACGCGCCGGGACCGGAACCACTTCGCCGCGCTCTACCGGAAGGGACCACCCCCGTGGGAGACGGGACGTCCCGAGCGGTGGGTTCTCCGCCTGCTGGACGAGGGCGTCCTCGCGGGCGATGTCCTGGACGCCGGCTGCGGCACCGGCAAGAACGCGATCGCGATGGCGGCGCGGGGTTGCCGCGTGACGGCCGTCGATTTCGTGGCCCGGGCGGTGGCGGCGGCCCGGGAACGGGCCCGGGACGCCGGGGTTCCCGGCCGGGTGCGGGTCGTCGAGGCGGACGTGCTCCGCTGGGACCCGGGCGGGGCGCGCTTCGACGCGGTGCTCGACAGCGGCCTCTTCCACGTCTTCGGCGACGCCGACCGGACCCGCTACGTCGAGCGCCTCCGCGGACTGCTGCGCCCCGGCGGCCGCCTGGTGCTCCTGTGCTTCTCCGACCGGGAACCCGGCGAGGGAGGCCCCCGCCGCGTCACCGCGAACGAGCTGCGCGCGGCCTTCGCGGAAGGCTGGGAGATCGAGCGCCTCGAGCGCACCCGCTTCGGCGGTCCCTCCGGAGCCGGCGACGGACCCCACGCCTGGCTCCTCGTCGCCCGCCGCGTGCCCACCGGCGGGTGATCCCCGTTGCGCCCGGGAGCCCGGGCAGGACCGGCCGGCGTCGGCCGCTCACGCCGGCGCCTCGTCGAGGGATCCCCGGCGCAGCAGGACCATCCGGGTCGCCAGGGCCCGGGCCTCGTCACGGTCGTGGGTGACGTGGAGGAGGGTGAAGCGGAGGCGTTCCTGGAGCGCGACCAGGTCACCGCGCAGGCGCCCCGCGAGCTCCGGGTCCAGGCTGGTGAACGGCTCGTCGAGGAGGAGCAGCCGGGGCGAGGCGGCGAGGGCGCGGGCGAGGGCGACCCGCTGGCGCTGGCCGCCCGACAGCTCCGCCGGGCGGCGGTCCCCGAGTTCCCCGAGCCCGACCGTCCGCAGCAGCTCGTCCACCCGGCGGCGGCGGTCCATCCGGGGAACCCCCCGCGCCCGCAGGGGGAACTCGACGTTCTGCCGGGCGGTCATGTGGGGCCAGAGGGCGAGGTCCTGGAAGACCATGCCGACGTTCCGCTCCTCCGGCGGGACGAGCAGCCGTCCCTCCCCGGCGACCGTCTCCCCGCCGAGCAGCACCCGCCCGGCGTCCGGGACGTCGAGGCCGGCGACGATGCGCAGGAGGGTCGTCTTCCCGGACCCGGAGGGGCCGAGCACGACGACGCGCTCTCCCTCGCGCACCACGAGGTCGACGCCGTCGAGGACGCGGGTGTCGCCGTAGGCCCGGACGACCCCGCGGAGTTCCAGCGCGTTCATCCGGGCCTCCCGCCCGCCGGGCGGACGGCGGGCCACGCGGCCGCGGCGGGCACGAGCACGGCGGCGACCGCCAGGAGGCAGAGGCCCGCCACCATCCCCGGCTCGCCGTTGGCCATCAGGGTGACGGTGCGCACCGGGAGCGGGTCCCGTCCCGGCGGGTACACGAGGAGCGCGATCGCCGTGTCCCGGGCGCAGAACACGTAGCCGACGAACCACGCGAGGACCAGCGCCCGCCGGACGAGCGGCAGGGTGATCGCCCGCGTGCGCAGCCCCCAGCCGGCGCCGGCGACCCGGGCCGCCTCGTCGAGGGACGGCGGCACCTGGGCGAGCCGCGCCGCCGTGATCCGGGCCGGCAGGACCGCGTACCGGGCGAACCACCCGAGCAGGACGACGGCGGGCGTCGCGTAGAGGAACGCGGTCGCCGGCCGGTTCCACAGGGCGACGAGGCCGATCCCGGTCACCGCCCCGGGAAGCGCGAAGAGGAACAGGGCGAGCCCGTCGACGAGCCGCCAGCCGGGAAGCTCCCGCCGCCCGACGACCAGGCCCAGCGGGAAGCCGGCGGCGACGAGAAGGGTCGCCCCGAGGGCGCTCCAGCCGACGGTGCGCAGGAGCGCGTCCCACCCCCGCGCGACCGCCGCGGCGAACGCGCCCGGCGCCGACGCCCGGAGGACCAGGGCCGCGAGGGGCAGGCCGACGAGGACGAGCGCCGCCGCCGCGACCGCCGCCAGGACCGGCAGCCGGGCGCGGCCGAGCCCGATCACCGGCCGCCGTCCCCCGGTCCCGGGAAGCGGCGCCCCCCGGCCCCGCAGGAAGGCGGACTCGAGGGGCAGGACCAGGAGCGCCGCCGCCGCGAGGGGGAGCGCCGCCGCCGTCGCCCCGCGCACGTCGTAGAACGCCGCGAACCGCTCGAGGCTCTCCGCCGCGAAGACGTCCACCCGGAAGAAGCCCGGCACCGAGAACTCCCCGAGGGCGAGGACGAGGACCAGCACCGCCGCGAGCAGCAGGCCGGGCAGCGCGAGGGGCAGCGACACCCGCCGCAGCACGGTCCCCCACCCGGCGTGGAGCCGTCCAGCCTCCTCGAGGCGGGGGTCGATCCCGGCGAGGGCGACCATCGCGAGCAGCATCGGCACCGGCAGGAACGCCGTCCCGAGGACGAGCACGCAGCCGGGAAGCCCGAAGAGGAGCGCGTCGAGCCGGGCGGCGAGGACGCGGCCGAGGACCGGCGCGAGCAGCCCGTCCCGCCCGAGGAGGTCGGCCCAGGCGACCGCGAGCACCCAGGGGGGCAGGAGCAGCGGCACGGTGAACGCGCCGGCGAGGAGGCGGCGCCCCGGCAGGTCGGTCCGCCCGAGGAGCACGCCGAGGAGGACGCCGCCCCCCCAGGCGAGGACGGTGACGAGGCCGGCGAGCAGCAGGCTCGCGCCGAGCAGCTCCCGCCCCCGCGGCGTCGCCAGGGCCGCCGCGAGGGCCGCCGGGTCGAGCCGGCCGTCCACGACGAGCGCCCGCGCCAGCATCGCCAGGACCGGCAGCCCGCCGGCGAGGACGAGCAGCAGGACCGCGCCGCCGAGAAGGAGCCGTCGGCTCATCGCGCCGCGCCCGTCCTCAGCGCCGGGACCATTCCTCGAGCAGCGGCTGGATCTCGACCATCTTCCGGGCCACCTCGCCCCAGTCGACCCGCATCACGCGGAGTTCCTCGATCGGCCGCAGCTCCGCGGGCCCCGGCACGCCGGGGTGGAGGGGAAGCTGGGCGCAGTCCGCCTTCGCCAGCGCCTCCTCCGTGGCCGGGGACAGCAGGTAGTCGATCAGCCGCTTCCCCTCCTCGGGGTGGGGCGCCCCCCGCACGAGGACGACGGCGTTGGGCACGAGGAAGCAGCCGAGGCCCCCCTCTTCCTGGTCCGGGTAGACGAGGCTCACGGGCCGACCCTGGCGCATCCGGGCGACCGCGTCGTCGCTGTCGACCAGCGCGAAGTCGTACCGGCCGGAGGCGACCAGGTCGGCGCTCTCCCCGTTGCTCGTCGAGATCGCGGTCCCGTTGGCCTTCACGCGCTCGAGGAAGTCGCGGGCCCTCTCGTCGCCCCAGGCCGCGAACAGGGCGGCCACGTGGGAAGTCGTCGTCCCGAAGAGCGGGTTGGCGATCACCCCCCTCCCCTTCCACGCGGGGTCGGCGTAGGCCAGGATGCTCGCCGGCGGGTCCTCCACGTCCCGGTGGACCACCAGGACCCGCAGCCGCGCCGAGAAGCCGGTCCAGGCCCCGTCCGGGTCCCGCAGCCCCGGCGGGATGCCCTCCGCGGCCGGGGAGACGTACGGCGCGGCGACCCCCTCCCGCTTGAGCACCTCCGCCCGGATCGGCTCGTTCGCCCAGTAGACGTCGGCCCGCGGGTGGTCCCTCTCGGCGAGGAGCCGGTTCATCACGCCGGTGCTCTTCGCCTCCTCGGTGTCGTAGACCGCCTCCACCCGGATCCCGGTCTCCCGCTCGAACGCCCGCAGGATCGGCTCGGAGAAGACCCGGTCCTCCGAGACGTACACGGTCACCGTGCGGGCCGGCCTCGCCGCCTCCCCGCCGCACCCGGGCACGGCGAGCAGCGCGAGGACGAGCGCCGCCGCGGCGGCCCCCCGCGCCGGCCCCGTCACTCCGCGCCTCCCGCGGAGCCGCCGGGCTCCCCGCCGACCAGCTCGACGGTGAAATCGTCGAAGGAGGTTACGGCGTCCGCCTTCGTCCAGAGCCCGACGCCCCCGGCCCCGGGGAACGTGTCGTCGGTGCCGGCGAGGAGCCGCTTCCCGTCGAGCCAGCCCTCGAACCGGTCGCCGAGCTGGACGATCTTCATCTCGTGCCAGCCGGGCTCGAGGTGAACGTCGGCGCTCTTCAGCAGGTGCCGGCGGCCATCCTTCACCCGGTAGTAGCGGAAGTTGTCCTCGAGGGGATTGAAGCGGGCGACGTAGTAGTCGTCCGGGCCCTGGAAGCGCCAGGTGATGCCGCCTCCCTGGTCGATCCGGCCGGTGTTCGCCCGGAACTTCACGCGGATCACCCCGTCCCGGAAGCGCACCCGGTCGGTCCAGCACAGGTTGAAGGTCCTCCCGGACGAGTGGTTCGTCCGGGTGAGGGCCAGGACCTGCTTCCCCGAGGGAGCGCTCCCGTCCTCGACGACCTCCCAGGTCGCCAGGGGCCGGCCGGGCCCGGTCGCCCCGACGTGCCATCCCTCGGGCAGCCGGCCGGCCGGCACGTCGTCGAACGTCCAGGTGATCGTCTTCGTCGCCTCCGGCACGTCCAGGGGCTTCGTCCCCTCGGTCCCCGGCCCCGCGCCGCAGGCGACGACGAGCCCCGCCGCCAGGGCGAGGGCCGCCACCGCCGCGGCCCTCCGTCCCGTCACCCTCGCTTCGTCCGTTCGTTGCCGCATCGCGCACGCTCCTTCTCGGCGGTCGCCGGTCGGCGCCGCCCCGTCCATCCTACCGCGCCGGGCCCACGGCCGGCCCGTCCCGGGGCCCGGGGCCCGTGCAGATCCGAACTTCAGGTTGCGATCTGCACGCTTCGGGCCCATGATGTTCCCGTGATCGAGCGCGCCATCACCCGGGAACTGCTCGCGGCGGCGGCGGAGTTCCCCGTCGTGACCGTCTTCGGCCCGCGCCAGGCCGGGAAAACGACTCTCGTCCGGACGGCCTTTCCGGGCAAGCCGTACTTCTCCCTCGAGTACCCCGACGTCCGCGCGGCGGCGGCGGCGGATCCGCGGGGCTTCCTCGCCGAAGTACCCGGGGGAGCCGTCCTGGACGAGGTCCAGCGTCTCCCCGACCTGCTGTCGTACATCCAGGGGATCGTCGACGAAGGGGGCAGGCCCGGCATGTTCGTCCTCACCGGGAGCCACCAGCCGCGGCTCCACCAGGCCGTGGGGCAGACCCTGGCCGGGAGGACCGCCGTCCTCTCCCTCTGGCCGTTTTCCCTCGCGGAGCTGCGGCAATACGGGAAGGAATGGACCGCGTTCGACCTGGTCGTCCGGGGCTTCTTCCCGCGGGTTCACGAGGAGGACATCGAACCCCACAGGTTCTACGGAGCGTACCTGCAGACGTACGTGGAACGCGACGTCCGGGCGTTGATCAACCTGCGCGACCTCTCCCAGTTCCAGCAGTTCCTGGTGCTGCTGGCAGGGCGGATCGGCCAGGTGGTCAACCTGACCGCCATCGGGAACGACGTCGGGGTCTCGGCGACAACCATCAGGAACTGGCTGAACGTCCTGAAAGCGTCGTTCGTCGTGTTCGAGCTGCCGTCGTGGTCACGCAACGTCCGAAAGCGGGTGGTCCGCTCGCCCAAGATCTACTTCACGGACGTCGGACTCGCGGCCTACCTTCTGCGCATCCGGACCGCGGACCAGGCGGCGCGCGACCCTCTCCGGGGCAACCTCTACGAGAACCTGGTGATCGCCGACATCGTCAAGGGAGCCCTCAACAGGGGCATCCGGCCGGAGCTGTACTTCTTCCGCGATTCCCGCGGCAACGAGGTGGACCTCCTCGTCCGGGAACGCGGCGTCCTCGTGCCGATCGAGATCAAGTCGGCCGCCACGTTCTCGACGAGCTTCCTCAGGGGCATCGAGCGGTTCCGCGCCCTCGGGATCGACGACGTCGCCCCGGGCTTCGTCCTCTACGACGGGGAGCCGCGCTTCCGGGTGCGGGGAGTCCGGGTCCTCAACCCGCTCCATCTCGAGGACCCGTGGGAAACGGTGACGGCCCCGGCCGACGGCGATTGACCGGCCGCCGGACACCGGGCCCCGGCTGCCACCCGGTTCACGCCCAGGAGCTCTGGCCCGCGCCGAGCACCTTCCGGCACGAGGGGCAGAAGTAGAGGACGCTCCGGGCGAACAGGAAGAACCCGATGCCGGTGGCCTTCCGGTAGACCTCCTCGAGCCGGGCCTCGCAGTACGGGCAGACCGGCGCGAGGTCCTCCCGCGTCACGACGACGAACGGCACCTTCTCCACGACACCTCCTCCGGGGCGACCCTTCGCCCCGGCAGGACCTACGCCCCG
>CAYQTA010000088.1:0-2661 GCA_964420365.1 uncultured Acidobacteriota bacterium | reverse complement strand
GCGGTGACGCGGCGGTGAGCGGGCGGGTTCGCCCGGTTACCGCGCGGTAACGCCGGACCGCTTCCCGTCTCCTCCTCTCCCCGTCAACCCGTTGAGGCCGCGGCGGATCCGCGAGCCGGCCGCCGTGGCACGGCCGTTGCTGCACCGTGCCCGGGGGGCGAGGCCCCCGTGCGGGAGGCAGCCGATGGCGACGGAGACGACGACCCTTCCGGAGGTTCCCGACGAGGTCCTGGCCGGGCTCCGCCCGCCCCGCCTGACCCCGGAGAAGATCCAGGAGCGGCTGAGCTACATCATCGAGAAGGACCGGGTGGCCGGCGACCTGCCCCGGCGGTTCCTCGAGGCGTTCGCGGCGATCCTCCAGCACACGAACTACCGGCAGGTGATCGACAACTACGCGCGGATCCCGGCCCGGTGCGCGAACTGCGCCTGTGCGTGCCAGATCTATCAGAAGACCGGCGCGCCCCAGGACGTCCCGTGCTACCGGTCGAGCCTCCTCCTCGACATCTACCGGCGGCATTTCACCCTCCGTGGGATCGTCGAGAGCCGGCTCCTCGGAGCACCGGCGCTCGACGACGAGACGATCCTCGAGATGGCGGAGACGTACTACCACTGCACCGCGTGCCGCCGGTGTTCCCTCGAGTGCCCACTGGGGATCGACCACGGCCTCGTCACCCATCTCGCCCGGTACGTGCTCTCCGAGATCGGGCTCGTGCCCCGGGCGCTCGTCATCTCGACGCGGGCGCAGCTCGAGGGCGAGACCCGGAACACCTCGGCGATCCCGTGGCCCGCCATCGCCGACACACTGGAGTTCCTCGAGGAGGAGATCCGCGACGACAAGGGGGTCTCCGTCCGGTTCCCGGTCGATGAACGCGGCCGGGAGTACCTGTTCTTCGCCCCGGTCTCGGACTACCTGATGGAAGCGGAGACGCTGATGGGGATCGCCGTGGTGCTGCACGCGGCGGGGCTCGGCGACGCCTGGACGATCAGCTCGGAGTTCCTCGACGGGATCAACTACGGGCTGTTCTACAGCGACTGGATCCTCGAGCGGTGCCTGCGGGAGGAGCTCGCCCAGGTCCGCCGGCTCGGCGCGCGCACGATCCTGATCGGCGAGTGCGGACACGCCTCGCGGTCGGCGAAGGCGTTCATGCGGACGTTCGGGGGCGGCGAGGCCGCGCCGCCCGTGGTCAACATCATCGAGCTGACGCACCGCCTGTGGAAGGAAGGGCGGATCCGGCTGCGGCCCGGCGCGATCGGGGAGCGGGTGACGTACCACGACCCGTGCAACCTGGCCCGGACCGGCTGGATCATCGACAGGCCGCGGGAGCTCCTACGGGCGTTCTGTGCGGATTTCGTCGAGATGGAGCCGCACGGCCAGTGGAACCTGTGCTGCGGCGGCGGCGGCGGGACGGTCTCGATCGACGAGGTGCGGCCGTACCGGACCGGGATCGCCGGGGCGAAGAAAGCCGAGCAGATCGCGGCGACGGGGGCGCGGTACGTCGTCGCGCCGTGCGCCAACTGCAAGAAGCAGCTCCGCGAGGTGTGCGAGGACCACGGGCTGACCGGTGTCGAGGTCGTGGGGTTGCACGACCTGATCTACCGGGCGATCGAGCTCGACGGGGGAGGCGGCGATGCTTGAGCACTGGATCGGGCTGGCGCGGGGACCGTTCCTCCGCCTGGCGCTGCTCGCCATGGCGCTGGGGCTCCTGCGCCAGGTGGCGCTCCAGGTCTGGGAGATCTCGTGGGCGTTCCACCGGGCGGGCGACCAGGTCGTGCCGTGGAGCCTGGCGATCCGGCGGAACCTCGAGTGGCTGCTCCCGTGGCGGTACCTCCGCCGGCGGGAGCGGCGGCTGTACAACCTGACCTCGTTCGTGTTCCACGTCGGGGTCATCGCGGTCCCCCTGTTCCTCGCCGGCCACGTGGCGATCTGGCGGCGGGAGCTCGGCGTCGGCTGGTGGACCCTGCCGCCGGCCGTGGCGGACGCGCTCTCCGTGGCGACGGTGGCCGCCGCCGCTGGACTGCTGGCGGGCCGGGCGGCGAACGCGGCGTCGCGCAGGCTCAGCCGGTTCCAGGACTGGGCGCTCCCGGTGCTGTGCGCGGTCCCGTTCGTGACGGGCCTCTGGGTCGCCCACCCGGCGTGGTCCCCGTTCGACGCCCAGGCGGTCTACCTCGTCCATCTGCTGTCGGCGGAAACGCTCCTGGTGCTCGTCCCGTTCTCCAAACTCGTCCACATCGTGCTGTTCTGGGTCGCCCAGACCGCGACCGAGCTCGGCTGGCGTTTCCCGCCGGGCTCCGGCGAGCGCGTCCGCCTGAGCCTGGGCAAGCAGTCGGAGGGCGTATGATCCAGGATCCGTGCATCCTCAACGACGTCGGGCGGTGCATCGGGTGCGAGGAGTGCGTCGCCGCCTGCAAGCGGATCAACGGGCTGCCCGAGGAGGACCCGCCGCCCCGCGTCGGCCGGTCGCGGGACGGACTCTCGGCGACGCGGTGGACGAGCGTCCTCCGCCGGCCCGGGGGGATCGCCGTCCGGAAGCAGTGCCGGCACTGCCTCGAACCGGCGTGCGTCTCGGTCTGCCCGGTCGGGGCGCTCGAGCGCACGCCGGAGGGACCGGTCGTCTACGACAAGGATGTCTGCATGGGGTGCCGCTACTGCATGATGGCGTG
>CAYQTA010000087.1:0-40618 GCA_964420365.1 uncultured Acidobacteriota bacterium | reverse complement strand
AGCCGCCGCCACGACCCATCCCGCGACCCGGGCCCATGCCGCCACCCGGGCCGAGGCCGGGACCGAACCCGGCGGCGCCGGGCCCCGCAACCGGGGGGCCGTACGATCCTCCGGCCGGTCCCCACCCGGGTCCGGCACCGGTTCCCGGCGCCATGCCCGGGCCCGGGTTGCCACCCGCCGGGGGTGCGCTCCCGGAGGCAACGGCGAGCACGGCATCCCGGACCGGCCCGGAAGCGGGCATGGCACGTACCCCTGTCGCCTCGAGGACCTGGGCCGCCTTCGGGCCGAACGCTCCGGCGAGAACGACAGCCGCCCCCTTCTCCGCGACGAGCTGGGACGCCTGGGTGCCCGCCCCGGACGGGGCGCCCGCAAAGGGATTCTCCACGATCTCGTGGGCGACGATCTCGCCCGTGGCGTCGTCCACGTCGACGAACGTGATCGTGGGAGCCCGTCCGAAGTTCGGGTTGACGACGTCGTCCAGTCCGCCACGCTCGGTGGCGACCGCGATCCTCATGGCGTGTCCTCCGTGTTCTCCTGCGGCGCTTCCGTGCCGGCCGCGGCCTGCTGCTGCATCGGCGTCACCCTGGTGGCCGTGCCATCCCACCCCCACGAGGGACCCATGCCCCAGCCGGGGGGAGGCGTCCATCCCCGGGGCGGGAGGGGAACGGCACCCGTCCGCGCGTCCGCGGCGTACGCGCCGGTCCACCACCATCCCCGGGGCAGCCAGGGATACGCCCGGCAGTACGGGTACGGGTTGCCCGGCCCCCGACCCCGACCCCAACCGGGGCCGACGCCGCGACCGAGGCCGAACCCGCGACCGAAGCCGAATCCACGACCCCACCACATCGTCACACCTCCTGCGGGGCTTGCCACCCCGCGCCGGAGGGCCTCCCGGCCCTCCACCCCGTATACTGTGCATATGCACAAGAAAAGTCAAGTGCGATTCACTCGCAGCAGGTCCCGCCGGCAACGGGGAGGATTCCTTGACCGCGGAGGGCCCGTCTCCTTACCGTTGGCACCGGAACCGCCGCGGAGGGCTCCATGGGGCGCATGAAGAAGGTCCGGTTCTGCCGCCGGGCTCCCGGCTACCGGCTCTACAAGCCGAGCGGCGTACCGATGCGGGAGCTGGCGGTCGTCGAGCTGCTCCTCGACGAGCTCGAGGCGATACGCCTCGTCGACCTGGAGGGAAAGGACCAGCAGGCGGCGGCGGACCGGATGGGGATCTCCCGGGGCACCCTCCAGCGACTGCTCTGGGCGGCCCGCCGGAAGGTGGCCGACGCCCTCGTCCACGGCCGGGCCCTCGCGGTGGCGGACGCCGATCACGTCGTCGTACGCCCGCCACGCGGCCGGGGGCCCTTCCCCCGGGGGGGATCCGGGGCCTAGAATCCCGTTTCCCATTCCTGCAACCCCGTTCCGCCGCCCCGGGGAACGGCCCCGCTCGGACAGGAGTGGACCCGTGCGCGAGGCACCCGGCTCCTCACCGCAGCGGGCTGGCGGTCTCTTCCCGGCCGCGGCCCTTGCCCTGCTGCTCGTGCTGCTCGTCGGCGCGAACCGCGGGGGAGTGCTCGCCCTCCTGCTTCTCCCCCTGCTTCCCCTCTGCGTCCCCGGGCCGCGCCCTGGCCGGGCCCGCCGGTGGGATCACTTCCTGCGTTGGGGGTTCGCCATCGTCCTCCTGGTGGGGATCGTGGCCGTCCTGTTGCTCCGCTCCCCCGCGGCGCTTGCCGCGGCAATCCTCCTGCTGTGGATCGTCCCGCTGCTCGCCGGTGGCCTGCTGGGAGTGCGGGAGGAGGAGGACCCGCGATGAACTGCCTCGGCACGCCGGTCGTGCTGGCGATCGCCGGGGCCTCCCTCCTGCTGGTGCTCGGCGTCGGTCTCCTCGCGGTGCTCCGGACGGCAAGCGCCCGCGACTGGTTCATCGCCGGCCAGCGAGCCGGCCTCCTGGCGACCGCTCTGGCGACGATGAGCGCTGCCCTGAGCGGGTTCGTCTTCCTCGGCGGCCCGGGCCTGGCGTGGAAGCTGGGGGCGGCTTCCCTCTGGATCGTACTGCCCGTGGGGATCACGCCCTGGCTCCTGACCCGCGTGCTGGGACGACCCCTCCGCGACCTGGCGGGGAGGGAGGAGATCTTCACCGTGCCCGACGTGGTCGCCTGGCGGTGGCGACACCGGCCGACGACCCTCCTGGCCATCCTCGCGGTGGTCCTCGGCTCGGTGGGCTACCTGGCAACCCAGGTGCTCGCCCTCGGGCTTCTCGGCGAGGCACTCCTCGGCACCCGGGAGTGGCTCGGTGACGGCAGCCTTCCTTTCTGCATGTCGGTGGGCCTGGTCGCCGTGCTCGCCTACGGCACGCTGGGAGGAATGCTGGCCGGCGTGTGGACCGACCTCGTCCAGGGGTTCGTCATGATGCTGACCGGCGTCCTGGTCGCCGGCTGGGCCGTCGCGGGAGCCGGCGGCCCGGCGACGATGGCCCGCTCGATCCTCGCCGACGAGCGCTTCGGGGCGACGTTCCTGCACCCGCTGGGGCGCCTCGGTCCGACCGCCGCCGCCGGGTTCTTCTTTCTCTTCTCGCTCGGCGTCCTGGGCCAGCCCCACATGGTCCACAAGTTCTTCATGCTCCGCGAGCGGCGGCACCTGCGCTGGTTCCCCCTCGTGCTCGGGGGAAGCCAGTCCCTGGTGCTGCTCGTCTGGATCGCGGTCGGCTTCGCGGTGCCTGCCCTGGTGGCCCGCGGCGAGATGTCTCCGCCCGCCCGCTGCGACGACGCGATGATCGCATGGCTCTGCCACGGGGCCCCGGAGTGGCTGGCCGGCCTCGCGGTCGCCGGCGCCCTCGCCGCGATCATGTCGACCGCGGACTCGTTCCTGAACGTGGGCGCCGCCGCCCTCGTCCGGGACCTGCCGCGGGCCCTCGGCCGCCCGGTAGAGGACGAGCTTTCATGGGGCCGCTGGGCAACGTTTTTCCTCGGCGCGGGTGCGTGGCTGCTCGCGTGGATCCACCAGGACCTGGTCGCCCTCGTCGGGACGTTCGCCTTCGGCCTGTTCGCCGCAGGACTGGCCCCCCTGCTCTCCGTGGGTCTCCACAGGAAGGAGATCACGCCCCGCTGGGCCACGGGAGCGACGGCGACCGGGATCGTCCTCGCCGTGGTCCTGGAGTGGCTCCGCAAGAGTCCCTGGCGGGACATCGTCCCCGGAATCGCCGCCGGGGTCCCCCCCGCGGCGATCGCACTCGCGGCCTCGTTCCTCGTCGTCCTCGCGCCGGTGGTCCTCGGTCCCGGTCAGAGGCGGGACTCGAGGTAGGGCCGGAGCACGGCGGGAACGTCGAACGTGCCATCCTCCCGCTGGTAGTTCTCGAGGATCGCGAGGAGCGTGCGCCCGACGGCGAGGCCGGAACCATTCAGCGTGTGGACGTATCGCGGCTTCCCACCGCCGGCGGGCCGGTAGCGAATGTTCGCGCGGCGCGCCTGGAAATCGACGAAGTTCGAGCAGGAGCTGATCTCCCGGTAGGTCTCCTGGCTCGGCAGCCAGACCTCGATGTCGTAGGTCTTCGCCGCCGAGAAACCGAGATCACCGGTGGCAAGCGTCACGACCCGGTACGGCAACTCGAGCCGCTTCAGCACCTCCTCGGCATGACCGGTCAGCTGCTCCAGCACCTCCCAGCTCTCCTCCGGCCGCGAGAAGGTGACCAGCTCCACCTTGTCGAACTGGTGCTGGCGGATCATGCCCCGCACATCCTTGCCGTAGGAACCGGCCTCGGAACGAAAGCAGGGGGTGTAGGCACAGTACCGCAGCGGCAGGTCGTTCTCGCGGAGGATCTCGCCGGCGTGGAGGTTCGTCACCGGGACCTCGGCCGTCGGCACCAGGTACCAGTCACCCGGGGGGTCGACCCGGAAGAGATCTTCCTCGAACTTCGGCAACTGGCCCGTCCCGAGGAGGCTCTTCCGGTTGACGATGAAGGGAGGCAGTACCTCGCGGTAGCCGTGCAGCTCGGTGTGCAGGTCGAGCATGAACTGGATCAGCGCGCGCTCGAGGCGGGCTCCCATCCCGGTCAGGACGACGAACCGGGCGCCGGTCACCTTCGCGGCCCGCTCGAAGTCGAGGATCCCGCTGATCTCTCCGATGTCCACGTGGTCGCGGACCTCGAAGTCGAACCGACGGGGTTCGCCCCACGTGCGCTCGACGCGGTTCGCCGATTCGTCCGGACCGACAGGGCAGCTCTCGTGGGGTACATTTGGAATCGCCAGGAGCAGCTCCCGGATCTCCTCCTCGATCCCGTGCAGTTCCTCGTCGAGCGCCTTGATCTGCTCGCCGATCGCACGGACCCGCTCCCGGAGGGGGCCCGCGTCTTCCCCGGCCCTGATCATCTGTCCGATCTTCCGGGAGGATTCGTTTCGCTCGGCCTTCAGCTTCTCCACCTCGGCGATCGTCTTGCGTCGCCGGTCGTCCAGGGATACCAGTCGGTCGAGGTCCACCTCCGCGCCCCGCCTCTCCATCGCGGTGCGCAGGTCGTCCAGGTTCGCGAGGATCCACTTGAGGTCCAGCATCGCGTCCTCCCAGGATGTCTTCGGGGCGACGAGTCTACCTGCCTCCGCGGCGAAAGTGGGCAAACCCGGGAGCCGGAAACGGGACCGGGACCCCGGCCCGGTTCGCCTCGCACCGCTCCGGCTCGCCGAGCAACCGGCCCACCGCGCAGAGGCGACGTCCGAACGCCCCGGCGAACGCGGCAGCGAGGGTACCGAAAGCCGCCGCATCGACGGCGACGAGGAGCTCGTAGTCCTCGCCCCCCGCCGCGGCGAAGATCACCGGGTCCTCTCCCGCCTCCCGGGCGACGGCGTCGGCGACCGGGTCGCGTGGAACCCGGTCGAGCTCGAGCAGGAGACCGCACCCGGACGCCCGGGCGAGGCGTGGAGCGTCGACGGCGAGCCCGTCGGAAAGGTCCATCATCGCATGGACCTCCGCTCGCCCGGCCAGCCACGCCCCCTCGGAGAGGCGCGGTTCGGGGCAGAGAAACCGGCGCACCGGCGCAGCCCCGGGGTCCCCCCGGCCCTTCTCCAGCAGGCGAAGTCCCGCCCGGGCGAGGCCGAGCGGTCCCGTGACGGCGAGCACGTCCCCCGCCCGCCCCCCGGAGCGTAGCCGGACGCGGCCCCGCGGCGCCTCGCCGAGAACGGTGACGTCGAGGACGATGCCCTCCGGCGACCCGGCAAGATCCCCCCCGAGGAGCGGGGCGTCGTGCTCCGACGCCGCCGCCGCGATCCCGGCAACCAGCCCGTCCGCGAACCCTTCCGGCAGGTCCGCGGGCAGGGCGGCGGAAACGAGAACCCCCAGCGGATCCGCGCCCATCGCCGCCAGGTCGGAAACCGCCACCCGCACGGCCCGCCCCCCGAGGACCGCCGGCGGAGCCCATGGCCGGCGGAAGTGCGTTCCCTCGACCGAGAGATCGGTCGAGACGACGAGCCAGCCGTCGCCGCGTGGCACGAGGGCGGCGTCGTCGCCCGGGCCGGTCCAGTCCGCGGGAACGGCCGCCGCGGCGAGGGCGGCAGCACGCCGCAGCAGGGCATCCTCGTCGAGCGGGGGCATCGGCATCAGCCGAGGTCGGGGTCCTCGTCGTCCGCGAGGGTGAACTCTCCCGCCTCCATCCTCCGGAGCAGGTCCCGGGCCTCGTCGGCGAGCTCGGCCGGCACCTGGATCTCCACCTTGCCGAGCCCGTTCATCGTGAACCCGTAGACCGTCCGCGCCGACTCTCCGCGGAAGGCCGCGGGAATCCCCTGTCCCTCCAGGAAGGCGCGGATCGTCTGCGCCTCCGCCTCGCCCTGGGCCTCCCAGACCGTCACGGGGTCCCGAGGATCCCCTGCGCCGCCCATCGCGTGTCTCCTCAACCCTGTCGGCCGAGTTCCTCGAGGAACAGGGCGGCCGCCTCGCTTCCCTTGTGGAACTGGCCCAGGTCCAGCTTCTCGTTCGGCGCGTGGATCGCGTCGTCCGGCAGGCCGATTCCGAGGAGCACGACCGGGGCCCGCAGCCGCCTGGCGAACGCCGCGACGATCGGAATCGAGCCTCCCTCGCCGGCGAAGACCGGCGCCTTGCCGAACGACCGCTGCACGGCCCGGCTGGCAGCCGCGTAGACCGGGTGACTCGTGTCCGCCGACCAGGCGTCGCCGCCATGGAGGGTCTTCACCTTCACCCTGACCGCCGGCGGGGCGATTTCCTCGAGGTACGCCCTCACCTTCCGGGCGATCTCCCGGGGGTCCTGGTCGGCAACCAGGCGCATCGAGATCTTCGCGTGGGCGACCGCCGGGATCACCGTCTTCGCCCCCTCGCCGATGTATCCGGACCAGATCCCGTTGACGTCGAGCGTGGGGCGGGCCCAGAGCCGCTCGAGAACGGTGTACCCCTTCTCGCCCCACAGGGCGGGCGCGCCGATGCTCTTCCGGAACTTCTCCTCGTCGAACGGAAGCTGCGCGTACTGCCTCCGCTGGGCACGGGTGAGTGGCCGGACGTTCTCGTAGAAGCCGGGAACCCGGACCTTGCCGTTCCTGTCCTTGAGCTGGGCAATCATCGCGGCGAGGGCGTTCGCGGGATTGATCACCGCGCCGCCGAAGCTGCCCGAATGCAGGTCCCGCTTCGTGCCGTAGACCTCCACCTCGAGGTACGTGAGGCCGCGGAGGGACGTGGTGATCGACGGCGTCTTCTTCGAGAACATGCCGGTATCCGAGACGACCACCGCGTCGCAGGCAAGCCGCTTCCGCTCGGCCCGCAGGAACGGCTCGAGGCTCGGGGAGCCGATCTCCTCCTCCCCCTCGATGATGAACTTGACGTTCACCGGGCAGGTCCCGGTCGCCCGCAGGTGGGCCTCGAGGGCATTGGGATGGATGACGAGCTGGCCCTTGTCGTCGCAGGCGCCGCGCGCGTAGATCTTCCCGTTGCGGATGGTCGGCTCGAACGGCGGGCTCTGCCAGAGCTCGAGTGGATCTGCCGGCTGGACATCGTAGTGACCGTAGCAGAGCACGGTCGGCCTGCCCGGTGCCCCCATCCATTCCCCGTAGACAAGGGGATGCCCCTTCGTCGGGATCACCTCGACCTTCGTGCAACCGGCCTCCTCCAGCCGGGAAGCCATCCATCGCGCCGCCTCGTCGATCCTGTCCCGGTAGGCCGGATCGGTGCTGATCGAGGGGATGCGCAGGAAGTCGAACAGCTTCTCGAGGTTTCTCTCGCGGTGATCGCGCAGCCAGCGGACGACGTCGCTCATCTCCGTGCCTCCTTCCCTTCGCGGGGTCTTCGCGGGCCGGGGGTCACGGCCCGGGTTCGATCTTCGCCGATCCCCCCCTCCGGGGGCAAGCCGCGAGCAACGGCCGGTCGGCAGCGGGAAGTCCCGGGGACGGGACACGCCTGCCCCGGGGGGACATCGCGGCCGACACCGGGCCCCGCGGCCCTCGTTCGGGGGACTCAACGGCTGCGCAGGCGGGCCAGCAGGTCGCCGAGGGGCGCGGCACCCGTGCCGATGGCCAGCACCACGTGGACCGCCATCGTGATCCCGGCCCCCGCCACGAGCCGAGCGGCCCGGGCCACGACCCCGTCACCGAGCGGGGGAACCCACGCGAAGAAGGCCCACGCGGCCAGGCCACCGGCGGTGGCCGCGAGCACGAGACGTCCGACCCGGCCGAGAAACGGCCCGGCTTCCGGCCGGAAGTCCCGGCCAAGGCGACGCCAGAGAAGCCCCGTCCGGAACCACGACGAGAATGTCGTCGCGATGGCCAACCCCTGGACGAGCAGCAGCGGCAGCAGGATCGCGGAGAGCAGCGCCTTGAACCCGATCCGCCAGAAGCCGATCTTGACCGGCGTCCTCGTATCCCCCGTGGAGATGAACACCTGGGCAAGCAACTGTCCTGCCAGGTAGAACGGCGAGCCGAGCGCAAGGATGGCGAGGAGGCGGGCCGTCAGGGCCGCGTTCTCCGCGGTGAACTTCCCCCAGCGGAGGAACAGGTCGATGACCGGTCCCGCCCCGGCGACGAGGAATGCCGCGACCGGCAACGTCAGGAAAAGGTACGCGGAGAGTGCCTGCCCGAGCCGACGCCTCAGTTCCCCTGTTCGACCCTCGGCCGCGAGGTGCGCGAAGTGCGGCAGAAACACCGCCTGGCTCACCATCACGACCAGGTCCGTGAAGACGGCCGAGTAGGCGAAGGCGAACCAGAGCATCGTCAGCTGTCCCTCGGGCAGGAAGGACGCGAAGTTCCGGTCCAGGATCACGTCGAGCCGGGTACCCGTCAGGCCGATGAAGAGGGGCAGGGCAAGCGAGACGACCTCCCGGACCTCCGGCGCGAAAGGACGCACGATCGGCCGCCAGTAGCGCAGGTGCTCCAGGACGATGGTCCCCTGCAACAGGAAGGAGGCCGCCGCCCCCGCCAGGATCCCCAGGGCGTAGCCGGTGAGCCCGATCCGCGGACCCAGGACGACGATCGCCGCGACGACGATGCCGGTCTGCACGACGCGGGCAATCGCCGGCCAGTGCTGGCGGCGGTAGACGTTCTGAAGCGATCCGAACACGACGGCCAGCACGGTGAAGACGATCGAGAGCACGAGGATGCGCGTCAGCCGCGTGGCCTCCGCCCAGCTCGCCTCGTCCCGGAACCCGAGGGAGAGCGCCCGGACCAGGAGCGGCGCCGCGAGCCACAGGACTCCGACCAGCAGCACGAGCCCCAGGGCGAGGGTGTTGACCACGTTGCTGGCAACGGCCCACGCCCGTTCCTCTCCCTCCTCGTGCAGGTGTCGCGTGAAGAGCGGCACGAGGGCGGCCCGGATCGGCATCCGGACCCATGTCGAGAACATGTTCGGAATCGCCAGGGCGACGAGGAAGGCATCCATCGCCCGGACGGCCCCGAAGATCGCGGCGACGGCGGACTCCCGGAGCATCCCGAGGCCCTTGGAGACGACACCGAGCCCGGACACGATGACGCTGGCCCGGAGCAGGTGGCGCGTCTCCGACCGGCGCCGTTCCTGCCGCCCTGCATCTCCTTCCGGTCGCCTGCCGCGTTCGCCCACGGAGCCTCCCCGTGTCCCCCGCCCCGCGGGGAATATAGACTCTCCCCGGAGGTTCCCGGAAGGGAAGGAGCCTGGCAACCGGAGGACTCCGCGTGTTCCTGCGTTCGCTCTACCTCGCCTGGCGGCGGCGACGAATCTACGGGCCGTGTCTCTCCGCTCCCGTCCCGCTGGTGATCCTGCGGTACCACTCCGTGGGCGAACCCGCGGACGTCGACGCCTACCTCGACCCCCGTCTCTCGATGCCACCGCGCCGGTTCCGCGAGCAGATGAAGCTGCTCGCGGCGCGGTTCACGCCGGTCACTCTCGCGCAGGTCCCGGCGATCCTGGCCGGCGAGAAACGGGGAGGACCCTTCGTCGCGGTCACCTTCGACGACGGCTACCGGGACAACCACGACGTCGCCCTCCCGATCCTGCGCGAGGAGGGCGTTCCGGCGACGTTCTACGTGACGACCGCCCCGCTTCTCGGCCGCTCCCCCTTCTGGATCTCCGAGCTGTGGAGGCTCGCCCGCATCCTGCCCCCGGGGCAGGTGGAACTGCCCGCGAACGTCCCCGCCGAGATCCCCGCCGATCCCGCCGAGCGGGAGCAGTGGCGCCGGCGGGTGACGAGGCGTCTTTCCGAGATCCCGGACGAGGTCCGCCAACGGGTCCTCGATCGGCTCGCCGAGCGGGCGGCCGTACCCCGGGGCGACGGCCTCGGCGACACGTTCCTCGCGCCGGACCACCTGCGGGCGATGCGGGCGGCCGGCATGGCCATCGGGGCCCATTCCCGGACCCATCCTCACCTCGACCGCCTGCCGGTCGAGCACCACGACGACGAGGTCGGTGGCTCCCGCCAGGACCTCGAGCAGGTCCTGGGCGAGCCCGTCCCCCACTTCGCCTGGCCGAACCCCTCCGGGGGCGGCACCGTCAACGAGACGGCCAGGGCGGCGGCGGGGCGGGCCGGGTTCCTGACGGCGGTCACGTCGATCCCGGGGCCGATGACGCCGGGCGTCGACCGGCTCAAACTGCCCCGCCTCGGGGTCTACGCCGGCGAGCAGGAACGCCTGCTCTTCCGGCTGCTGGAGCGCCGGGGTGGGCGCTGAACCGCGGATCGCGATGGTCTTCACCCAGCTCGGCCTCGGCGGGGCCGAGCGCCAGCACTTCCTGCTCCTCCGCCGGCTCGCCGAGCGCAATCACCCCTGGAGACCGGTCGTCGTCGCCTGCCTCTCGGAAGACCTCGATCCCTACGGCCCGGCCCTCGAGAAACTGGGGTACCGCCTGCGCGTCCTTCCCCGCCGGGGCAGCTTCGACCTGGGGCGCCTTCTCCGGCTGCGCCGGCTCTTCCGGCAGGAACACGTCCACCTCTGCCACGCGGTCCACCTCCTGGCATCGGGCTACTGCTGGCTCGCCGCCCGGGGGGGTGGACCGCTGGTCCTGCCGACGATCCGCGGCGGCGTCTCCGGCCGCGGGCGGCTCCGTCGCCTCCTCTACGCCCTCGCGTTCTCCCGCTCCCCCGTCGTCCTGGCGAACTCGGACCGGGGCCGCGAGGTCCTCGAGCAAGCCTGGGGCGTACCCGCCGGAACGGTCGAGGTCATCCCGAACGGCTTCGACTTCGAGGAGATCGCCCGGTCCGCCGCCGCTCCCGTCCTCCGCCGGGAACGCGGGATCCCCCGGGACGCCCCGGTCGTGCTCTACGTCGGCAAGCACACGCCCGTCAAGAACGTCCCCCGTCTCGCCGCAGCCCTGCGCCTGGCGATGGAACGGAAACCCGCTCTCCACGCGGTCGTCGCCGGGATCGGCCTCGGCGAGGAGGCCCGCGCCAACACGTTCCGTGACCTTCCCGCGGCCCGGCTCCACCTGCTCGGCCCGCGCCCGGACGTCCCTGCGCTTCTCGGCGACGCCGATGCGTTCCTGCTGACCTCGAACTCCGAGGGATTCCCCAACGTCGTCGTGGAAGCCCTCGCCGCCGGCGTCCCGGTGGTCTCCACCGCCGTCGGCGATGTCCCCCGCATCGTCCGGGACGGCCTCACCGGCCGCATCGTGACGTCGGGGACGCCGGAGGACCTGGCCGCCGCGCTCCTCGAGGTCCTCGCCGGCCGCGAGGCGTACGCCGCCCGGGTCCGCGAGGACCTGCCCCGGCTGGCCGCGCGCTACGGTCTCGACGCGATGGTCGACCGCACGCTCGCCGCCTGGGCCCGCCTCCTCGCCACCCGCGCCCGCTGACAGCGTCACGACGCGGAACGGGGGCGGGCCCGTCGCCCGCCCCCGTCCGGGGAGCCATTCACCGCTTCGTGGCCTTGCCGCGGCTCGTGGTGTTCCTCAGTGCGCCTGGGCCATCTTCGCCGCCGCCCGCATGTGCTTCGCGAGCTCGCGGATCTCGGTGAGGTCCTTGCGCATCTTCGCGTAACCGTACCAGGTCGCGTAGTCCGGGTTCATGTGATAGGTCGCCTGGAACTGCTTCATCCGGTGGTCCATGAACATCTCGTAGAGGATTTCCTCGATCTTCGTGTCCACCTCGTAGAAGTTCAGGAGCTGCGGGTAGACGCCCTCGCCCTCCTTCACCTTGATGATGCCGTCCCGGCGCAACCCGGCGACGATCTCGATCGCCTCGGCGAACAGCTTGTCGCCTTCCTTCAGCATCAGGTCGGCGTTCTTCATGTTCGCCTCGACGAAGCTCGGCGTGTGGCACTGCTTGCAGACGTCGGTGATCCGCTTCCGCTCGGCATCGAAGTCGGCCTTGTCCAGGCGAACCATGTCGCCGGCCTTGACGACGTCCAGGAGGGGAGTGAAGTTCCCCTTCTCGTCGAGCACGCCGAGTCCCTTGAGGATCGTCGCCTGGTAGCCCTTCAGCTCCTCGTCGTCGGTCACGAGGTTCAGGCCGAGGAAACCGACCGCCGTTCGCACCCGGTGGTCGCCCCCGGGCATGTGGCAGTCCTGGCACTTCGGACCCCGGTGGGCCTCCCGGTCGAGCAGGTAGGCAACGCCGTGCTTGGAGCTCGACCACATCTCCCACTGCGGATGGTCGAACCCCATGTGGCAGGTCCGGCAGGCCTCCGGCTCCATCGCCTCCTTTTTCGAGAAGGCGTGCCGGGTGTGGCAGTTCTGGCAGTCCATGCCGTAGCGGTAGTACTTTCGCTCCTCGGTCTTCCGCGCCGCGTCGTCGACGAGACCCAGCGTGTGACAGCCGCCGCACCCCTTCTGGCCGGCGACGTAGGCCCTGGGCTGGCCGTGGGTGAACGGCAGGGCGTCGATCGCGAGGAGTCCCTTCGCGTGCTTGCCGGCGAGGTACTGCTTCGCCTGCTTGGGGTGGCACCGCTGGCAGGTCCGAATCGTCGGGAGTTTCGCCTTCTCGACGTCGTCGCGACCGGTGTGGTCCTTGCCGTGGCACGTCTCGCAGGTGACTGCCCCGGACTCGAACATCGCGCCACGGTGGAAGTCCTTGACCAGGTTCGGAGTCATCTTGGCGTGGCAATCCTCGCAGGCGTTCCCCGCAGCGAGGGCCACGACGCCGGACGCCAGCACGAGCACGGCGGCGACCGTCAGCAGCTTGCGCATCCTCTCCTCCTCCTTCTCTCGGGCGGGGCACACCTCCGCCCACACTTCTCGGGGAGCGGGAGTTTATCACACCCGCTTATCTGTTGAAAAGCGTCCGGAACAGTTCAACCCTTTCCGCCCTTTCCGCGCGGCTTCGGGGACCGCGCCTCGACAGGGCGGACCCGCTCGAGCGCGGTTTTCCAGCAGCGCCGGATCTCCTCGAAGTTCTCCCTCCCCAGGAGGAACCGCATCACGAGGATCGGCGGCTGGGAAAGGGCCGCCCCGAGGTACGCCCACCGGGCCCGCCAGGAGTCCGGCAGGAGTCGCACGGTAACCGTCCGCCGCTCATGGTCGGTCCACCGGTATTTCCACGCGTCGGTCCCCCGGAGCAGGTTCATCTCCCGGGCGTGTTCCTCCTCTATGAGCTTCTCGAGGACGACGCCGGTCATGTAGTGCCCCGGGGAATAGCGCGCGAAGCGGTGGGTGAAGCCCATCTGGTAGCCGAAGTAGACACCGTCGTGGAGGAACCCGTAGTGGGTCGCGATCGGGGATCCCTCGACGAAGAGCACCCAGAAGTAGAGCCGGCCGGACCGCTGCAGCCGGTCCGCCAGCACGCGGTGGAAGTGCCGGTAATCGTCCTTGCGAAAGTTCCCGCCCCGCTCCGTCGCTTCCATCCGTTCCTGGTGGAGGGCCGTGAGATGGGCGATCCCGGTCCCGACGTCCAGGTCCACGCCGACCCGTTTCCAGGAGACTCCCAGCTCCCGCTGGATCTTCCGCCGGTAGCGGCGGAGCTGGTGGCGGAAGTGGGCGTTCCGGCCGGCCAGGTACTCCTCGAAGGAGGCCGGCAGCGGCACGAACGGGCAGGTCGCCCGGGGTTCCAGGCGAAACTCGAGGCCGCGGGTGCGGGCCCACCGCCGGGCCATCCGGGCGAGGGAGCCCGACGGATCCAGCTCGGAGAACTCGACGTAGTCCCAGGCCGGGTCGTCGAAGAGCAGCGGCGCGACCAGGTCGGCAACCTCGTCCTCCCTCCCCTCCTCGACGAGAACGTCGAGGAAGTCGGGGTTGACGACGTCCCCGTACCCGGTGTTCCGCAGCACCCGCGCCTCGCCGAACCGGGTGCGAAGGGCTTCCACGTAGAACGGGAGAATCGCTACCGGCCGCCCGTCCGGTTCCCGGACCAGGAGGGTGAGCCCCTCCCGTGAGCGGCGAAAGTGCTCCCACCACGTGGCGAGGAAGTCCCACGTCACGAAGACGTTGTTCGTCCGGGCCCGCGGCAGGAGCGCGTCCCACTCCTCCCGCAGGGCCGGCACTGCCACCCGCTCCACGAGGAGGCCATCACGCCGCGGGGCGATCCCGGGCAGGCGCTCCGCGCCCCCGCGATCTCCCCGCTCCTCGACCGTTTCCAGCACGATCCCGCCCGTCAACGCAACCTCCCGCGGGGCCACCCGAGGAGTCCAGCGTACAACGCCTCGGTCGCCTCGAGCATCCCCTCGAGGGAATAGTGGTCCCTGGCACGCCGGGCCGCCCGCTCCGCGAGCGCTCCCGCCCTGTCCCGATCCTCGAGGAGGACCGAGATCGCCTCCCGGAGCGCCTCCGGGTCGTCCGCCGGGACCAGCAGGCCCGCCATCCCCTCCTCCAGTGCCTCCGCGTTGCCCCCGACCCGGGTCGCCACGATCGGTCGGCCCGCCGCCATCGCCTCCAGGAGGGCGTTGCTCATTCCCTCCGAGAGGGATGGCAGCACGAAGACGTCGAGCGCCGCGAGGAGGTCCGGTACGTCCGCGACCGGGCCGGGCATCAGGACCCGTTCCACCAGCCCCGCCTCCCGGACGTCCCGTTCGAGCCTCTGCGCGTACGCCCCGGATCGATCCCCCGCGAGGAGCAGGCGCAACCGGGACCGCTCCCGGAGCAGGGGCACCATCGCCTCGAGGAGCACTCGCTGCCCCTTGACCTCCTTGATCGTCCCGACGGCACCGACGACGACCTCCTCCGCCCCGATCCCGAGACGATCTCGCGCGGCGGCCCCGTCCCCGCCGGCAAACCGCTCCACGTCGACGCCGTTGACGATCACGTCGACGCGGGCGGGGTCCGCTCCTTCCACGTCGATCGTGAACCGCCTGACCTCTTCCGAGTTGCACACGATCCGGTCGACGAGAAAGTTCGTCAGGCGGTAGAGGCGCACGTGGTGGGGCCGGTTGCGCTTGATCGCCCGCCGCGTCGTGATCACGGCCCCCGGCGAACCGAGCAGTGCGGCCAGCATCCCGTAGACGTCCGCGTCGAAGAGGAACGTGTGGACGACCGGCCCGCCCAGCGAGCGCACGAGCCGTCGCAACCGCGCGAGGCGGGCGAGTCCGGCCGGGCTCCGCAGGTTGCCCCGGGGGATGTGCAGCTCCTCGACCGGGATCCCCTCGCCCCGCAGTGCCTGCGCATGGACCCCTCCCGACCCCAGGACGACGACCCGGGGTGCGACCACCCCCCTCCGCGCGAATCCCCGGGCATGGGAGATCACGGCCAGCTCGGTACCCCCGGGACCGAGGCTGCCGGTGACCAGCACCGCCGGGATACGGCTCATCGGCTCAGGGGACGCCCGCGCCGGGCCGGCTCGACTCGATCTCGGAGACGACGAACCTCCGCTTGCCGGAGGGCAGCGGCGGGATCTCGTCGACCTCCTCGACGTCGAGGATCATCCGCGGCCCGAGCTTCTCCCGCAGCACGGCCAGGATCTCCGCGCGGCGGTCCGGGGACCATGCCTCCCCGGGAACGAGCCTGACCCGGATCCGGTCGCGGCGGTCCTGGACGACCTGGAACTGCCGGATCGCCCGGTCGAAGGGCCGGAAGACGATCGTGAAAAACGTCCCCCCGAACGCCTTCCCCTCGGGCGTCACGATCACGTCCAGGGAACGGCCATCGATGGAAGCGAGCCGGCCCCACGAACGGCCGCAGGGACACGCCCCCTCCAGGGGAACGCCGACGTCCTCGATCCGGTAGCGGATGAACGGCATCGGCCAGTTGTCCAGGTCGGTGATCAGCAGCTCGCCGGGCCCCTCGAGCAGCGGGCTCTCCCCGACCTCCACGATCAGGCGCATGTCCATCACGTGGAGCCCTTCCCCCTCCGGGCAGTCCGACGCGATCACCCCGAACTCCCTCGAGGCGTAGCGATTTCGCACGGGAGCGCCGAACAGGTCCTCGAGCTCCTCCCGCACCGGCGGGTAGAGGGCTTCCGCCGACGTGTAGATCAGCCGGACGCCGAGCCTGCGGCACCGCTTCTTCCCGGCGAGGCGGGCGGCGTGCAGGAGAATCGACGGGTAGGACGAGATCACCTCGGGCCGGAACCGCTCGAGCCGGTCGAACCACCGACGGATGTCATCTTCGTCGATCCCGTACGCCGAGAAGAAGAACCTGCCGGTCAGCAGGTCGTACAGGCGCGCCGCCCGCGAGGGACTGGTCTCGAGGGAGGCCCCCCAGAGGATCGCGGTCCGCGTCCCGGGGACGACGCCATCCCACTCCTCGGTCAGCCGTCCGGCCGCCCGCCGCCGGTCGTGCGTCTCCCGGTCGATCCGGAACCAGGTGTTCCGGCCGGTGGATCCGCCGGTCGACTTCAGCGATACCGGTCCCCGGGAGGGCGCCCTGCTGACCAGGTCGTCTCCCCGCTCCTCGATCAGCCGCTTCGTCATCGGCGGCAGGAGGCGCAGGTGGTCGAGGGACCGAAAATCCCCCGGCCTGGCCCCGAGACGGTCGAAGACCTCCTTCCAGTAGGGAACGGTCCGCCAGGCGTGGTCGAGGAGCGCGCGAAGCCGCTCCCAGCGCCACGTCTCGAGCCTCTCCCGGGGCCATCGTTCCATCTCGCGGTACTCCCGCAGGTACGCCCGGTAGCGGCGCCCGGTGCGGCGCTCGATCAGGCGGTCGAGGATGTCGGCCACGAGTCGCCCCATCTCAGCCCTCCGCACCGATCGGGCGGCTCCCGCCGGCGGGCACGAACCGCCGCCAGAGCCAGATCGCCTTGATCGGGAGCTCCATGTACCGGTTCCCGCGGTTGCGCTCGACCTTGAGGGCGAACGACAGCACCCACAGGAACCGGCTCGTGTTCCCGCGGAAGTACGACGTCGCCGAGATCCGGCCGATCCGGTCGGGGCGGGTTCCCCGGTGGTTCCGGGGCTGCTTCGCCCGGCTGGGAAGAGTCGCCGCCAGGTACCCGCACTCGGGGAGCAGTTCGAACGCCTCCCGGCACACGCCGCCGTTCGGCCAGCACATGAACCGCACCTCGTTCCCGGTCAGCTCCTCGAGGCGCTCCCGGGACGAGACCAGCTCTTCCCGGAGGCGGGCCCGGAACTCCTCGGGAGTCTCCCGGCGAAACGGTCCCGGGTGCGCCCGCTTCCAGTCGGCGATCACCCGGTCGATCTCCTCCCGCCAACCGTCCCGCCCGAAGAAGGCCGCCCCACCGCGCTCCGCCACGTGGGCGACCAGCCGCTCCTCGAGCCGCGGGTCCGGCCGCACCGCCGGTGCCGAGAGCGCGAGGGCACTCCGGTAGACCGGGGCCCCCCACGGGATGTCGTCGTGGGAGATCTCGTGGAACCAGGACGGCTTCCTCCCCGGGAAACGGTTCCACCAGGTCCACCGGAGCTGGCGCAGCGGCAGGCCCGGCCGGTGCACGTCGACGACCTCGTCGGAGACCGGGAGCCAGGTGTGGGTCTTCCCGTGGGACTGCACGTCCAGGACGCCGCGGCGGGATGCCTCCCGGATCTCCGCCTCGTTCAGGTAGCCGTAGACCTCGAGATCCTCCTCTCGCAGCCTGCCGGCCCAGACGTCGGCGAGGGTCGGCCGGGGTGTCTCCCCGGGCTGGATGAAGTCGGTCGGAACGAACACCGTCGCGGTGAACCCGTACTTCTCGAGGAGGGGCGCGGCGTACACCCAGTTGTCCAGGTACCCGTCGTCGAAGGTCAGAACGATCGGCTTTTCCGGGAGGGGCGCGCCCTCGGCCACGTGGTCGTACAGCTGCCGGAGAGTGATCGTCGTGTATCCCCGGCGGCGCAGGTACGCGAGATATCCCTCGAACATCTCGGGAGGACACCAGACCGGAAACGTCGCGGGCCGGTCCGGCCGGAAACCGGAGACCGAGTGGAGCATCACCACCGGGACCTTGACCGGCCAGAAGTCCAGCAGGTAGCCCTGGGCGGCCAGCAGGCCACCGGAAAGCAGGCCCGCCGCCGGAAGCCCCATCCCGGCAGCGAGGCCCACCGCGCCGGCGGCCGCCGCCCCGAGCCCGGCGAGCCCGATTCCGCGGCGCAAGGCGTGCAGGGCGTTCATGCCCGCTGCTCCCGCCCGGGCCGCGGCATCTTCCGCGCCGGGTTTCCGAAGACCAGTTCCCCGGCCGGCACGTCGCGCAGGACCACGCTTCCCGGGCCCACCCGTGCCCCGTTCCCGACCGAGATCCCCGGGACGAGCGTGGCGTTCGTCTGGATCTCCACGCCCTCGCCGATCGTCACGTTACCCGTCACGTTGACCCCGGGGGCGATCGTCGAGTAGTCGCCGAGCACGCAGTCGTGACCGACCGTCGCGTTGAGGTTGACCGTCACGTGCCGGCCGATCCGCGTGTCGTAGGCGACGACGACCCCGGCGCCGATGATCGCGCCCGCGCCCACGGAGGTCCCGGCGCCGAGGATTGCCGACGGATGCACCGCGCTGACCCACGGAATCCCCGCGGCCTCGATCCGGGCGGCGAGGACCCGCTTGGCCGCCGCCGAGGCGATCGCCAGGATCGCCCCGGTCTCCCCGTCGTCCGCCATCTCGAGAAGCCGGTCCACCGGGCCCAGCACGGGCAGTCCCCCGACGTCCGTGCCGGCCCGGGCGGGATCGTCGTCGACGAACGCGACCGGCTCCGGGCAGGGCAGCCCCGCGGCGAGGCGGGCCCGCAGGATCTCGAGGGTCCCGCGGCCGTGCCCACCGGCACCGACCAGGACGACCCGCCGCACGCTCACTTCCGGGCCTCCTCCCCGGTGGGGGTCACCGTCCGCACTTCCTCCCCGGCCGGATCCCCGCCGCCGGTCTTCCCGGCCTCCAGTTCCTGCCGCTTTTTCTTCCAGTAATCGGCGTCGGCGATCAGGTCCGAACCCTTCAGCACCGATGGAATCGTCAGGAGGATCACCTTGAGATCCATCAGCAGCGACAGGTTGTCGATGTACTCGAGATCGAGACGGATCCGCTCCGGCCACGGGATCGAGTTCCGACCGTTCACCTGGGCCCAGCCGGTGATCCCGGGCCGGACCGAGAGCCGGCGGCGCTGTTCCTCGTCGTAGAGCTCCACCTGGTAGCGGAGCCCGGGACGCGGCCCGACGATGCTCATGTCGCCGCGAATCACGTCGAAGACCTGGGCCAGCTCGTCGAGGCTGAGCTTGCGGATGATCTTCCCGACCCGCGTGATCCGGGAGTCGTTCCGCTCGACGAGGATCCCGGCGCCCTTCTTCTCGGCCCCGACGACCATCGACCGGAACTTCGTCAGGTAGAACGGCCGTCCGCCCTGGCCGATCCGCTCCTGCCGGTAGAGGACCGGCCCGCCGTCCTCCAGCTTGATCGCGAGGGCGATCAGGATCATCACGGGCCCGGCGACGAGCAGCACCAGGGCGGAGATCGCGAGGTCGAGGATCCGCTTGCCGATCCGGGCGTAGAACGTGTCCGGCGGCGGAGGCACCGGCCCGCCGACCCGCTCCGTCGTCGTCATCGTGCCCCTCCTCCCGGTTCCCCGGCTTCCACGGCCCGCGCGAGGGAGAGCGGCGCGGTCGGAAAGACGACCATCCGTCCCCCGCCGGGGTGGCGACGCTCGAGAATCTCGACCACCCTCTCCCAGCTCCGGGCGTGGGGATACCCCTTCCAGAACGACTTGCGCACGTCGTGCTCCGACAGCGCCGGCGCGTAGACGACCAGCTCCCGGCCGGCCAGGTAGGGCCGCTCCACCGGGTCCCGGTAGAGCCGCATCCGTGGCCCGTGCAGGCTGTGCCAACCCCTTCCGAAGGGGCAGGCGGCGGTGACGATCACCGTGCCCCCCTCCCGGGCCGGAGGCGGGACGAGGGTGCGCCAGGCATTGAAGGCATTCCCCACCTGCAGGAGCTCCATGTCCTTCGGGTACGCGTTCAGCACGACGGCGTCCGCCCCCGGTCGAACGGGCGTCTCGAACACCTGCCGGGCGAGCTCGACCGCCTTCCTGTGGGCCGCCACCGGGTGCCCGTAGACGTGCCCGAGCGCCTCCCGGCGGGGTCCGGGCACGATGTTGACCACGGCCTGGAGCCCGGCCGCGAGGGCGATCTCCTCCATCTCGGCCCGGGCCCGGTTCCCGTCGACGATCCCGAGCCCCGCCCCCGCGAGTCCCGTGACCGCCGGCCGGTGGTTCATCTCGAGGGTCTCGATCCCGGCGATGCCGGGCAGGACGATCTTCCCGCCCCCCCCGAACCCGGCGTACGGATGGGGCACGACCGACCCGACGGCGAGCTTCACGTCCGCCTCGACGAACAGGCGGTTCACGTGGATCGGGATGCCGCCCCGCGAGACCCCGAGGTCCACCAGGTCCTCGTAGGGATGGTGGTTCCAGACGTCACAGGTCTCCATCACCCGGGAGCCGAGCTTCGCCAGCAGCTCGTCGCGCCGGAGCGGCAGGTGTCCACCGAGCGCGATGATCACGCGGACGTTCCCGGGGGAGATCCCGCCGGCCTCCAGCCGGTCGAGAACCGCCTCGAGGACCGGGCCGGTCCTTGCGGGCCGCGTGATGTCCTCGACCGCGATCGCCGCCGTCCGGTTTCCCCGGGCCAGTTCCTCGATCGGGGGCGCGTCCACGGGATGGGCCAACGCCTCCGCGAGGTCGGCTCCCCGTGGGCCTCCCCGGATCGCTGCTTCCTCCACGGTCCAGCCGGGAGGGAGCGGAAGCTCCAAGGTCTTCTCCAGCACCCAGGCTCCCCACGGAAGCCGGACCGTCGGCCGATCGCTCATCGCTCCCCCTCCCCGACGAGCCGCGGACCGGCGGCGGGGGTCGCCCCGTCACCCGTGACGGCGATCATCTCCTCGAGCAGGCGCAGGGCCAGGTCCCGCCGCTGGTAGTGCTCGAGGATGTACCGGCGTCCCGCCCGGCCCATCCGGGCAAGCTCCTCCGGGTCCTTCGCCGCCAGCTCCCGGATCGCCGCGGCCAGGGCGGGCGGGTTCTCCGGCGGCACGACGATCCCGCACCCGGCGTCCCGGACCAGGTCGGCCATCTCCCCCTCGGCGCCGACGATGACCGGGCGTCCCGCGGCCAGGTAATCGAAGATCTTGTTGGCCAGGACCATCCGCTGGAACGGGTGGTTCCAGGTGACCACGATCGACGCCGACCCGCCGCGGATCCGCTGGAAGGCGTCCTTCTTGGGCAGGGCCCCGTGGAACGTGACGTGGGAGAGCCCCTCCGCCCGGGCCCGTTCCTCGAGCGCGGACTTCTCGTCGCCGTCCCCGTAGAAGGAAAACCGGATCCCGGCCCCGGGCCCGATCAGCCTCGCCGCATCCAGCACCTGGCCGAGTCCGTTCCACTTCCCGTGGGCTCCGACGTACACGACCTCGAAGCCCTCGGCCGGCCCGGGAGCGGGCCCGTCCCCGGCTTCCACCATCCAGTCGTCGACCCCGTTCGGGACGAAGAGTACCTTCTCCGCCGGAACCCCCTCCTCGCGCAGCCCGTCCCCGATCCCCCGGGTGACGGCGACCACGCGGGCGGCGCGCGCGTAGAACCGCCGCGCGGCGAACCGGGCGACGCGGGTGACCGGCGAGCGCTCGCCGAGCACGCCGGCAACGACCGCCGACTGGGGCCACAGGTCCCGGACCTCGAAGAAGAACGGCACCCCCCGCAGGAACGAGAGGAACCAGCCCGGGATCCCGACGGTCAGCGGGGTCGACGACGCGTAGACCAGGTCCGGTCTCCCGGCACGCACGAGGCCGACGAGGGTGGCCGTCGCCGCGTAAGAGAGGAAGTTCAGCAGGCGCTTGCGGAACGATCCCCGGATCCCGGCGTAGGACCAGGTCCGCAGGAGCCGGATCCCGTCGATCTCCTCCCCGACCACGAGGCGACCCCGGTACTTCTCCGGCACCGTGAGGGTCTTGTGGTTGACCATCCCGGTGACGACCGTCACCCGGTGACCCGCCTCCACCCAGGTGCGGGCGAACTGGTACGGGCGCGAGCCGCCGGGCTCGTCCGGGAGGTTGAAGTACTGGACGAAGTAGAGGACGTGCATCCCCCTACCCCTCCACCCGGACGAGGTCGATGCGTTCCACCTCCACCTCGCCGCCGATCTCCATCCGCGCCCGCTCGAGGAACCGTCGGAACGGAAGGTCCCCACGGTCCGGGTCGTTGAGGGCAAGGAACGGCCGCCCGGCCTCCCCCGCCGCCCGGGTCGCCGGGAGCAGCACCTCGCGGGCGGCGGTCGCGTCGAGCGCAACCGGGTCGCGGGCGGCCAGCGTGACGCCCGGCCGCGCCGAGAGCTCCTCGCGGGTGCGCGAACCCCATCCGACCCACTCGGCGGTCACGACGTGGAGATCCGGCATCCGCACCGTCCGCATCAGGTGTCCGAGGGCCCCGCCGGTGTGCTCGAACTCCAGGACCTTCTCCTCCGGCAGCAGCCGGTGGACCAGCCGCCGCACCGCGCCGCCGCGCCGCTTCGCCCATCGCCAGAGGGCGTGCCCGGGCTTCATGCCGACGTAGTGGGTATTGAAGTACCCGGCCGGCTCCGGCCCCTGGAACCCGCAGGTCATGTCCACCACGCCCATCAGGTTCTTGATCGACGCGGTAACGCCCGCGTACCGGGAGTGGTGGTTCAGGGAGGAGACGTTGACCAGGCGAAGCGGCACGTCCGTCCGCGTGCCACCCGCGAAGACCCCGTCCCGCAGGTCGACGAGCCGCCCGCTGACCGGGCTCTCGAAGACCGGCCAGGTCATCGCGCACCGGTTCCCCGACGGGGTGACGTGGCATTCCCCGAGGTCCCAGCGGTAGCCGGACCCACCCCGCGGCACCTCGCCGGGCTCCCGGACCAGGGCTCCGCAGCAGGCATCCCCCTGCCATGGCTCCGGGTTCGGCCCGGCGTCGTGCCAGGACACCGCCCCCACGTTGCCGTGCCCCTCGGCGCGCAACGCCGCCACCAGGTCGGCCAGGTTCCACCGGCCGTTCGGCCGCTCGGTGGTCCAGCCACGGGACCGGTCCTCCCGGAAGTGATGGTTGTCCGCGACGATCACCTCGCCCCGGAACCCGCCCGGGCGCCCGAGGATCGCCCGGGCGATCGCCCCGAGGACGTCGGTGTTCGTCATCCCCTGGGCGTACCACTGGGCGTTTGCCTTGAGGATCACGACATCGTCGGGACCGAAGAGGGTCTCGATCCCACCCCAGGCGTCGAGGATTGCCGCCGCGTTGCGCTCCGGGTCGCCGGTACGGGCGAGGACGACCCGGCCCGGGTCCCGCACGGAGGGATCGAACGTCCCGCAGGGCTCGGGGCGGGACGAGGCCTCCTTCCCCCGCCGGACACACGCGGCCGCCGCCACCGTGAGGGCGCTCACGGCGAGGAAGTCGCGTCGTGGCAGGCGTGGGCTCGCCATCGGGTCAGGCCCGGGCCTCGGCCATCTTCCGCTGGACGAACGCCTCGATCTTCGCGAGGCTGTCCAGGTTCTCCGGGGTCAGGTCTTCGTTCGCGACCCGGATCCCCCAGGTCTCCTCGAGGAAGGCCACCAGCTCGAGGACCCCGGTCGAATCGATGATCCCGGTCTCGATGAACGAGGCGTCCGGGTCGATCGCGTCTCCCTCGTAGAAGAAGTTGTCCCGGATGAACTGCTCCACCTGCTGCTGGATCGTCAGGTCTCCCATGTCGTTCTCTCCTCGGACGTTCCGTTCGGCAACTCCCGCGAGGGAAATGCCGCGAGGTCGATCGGGCTTCCTCGGCGGGCCACCGCGTCCCGCCAGGCCCGCACCAGGAGCTCCGCCGTCAGGATCCCGATGAAGGCCATCGTCTCACGCTCCCCGAGCGGACGCCCGGAGAACGCCTTGCGCGCCAGGGCCGCGACCCGGCCGGGATCGAACAGTCCCGTCTCCGCGACCGCGTCCCGGTCCAGGATCTCCTCGGCGAGACGCCGGCCCGGGCCATCCAGGAAGCTGCGCACGTTGGGGGCGATGTACGGACGCTTGCGGCGCTCGCGCACCTCCGGCGGCAGCAGGTCCTCCACCGCCCGCCGGAGGATCCACTTCTCGTCCAGGCCTCGCAACTTCAGGCGAGGGTCGAGCGCCTGCCCGAACTCCACGACCCGGTGGTCGAGGAACGGGTACCGCCCTTCCACCGAGTGGCCGAGACTCATCCGGTCTCCCTGGGAGGCGAGCAGGTGACCCGCGAGGAACACCTTGAACTCGATGTACTCCGCCCGGCCCAGGGGATCCCGCCGCGACAACGCCTCCCGGAACAGGGCGAGGACGTCCGCCGGGGGATCGTAGTCGCGCGTCGCCTCGCGGAGACGCTCGCCGTAGAACGCCCGGTTGCGCATCCCGTTCCGCCAGGTCGGCCGGTGGGAGAAACCGGGATCCTCGGGGTGCTCGATCCCGTCCCGGTAGAACGCCTCGAAGAAGGCGATCGCCCGCCGGTCCGCGCCGGGGGCGAAGGGGTAGAGTTTCCGCAGGAGGGCGGGGCGCATCCGCGACGAGGGGTCACGTGCCCACCAGGCCCGGATCTTCGTCTCCTTGAAGATGTCGTACCCGCCGAACACCTCGTCGGCCCCCTCCCCGGTGAGGACGACCTTCCGCCCGTGGGAACGGACCAGGCCCGACAGGAGGTAGAGCGGCACCGGCGCCGTCCGGAGGATCGGCTTTTCCGCGAGGGCCACGACCTCCGGCAGGGCCTCCGCGATCGCCGCGTAGTCGACCTCGACGCGGTGGTGCCGGGTGCCGAGGGCCCGGACCGCCGCTTCCTGCTCGGCGCTCTCGTCGTAGTCCCGGTCGGCGAACGTGATCGAGTAGGTCTCGAGGGGCGCGTCGGTCACCCGGCGTGCCAGCGCGGTGGCCGCCGTCGAGTCGAGTCCCCCGGACAGGTAGGCCCCGACGGGCACGTCCGCCCGCAGGCGGAGCCGGACGGAATCCTCCAGCAGGTCCCGGAGCCTCCGGGCGGCCTCCCCCGGGTCGGCGAGGAGGTCGCCGGGAGGCAGGGGGTCCGGCAGATCCCAGTAGCGGCGCGACCGGATCGTCCCTTCCGGCCCGACGACCAGGAGGTGGCCGGGCGCCAGTTCCCGTACGCCCTCGAGGACGGTTCGCGGCGCGACCGTCGTCCACAGGACGAAGACCTGGTCGAACCCGAGGGGATCCGGACGGGGGTCGATCCCCGCCGCCAGGAGGGACTTCATCTCCGAGGCGAACAGGAACCTCCCCTCGTGCTCGGCCCAGAAGAGCGGCCGGATACCGAGACGGTCGCGGCCGAGCACGAGCCTCCGGGTCCGTCCGTCCCAGAGCGCGAAGGCGAAGTTGCCGTTCAGGCGCTCGACGAACCCCTCGCCCCACTCCTCCCAGGCGTGGACCAGGACCTCCGTGTCCGACCGGGTCCGGAAGCGGTGTCCCCGGGCCTCGAGGAGGGGCCGCAGCTCGAGCCAGTTGTAGATCTCGCCGTTGTAGGTCACCCAGCAGGTGCCGTCCTCGTTCGGCATCGGCTGGGCGCCGCCGGCGAGGTCGATGATCGAGAGGCGCGCGTGGGCGAAACCGACCCCCTCGCCACGCCACAGGCCGAAACCGTCGGGACCGCGGTGGCGCAGCTCCCGCGCCATCGCCGCGAGCTCCTCCCGCGACGGGGTCCTCCTCCCGGAGAGATCCCGGATGCCCGCGATCCCGCACATCGGTCAGGGTTCCTGGTTGTCGAGAAGCTGCTCGGGAGGCACCTCCCGGAGCGGCTTCGCCGGCGCGCCCATCACGATGGTCCGTGCCGGCACGTCCCGCGTGACCACGGCGCCCGCGGCGACCAGGGCGTCCGCCCCCACGGTGATCCCCGGCAGGAAGGTCGCGTTCGCCCCCACCCGGGCACCGCGCTCGAGGGTCACGCCCTTGTGGTACTTGAACCGCTCCTTCGTCCGCCCGAGGAAGTTGTCGTTGGTGAACGTCACCTCGGGCGCGATGAAGCAGCCCTCGCCGATGCTGGAAAGGGCCGTGATGTACGCCTCGGTCTCGATCTTGCACCGCGGCCCGATCGTGACCTTGTTCTCCACGGTCACGCCGCGGCCGACGATCGTCAGCTCGCCGATCTCGACGTCTTCACGCACGGTTGCCTGGTCGGCGAGCATCACCCGCGCGCCGATCCGCGCCCCCCGGTAGACGATGACGTGGGCGCCGACGAGACACCCCTCCCCGATCTCCAGGGGGGGCAGTTCCCGCAGCTTCGTCACCGCCGAGGCGGCCGCCTTCATCGGCAGCTTGCCGAGCACGGCGTGGTCGTCGATCCGTACCCCGTCCCCGATCACGGTTCCCGGGTGCACGACGACGAACGCACCGATCGTGCAGTTGCGCCCGATCCGGGCCCCGTCGGCGATCACGACGCCGGGGCCGAGGACGGTGTCCTCTCCCACCCGCGCCCCCTCGTGCACGAAGGGGGCGAGGGCTCCCTCCCGGGGTCCCTCGATCACGGTCCATCCTCCCCGGCGCCGCCCGGCGGTACGGGCCGCCCGCCCGCCGCCAGGGAAGCCTGGGCGGCCTCGAGCATCCGCACCACGGCGACGCCGTTCCATCCGTCGCTCCGGGGCCGCGTCCCCTCCCGCACGCAGGCGAGGAAGTGACGGGCCTCGTTCCTGAGGGGCTCCACCGGCGGGACCTTCGGGATCAGGATGTCCCCCGATCGCACCGCCAGGTGTTCCCCCCAGCCGACGGCATCGGGCACCCGCTCGGCCCCCTTGTCGTAGACCCGGATCTTCTCCTGGGCCTCCATGTCGTCGAAGACGACCATCTTCCGGGAGCCCACGAGGGTGATCCTCCGGATCTTGTGGGGATCGAGCCACGAGACGTGGACGTGGGCGATCCGACCGTTCCTCCACCGGAGATCGGCGAACACCACGTCCTCGATGCCGGGTTGCAGGTAGTCCGCACCGCGGGCGCTGACGTCGGCGATCTCCTCGCCCATCAGCCACGCGAGCACGGAGAAGTCGTGGGGCGCCAGCGACCAGAGAGCGTTCTCGTCCGGCCGGACGACCCCCAGGTTGAGCCGCTGGCAGTACCCGTAGAGCAGGTCCCCCAGCTCTCCCCGGTCGATCAGCCGTTTCAGGTACTCGACCGCCGCGTGGTAGAGCAGGAGGTGCCCCACCATCAGGACCAGGCCCTTCTCGTCCGCGAGGCGGGCCAGGTCCTCGGCATCGGCGCTCGAGAGAGCCAGGGGCTTCTCGACCAGCACGTGTCGCCCGCTCTCGAGGGCGGCACGTGCGAGGGCATGGTGGGTGGGCGCGGGGGTGGCGATCACGACCGCCTCGACGTCCGCCTGGGCGAGCAGCTCGTAGCCGTCCGCGTATCCCGCGACCCCCGGCAGCGTGCGCCGGTGGGTGGCCAGGACGTCGGGCCGACTGTCCGCCAGGGCGACGAGGTTCGCCTCCTCGAGGGCGGCGAAGGTGCGGACGTGGTTCCGCCCCCACGCGCCCGCCCCGATGATGCCGACGCGTGTCATGGGCCGGCTCCTTTCGCCGGGGGCCTCCCGGCGCCCCCTCGTGGGGCGCCCGGGGCGTCCGCGGCGCCCCCGGCCGCGGACGCGCTCTCCCCGTGGCTCACGCCTGGACCCGGTTCTTCTCGAGCCAGGCCAGGAGCTCCGACTTCTTGTACCGGAGGGAGGAGGTCCTCCCCGTCCCCACGCGGTAGGCCGGAAGCTGCTTGCTCTTGGTCAGCTCCCAGAGCTTCGTCCGGCCGATCTTGAGGAACTCCTGTGCCTCCCGGCTGGTGAGGATCTCGTCGTCGCGTTCCATCATCTCGGAGGCCATGGTTGCATTCTCCTTGTTGTGCCGGGCCGGTCGCCGCCGGCCCGGGTTACCTGGTATCGGGTCCGTGGTATAAGCGTCGGGAGCACCACCCCGCGTCCGGAGGTCCCGACCCGGTGAACCACGCCGCCGCTCGCCGCCTGCTCGCGCTCCTGCGCGCCGAGACGTTCGACCCGCCGGCCGACGAGAGCGGCTGGAGGGCGCTCGTTCGTCTCGCCGACCGGTGCGGTGTCACGGGCATCGTGGCCCACGGGCTCCCGGTCGCTGCCGGGGCGCCCGTCCGGGTGCGGAACCTGCTCGCGGAGCATGCCCGCCGGGAAGGGCTGCACCATGGATGGCACCTCCTCGAGGCCGAGCGCCTGGTCACCGCGCTGGCCCGGGAGGGCATCCCCGTCGCACTGCTCAAGGGCCTCGGGCTGGCCAGGAACTGGTGGCCGAACCCCCTGGCCCGGGGTTTCCGCGATCTCGACCTGCTGGTGCCGCCGGGCGACGTGGACCGCGCCCTCGGCATCCTCGCCGGGCTCGGCTACCACCCGGAGGCGGCGGGGCCGCTCCGGGAGGTCTACCGCGCCCACCATTTCCACCTGGTCCTCCGGGGAGACGACCGGCCCAGGGTGGAGCTCCACTGGGCCCTGGCCCGGCCCGCCGATCCGTACCGGCTGGACGCCGCCACGATGCTGGCCGATCTCCGGCCCCTCGCCGGCCGGGAGACGATCCCCGTCCCCGGGCCCCGGGCCCAGCTCCTTCACGCCGCGGTGAGCGAGTTTCGCTGCGGGTTCACCGAGTTGCGCCGCCTGCTCGACGCCCGCTACCTGCTCGCCAACCTCGAACCGCGCGACCTCCGCGATCTCGCCGAGCGGGCGCGGGACCTCGGCCTCGGCCCTGCTCTGGGCCTGCTGCTGCTCCTCGCGCACCGGCTCCTCGGTGCCCCCGCGCCTCCCCCGGACCTGCCGGGCACGCTGCCCCCCGGCACCAGGAGGGCCCTCGAGGCGATCGGCATCGACGGTTTCCCGCTGCACCTCGGGCGCGCGGACCGGCAGGCGGTCCGGCACCTGGTGCGCTGGCACCTGTCGGTCGATCGAAGGCGAACCGCCCTCGACTACCTGTTCCATCCGCCCTTCGAGCGGGAGAAGGCCCGGGCGCTCCGGATTCCCGCCTGGCAGCGCGCGTACGCGCTCCTCCTGCGGGCGGCGATCCTGGTGGGAACGGCCGCCTGGCAGGCATGGCGCAGCGCGATGGGCCCGGATCGTCATCTCACTTGCCTCGCGTCACCCAGCTCTGGACCTCGGGGGGCAGGTACGGCTGGTACTCCGGCACGAGCTCCTTGAGGGTCCTGCGGATCCCCACGTCGTCCATGTCGACCGCCTGCCGGATCAGGGCCGCGACCTTCTCGTCCAGGTCGGCGGGCGGATCGGCGAGCGGTGTCACCTTGTGGATCTTCGGGTGGCTGGTCCGCTCCTTCCGCTCGGACACGCCGAACAGCTCCTCGCTGAGCTTTTCCCCGGGGCGCAGGCCGACGTAGACGATCGGGATGTCCTTGTCGGGCTCGTACCCCGAGAGCCGGATCACCCGTCGCGCCAGGTCGGCGATCTTGACCGGCTCGCCCATGTCGAGGACGAAGATCTCTCCCCCCTCGGCCAGCGCCCCGGCCTGGATCACGAGGGCCACCGCCTCCGGGATCGTCATGAAGTAGCGCCGGATCTCCTCGTGGGTGACCGTCACCGGCCCGCCCCGCTCGATCTGTTTCTGGAACAGCGGGATCACCGAACCCCGGCTGCCGAGCACGTTCCCGAACCGGACCGCGGCGACCACGGTGTTCCGGTACCTCCCCGACTGGACGTAGTACTCGGCGACCCGCTTGCAGCAACCCATCACGCTGGTCGGGTTGACCGCCTTGTCGGTGGAGATGCAGACGACCTTCTCCACCCCGAACGAGTCGCAGACCTCGAGGACGTTCCGCGTTCCGAGGATGTTGTTCAGGACCGCCTCGTCCGGGTTCAGCTCCATCAGCGGGACGTGCTTGTCCGCGCCGGCATGGAAGACGATCTCCGGCTGGAGCCGCTCGAAGACCCCCTCCAGCTTGCGCTTGTTGATCACGTCGCCGATCACCTCGACGAGCTTCGTCTCGCCGCGGCGGGGGTTCAGCTCCTGGTAGATGGCGAAGATGCTGTTCTCGCCCCGGCCGAAGAGGTGGATCTCCGTCGGCTGGAAGCGCAGGAGCTGCCGACAGAGCTCGGAACCGATCGACCCGCCGGCGCCCGTGACCAGGACCCGCTTGCCCCGGATGTAGGAGCTGACCCCCTCGGTGCCGAGGTCGATGCGCGGACGGCCGAGCAGGTCCTCGATGCGAAGCTCCCGCAGGTCGGACAGCCGGGGCGGTCCGTTCACCAGGCTTGCCAGGTCGGGCAGGATCTTGATCTTGATGTCCAGTCCCCGGCAGATGTCGACGATCGGCCGGATCTCCTCGGCGGTCGCGGAGGGGATCGCGATCAGGATCTCGTCCACCTCGTGGCGGGCGACGATCCGGGGGATGTCGTGACGGTTGCCCCGGACCTTGACCCCGTGGATCCGCAGCCCCTTCTTCGCCGGGTCGTCGTCGATGAAGCCGACCGGCAGGTAGCCGAGGCGATCGTTCCGCGTCATCTCGCGGACCAGGCTCTCCCCGGCATCGCCCGCGCCGACCACCAGGACCCGGCGCTCGTTCCCCCGCCGCGGGAACGCGAACAGGGCCCGGAGGAAGGGGAAGGGCACGCCGCCGCCACCGGCGATCCGCTCCCGCAGCAGCCGTGGCGCGAGCCGGGCCAGGCCGCAGAGCACCAGCGTCAGCAGCGCATCGAGCACGACCACGCTGGCCGGCACCCGGACGTCGACGACGTACCAGGTGACGACCAGGACCGCCGACGCGGTCACGACCGAGCGCAGGAGCCGCAGCAGGTCGTCGATCGACGTGTACCGCCAGAGCGTGCCGTAGTTGCCGAACGCGGCGAAGACGAGGGCCTTGAGGAGGACCACCGCCGGGAGCCACCTGAGCTGGTCGAACTGCGCCGGCGGCATCTCGGTCCCGAAGCGCAGCAGGAACGAGCCGCCCAGGGCCAGGCCGAAGGCGACGGCATCGGACAACACCTTCACCAGGACGACCCAGGTGCTCTCGAGGCGCCGCCGCATCAGCCGTTCCCTCCCGCGATCCTTCCGACCCCGGCATCGCCCGATCCCCCGCGGTGGGCGGAGCAGGCGACCAGGGCGCCGGCGGCGCACCTCAGGGGATCGTGCCGCACCTTGCGCTCCACCCGGAGCATCTGCCGCCGCAGGACGAGGGGTACCAGGCCGTCCAGCTCCGGGTCCGCCGGGTCGACCCGCTCCGCGCCCTCCTCGCGGTACCGCTCGAGCACGTCGCCCGGGATCTCGTCGACGGGAACCAGCGCGGCATCGAGGCATGGACCCGCATGATCGAGGACGGCCCGCACGTGGTCCGCCGCGCTGAACCCGTTGGTCTCTCCCCGTTCCGTCATCGCGTTGACGTACAGCAGTCGGCACGCTCGCGTCTGCTGGAGCGCCTCCCGGATCTCCGGCACGAGGACGTTCGGGATGATGCTGGTGAAGAGGCTCCCCGGCCCCAGGACGACCAGGTCCGCCCGCCGGATGGCCTCGACGACTTCCGGCGTCGCCGGCGGGTCCTCCGGGTGCAGCCGCAAGCGCCGGACCGCCTTCCCCGCCCGGGCGAGAGCGGTCTCCCCGAGAACCTCGGAGCCGTCGGCGAGGGTGGCGGCGATCCGCGCCGGCGCCGGCGTGGCGGGATAGACCCGGCCCTGGATGTTCAGCACCTCGGACGCCAGCCGCACGGCCGCGAGGAAGGAGCCGCCCTCCTCCTGGGCGAGGGCCGCCAGGATCAGGTTGCCGACGTTGTGGCCCTCGAGGACCCCGCCCGACCTGTAGCGAGCCTGGAACAGGCGCGCCATCAGTGGCTCGTTGTGACTCAGCGCCACGAGGCAGTTCCGGATGTCGCCCGGGGGCAGGACGCCGAGCTCCTGGCGCAGGCGACCGGAGCTGCCCCCCTCGTCCGTGACCGTCACCACCGCCACCAGCCGGTCCGGGTCGTCCGCCCCCTCGGGGAACAGCAGCGCCTTGAACCCCCGCAGCACCTGCGGGAGCCCGGTGCCGCCGCCCAGGGCGACGACCCGCAGCGGGTACCGGATGGTGGCGATCTCAGTCACGGTCGTAGTAGCTCCCGCCGTACTCGTCGTAGCGGTAGTAGTACCGGTCGACGATGGTGTAGCGGACGTCGTTCAGGACGACGCCGATGATCTTCCCGGTGGTCACCTGGGCCAGTGCCTTGCGCACGATCTGGCGCGACGTCAGCCCGGCCCGGATCACGAAGACCATCCCGTCCGCGTACGAGTTCAGGATGTTCGCGTCGACGAATCGCATCAGGGGCGGCGCATCGAGGATGATCGTGTCGAACCGGTCCCGGAGGGTGCGCAGCAACCGCCGGAAGCGCTCCGACTTGATCACCTCGGCCGGCTTCTCGGGCGGGCGCCCGGCCGGCAACAGCCGCAGGCGGCTCTGGTTGAGATCCACGATCGCCGCGTCCAGGTCCGCCCGGTCCTCGAAGACATCCATCCATCCGAGCCGGGGCTTGCTCAGCAGGAAGTGATGCACCCGCGGCCGGTGCAGGTCGACGTCCATCAGGAGCACCCGCCGGTCCCGGTCCTCGGCCATTACCAGCGCCAGGTTCATCGAGGTGAGGGTCTTCCCCTCCGCCTCCCGGCTGGACGTCATCACGATCATCCGGTAGGGGTGATCGTCCCGCGCCCCGAGGTGGTCGATGTGGGTCATCATCCGGCGATACCGCTCGGTCATCGGCGAGCGGGGATCGACCACCGGCAGCAGGAGCGGGTTCGGAGCCAGGTCCCGCGGCACCCGCCGGGGCGGCCCCTCCTGGCCGCGCCGGGAACGGGGGCGCGGCGTCGGGGTCTCGATGTCGGGACGTCGCCGCATCAGCCCGCCTTCCTCTCGCGCCCGCCGGCCCTCCGGGGACGCTTCTGCTCGGCCGCCCGCGTCAGGTCGGGAATCACCGCCAGGATCGGCAGGTCGATCGACGCGGCGAGCTGTTCCTCGGTCTTGAACGACTGGTCGAACATCTCGAGCAGGAGCACGAGCCCGATCCCGAGTCCTGCACCCACCGCGAGCCCCATGAACAGGAACAGCTTCAGGTCCGGCCAGAACGGCTGCTTCGGCGGCCGCGCGTAGTTGAGGATCTCGAATCGCTCGCCCTGCTTGAACTCCTCGACCTGGGCCCCCTCGACCGCGTCCCGCTCCTTGCGCCGGGCATCGGCCAGGTCCTCGGCGAGACGCGTCTCGATCTGGAGCATCTTGTCCAGCTGGATCTGGTTGTCCGGCGTCCGCTCGAGACGGGCCCGGATCTCCAGGTTCTCCTCCACGAGCTGGCGGCGACGGGCCTTGCGAACGGCGATCTCCCGCTGGAGACGTTCCTTCTCCTGCTCGAGCTGGGCCATCCGGATATCGATGACCCTGGTCTCCGCGTCCTTCCCGTCGCTCGTGGCCGCCTCCAGCCCCAGGTCCCGCTCCAGCTCCGCGATCCTCGCCCGGAGGGCCCGCACCCGCGGGTGGGCGTCCTTGAGCCCCTGGCGGCGCAGCGCCTGCAGGTCGCGCCGGGCCTGGGCCAGCTCGGCGATCCGCGGGTCGACCGCCTGCACCTGGGCCTCGGTGGGCGGAACCTGCATTTCGAGCTCGACCTCGCGGATCCGTCCCTCGAGGTCCCGGATCTCGTCGTCGATCCGCTGGATCTCGTGCCGGTTCGCCTGGAGCTGGTCCTCGTTCGTCTTCTGGTAGGACGTCAGCTCGAACTTGTGCTCCGAACGGAACTTCTCGATCCGGCTGCGGATGTCGTGGAGCCGCCGCTCGATCTGCTCCCGGTTCGCCCGCAGCTTGGCCAGCGTCTCCTCCGCCATGGCACGCCGGATCTCCTCGTTGCGCCGGATGTAGATGTCCGCGAGCTCGTTCGCGATCGAGGCCGCGATCCGCGGATCGTTCCAGGTGACCTTCAGGTCGAAGTAGTTCTTCTTCGGGTTCGGATTGAGGTCGATCGACTGCTCCAGGATCTTCGCCAGCTCCGAGAGATCCTGCGGCCCGCCGGGCATGCCGACGAGGTGCAGGCGGTCGTCCAGCTCCTGGACGTACTTCTCCGACGTGATCTCCGCCGTGATCGTCGTCACGAGCTCGGCCGAGGAGATCTCGACGATCGGCTTCAGGAGGGCCTTCGAGATCGTCTGCGGCCGGATCTTCACCCTCGTCTCGGCCTGGTAGAGCTTCGGGAAGTGGAAGTAGAGGGCGATCGAGAACAGGATGCCGACCAGCGACGGCACGATGATCCACCACTTTCGCCGGACGACGATGTCCAGGTACTCCTTGAGGACCGGGTTCTGGGGCGTCACCGCCATCGCTGGGTCACCTGCGCGGAGCGGTCGGGGCCCACCGGACCCCGAGGCTCCAGGTCGTCGCGTCCGCCGCCAGCGCGGCGCCGGACGCGGACTGGTTGATCGTCTCGCCGGCGAGGACGAGGGCGAACCGGGGCGCCAGGGCAGCCCGCCACTCCGCCCGGTACGACCGGGTGATCGTGCGCTCGTAGGCCGGGTCCATCGGGTCGCGCTCCGCGTACCGGGCAACCAGCTCCACCTGGGACCAGCGGCCCACGGGCATGCGCCAGCCGAGGAAGCCGAACGTGGACCGGGCGGCCCCCGAGGTTCCTCCGCTGCCCGCCACGTCCACGCCGGCGCCCGCGGTGATCGTGCCGGAACGTCGACCGAGCGGCCCGCGCAGCCCGATCGTCGCGACGCCCCACGTGGGCGAGTCTTCCGCCCCGCTCTCCCCCGGGTCGCGAACGTCGGTCCAGGCGGCGCCCGCCTCGAGCGTCCATTGCAGCCGCTCGGCGTGGCCCAGCACGAACCCGACGAGCAACCGGTGGACGTCCCACTCGCCGCGGAATCCCTCGTCGATCCTGCTGCCCCGCCAGCGGGCCCGGAAGGCCGTGCGACGCCCGAGGTCGGACTCGAAGCCGAGGGAGAGCCCCGTGTCGGTGCTGTCGGCGAGACGCACCGGGATCCCGCCGGGCCCGGGCGCCGCCGGGGCGTCGTAGGACGTGTCGCGCCAGGTGGCGCCGGTCGTCAGCCGGGTCCGCGCCCCGAGATCGAATCGTCCCTCGAGGCGGCCCGAGAGCGTGTCCACCCGTGTCCGCGGCAGGGCGACCAGGTCCTCCGTCACCTCGTCGTACCGCACGCGCGCCCGCTCCCGCCGGTCCCAGGCCGCGCCCAGGGTCCAGGTCGAGCGCCGGGACGCGGCGTGTCGCCAGCCCAGCCGGACCGTGTGGGTCGTGTTGTCCAGTGCGCCGTAGTCGCCGTAGGTCTCGCGACCGGGCTGCCAGGAGAGTTCCAGCGTCGTCCGCGGGGTCTCCCGGCGCAGGGGCAGGAGCAGGCTGGTCGTGACGACGGTGTCCGACTCGCCGTCGGTCCCGGCGACGCGGACGTTGTCCGTCCACTCGCCCGTGACGGTCAGCACGGGATCGATCGTCCAGCCGCCCGCCGCGGCGAGACCGACGGCCGCGGCAAGAACGAGGCCGCACGTGGCGAGGATCGTCCTCGTCCCCGGCATGGCCGTTCTTCCGCTCATCGGAGCGCCACCACGACGTCGCCCGCACGCAACGGGATGTCCTCGGCCGGGGCCTTCCCCTTGAGGATCTTCTCGACGTCCACCTCGATGCGTTCCTTCTTGCCGGGCTCGGTGTTCCGCAGGACCACGATGTCCCCCCGCGCGAACTCCGTGAACCCGCCCGCCATCGCGAGGGCCTGCAGGAGCGTCAGCGGCGCCACCGACTCGATCATCATCTGGTGCTGGACCTCGCCGAGGACGAACACCCGGTAGGAGTGGATCTCCTCGATCGAGACGGTCACCTCCGGGTTCTCCTGGTAGGCCTCCACCTTCCTGGCGATCGCCGCGGCCAGCTCGGCCGGCGTGCGCCCGGCGGCCAGCACCTCGCCGACGAGGGGCAGGGAGATCCTGCCGTCCGGCCGAACCAGGCAGACTTCCTTGCCTTCCGGGAAGATCTCGCCCCCGTAGACGAAGACGCCCAGCCGGTCCCCTACCCCGATCCGGAACTCGGCCGCGGGAGCCTCGCCGCCCGGGCCGTGCCCGTCCGAGGCAAGGGCCGGCCCCCCGGGAAGCGCGAGAGCAAGAAGGACAAGGACGAGGACGACCGCCCTCGCGGCGCCGGCGCACCGGTCCAGGAAAAAGATGCGGCTCCCCGCGGGAACGCGTGCGGTCATTGCCCTTCCCTCCAGGACCCGTTGCAGTCCGCTCGAGCGGGCTGCAGCAGGCCACGTCCCCCCTTCCCCGGACCCTCTCCCGGGCGCCCCCGGGACCGGGCCCCTCACGGATGATGGCTACGGCGACGCTGGAGGAAAGTCAAGTTCCATCCTGCGCCGTACCGTGCCGAACTTGTTTCCCGGTGTTCGATTCGTTGCCACCGGTCGGGCGCGGGACTGGCTGCATCCTGGACGCCGCCCGGTCCCGGGAACCACCCGTCTCACCCTTGGAAAAGGATACTGGCAAACCCCATGCCCGGCAGGACCTTCCCGAAAGCCCCCGAACGGCGCGGGCTCCGCGAGGGCTTCCCCGGGGCCGGGGAATCGGGCGGCCGGGATGGCTCGGGATCCCCGGGTGTTCGAGATCCGACATCCCCCGCGAGGAGTTGCCCTGGTCCTGTACACCCCGGGGCCCCGTGATCTTTTTGGGCGGGGCTCGCCGGCAGGGCAAGACCGGAACCGGCACCCCGTAAGGGCCTGTATCGAGGAAGGTTGCAGACAAGTACGAACATCTCCTTGCCGGCGCGGTGACGTCGGCGTAGCCATTTCGGGGAACAGGGCCGGGACCAGGATCGGGGCCAGGGGTGGCCGATCCGGGATATCCTGAACCCCCGTGGCGCCGGGCGAACCGGCGTCCGAACCCATCCCGGAGGTGGTCCCGTGAAGCGCTGTCCCCAGGCCCGGGTGGACCTCAGGATCGTGGACCTCCAGAACGAGATGCTCGTCTACGACGAGCAGGCTCGCCAGGTTCACATCCTGAACGCCACGGCCCGCTGGATCTGGCTCCTCTGTGATGGCACCCATGCCCCGGAGGAGATCGTCGAGGAGGTGGCCCGGATGTACCCCGGCACCCCCCGTGGTACGGTTCGGCGGGACGTGGAGGAAACCCTGGAGACCCTGGGGGCGAAGCACCTCCTGGTCTGGACGGAGGAAGAGGTACCCGACGCCGCGGATTGACCGTACATTTGCCGGCGAACGCGGTGCGTGGAGCCGCCCCAAGGGAGGCGGGAAGAAGGGATGGGATCCATGATCGATCCGCAGAACGTCTCAGCGTCGGCCTCGGGCCAGCAGGAAGAGCAGACCTGGGTGAAGCCCTCGGTCAAGACGTATTCCCCCGAGGAGCTCCTCGACCTGCTCGGTCCCGCCCAGGGCTACAACGGGACCGTCAACCCCGGCAAGGGGGGCTGGTTCCCCGGGCGGGGCCACAGGCTTTTCCCCGGGCTTCGCTGACGCCGCAGTCTCGTCCGAAAGCGCCTGTGTTCCTTGACCGGACGGGGAGGAGCGGGTATCCTCCCGCCCGGTTTCGCTCGAGGCGCGCCCGTAGCTCAATTGGATAGAGCACTTGACTACGGATCAAGAGGTTCGGGGTTCGAGTCCCTGCGGGCGCGCCACTTTCCCCCATGAATCGCCCCCCTGACCGTGATCGCGTCCACATGATGGCCGCCCTCGAGGAGGCCCGCCGGGCCGCGGCCGCCGGAGAGGTGCCGGTCGGGGCGGTTCTCGTCCGCGACGGCGACGTCCTCGCCCGGGGGCACAACAGGAACCTCCTCGACCTCGACCCGACCGCTCACGCGGAGATCGTCGTCCTCCGGGCCGCCGCCGGGCTGCTCGGGGAGAGACGGCTGCCCGGGACGACCCTCTACGTCACCCTGGAACCCTGCCTGATGTGCCTCGGGGCGATGGTCCACGCCCGGGTCGCGGAGGTCGTCTTTGCCGCCGAGGACCCGCAAGTCGGGGCCACCCGGCTCCTCGCCGGGATCCCCGTGGGCCGGCCCGGGCTGAACCACCGCCTGGGGATCCGCCGGGGGCCCCTGGCCGAGGAGAGCGCGGCGCTCCTGCGGGACTTCTTCCGGGCCCGCCGCTAGGCCGTCCCCCGCCGGGAACGCCGCGGCGGCGGGGGGCTGGCATCCGCGGGGCCGTGCTGCATAATGTTCCCCGGACAAAGCGGAGAGATGACCGAGTGGCTGAAGGTGCACGCTTGGAAAGCGTGTGTGCGGGAAACCGCACCGTGGGTTCGAATCCCACTCTCTCCGCCACCCTTTTTGTGGGGCTCGCCCCTGTGCGACCCGGCCCCGTGAACCCCGTCAGGCCCGGAAGGGAGCAGCGGTAAGCGGACCGCCGGGTGTGCCGCAGGTCCGCGAGCCCCTCCCATTTTCGGCCCCCGGAGGTGTCCCACGCGCCGGACGCTCGCCACCGCCTACCGCCCCCAGCGCTTCTCCGAAGTGCTCGGGCAGCGTGCGCCGATCCGGGCCCTCGGTGCTGCCGCGGAACGGGGCGAGGTGGCGGCGGCCTACATCTTCTCCGGCACCCGCGGGATCGGGAAGACGACGATCGCCCGGATCTTCGCCAAGGCCCTGAACTGCGAGCGGGGGCCGGCCGCCGACTGCTGCGGGGAGTGCACTCCGTGCCGCGAGATCGCCGAGGGGCGGTCCCTCGACGTCGTCGAGCTCGACGCGGCGACCCATACCGGGATCGACGACATCCGTGAGCTGCGGGAAGCCGCCCAGTACCCCCCCGGCCGGGACCGTTACCGGGTCTTCATCCTCGACGAGGCTCACCAGCTCTCCCAGGCCGCCTGGAACGGGCTGCTCAAGATCCTCGAGGAGCCTCCCTCCTGGTGCGTCTTCCTTTTCTGCACGACCGAACCCCACAGGATCCCGGCGACCATCGAGTCCCGCGCCCTCCACTTCGCGTTCCGCAGCCCGCCTCCGAGCGCCCTCGCCGCCCACCTGCGGGACGTGGCGGCGAAGGAGGGGATCGAGATCGACGAGGGCGCCATCGAACTGCTCGTCCGGGCGGCCAACGGGTCGGTCCGGGACGGGCTCTCCGCCCTCGACCAGGTCCGCGCCGTCGCCGAGGGACCGATCGATGCCGACCTGGTGCGGGAGGCGCTCGGCCTGGTCCCCGGCGAGGCGGTGGACCGCTGGCTCCGGGCGGCGCTCGGCGGGGACGCGGCGGCGGCGCTCCGGGTCATCGCCGACCTGGACGAGGAAGGCCAGGACCTCCGCGCCTTCACCGCCGAGGCGCTCGCCGCCGTCCACCGGGTCGGCCTCGTGCGGGCCCTGGGGAAGGACGCGGTTCCGGACGGCCCGGACCTGGTCGACCTGGCCGGGAAGCTCGCCCCGGAACAGGTCGCCTTTGCGGGCAAGGTCCTGGACGAGACGGAGGGTCGACTCCGGGCGGGGGGACCCCAGCGGATCCTCCTCGACCTGGCGACGCTGCGGATCGCCCGGGTCGCGGACCTCGCCCCCCTCGCCGACCTCGCCGGACGGGCGCTGGCCGGGGGCGGGGGGGCTCCGGGGCCGTCACCCCCGGCCCCGCCGGTCGGTTCCCGGGAGGACCACCGGTCCCGGCCGGGAGGCGGCTCCCGCCCGGGACCGTCCGCGGCTCCGCCTCCGGCACCGGCACCCCCCCCCGTTGCCCAGCCCACCGGGGACGGCCTGCTCGCCCGCCTCCTCGAGGAGGTCGCCGGGGTCCGGGCGCCGGTGGCCGCCTACCTCCGGCACGCCACGGGGGCCCGGGTCCGGGACGACGGGATCCTGGAGATCGTTCTGCCCGCCCGGGCCGTCGTCTGGGAGAGCCGGCTGCGGGAACCCGCGGCGGCGGCGGCCCTCCGGACGGCGGCGGAACGTGCCCTCGGCCGCTCCCCGGCGGGAGTCGAGATCCGGCGCTCGGACGAGGCCGACGCCCGGGAAGCCTCCTCGCCGCGGGACCCCGCCCGGCGGAAGAGCCGCCGCCAGGTCCTCGAGCAGGTCCGACAGGATCCCGTGGTCCGCGAGATCTTCGATCGCTTCGACGCCGTCCTTCTCGACGGCCACGAGCTCTCCCCGGGCGACGACGCCCGCTGACCGGGGGAGCGTGCAGGAGACCGACCGATGGCGAAGATGAGCGCCGGCAAGATGGCCAAGATGCTCCGCCGGGCCCAGGAGGCCCAGGAGAAGGTCCAGGCCGAGATCGCGGCGATGGAGGTCGAGGGGTCGGCAGGCGGCGGGGCGGTCACCGCCCGCGTCGACGGGAACAAGACCCTGCTCTCCCTCGAGATCGCCCCGGAGGTCATGGAGGACGGCGATGCCGCGATGCTCGCCGACCTGGTCGTCGCCGCCGTGGGCCAGGCCCAGCGCAAGGCCGAGGAGGAGGCCGCGAAGAAGATGGAGGCCCTCACCCGGATGCTGGGGCTGCCCCCCGGCCTCGGCTTCTGAGGCCGGGGAGGTTCCCGTGGGGAACCTGCCCGGTCCCCTCGAACGGCTCGTCGAGGAGCTGCGCCGCCTCCCCGGGATCGGGCCCCGAACGGCCCGTCGGCTCGCGTTCCACCTGGCCAGGCGCCCGGCCGAGGAGGTGCGGGCCCTCGCCACGGCGATCGCCGAGCTGCCCCGGACCCTGGGCTCCTGCCGGGAGTGCGGGAACCTGGCGGACGGGGATCTCTGCCCGATCTGCGCAGATCCTCGCCGGGACCGGGGGCTCCTCTGCGTGGTCGAGCAGCCGGAGAACCTCGCTGCCATCGAGGAGACCGGCGCGTGGCGTGGCCTCTACCACGTCCTGGGTGGAGCGATCTCTCCGCTGCGGGCGGTCGGCCCGGAAGACCTGGCGATCGACGCCCTCCTCGCCCGGGTCCAGCGGGGAGGTCTCCGGGAGGTGATCCTGGCCACCAATCCCACCGTCGAGGGCGAGGCGACCGCCCTCTACCTCGCCCGCCGCCTCGCCGGATCGGGCGTCCGGGTGACCCGGCCGGCCACCGGTCTCCCCGTCGG
>CAYQTA010000086.1:0-3303 GCA_964420365.1 uncultured Acidobacteriota bacterium | reverse complement strand
TTATCGACGCCGAGCGCCTCAGGGAGCTCGCCCGGCCGTTGATGCCCAGCGGGTACGGGGAGTACCTGCTGCGGCTCGTGGAGGAACGGTGAGCGGCCGCGGACCGGTGCTCGTCACCGGAGCCGCCGGGTTCATCGGGTTCCACCTGGCGCGCCGTCTCCTCGACCGGGGGGACGCCGTCGTCGGGCTGGACAACCTCAACGACTACTACGACCCGGCCCTCAAGCGCGACCGCCTGGCGCAGCTCGAGGGCTGTGACGGGTTCACGTTCGTTCGGCTCGACCTCGAGGACCGCGAGGGGGTCGATGCGCTGTTCCGCCGGTTCCGGCCCTCCCGCGTCGTCAACCTCGCCGCCCAGGCGGGTGTCCGGTACTCGATCGAGAACCCGTGGTCGTACATCGACGCGAACATCCAGGGGTTCATGTCGGTGCTCGAGGCGTGCCGCCATCACGGGGTCGAGCACCTCGTCTACGCCTCCTCCTCGTCCGTCTACGGGCTCAACACCCGGATGCCGTTCTCGGTGCATCACAACGTCGATCACCCGGTGTCGCTCTACGCCGCGACGAAGAAGGCCAACGAGCTGATGGCGCACACCTACGCCCACCTCTACGGTATCCCCACCACCGGGCTGCGGTTCTTCACGGTCTACGGCCCGTGGGGCCGGCCGGACATGGCGCTGTTCAAGTTCACACGGGCGATCCTCGCCGGGGAGCCGATCGACGTGTACAACCACGGGCGGATGCGGCGGGACTTCACATACATCGACGACATCGTCGAGGGCGTCGTCCGGGTCCTCGACAGGGTCCCGGAGCCCGATCCGGACTGGTCCGGGGACGCCCCGGACCCCGGCAGCAGCCCGGCGCCGTACCGGCTGTACAACATCGGGAACAACACCCCGGTCGAGCTGATGGAGTTCATCGCCGCGATCGAGGCCGCGCTGGGGAGGACGGCCCGGAAACGGTTCCTGCCGATGCAGCCCGGTGACGTCCCGGCGACCTACGCCGACGTCGACGACCTCGTCAGGGACGTCGGGTTCCGGCCGGCGACACCGCTCGAGGAGGGGATCCGCCGGTTCGTCGAGTGGTACCGCGCCTACTACGGCACCGGCTGAGCGTCCGCTCCCCGGTCAGCGGCGGCGCCGCCACAGGGCGGGACGATCGCCCTCGGCGGTGGCCAGTCCGAGCGCCGCGAGCCGGTCGAGATGGCTCGCGGCCTCCCCGCAGGCGAACCACCGCTGGGCGGGCGGGAACGCCGACCAGCTATCGGCCCGGATATCCCACGTCATCCGCGAGGCCACCTCGTACACCGTCGCCGGGCCGGCGTCGAGGATCCGGAGCACCTCCTCGAGCCGGGCCTCGTGGTGCCGCACGAGGGCGTCGATCCGCTCGGCCGGCCGGTGGACCGGGGAGCGGTGGCCCGGGAGGATCAGGGCGGGGTCGAGGCGGCGCACCCGCTCGAGACTCTCGAGGTAGTCGCCGAGGGAGTCCGGGACGCCGGGCCACGCCGTGATGTTCGGCGTGATGTCGCCGAGCACGTGGTCGCCCGCCAGGAGGAGCCGGTGCCGCGGCTCCCACAGGCAGACGTGGCCCGGGGTGTGGCCGGGAACCTCGACGACCTCGAACCGGTACGGCCCGGCGGCGATGGTGTCACCGGCCTCGAGGGGGATGGCGGCCAGGTCCTCGGGGGGGCCGTACCGCACGCCGGGATGCCGCCGCACGGTGTCCTCGATCCCGTCCTGGGGCAGACCGAGGCGGACGGCCTGGTCCCGGAGGAGATCGAGGAACCGGTCGGCCGAACCGAACCGGGCCAGGAGCCGCCGTTCCCTGGCTCCCATGAGGACCTCGGCGCCCTCGGCGGCGAGGTCGCCGGCGAGCCCCGAGTGGTCGGCGTGGAGGTGCGTCACGACGACCCGGACGCGGCCCGGGGTCATGCCGAGCCGTTCGAGCCCGGCGAACAGCGGCGCCCGGCACTCCGGCCGCCGCATCCCGGTATCCACGAGCAGGCCGCCGCCGGCTCCGTCCGGGATCGCCCAGGCGTTGACCGACCGCAACGGGGAGCGGGGCAGGGGGACCTCGATCCGGAAGATTCCCGGGACGACCGCCTCCACGGCCCGGCTCGCGCCGTCACCGCCGTTCATGACCGGGGAGTGTACCGCGCCCCGCATCCGGCGTCACAGCAGGCCCCGCGCGAAGGCGACGGCCCGTAGGGGGCGCCCGGCCTCGGCCGTGGCGAGCCGCTCGAGCCAGCGGACGAGACCGGGTGGCGGTTCGGGAAGCGGCCCCGAGGGGGCCTCCTTCCGGGTGGCGGCGAGGAACGGGAGCGTCCCCTCCGGAAGGCGGGCCGCCTCCGCCGGGGCGCAGGCACCGCAGAGGGGGTGCCCGTCGGCGGGAGCGAGCGCGGGCCGCTCCCCGGCCGGCGCACCGCACCGCGAGCAGGTCAGGGGCTCGGGGAAGACGCCCCCGAGGCGGAGGACCCACACGAGAACGTAGGCGAGGGTGGCGGCCGGGGAGGCGCCGGCGAGGAGGGCGTCGAGCACGCCGGCGGCCAGACGGAAATGACGGGGCGCCGGGTCCCCTTCCGGACAGAACGCGAGCAGCACCTCGGCGGCGGCCGCCCCCACTGCGCCCCGGACGAGATCCTCGCCGAGTGGGTACGACGAGCGAACGAGGTCGAGGTCGGTGAAGGTGGCGAGTTCGGCCGAGGGCCGGCGCCACCAGGAGGCCGTCACCAGGGACAGGACCTGGGCGGCCGCGGCGCCGCGGGCGTGCCGCCGTCCCCGCGCGCCGCGGAGCACGCCCCGGACGACCCCGGAGCTCGGGGTCAGGACCGACAGCAGCAGATCCCGTTCGCGGTACGGCCGGGCGTCGAGGACGGCGGCGGGTTCGTTCCGGGCGTCCACGGCACCGATGGTACCGGGAGTCCGGCCGGAAACGGAACGGGGCCCCGCCAGCGGCGGAGCCTCGTCGTCATCGCGTGCGCGAAGTTTCCTCAGCCTCGGCGGATCAGGAAGACGCCGGTCGCCGCCAGGGCCGCCCCGAGCAGGAGCAGCCCGAGGGAACCGAGCGCAGGGATGCCGGCGCGGGAGACGGTGTTGAACGTTCCGTTTGCCGTCGTCGTGTAGTAGATGGTCGAGTTCCAGTAGTAGTAGGCCCGGACCCAGTAATTGTAGATGCCGTCGCCGGGCAGCGGGAAGCTGAACGTCGTCTGGAAATGGCCGGTGGCGTTCCGGGCCACCCCCTGCACCGAGTAGCCGACGGAGCTGCCGCCCTGACTGTAGAGCTGGGCCACGGCGGTGATCTGGTC
>CAYQTA010000085.1:0-13877 GCA_964420365.1 uncultured Acidobacteriota bacterium | reverse complement strand
AGGTCGTGGCCCGAGAGAAGGTCGAGGGGCCGCAGGCTCCCGGTGTCGGTCTCCAGCAGGACCGGCGGCATCCCCTCGCCGCGGGTGACGACCCGGCCGACCCGGGCGGCCTCCCGGCCCAGCGGGTGTTCCCGCAGGACGGAGAGGACGTCCTCCGCCACGTCCGGCGCACAGAAGACGACCGCGCGCCCCTCGCAGGCGAGCCAGAGCGGGTCGAGCCCCAGCAGCTCGCAGACCGCGTGCACCGCGGGCCGCACCGGCAGGTCCTGCTGGCGGAGCAGGATCCCGGGCCGGCCCGGCGCCCGCCCGAGCACCTCGTGGCAGACCGAGACCAGGCCGCCGCGGGTCGGATCGTGGAGGGCGCGCACGCCGTCCACCCGCGCCAGCAGGTGCTCGACCAGGCCGGCGAGGGGAGCCACGTCCGAGCGGAGCGCCTCCCCCCCGAGACCGTGCCGCGCGGCCAGGATCGTCGCCCCGTGGTCGCCCAGGGGGCCGGTGACCAGCACCTCGTCCCCCTCCCGCACCAGGTGGTCGCCCAGCTCCCGTCCCGGCGGCACGACGCCGAGGCCGGCGGTGACCGCGTAGACGCCGTCCCCCTTGCCCCGGGGGACGACCTTCGTGTCGCCGGCGACGACGGGGACTCCCGCCTCCTCGGCGGCCCGGCGCGCTCCCTCGATGCAGGTGGCGAGCAGGTCGCCCGGCGTCCCCTCCTCGAGGATGACGGCGAACGTCAGCGCCACCGGGTGCGCCCCGCTGACGGCGAGATCGTTGACCGTGCCGGCGACCGCCAGGTAGCCGAGGTCTCCCCCGGGGAAGACCGGCGGGTCGACCACGTGGCCGTCGGTGGTCAGGGCGAGGCGGCCCTCCGGGGCCTCCCCGAGGAGCGCCGCGTCGGCGAGGGGCGCGAGGGCCGGGTTCTCGAAGGCGGGAAGAAACGCCTCGCGGACCAGCCGACCGGTCAGCCGGCCGCCGGCGCCGTGGCCGAGGAGGATCCGTTCCGGGACCTTCATTCCGTCGCCTCCCGGGCCCACCGCTCGTGCCGGTACCAGGCGGCGCACGCCCCCTCGCTCGAGACCATGCAGGCCCCCACCGGCCTCTCCGGCGTGCAGGCGCCGGCGAAGAGGGGGCACCCCGGGGGGTCGATCTCGCCGCGGAGCACGTCGCCGCAGCGGCAGCCGGCGGGCTCCCGGGGCTCGGGGAGATCGACCGGGATCCGGGAGGCGTCCCGGTGGGCGAGCCCTTCCCGCAGTCCGAGGCCCGAGCCGGGCAGGACCCCGAGACCGCGCCACTCGGCGTCGGTCGGCTCGAAGGTCCGCGCGAGCAGCGCCTGCGCCTCCCGGTTTCCTCCCGGCGTCACGACCCGCCCGTAGAGGTTGTCGAGGCCGGGCTCGCCCCGCGCGATCCGGCGGAGGAGCGCGAGGATCGCGGCGAGCACGTCCGCCGGCGTGAACCCGGCGACCGCCGCGGAGACGCCGTGTCGCTCCGGCAGGAAACGCCAGGCCTCCGCCCCGGTGATCACCGAGACGTGGCCCGGCATCAGGAAGCCGTCCACCGCGTCGGCCAGGGCCGCGAGGGGACCGGGCATCGTCTTGTTGCCCGGGAGCAGCAGGAAGTTCGAAATCCCCCGCGCCTCCGCCTCGGCGAGGGCCGCGGCGATCGGCGGGGCGGTCGTCTCGAAGCCGACGGCGAGGAAGACGACCCGCGCTTCCGGGTGGGCCGCCGCGAACTCCACCGCGTCCCGCGGCGAGTAGACGATCTCGACGTGGCCCCCGTGCGCCCGGAGCTCCTCGAGGGTGCCCGTGCTCGACGGGACGCGCACCAGGTCGCCGAAGGTGGCGAGCACCGTGCCCCGCTCCCGCCCGAGGGCCAGCGCCCGGTCGAGCCAGGAGACCGGCGTGACGCAGACCGGGCAGCCCGGGCCGGAGACGAGGCGCACGTTCGGGGGCATCAGCCGGCGCAGGCCCGCCTCGGCGATCGCGTGGGTGTGGGTACCGCAGACCTCCATCAGGGTGACCGGCCGGGGGAGCCGCCGGGCCACGGTCGCGATCTCGCGGGCGAGCCCCGCGACGGTGCGCCGGTCGCGGAACGGGTCGGCGGTCACGGTCCGTCTCCGTCATCGTTCCGGGGCACCTCGCCGAACTCGTGGATCCCCTCGTCGGCGTAGCGGCGGAACAGCTCGAGGATCTCCGCGGCCTCTTGCTCGTCCACCCTGCCGATCGCGTAACCGGTGTGCACGAGGACGTGGTCGCCGACCTCCGCGTCGGGCAGGAGCATCAGCGAGACCCGGCGGCGGACGCCGTCGAGCTCGACGATGCCCTCGAACTCGGTCCGCTCGACCAGCTTCATCGGGATCGCGAGGCACATGGCGGCATTCTAGCGGACCGGGCCCGGTGGCGAGCCGAGGATGGTGGCCCGGGCCGCGAGGACCGCCTGCCCGAGGGCGATCCCCCCGTCCCCGGGAGGGACGGCCCGGGAAAGGAGCGGCCGGAAGCCCGCCCGCGCGAGCCGGCGGGGGAGCTCGACGGCGAGGAACCTGTTGGCGAGGCAGCCGCCGCCGAGGGCCACGGCGATGCCGGGCGGGAACACCCGCTCGGCGAGCTCCGCCGCCAGCCGGCAGAACGCACCGTGGACGGCCGCGGCCACGCGCCCCGGGGGCTCGCCGTCGAGCAGTCGCCGGGCCGCCGCCGCGAGAAGGGCCCGGGACGGGAGTTCCGGGAGACCGGCTCCCGGGACCGGCGGCCCGGCCTCGGGCAGGTCGGGGAGCGAGGCCCGTCCGGTGGCCAGGTCCCAGGGGTCGATCTCCGTCGCCGCCAGGGCCTCGAGGCGGATCGCCGCCTCCCCCTCGTACCGGTTCCTGGTGGCGAGGCCGAGGAGCGCTCCCGCCGCCTCGAGGAGCCGACCGGCCCCGCTCGCCGTGGGCCATCCACCGCCCGCGGCGAGGCGGGCCACGTCCGCGAGGATCTCCCGCGGGACCGTGGCGCCGAGGGGGAGGCGCTCCCACGGGAGGTCCGGGAGGAGAGTGGCGACGATCCGCCAGGGTTCCCTGACCGCCCGCTCCCCGCCGACCAGGGGCATCGGTTCCACCCGGGCCCTGCGCTCGTGGCGCAGGTCCCCCCGGAGCAGGAGCCACTCCCCGCCCCATGCCGTCCCGTCCTCGCCCCAGCCGGTCCCGTCGAGGGAGAGGGCGGCCGCGAGCTCGCCCGGGGCGCGGGGAAGGGCGCCGTGCTCGGCCAGCACGGCCGCCGCGTGGGCGACGTGGTGCTGGACCCGTACGGGGCTCGCGCCGCGCGCGCCGGCCAGCTCCTCGGCCATCCAGGTGCTCGCGTAGTCCGGGTGCAGGTCGCAGGCCACCACCGGGCAGGTCGTCTCGAGGAACGCCTCGAGGGTCCCGAGGGCCTCCCGGTGGAACGCCCGCGCCTCGGCGGTGTCGAGGTCGCCGACGTGCTGGCCGGGGAAGGCCAGGTCGTCGACGATCGCGCAGGGTGCGACCTGGAGGTGGGCTCCCACCGCCAGGACCGGTTGCGGTGCGCGGAACGGCAGCCGGACCGGCTCGGGGACCCAGCCCCGCGCCCGCCGCAGGAGGATCGCGCCGCCCGGAGCGGCCCGCACGACCGAGTCGTCGAGGCGCCGGACGACGTCCCGGTCGTGAAGGAGGAACCCGTCGGCCAGGCGGCCCAGGCGCGCGAGGGCCTCCCGGTTCCCCCGGGCGATCGGTTCGTCGGAGAGGTTCCCGGAAGTCATCACCAGGGCGTCGATCTCCGCGGGAAGACGGCGGAACAGCTCGAGATGCAGGGGGGTGGTCGGCAGCATGACGCCGAGGTCGTCGAGTCCCGGGGCGACCCCGGCCGCCACCCGCGCGCCCCGCCGGCGGGGCGCGAGGACGATCGGCCCGCGGGGGCCGGCCAGCAACCGCCGGTCGCCTTCCCGGAGCCGCACCAGGCGCTCCGCCGCCCCGAGGTCGCGGGCCATCAGGGCGAACGGCTTCGCCGGCCGCCCCTTCCTCCGGCGCAGCCCGGCGACCGCGTCCTCACGGTCGGCCCGGCAGGCGAGCTGGAACCCGCCCAGGCCCTTGACGGCGAGGATCCCGCCCCCGGCGAGCAGGCGCGCCGCCCGGTCGAGGGCGTCGGCCTCGCGGGCGAGCTCCCGGCCGTCCCGGTCGGCGAGCCAGGTGCGCGGCCCGCACGCGGGGCAGCAGAGGGGTTCCGTGTGGAAGCGCCGGTCGGCGGGATCCTCGTACTCGCGGCGGCAGTCGGGGCAGAGCGGGAAGCACGCCATCGACGTCCGGGACCGGTCCCAGGGAAACTCCCGGACGAGCGTGAACCGGGGCCCGCACGAGGCGCACCCGGTGAACGGGTACCGGTACCGGCGGTCTTCCGGGTCCTCCATCTCGCGGCGGCAGTCCGGGCAGATCACCGCGTCCGGGGGGACGAGCGCCCCCTCGCGGGTTCCCTCCCGGGACGTCTCGACGACGAACTCCCCGTCCCCCCGCGGCGGGATCGCCTCCCGCACCAGGTCGTCGAGCCGCGCGAGCGGCGGCGGTTCCTCCCGGAGCCGGCGGGCGAACGCCTCGACCGCCTCGCCGGGCCCCTCGACCTCGATCGTCACCCCCTCGGGACCGTTGCGGACGAAGCCGCCGAGGTGGAGCTCCCGGGCCAGGCGGAAGACGAACGGACGGAAACCGACCCCCTGGACCGCGCCCCGGCAGACCAGCCGGAGCCTGCCGCGTTCGTTCCCCGTGCCGGGAGCGCTCACGGCCAGGGCCTGCCCTCCCGCTTGGCGGCGAGGGCTTCCCGGAGAAGGTCGCACCAGGCGTCGATCCCCTCGCCCGTCGTCGACGAGAGGGCGACGAACCGGGCCGCGGGGTTCAGGGCCAGGACCCGCTCGCGGACCCGGTCGAGGTCGAAGGAGAAGTGGGGCAGGAGATCGACCTTGGTGACGACGGCGACCATCGCCCGGCGGAAGATGCCGGGGTACTTGAACGGCTTGTCGTCCCCCTCCGGCACCGAGACCAGCGCCACCTTGAAATCTTCTCCCAGGTCGTAGGACGTCGGGCAGACCAGGTTGCCGACGTTCTCGATGAAGAGGACGTCGAGGGGCGGGAAGTCGGCCTCCTCGAGGGCGCGGCGAACGATCCGGGACTCCAGGTGGCAGGCGCCACCCGTGACGATCTGCCGCGCCGGGACGCCGAGGGCGCGGATACGCTCGGCGTCCAGCTCGGTGGCGACGTCCCCCTCGAGGACGCCGAGGGAGAGGTCGTCCCGCAGGCGGCGGACCGTCTGCTCGAGGAGGGTCGTCTTTCCCGAGCCGGGCGCGGAGACGAGGTTCAGGACGAGGGTGCCGGCCCGTCGGAACCGGTCCCGGAGGTCGCCCGCGACCCGGTCGTTGGCCGCGAGGGCGCTCTTCCGGATCTTCACGAAGTCCCGCGTCGCCCGCCGCTCGTTGCGCTCGTCGCTGGTCACGATCCGATCTCCCCTGGTTCGTCGCCCCCGGGCCCGGGGGCATCGTCCTCGGCGGCGAAGACGAGATCGAGCACCTCGAGTTCCGTTCCTCCCCGCAGTTCGAGGGGGCCACCGCACGAGGGGCAGAGACGCAGCCAGGTCCCCGGGGCCCGGTCCGGGACCGGCCCGCAGGAGGGACAGGCCTGCTCGGTGCGGTGCCACTCGATCTCGAGAACCGCCCCCTCGTCCGCGGTGTCCCGGACGACCGCTTCCCACGCGAAGCGCAGCAGGTCCGGCTCGATCGCGGACAGCTCGCCCACGGCGACCCGCACCCTCTCGATGCGGCCCGGTCCCCGGTCGGCCACCGCCTCGCGGCAGACCCGGTGGATCTCGAGGGCGATTCCCATCTCGTGCATCTCGCAGCCCAGCCGCCGGTGAACCAAACCCGGGCGCAGGTTATCACCGGTCTCCCGCTGCTAGAATAACCGGGGAGTTAGCCGATGGGTCCCCCGCGGATGGTGATCACCGGGGCGTCCGGGTTCATCGGCCGGGCGCTCCTCGAGACGTTCAAGCACTCGTGGATCATCCACGGGATGGGGCGGCGTTCCCAGGTCCGGTCCGGCGCGGCGATTCACCCGAACATCCGGTGGTACCAGCTCGACATCTGTGACCGGGAGCGCCTCGCGGCGGTCTTCCGCGGCATCCGCGGGGAGGGGCCGGTCGACGTCGTCGTCCACCTGGCGGCCCACTACGATTTCACCGGGAAGGACGACCCGGAGTACTGGCGGACCAACGTCGACGGCCTGCGGAACATCCTCGACGAGTGCCGCCTCCTGCGCCCCGAGTTGTTCGTCTTCGCCAGCTCGGTGGCGGGGTGTCGTTTCCCTCCGCGGGGGCAGTGCGTCGACGAGGACACGCCCCTCGATGGCGACCACGTCTACGCGGTGACGAAGCGGATCGGCGAGGAGATGCTCGCCGAGTACCGCGAGTCGTTCCGGTCGGTGATCGTCCGGTTCGCCGCCCTGTTCTCGGACTGGTGCGAGTACCCGCCCCTCTACGCCTTCCTCTCGACGTGGCTCTCCGATGCCTGGAACTCCCGGATGCTCGCCGGCCGGGGTCGCTCCGCGATCCCGTACCTGCACGTGCGGGACGTCCAGCGTTTCTTCCGGCGCCTGGTCGGGCGGCGGCACGAGCTGGACCCGCTCGAGGTGCTGCTCTGCAGCGGGCGCGGGGCGACGAGCCAGTTGGAGCTGTTCGAGATGGCGACCCTGGCCTGGTACGGGGAGCGCCGCCGGCCGATCCTGGTGCCGAGGCCTTTCTGCCGGCTCGGGCTGTGGGCCCGGGACCTGGCGGGAAGGATGCTCGGCAACCGGCCGTTCGAGCGGCCGTGGATGGCGCGCTACATCGACCTGGAGCTGGCCGTCGACCCGGGGAGGACGTGGCGGCGCCTCGACTGGCGTCCCCGCGAGTGGCTCGAGGTCACCCGGCGACTGCCGTTCCTGCTGGCGAACCTGAAGACCGAGCCGGAGGAGTGGCACCGCCGGAACCGGGCGGCGATGAAGCACGTCACGGTGCGACCGAACCTGGTGATCCACCGCCTTCTCGAGAAGCACAAGGAGAAGATCCGGGAGCGGTTCACCGCGTACATCCTCGACCCGGCTCACCGGGAGACGTTCCCCCACTACCAGCGGATTCCACCCGAACGCCTGGCGTGGCGTCACCAGCTCGCCCTGCGGCACCTCGCCAACGCCGTGCTGACGACCGAGAAGACGATCTTCATCAACTACTGCCGCGACCTGGCCGAGAGGCGGCGGGAGCAGGGCTTCCCGCGGGAGGAGTTCTGCGCCGCGATGCACGCCCTCGGGGATCTCGTGGTCGAGGTGTTGCGGGAGGACCCGGAGGCGAGGGGTCTCGAGCAGGCGCTCCACGACCACGTGACGATGACGGTTCTCTTCGGCTGCGACGAGATCCGCCGGTTCTACGAGGACTCCGACCTGGACTGAACCACGGCTCGCTCCAGGAGGGCGGCGGCGGCGAGAAACGCGGCGTCGCCGGCGAGGGCGAGCCCGGCAATCGGCGGCGCCTGTCCGAGGGCGAGGGTGACGCCGAGGAACGCGACGGCGCACGCCTTGGCCAGCACGAGCAGCTGGAGCCGCCGGTGGATCCGCCACTCCAGGAGGTAGCCCAGCCCGAGCACCACGTGGAAGGCGCCGCCCTGCATGACGAAGAATCCGTCCGGGGGGGAAGGCCAGCCGACGCGGACGAGGAGCGCGGGCACGAACAGCAGCACGGCCCCGACCGCGAGGGAGTGCGCTCCCGCGGCCCAGGCGAGCGCCGCGGCCCATCGTCCGGCCCGCCCGGTCACGGGCGTTCTCCCGTCCAGTCCGCCGAGAACGGAAGCGGCGGATCGAGGCGCCGCGGACGGATGCCGAGCGCAACCAGCTCTTCCACGACCATCTTTCCCGCCCGGGGGATCGCCTCCCGGACCGGGCCGGAGAGCGCCTCGCCGGTCCCGGTAGAGACCGGAACGGTCCCGATCACGGCCAGGTGCGAGGGAGCCTCCCCGGCCAGGGCCAGGGCGTCGAGGGCGGCGCGGAGATCGACCTCGTGGGGCCCCGTGCGGGGACCGGGGGCCTGGAGGGCGGCGCCCTCCAGGCGGTGGACGCTGCCCGGTGGCGCGTCGAGGGCCACGCAGTCGACGAGCACGACGGCCCGGCGCCCGGCGAGCCACGTGGAGATCCCGAGCCCCGGGGTGCCGAGGTCCTCGACCGTCACGCCGGCCGGAAACGCCCAGTGGGCGAGAAGCCAGCGAATGACCGCGGGACCGAACCCGTCGTCCCCGAGGAGGGTGTTGCCGAGGCCGGCGACGAGGACGTCGCCGGCCCCGGAATGGTCCTGCATGGCGGAAGGTCTCAGAGCAGCACCTGGACCTTCGCGTGCCGCTTCCCGGACGGGTCCAGGGTGTGGATCGCGCAGGCCAGGCACGGGTCGAACGAGTGGACGGTCCGCAGCACCTCGAGGGGCCGCTTGGGGTCCGCGATCGGGTTGCCCACCAGGGAAGCCTCGTAGGGGCCGGGCTGGCCCTTGGAGTCCCGTGGACCGGCGTTCCACGTCGTCGGAACCACGCACTGGTAGTTGACGATCTTCCCGTCGCGGATCACGACCCAGTGGGAGAGGGCGCCCCGCGGCGCCTCGTGGAACCCGAAGCCGCGCACCTCGCCGGAGGGGAACTTCGGCTCGACGAAGATCTCGGTGTCTCCCTTGCCGATGTTCTCCGCGAGCATCTGCCAGTGCCGGAGCGCCGTCTCGGCGATCACCGCCGCCCGCACCGCCCGGCCGGCGTGCCGCCCGATCGTCGAGTGCAGCGCCGCCGGGCCCACGGAGGCCCCGGAAACCGCCTTGACGATGCCGAGCAGTTGCTTGACGTACCGCACCGTGGGCTCGTGGCCGGTGGCGTAGCCGACGAGCACCTGGGCCAGCGGCCCGACCTGCATCGGCCGGCCCTGGAAGCGCGGCGCCTTGACCCAGGAGTACTTGCCGTCGTCCTGGAAGTCGGTGTAGTGGGGGACGGTCTCCTCCTCCCAGGGGTGCTTCGTCCAGTCGCCGTCGTACCACGAGTGCGCGATGCACTCGGCGACGTTCTCGCGGAAGTAGGGGTCCTCGAACGACTCGAACCGCTTCGCGCCGCGCAGGTTGCCGTCGAAGATCGTGCCGCCCGGAAGGTCGAAGGCGGTGCCCTTCGTGTCGGTCGGCATGTCCGGCACGGCGAGGTAGTTCCGGACGCCCGCGCCGTAGCCGAGCCAGTCGGCATAGAGCGCCCCGATCGCGGCGACGTCCACCAGGTAGACCTGCTCGACGAACTGCTTCACCTCCTCGAACAGCTCCTTCACCCGGTAGAGCATCGGCATGTTGAGGCACTGGTCGTTGTCGAGGTTGATCGCGTTGGCGACCCCGCCGACGGCCAGGTTCTGCACGTGCGGCGTCTTGCTGCCGAGGATCGCCACCGCCTGGTTGGCCCGCCGCTGGTACTCGAGGGCCTGCAGGTAGTGGGTGACCGCCAGCAGGTTCACCTCCGGCGGCAGCTTCATCGCGGGGTGACCCCAGTAGCCGTTCGTGAAGATCCCGAGCTGGCCCGACGCCACGAACCCCTGCAGCTTGTCCTTGACGGCGGCGAACTCCTTGCGCGAGTTGCGGGGCCAGTCGGAGAGCTTCGCCGCCAGGCGCTCGGTCTTTACCGGGTCGGCCTTCAGCGCCGAGACGACGTCCACCCAGTCGAGGGCGGACAGGTGGTAGAAGTGCACGATGTGGTCGTGCAGGGCGTGGCCCGCGAGGATCAGGTTCCGGATCAACTGGGCGTTCAGGGGGATCTCCAGCCCCAGGGCGTTCTCCACCGCCCGCACCGAGGTGATCGCGTGGACGGTGGTGCACACGCCGCAGATCCGCTGGGTGATCACCCAGGCGTCCCGCGGGTCCCGTCCCTTGAGGATCAGCTCGATGCCCCGCCACATCTGGCCGGAGGACCAGGCCTTGCGCACCCGGCCTCCGTCCACTTCCACGTCGATGCGCAGGTGACCCTCGATGCGGGTGATCGGGTCGACGACGATCCGCTTGACCATGTTGACTCCCTCAGTTCCCCGCCGCGCCGGCACGGCCGGCGAGGACGGGGAATCGCTTGACGATCCACAGGTAGGCGAGCACCTCGGCCGCGACGAGGCCGATCGTGATGAACAGCTCGGGCACCGCCGGGAAGTAGTGCCAGTTGCTCCCGGGGTCGAAGGCGACCAGGTAGGTGTCCACCCGGTAGAGCCCGCCGGCGAGCAGGAAGAGCAGCGCCGCCCGCAGCAACCGCGTCGCGTTCCGCCGGCCATCGGGGGAGAGCAGCATCAGCATCGCCGCCAGGACCAGGACGTTTTCCAGGTGGAAGAGGGCGACGAGCCAGCTCGGCCGAAAGGCATCCGCGAGGAGCCCCCGGAACGCCAGGTCCGCGTAGCGCAGGACGAGGAAGATCGCGCCCACCGGCACCATCGCGAACGAGAGATCGGCCAGCAGCGGCGTCTCGCGGCGCCTGGTCAGCAGGGCCCCGGAGAGGGCGCCCTCGAAGACCACGACCGCGTATCCCATCCCGATCACGGAGACCAGGAACAGGAGCGGCAGCAGCGGGGTCCGCCAGAGCGGGTGGAGCTTGTGGCCGGCGAGCAGCATCACGGTGCCGAGGGACGACTGGTGCATCGTCGGCAGGAGCAGCCCGAGGGCGAGGAGCGGGACCATCAGCTTCCGGACCAGCGGGTCGAGCGCCGTCGCCAGCCCGTGGAGGGCGCCACCAGGCTCGGCCTTCCACTTCTCGAAGAAGGCCGGTGACAGCTCGATCCAGAGGACCGCGACGTAGGTCATCACGCAGAGGGCGACCTCGAGGAGCGCCGAGTCCAGGTTCCAGTGCCAGAACTGGATGGGTACCTTGAACAGGTTCCACGGCCGGCCGACGTCGACGAAGATCGCCACGGCCGCGATCGAGTACCCGAGGGCGGAGGTCAGCACCGCCGGGCGGACCAGGGGATGGTACTTCCCGCGGTTGAGCACGTAGACCAGGATGGCGACGGCGTAGCCGCCGCAACCGATCGCCGTGCCGATCACGACGTCGAGGGCGATCCAGATGCCCCAGGGGTACCCGTCGCTGAGGGCGGAGACGGAGCCGATGCCGTTGGCGAAACGCCAGGCGGCGATGATGCCTCCGAGGGCGACGAGGCCGAGGAGCCAGCGGGCCGTGCGTGTCAGGAAGGGGCCCCCGACGGGGGCGGCATGGTGGGTCATCGCTCGTCCTCCCCGTCGCGGGCCGCGGCCCGGTGGTTGCGCCAGATCACTCCGCCGAGCAGGGCGTAGAGGACCACCGGTGCGACGAAGCCCCTGTAGATGCCGTGCTGGACGGAGCGGGCCAGCTCCGGCGCCGGGTCCTCGCCGAGGTCCGGCAGCCCGAGCTTCTCGAACTCCACGCCGGCGAGCATCAGGACCTGGGTGCCCCCGCCGTCCTTCTCGCCGTAGACCTTCGGCACGTAGCGGTCGGGATTCTCCTCGAGCCGCCGGTGGGCCTCGGCGAGGAGCGCGTCGTACTGGCCGAAGATCACGGCGCCGCGGGGACACACCTCGCAGCAGGCGGGGACCTGTCCCTTCGCGAGCCGGTGGTTGCACAGCTCGCACTTGACGATCTTCGGGTTCGCCTCGTGCCACTGGAACTTCGGGATCTCGAACGGACAGGCCACCTGGCAGTAGCGGCACCCGATGCAGAGGGACGATTCCCACGTGACGATCCCGTGCTCCCGCTTCTGGAGCGCACCGAGCATGCAGGCGGTGACACAGGCGGGATCGAGGCAGTGCATGCACTGCCGCTTGACGTAGCTCCACTCGTCGCCGTCGCGCCACAGCTCGATGATGTTCTTCGTGCCGGCGGAGAGATCGATCGGGGCGTCGTAGATGCCCCCGTGGACGGTGTCCCGCTCCGGTGGCAGGCCGTTCGCCTCGCGGCAGGCGACGACGCAGGTCTTGCACCCGATGCACAGGGTCGCGTCGTAGAGCATCCCGACGGCGTCGGGGGGAGGCTCGGGCCGTTCGTGCTCCGCGGCCCGGGCGCCCGTGCCCGTCGCCGCCGCGCCCGCGGCGAGCCCCCCCGCCGCCAGGCCCTTGAGGGCGGTACGGCGGTCGATCTTGCTCATCAGGAGTCCTCCGTCCCGTCCTCGTCGGCCTCGCCCAGCTTCTTCGCCGCCATCCAGCCGGCCCCGAGGGCCGCTCCGCCGATGAGCCCGGCCACGCCGGTGGCGAGCGGGCTGACGCCGCCGTGGTCGGCCCCGACCGGCGGATACTGGTCGGGCGGTGTCGGCCGGTCGATCTCGACCGTGTCGTGGATTGCCACCTTGAACGCGATGTCGGACTCGGTGCAGCCGACGCACGGGTGCCCGATGCCGATCGGCCACGCCCCCTCGATCTCGTTGAAGTGCATGACCGAGCAGTTCGCGTAGGTGGCCGGCCCCTTGCAGCCGAGGCGGTAGAGGCAGTAGCCCTGCCGGTGTCCCTCGTCGCCGAACTTCAGGGCGAAGCGACCGGCGTCGAAGTGGGGACGGCGCGGGCAATGCTCGTGGATCGTGCGGCCGTAGGCGAACCGCGGCCGACCCTTGGCGTCGAGGTCCGGCAGCGTGCCGAAGGTGACGAACTGGAGCACCGTTCCGAGGAAGTTGTACGGGTTGGGCGGGCAACCGGGGATCGTGACCACGGTCTTCCCCGCGAGGACCTCCGGTGCCCCGGTCGCCCCGGTAGGGTTGGGAGGGGCGGACTGCACGCCGCCGAAGGAGGCGCAGGAGCCGATAGCGATGATCGCCGCGGCCTGCTCGGCCGCTTCCTTCGCGATCTCGAGGGCCGTCTTTCCCGCGATCTTGCAGTAGATGCCGCCGTCCTTGACCGGGATCGAGCCCTCGATCACCAGGACGTACTTCCCGGCGTTCTTCCGCATCGCCTCGGCGAGGGCGTCCTCCGCCTGGTGCCCCGCGGCGGCGAACAGCGTCTCGTGGTAGTCGAGGCTGACGAGGTCGAGGATCAGCTTCGCCAGGGCGGGGTGGGACGTGCGGAGCAGCGACTCCGAGCAGCCGGTGCATTCCTGGAAGTGGAGCCAGATCACCGAGGGGCGAAGCCCCCCGGCCGCCGCCTCGGCCATCTTCGACGCGGCCGAGGCGGGCAGGCCCACCGCGGCCGCGGCCAGGCTGCAGATCTTGAGGAAGTCGCGGCGTTCCAGTTGATCGGTGCGGGGTTCGTCGGTTCCGGGATCGGAGAGAAGAGAGGCGAGGTCGATCGGTTCCATGAGTTCCCTCCGGCGCATTCGTCGCGCGGGTTGCGCGACGGGACTGCTCCGCTGTAGCAAAGGGAACGAAGTCCGGTCAAGGGGCGAAAGGCGATTTTCTTCGATCTGCCGCAATGTTTTCCCGTTGTTGCGAATGGTTCGCCATCTCACGGCGACAGGGTCGCAGGAAGCGCCGGGAACCTGGTCGCCGGGTAAGCCTCCCCTGGGACGAAATCGGTGGCCCCGGTCCCTGCTCACCGTAGCTTTCCGACAGGGAGGATCCGGGCGCTTCCGGGGGGAAGGAGAGGTTCGTTCCCATGTCGATCGTGCGTCTTCGTTCCGCCGTCCTTCGCGTTCTGCTGCTCGTCCTGGCTCTCGTCCTGGCCGCGCCACCGTGGACACCGGCGTCCGGGAACGAGACTCCCCCCGCCTCGAAGCTCCGCGGCCTGCTGGCCGGGGTGGTGGAGCGTGCGCGGCCGGGGGAGCTGATCCCGGTGTCGATCGTGCTGGGGGACCAGTTGACCGGGGAGCGGCTGCGCGCGATCGGGTCGGAGCTGGGGGACCGGGAGGCGCGTCGGCGTGCGCGGGTGGCGGCGCTGAAGGAGCACGCGCGGCGGGCG
>CAYQTA010000084.1:0-13114 GCA_964420365.1 uncultured Acidobacteriota bacterium | reverse complement strand
CCTGCGCATCGGTCACACCTCCCGGGGGCCGAGGGCGGCGAGCCCCGCGCGGAAGAGAGCGAGCCCGGTGGGGACGATCTCCCGCTCCGGGTCCCGGTGGAAGCGCCAGTCCGGGTGGTGCCACGGGTGAAGGAACGCGTCCGGGTGGGGCATCAGGCCGAGGATCCGGCCGGTGGCATCGCAGACCCCGGCGACGCCGCGGGGCGAGCCGTTCGGGTTCCAGGGCCACTCCGTGGTCGGTTCCCCGTCCGGGCCGACGTACCGGAGGGCGAGCCGGCCCCCTTCCTCGAGGCGGTCGAGGGTCGCCTCGTCCTCGACGAGGAACTTCCCCTCCCCGTGGCGGGCCGGCAGGTCGATCGCCTCGATCCCGCGGGTCCAGGCGCAGGACGTCCGCTCGTCCACCCGGAGGCGCACCCAGGCGTCCCGGTACCCGAGCCGGTCGTTGGGGCCGAGGGCGGCACGGGGCACGAAGTCGGCCGGGCCCTCGTCCGGGCCGGGAACGAGGCCGAGGCGGACCAGCGTCTGGAACCCGTTGCAGATCCCGAGGACGAGGCCGCCCTCCGCGAGGAAGGCGGCGAGCTGGTCCCGGAGGTGGGCCCGGATCCGCGTCGCCAGGACGAACCCGCCGGCGACGTGGTCCCCGTAGGCGAACCCGCCGATCAGCACGAGGACCCGGTAGTCGGGCAGGCGCTTTCCGTGCCGCCCGGCGAACAGGTCGGTCAGGTGGACGAGGTCCGGCTCCTCGCCGAGGAGCCGGAAGGCGTGGGCGGTCTCCGCCTCGCAGTTGAGGCCGAGGCCGACCGGGATCAGCACCCTTCCCCTCCGGAGCGCCGCCATCGTCACGCCCTCCCCGCGGGCTCGCGCCCGGTGAAGACCGCCGCCAGGTCGTCCACGTCCGCCCGCAGGATGTGCCGGTCTCCCAGGCGGACGTCCAGCCGACCGTCCCCCGTGAACTCGCCGACGATCGCCGCCGGCTCGTCGGCGAGGGCGTCGAGCACCTCGGCGACCCGGTCCTTCTCCACCGCCAGCAGGAACCGCCCGAGGGACTCCCCGAACGCCCGGGCCTCCCACGAGACCCCCCGGTCGGCGGGGAGCTGGGAGAGGTCGACGGCGAGCCCCAGGTCGCCGGCCCGGGCCATCCGGAACATCGCCGGCAGCATGCCTCCCCGGGCGGGGACCGCGACCGCCCGGACCAGGCCCGCGGCGATCAGCTCCGCGACCCGCCGGTAGCGGGCCGCCCACGCCCGGGGGTTCGCCCGGGGAACGCCGGCCGGGGCGAGGCCCCGCCGCGCCGCCCACTCGGTGCCGCCGAGCTCCTCGCGGGTCTCGCCCAGGGCGACGAGGAGCTCGCCGGGCCCTCCGGGCTCGAGGGTCATTGCCCGGCGGACGTCGTCGACGAGGCCGATCGCCGAGACGAGCAGGGTCGGCGGGATCGAGATCCGCCGGCCCCCCAGGACGGCGTCGTTCTTCATCGAGTCCTTGCCGGAGACCAGGGGAACCTCGTAGGCGAGGCAGGCCTCGGCGAGGCCCCGGGAGGCCCGCACCAGCTGGGCCAGCTTGTGCCCGGCGTCCGGGTTCCCCGGGCCGGGGAGCGGGTCGGGCCAGCAGTAATTGTCGAGGGCCGCGATCCGGTCCGGCCGGGCGCCCGCCGCGATCACCCGCCGCACCGCCAGGTCGACCGCGGCCTGGGCCATCGCGTGGGCGTCCACGTCGGAGTAGGTGGGGAAGACCCCCTCCCCGAGGGCGTACCCCTCCCAGCCGTCGTGGGCCACCTGGAGGACGGCCGCCTCGGAGGGGACGTCCCGGTGCCGCCCGACGAAGGGCCGGACGACGGTGAGCCCCTTGACCTCGTGGTCGTAGTGCCGGTAGCGCTCCTCGTCGAAACGGAGGTTGTGCCGCCCGAGGAACCCGGCGAGGAGGTCCGCGCCCTCGCCCGGCGTCTCCGGGAGCGGAAGCGGCTCCCACGTTCCCCCCGCGGGGGGATTCCAGCGCGCGGCGAGCCGCATCGGCGGCAGCCCGTGGTGAAGGAACTCGAGGGGCAGCAGGCAGACGGTCTCCTCGCCGTGCAGCACGTGGAAGTAGCCGTCGTCGGTGAACTCGCCGAGGTCGGTGGCCTCCACCTCCCGGGCGCGGGCCAGCGCGAGGAACTCCTCGAGCCTGTCCGGCGGGACGGCGACGGTCATCCGCTCCTGGGCCTCGGAGACCAGGATCTCCCACGGGGCGAGCCCCTCGTACTTGAGGGGCGTGCGGGCGAGGTCGAGGAGGGCGCCGCCCGGGCCCTCCGCCATCTCGCCCACCGACGAGGAGAGGCCGCCGGCGCCGTTGTCGGTGATCGCCGAGTAGAGCCCCCGGTCCCGCGCCTCCAGCAGGAAGTCGAACATCATCTTCTGGGTGATCGGGTCGCCGATCTGGACCGCCTGGACCGGGCTCTCCTCGGTCAGCTCCGCGCTCGAGAAGGTCGCCCCGTGGATCCCGTCCTTCCCGATCCGGCCGCCGACCATCACGATCCGGTCGCCGGGCCGGGCATCCTTGACGTGGGCGGGGCGCCCCGCGACCTCCACCGGCATCCGGCCGACCGTCCCGCAGTAGACCAGCGGCTTGCCGAGGAACCGCTCGTCGAAGAACTCCCAGCCGCGCCCGTACGGGATCCCGGACTGGTTGCCGCCGTCGATCACCCCCTCGTGGACCCCGTCCCGGATCCGCCGCGGGTGCATCAGGCCGGGGGGCAGTTCCCCCTTCCAGTCCGGGGGACCGAAGCAGTAGCCCCAGACGTTGCAGAGGAGGTCGGCCCCGAGGCCGGTGCCGAAGGGGTCCCGGTTGACGCCGACGATCCCGGTGATCGCTCCCCCGTACGGGTCGAGGGCGGAGGGGGAGTTGTGGGTCTCGACCTTGTAGACGAGGTGGTACCGGTCCGTGGCCGCGATCACCCCCGCGTTGTCGTGGAAGACCGAGACCAGCCAGCTCGACCCGTCGCGCTCCCGGAAGAGCCGGTCGAGCCGTTCCGTCGTGCCGCGGATGTAGGTCCTGAAGATCGACTCGATCGTCTCCGGTTCCCGGCCGGGCTCCTCGTGGACGATCGTCGCGTTCATGATCTTGTGCTTGCAGTGCTCGGACCAGGTCTGGGCGAGGCACTCGAGCTCGGCGTCGGTCGGCCGCCCGTCGAGCCCGGCGGCCCGGCGGCGCGGGTCGTCCGCCGCCCGGGCGAAGAAGTCCCGGATCGTCCGCATCTCCTCGAGGGTGAGGGCGAGGAGCCGTTTCCGGGAGAGCTCGACGAGCTGCTCGTCGGTGAGCCCGGCGAGGTCGATCCGCTCCACCGGCGGCGCGACCAGGCCGGCGATCCGCGGGACCGTCGTGTCCGGCTCCGCGGCCAGCCACTCGTCCCGCCCCGTCACCCGGACCCGCTGGATGACCTCGTTCGCCAGCAGGCGCCGTGCGATCGTCTCGGCCTGTTCCCGCGTCACCCCCGCGAGGAGCCAGAGGGTCGCCGTGTAGACGGCCGCGTCCTCCCCGAGCCGCCGCCCGAGCAGGTCCTCGATCGCCACCTTCGCCGACTTCCCGACCGGGTCGGTCACCCCGGGGCGGTAGCCGACCTCGACCAGCAGGTCGCAGGGCTCGTCGGCGGGAAGGCGTCCGACCGCCCCGCGGCGAAGCACGGGGCCGGCGAACTCGGCGGCGACCCGCCCGGCCTCCTCCGGGGAGAGGTCGGCCTCGACCAGGTAGACGTCCCGGCTTCGGACCGACTCGACGGGGATCCCCAGGTGGTCCCGGATCCGGCGGGCGGCGACGGTGCCCCGGCTGTCGGGAAAGCCGGGACGGATCCCGATCTCGATGCGGGTGACGGCGGCCATCGGGGTCCTCCTCCCGCGGGAGCGCCGCGGGGCGGAGAGTCTACCCCGGAAGGATCAGATCTCCGCGGGGAGGAGGGGCTGGCCGTGGCGGCCGACGTCCGTCCCCCCGATCGCGTTCGCGGGGCGGCCGGACCGCCGCGCCGGCGCCCGCCGGAACGCCTCCCGGAGGACGACCCGGGCGCGGCCGGGCAGTACCAGGGGGACCGTCCCGGGCAGCCCGGGATTCGGCCACGGCGCCAGGGGGAGGACGAGGCGCCGACCTCCCCCGAGCTTGAGGCCGAGGCCGGCGAGGGCCCGGGCGAGCCCGGCCCGGAGGGTGCCGACCAGCCGGACCTGTTCCCGGGGGACCAGCCCCAGGCGACTGTCGTGGCGGGCCGGGGGCAGCAGGATGCGCGAGCACGCCTCCCGCTCGGCCAGGTGCCGGACCAGGGCGACCAGGAGCACCCGGCGGGGATGGATCTGCCCGTGCTTCCCGTCGTCCCGGAGGGCGACCAGCGATGCCTGGTGGTTCTCCATCCAGGCGGCCACCCCGGCGACCAGGCGGCCGCCCACCACGAGCCGACCGACGATGACCTTGCCTCGCCGTGCGCCCCGCTCCAGGAGCCCGGTGGCCAGGGTGTCGGCCGCGCTCCCGGCCCGGCTGCCCGGGCCGAGGCCGAGGATCTCCCGGACCACCCCGGCCTCCCTCGCGCGGAAGATCCGGACGTCGGTCGGGGCCCGTCGCCGGGCCCGCTCGAGGCCGTGGCGGGCGTCTTCCCGGAGGGGGAGGGGGAGGGAGAGCCGGACCCGGTTCCACCCGCCCGCCAGGTCCAGCCGGTACTCCCGGAGACCGTGCAGCGTGGACCACCCGAGGCGCCCCTCCAGGGCCCCCGAGAGCCAGGGGGCGCCGATCCCGTCCGCCCGGAGGGGTCCGAGGTCGAGGATCGGCTGGTGCCGAAGGGCCCGGGCGAGCCCCGCCAGGACCCTCAGCGGGTCGACCGCCAGGCCCTCCGGGGAGAGCAGCGGTTCGTGGCGGTCGAGGATCCCGGCGCCGAGGAAGCGGGCGAGGGGAACCCCGAGCAGCGTCCGGTGCAGCTCGAGGGGGAGGATCCCGGCGAGCCGGCCCCCGACGTGGACGAGGAGCGCCGCCGGGAGCCCCCGGCCGAGACCGGTGGCCCGGAGCGCCTCGACGGCCTCCCACGCGAGGCAGGGGACCGGCCGCGGGTCGTGGGCGTGGAGGGTCCGCCATTCCCGCTCGAGGCGGGCGATCGCCGGCCATCCCGCGAGGAGTTCCACGTGGGGCCGCGGACGTCCTCTCGCCCGGGAACGTCCGGGGCTGCCCCAGGATCCCGTGCCCTCCGCCATCGACCTTCCCGGCCGGGCATGCCCGGCCCGCTTCCCCGCACGCGCGGCCCGGTCGGACCGTCCGCGGCCCAATCTAGGTCGCCCCGCGAAACCCTGCACGGGGCGCGGGATTCCCGGGACGGGGCGAACACCGGCGGCGCGCGGCGGAGCCCCCTCGCGGGAGGGTCCCGGGGGGAAGGTGGGCGGGGGCGAAGGCCATGCGAAAAGGCTGGCGGGGAGGTTTGACGGTCCCCCGCGGCCCCCCTAGACTGGCATCCACTTGCCCGCCGGACAGTCCCGCCCGCGGCGGGTCCCATCCTTCCAGGAGAGACACATGGCTGAGCGCCAGGACCGCGGTCGTGTCGAGATCAACCTGGACGAGTGCAAGGGCTGCCAGCTGTGCATCACGGTGTGCCCCGCGAACTGCCTCGAGGTGACCTCGAAACTCAACAAGCAGGGGTACCTCCCGGTGGACTACAAGGGGTCCGGCTGCACCGGCTGCGGGCTGTGCTACTACGCCTGCCCGGAGCCCGGCGCGATCACCGTGTTCCGGCTGAAGAAGAGCGCCTGACGCATCCCGCGGGACCGGTCCCGGGAAGAACCGGCGGCCGGGCCGTGACGGAGGTCGATCCATGGCCGAGCAGATCTATCAACCGATTCCGCCCGACGATCCCCGCTACCGGGGGAAGACCCCCCTGCTGGTCAAGGGGAACGAGGCGATCGTCAAGGGGGCGATCCTCGCGGGGTGCCGCTGCTTCTTCGGCTACCCGATCACGCCCGCGTCCGAGATCGCGGAGACCGCGGCCCGGGACTTCCCGGCCGTGGGAGGGACGTTCCTCCAGGCCGAGTCGGAGACCGCCTCGATCAACATGCTCTACGGCGCCGCGGCGGCGGGCGTTCGCGCGATGACCGCCTCGTCCGGTCCGGGCATCAGCCTGATGCAGGAAGGGCTCTCGTACCTGGCCGGTGCCGAGCTGCCCTGCGTCATCGCCGACATCATGCGCGGCGGCCCCGGGCTCGGGAACATCGCCCCGGAGCAGGGCGACTACAACCAGGTCGTCAAGATCGGCGGACACGGGAACTACAAGAATCCCGTCTACGCGCCGTCCAGCGGCCAGGAGATGTGCGACCTGACGATGAAGGCGTTCGAGACCGCCTTCAAGTACCGCACGCCGGTGTTCGTCGTCGCCGACGGGTTCACCGGGCAGATGATGGAGCCGGTCGTCTTCCCCGATCCGCTGCCGAAGCCGCCGGAGCCCGACTGGGCCTGCCGGGCCGACGCCGAGACCCGCGAGAACCTGGTCTCCTCGATCTTCCTCGAGCCGGACGAGCTGGAGGAGCACAACCGGAAGCTCCAGGAGAAGTACCGGCAGATCGAGGAGAACGAGGTCCTCTACCAGGGCTTCCACCTGGACGACGCGAAGATCGTCGCGGTCGCCTTCGGGATCGTCTCCCGCGTCGTGCGCAGCGCCATCGAGCTCGCGCGGGAGAAGGGGATCCCGGTCGGGCTGGTGCGCCCGGTGACGCTCTGGCCCTTCCCGAAGAAGACCCTCGAGGCGCTCGCGAAGCAGGTCGACCGGTTCGTCGTCTTCGAGCTGTCGAACGGCCAGATGCTCGAGGACGTGCGCCTCGCGATCCACGACTCCCGCCCGGTCGACTTCCACGGCCGGATGGGCGGCAACGTGCCGAGCACCGAGGAGTGCCTCGACGTGATCGAGCGCGTGGCCAAGGAAGGAGGTGTGCTGTGAGCGCGCCGGTCTACGAGCCCTACCTCCGCAAGCCGAAGACCTTCTACGAGCAGTACGAGCGGAAGTCGGGCGACCCGACGGTCACCCACTACTGCCCGGGGTGCGGTCACGGCGAGCTGCACAAGATGATCGCCGAGGCGATCGAGGACCTGGAGATCGCCGACCGGACGGTCTTCATCAGTCCCGTCGGCTGCTCGGTGTTCGCGTACTACTACTTCGACACCGGCAACGTCCAGGCGGCCCACGGTCGCGCCCCCGCGGTGGGAACCGGTGTCCAGCGGGCGCGACCCCACTCGATCGTCATCTCCTACCAGGGAGACGGTGACCTGGCCGCGATCGGCCTCAACGAGGTCCTCCAGGCCGCGAACCGCGGCGAGCACATGGCGGTCTTCTTCGTCAACAACGCGATCTACGGGATGACCGGGGGCCAGATGGCCCCGACGACGCTCCCGGGGATGCACACCACCACCAGTCCCGGCGGACGGGATCCCCGCAAGGCGGGGAACCCCCTGCGGATGTGCGAGCTGATCAGCCAGCTCGACGCCCCGGTCTACGTCGCTCGCGGCGCCCTCTCCGGGCCGAAGCACATCCTGCGAACCCGCAAGCTGGTCCGGAAGGCGCTCCAGGCCCAGGTGGAGCGCCGGGGCTTCACGTTCGTCGAGGTGCTCTCGGCCTGCCCGACCGGCTGGGGGATGAACCCGCCGGACTCCCACAAGTGGATCCTCGAGAAGATGACCGAGTTCTTCCCGCTCGAGGTCTTCGTCGACAAGACGGACAGCGAGCCGGAGCCCTTCGAGATCCCGGAAGAGCCGCCGGCGGAGAAGCTCCACGAGCTGCTGCGGATCTCCACCGCCGGGCAGGTCACGTTCTCCCCGGGCCGGCCCGCGGATCCGAAGTACGCGAACCCGCGGATCAAGGTCGCCGGGTTCGGCGGGCAGGGCGTGCTGCTGCTCGGGCTCGGCATCGCCCAGTGCGGGATGATGGAGGGGCGGAAGGTCTCCTGGCTCCCGTCGTACGGGCCGGAGATGCGGGGCGGCACCGCCCACTGCCACGTCAACGTCTCCGACCAGGAAATCGGCTCGCCCCTGATCTCCCGGCCGACCGTCGTCGTCGCGATGAACCTGCCCTCCCTGGAGAAGTTCGAGCCCCAGCTCGTCGAGGGGGGCTTGCTGATCGTCAACACGTCGATGGTCCCGAAGGAGCCCTCCCGCTCCGATCTCGACGTGCTGAAGATTCCCGCGAGCGACATGGCCAAGGAGCTCGGCAACCCGCGGGCGGCCAACATGGTCATCCTGGGGGCCTACGCCGCGTACACCGGGATGATCGGCAAGGAGACGGCCCTCGCGGCGCTCAACACCCTGATCAAGCGCAAGCACCTGGTCGACCTGAACCGGAAGGCGATCGAGCTCGGCTGGGAGTTCGGCATGAAGGCCCGCGGCTGACGCGGTTCCGGCGGTCCGCGTTCTTCCCGGGGGTGCGGCGTGGCCGCACCCCCGGTTCTCTTCCGGGGCCCGGGACGCTAGATTCTTCCCGATGCCAGGCGTGGATCTCGGTGAACGGCTGGGCGTGACCTGGGGCTTCCTGCGGCACCTGCTCGGGAAGTTCCGGGAGGACCGGTGCCTGGGCACGGCGGCGGAGCTGACGTACATCTCGCTCCTCGCCATCGTGCCGGTGATGGCGGTCCTCCTCGCCGTGCTCTCCGCCGTCCCGGCCGGGCGGGAGATGCTCGCCGAGCTGCAGGGATTCGTCTTCCGGCAGTTCGTCCCGACCGCCGGCGACACGGTCCGGGCCTGGCTCGAGGGGTTCGCCGAGAAGGGAGCCCGTCTCACCATTACCGGCGTCGCCGCCCTCGCGGTGATCGTGCTCCTCGCGATGGCGACCATCGAGCGGAGCTTCCAGCAGATCTGGCGGGTCCGGCGCCCGCGGCCGCTGGCGGCGCGGCTCGCCGTCTACTGGGCGCTGCTCACCCTGGGGCCGTTGCTCCTGGGGGCGGGAATCGCGGCGACTTCCTACGTGGCGAGCCTGCCCCTGGTCGCCGAGGCGACCGGCCGGTTGCCGGGCCACGTCCTGTGGGCCGACCTGGTCGCCTGGGCCAGCTCGTTCCTCGCGTTCTACCTGCTCTACCAGGTGGTTCCGGCGCGCCGGATCCGCGCCCGGCACGCCCTCGCCGGCGCACTCGTCGCGACGGTGCTCTTCGAGGTGGCGAAGAAGGGATTCACCTGGTGGGTGGTCCACGTGCCGACCTACGAGCGGATCTACGGGGCGCTGGTCACCGTGCCGCTCTTCATCGTCTGGGTCGACCTTTCGTGGAACATCGCCCTGCTAGGGGCGGAGGTCGCTTCCGCCCTCGCGTTCTTCGTGCCCGGCGCCGGCGAGACGGGGGGCGCGGAGTGGAAGCTCGTCCGGCTCGTGCGACTCCTCGGTCACCTGCGGCGGGCACAGCGGCGGGGGGGCGTGCTGCGCGTGGAGGCCTACCCCTGCCGGGACGAGGGCATCCCTCCCGACCGGGTGGAAGAGCTGCTCGCGCTCCTCGAGGAGCGGGAGATCGCCCGGGCGGTGGAGGGAGGTGGCTGGGTCCTCGCGCGGGACCTGGACGACCTGCCGATGGGGGAACTGCTCGACGCGGCCGGGTGCGGCCTGCCGGCCACCGGGGAACTGCACCCCGGCCGGACGCCCTGGGACCGGGGGCTCGCCGCCTGGACGGAGGCGGCCCGGGACCGCCTCGGGGAACTCGCGGCGATCCCGGTGGCCGAGGTGCTCCGGGAACGGGAGCCCGGCCGGTTCAGCGGTGACTGAACCAGAGGAGCTGCTGGACGCCCCAGCGGCCGAGCACGAGCCCGGCGAGGACCCCGCCGCCGCCGAACATCGCCGGTGCCAGCGGCTGGGTCGACATGGCGATCGCCGCGAGGATGCCCGCGATGGCGACCAGGACTCCCCCCGCGATGGCCAGCACCCCGGTCCCCTTCCGGGGACGGCGACGGTGGAACATGCCTTTCCTCCTCGTGTCGTGCCCCGGGCCGCCCGTGGCCGGCGGCCCGAACCCCGTCTCGTGGCACCCGGCCCCCCGGCCGGGTGGTGCGCTCGTTGGACGGCTGTCCAACGAGGATGGTCCTGCGGGGACGATACCGTGGTTTCGGTCCGGTGCAAGGAAAATCCACGTCCTCCGGATGCCCCGAACGGCGGCGAAACGCCGCGAAGCGGGAGGCGTTCCCCGCACGAAACACGCCGCCGGCGGGCCGGCGGCGTGGCGCGCTTCCGCCGGGGGCCGGTGCTACCAGCGGAAGAGGGTCGCCGCCCAGGTGAAACCCGCGCCGAAGGCTGCGGTCAGCACGAGGTCTCCCTTGCGGATCCGTCCCTCGGCGGCCGCGTCCGCGAGGGCCACCGGGATCGAGGCGGCGGAGCTGTTGCCGTACTTCTGGATCGTCCGGTAGACCTTCTCGAGGGGAATCCCGGCCCGCTCGGCGGTCGCCTGCATGATCCGGATGTTCGCCTGGTGGGGCACGAAGAGGTCGACGTCCTCCTCGCTGACGCCGGCCTTCTCCATCACCTCGAGGACCGCTCCCTGCATCGCCTTGACGGCGTGCTTGTAGACCTCGTTCCCCTTCATGTGGATCGTGTGCAGGCGCTGCTCGACGGTCTCGACCGTGGCCGGGTTGCGGGAGCCTCCCGCGGGCTGCCAGAGCAGCGAGGCGAGGGTGCCATCGGCCCCCCAGGTGTGGGCGAGCAGGCCTGACTCGCCGTCCTGGCCACCGATCACGGCTGCCCCCGCCCCGTCGCCGAAGAGGACGCACGTCGTCCGGTCCTCCCAGTTCAGGATCTTCGAGAGGACCTCGGCGCCGATCACGAGCACCTTCCGGGCGGTCCCCGTCCGGACCAGGCTGTCGGCGAGGATGTAGCCGTAAAGGAAACCGGAGCAGGCGGCGGAGATGTCGAAGACCGGCACCTTCCGCAGGCCGATCTTCGCCTGGACCCAGCAGGCCGTCGACGGGAACGGCGTGTCCGGCGTCGCCGTCCCGAGGACCAGGGCGTCGATCTCGTCGGCGGAGACGCCCGCGTCCGCGAGGGCGCGCTCGGCGGCCTTCGCCGCCAGGTCGGAGCAGGCGATCTCAGGCGGTGCGATCCGTCGCTCGACGATCCCGGTGCGGGTGCGGATCCACTCGTCGGAGGTGTCGATCCGCTGCTCGAGGTCGTGGTTCGTGACCACGTTGTCCGGCACCGCGGAGCCGATTCCCTCGATCCGGGCGCCGACGATCGTGCCCCTGCGAACCTTCACCGCCACCTGGGGAGTCGTGGAATCCATCGCGTCTCGCCTCCTTCGTCCCGCCGACCGGGGGGACCGGGATCATCTTGCCGACCGATTGTCATGGTCCGGTCAGGGCGAAAGGGGCGAAACAAGAACGCATGTCCCGGGCAAGGTCGGACGGTTCCGATCGGTGCGCGGCGAGGCGAAGCCGCGGGGCTCGCCGGTCCCCGGGGGGGATGCTCCGGGCCCCGGCGGAGTCAGTAGAGGCCGAGCTCGGCGATCCGGGCGCGCTGTTCCTCTTCGTGAACCCGGAAGCCGGCCGCGATCTCCCGGGCGGAGGCCCCCTCCTCGATCGCCTGCCGCCAGGCGCCGGTGCCGGCGAGCAGGTCGAAGGCGAGGCGATCGGAGACGAACTCGTAGGGCTCGGTCCGCCAGGCGAACCGTTCCGGGGCCAGCCTCCGGGCGGCGATCACGACGGCAAGACCGGTCAGCACCGGGCGGAACGCCCGCCGGTCGAAGACGTGGAGCTGGATCCCGCCGCACGGCTTGCCCGCGTGCTTGTGGAACGTCGGCACGAAGACCAGCGGACGGAAGCGGACCCCCGGCAGCGCCTCCGCCTCGAGGGCCGCGACCAGTGCCCGGGGATCGAGCCAGGGGGCGCCGACGATCTCGAAGGGACGGGTCGTGCCGCGGCCCTCGGAGAGGTTCGTTCCCTCGAGGAGGCAGGTGCCGGGATAGACGAGGGCGGTGTCCGGGGTCGGCATGTTCGGCGACGGGAGCACCCAGGGAAGGCCGGTGGCCGGGAAATCCTCTTCCCGGTGCCAGCCCTCGCACGGGACGACCTCGAGGTCGGCCTCGATTCCCCGGACGCGGGCGGCGAACCGGACCAGCTCGCCGATCGTCATCCCGTGGCGCTGGGGGACCGGCAGCTCGCCGACGAACGACCGGTACGCGGGCTCCACGGTGTTCCCCTCGACGAGGTTCCCCCCGAGGGGATTCGGCCGGTCGCAGGCGATCGCCCGGACACCGGCCGCGGCGCAGGGGGCGAGGGCCCGGATCGCGGTCGCGGCGAAGGTGTAGTAGCGGGCCCCGACGTCCTGGAGATCGACGACGAGCGCATCGAGCCCCTCGAGGTGCTCCGGGCGCGGGGCGAGGGTGTCCTCGGTGTCGCCGTAGAGGCTGACCACCGGGAGACCGGTGACCGGGTCGCGCCCCTCGTCCACCGGGACCATGTCCTGGGCGCCGCCGGTCGCCCCGTGCTCGGGGGCGAACAGGCGCACCACCTCGGCCCCGGCATCGGCCAGGCGTTCCGCCGCGTGGCGCAGGTCCCGGTCGACGGACGCCGGGTGGCAGAGCAGCCCGATCCGCGCGCCGCGGACCAGGCGAACCCGGTCCTCGCAGAGCACCTCGATTCCCGGCCGGACGGCGGTCACGGGCCGGCCTCGCCACGGACCGGCGGCAGCCCGTCGATCGCGATCTCGACGTTCTTCCCGTCCCGGGCGACCTTCCAGGTGCAGGCGGCGGGCGCCTTCCCGGCGAGGCGCTCGCGGGCGGCGATCGCGAAGTCGCGGGCGTCCGCCTCGGTGTCCCACGTGCTTCGCCAGCGGACCCGCCAGGTCCCGCCGTTTCCCTCCCACAGGCCCGCCCGGTCGCCGTCCCAGCCGGCGGCCGCCGCCTCGGCACGCTCCCGGGGCAGGACGACGGCGAGCCAGGCACGGGTGCCCAGCTCGCCGAGCTCGACGGACACGTCGGCGGGCCGGCCCCGGTGCGGGGGCAGGGGGACGAGCGTCGGCGTGTCGTTCCTCCGGTCGGGGTGGAGGAGCTGCTCGGTCGAGGCGGGTGGATCCTTCCAGAGGGCGTCCACCGCCTTCCACCCCCCGGTCTTCCAGGCGTCGACCACCAGCATGAGCCCGAGGACGTACGGTTCGACGAGCTGGTCCCGGAGCCAGGGG
>CAYQTA010000083.1:0-41512 GCA_964420365.1 uncultured Acidobacteriota bacterium | reverse complement strand
CCCAGCCCCCGGAAACCCCCGAAATGCGAAACCCGGGGCAACGCGGAGCGAGCAACCGGCGAACGGTCTCACGAAGTCATTGCAGGAACCCGCCTTCTCCGCTCCGAGGATTGCATTCCCTCCCGCTCCCCGTCGCCGGCCTTGCCCCGGCCCGGGCGAACGCCCGACCCGGGGCGTGACCCGGGGGGCACACCCGTGTCCCGGGGGACGCGGTGTCAGGGGGTCGGCCGGCGGTCCGGGTCCCGGGGCCTGCCGGCACAACCGTCTCCGCTCCAGGCAGTTGCCCCCGGCCGGCCCGGCCCCTACGCCGCCGGCACGGATCGTGCGCTTCCAACGGGTGACCGGGACGAGCGATGCGGGCGCCCGCCGGGCGGCGGCGCCCCCCCCGGGAAAGGAGGCGACGATGACGACGAAGAGGACGAAGCGATCGACGGCCCGGTTCCTCGCGCTGCTGGCGCTCCAAGTGGGGCTCCTCGCCCTCGCGGGCTGCGGCGAGGGCCCGGCGACGGACGGCGGGGCCCCCGGGCCGGGGAACGACAAGGTGATGCCGGCGGTTCACGTCGTGGGCGCGGTGTCCACCGCCCCCGGGGCGCCCCCGGCGGAAGCGGTGAACGGGCCGGAAGCGGCCGCGGAGCCGATGGCCGCGAACCTCGGTACGGCCCCGTCCACGGACGAACGCATGCAGGACGGGACCGACGAGGCGCGGGACGGCACGGGCGAGGTCCCGGCCTGCGCGGCCGGCGTCGACCACCGGCGTGCGGGTCGCGAGGCGTGGCTCGCGGGTGACCGGGAGACGGCGGCCCGGGAGCTTCGCTGCGCGGTGGAGGACGGCTCGGGCGACGGGTACGACACCTACCTGCTCGGCCTCGCCCTCTGGAAGACCGGCGAGCTGGACGGCGCGGCGGCCGCGCTCTCCGCGGCGGCCTGGCAGCTCGACGACCCGGTGCGTGCGTACGTGAACCTGGCGCGGGTGCGGATCGAGCTGGGAGACCTCCCGGGCGCACGGCAGGCGGTCCGGGAGGCCCTGGACCGGGACGCGGACGACGCGGACGCCTGGAACGTCCTCGGGCGGGTGCTGCTGGGAAGCGGCGACCGGGACGGGGCCGCGGAGGCGTTCGCGCGGGCGGCGGAGCTCGACCCGGAAAACCCGTGGCCCCGGACCAACCTCGGCTACCTCTTCCTCGTGAGCGGCGAGCCGGAGCGGGCCCTCGCGCCCCTCGAGGAGGCGGTGGCGATCGACGCGGGCCTGGCCCCCGCCTGGCACGACCTGGCCCTCGCCCGGGAGCGGGCGGGCGACCTTCCCGGAGCCCTTGCCGCCGCCCGGCGGGCCGCCGGGCTGGCCGGCGACGGCCGGTACGCGTCGACGGCGGAAAGGATCGCCGCACTGCTGCCGGCGAGCCGGGAGGACGAGGAGACGGCGGTGGCCGCGACTCCCGCGCCGGCGGCGGATGCGACGGCGGTGGCCGCGGCCGCGGGCGACGGGTCCATCGCACCGGTCGAGTCACTGCCCCTGCATCGATCTCCCTGACCCGCGCCCCGGACGGGGTTATCCTTCCGGGGGCCGACCCGCCGGCCCCCGGAAGGAGCGTCCATGGCCGATCGTCCTCCCCGTCCCCCGATGAATCCCTACCTCGCCGGCGCACTCGCCGGCCTCCTCGCCGTCGTCTCCGTCCTCGTCACCGGCAAGTACCTCGGCGCGTCGACGACCTTCGTCCGGGTCGCCGGCCGTTTCGTCTCCGCCTTCGCACCCGACCTGGTCGCGCAGAACCCCTACTTCGCGAAGTACGGGACGTCGCCGGACTGGCAGTGGATGTTCGTCCTCGGGATCCTCCTCGGGGCCCTCGGTGCCTCCCTCGCCACCCGGACCTTCCGGCCGCAGGTCGTGCCGGACACCTGGCGGGAGCGGTTCGGCCCGGCGCCCCTTCCCCGCCTCGTCACGGCCCTTGCCGGGGGCCTCGTCATGGTTTTCGGCGCCCGGCTGGCCGGGGGCTGTCCCTCGGGCCACGGCCTGTCGGGCGTGATGCAGCTCTCCCTCGCGAGCCTCGTCGCGGCCGGGGCGTTCTTCGTCGGGGGAATCGCGGTCGCGTCGCTCGTCTACGGACGCCCCGGGAAGGGAGGGGGCCGATGATTCCGCCCCTCGTCGCCGGCCTCGTCACCGGGATCCTCTTCGGGATCCTGCTCCAGCGGGCGGAGGTCCTCCGCTACGACCGCCAGGTCGGCGCCCTCCTCCTCGTGGACATGACGATCTTCAAGTTCATGCTGAGCGCGGTGATCGTCGGGATGGTGGGACTCCACGCGGCCTTCGCACTCGGATGGGCGACCCCCCACCTGAAACCGACCCACCTGCTCGCCAACGTGCTCGGGGGCCTGCTCTTCGGGGCGGGGTGGGCACTCCTCGGCTACTGTCCCGGCACCAGCCTCGGGGCCCTCGGGGAGGGGCGCTGGGATGCGGCGTTCGGGATCGCCGGCGGCATCGCGGGCGCGACGCTCTACGCCCTGGCCTATCCCTGGACGAAGGCGCACCTGCTGCCGGCGGGTGCCCTGGGCAAGGTGACGCTTCCCGCGCTCCTCGGGGTGCCCTGGTGGCTCGCGGTGCCGATCGCCGCGGGCGGCCTCGGCCTTCTCCTGGCCTGGTTCGAGCGGCGGGGACTCTGACGCCTGCGGGCCGGGGCGGAACGACGTCGTTCGCGGGCGTTCGACACCGGCCGGGCAACCACGTTCCTGCCCTTCACGGATAACCCCTGCTGCGATACCCTTTTGCCGGACCGGGAAGCGGAGTTTACAGGTTGGCCCGGTCTTGGTAACTTCTTGCGGCTGCGATCAGCTTGCGAGGAGTCGCCGGTCGCCCTCGGGACGCCGGCGTTCTGGCCGTGGCCGGGTCCGCCGATCCCGGCCGCGAGGAGGGAAGCGATGGATGCCGTCCTGTTGCTGTCGCGGCTGCAGTTCGCCGTGGCCGTCTACTTCCACTTCCTGTTCGTACCCCTGACGCTCGGCCTCTCGATCCTCGTCGCCATCTACGAGACGCTCTACGTGCGCTCCGGCGACGAGGACTACCTCCGGGCGACGAAGTTCTGGGGGAAGCTCTTCCTGATCAACTTCGCGATCGGGGTCGTCACCGGGATCACGCTCGAGTTCCAGTTCGGAACCAACTGGTCCCGGTACTCCCGGTACGTCGGGGACATCTTCGGCTCGCTGCTGGCGATCGAGGCGACGGCGGCGTTCTTCATCGAGTCGACCTTCATCGCGGTGTGGGCCTTCGGGTGGAAGCGACTCTCGAAGAAGGTCCACCTCCTCGCCGCCTGGCTCGTCGCCTTCGCGACGAACCTCTCGGCGTACTGGATCCTCACCGCCAACGCATGGATGCAGCACCCGGTCGGGTACACGATCCGCAACGGTCGTGCCGAGCTGACCGATTTCCTGGCGGTGATCACCCAGCGCGCCGCGGTGCTGAAGTTCCTCCACACGACCCAGTCGGCCTACATCCTCGCCGGGTTCTTCGTCATGGGAATCAGCGCCTGGCACCTGCTCCGGCGCAACGAGACGGAGTTGTTCCGGAAGTCGTTCCGGGTGGCGGCGGCCTGGTCGCTGGTCTTCGCCGTGGCCGTGATCGTCCACGGGCACATCCAGGGGTCCACCGTTGCCGAGGAACAGCCGACCAAGCTGGCCGCGATGGAGTCCCACTGGGAGACGAAGGCGAACGCCCCGATCTACCTGCTGGCGGTGCCCGACCCGGCGAACGAGCGGAACGCCGTCGAGGTCCTCCCGGTGCCCGGCGCCCTCAGCCTGCTCGCCTACCACGACCCTTCCGCGACGGTGAAGGGGCTCCGGGAGTGGCCCGCGGAGGAACGCCCCCCGGTCTGGCCGACCTTCCTTTCCTTCCGCCTGATGGTGGGACTGGGGTTCCTCTTCCTGTTCCTCTCGGCGTGGGCCACCTGGAAGCGGGCGAAGCCGGAGGAGAGCCCGCTGCTCCTCAGGCTGCTCGTCTGGTCGATCCCGCTGCCGTACCTGGCGATCGAGCTCGGCTGGACCCTCGCCGAGGTCGGGCGGCAGCCCTGGATCGTCTACGGCCTGATGAAGACCTCGGACGCGGTCTCGCCGGCGATCAGCACCGCCCAGGTGCTGACGACGGTGATCGGCTTCACCCTGGTCTACACGCTCCTGGGGATCGCCGACTTCTACCTGCTGTTCAAGTACGCCCGCAAGGGCCCGGCCGCGGCCTGAGGGCCTCTGGGAGGGCATGACGATGCTCGAGCTCACCTGGTTCATCCTCTGGGGCGTCCTCTGGGCGGTCTACTTCCTGCTCGACGGCTTCGACCTCGGCCTCGGCACCCTGATGCCGTTCCTCGCGAAGGACGAGCGGGAGCGCCGCCTGGTCTACAACGCGATGGGTCCCTTCTGGGACGGGAACGAGGTCTGGCTGATCACCGCCGGCGGCGTCACGTTCGCCGCCTTCCCGACGACCTACGCGGTGATGTTCAGCACCCTCTACACCCCGCTGATGCTGATCCTCTTCGCCCTGATCCTGCGGGGCATCTCCTTCGAGTTCCGGGGCAAGGAGGACTCGGACCGCTGGCGGAAGACCTGGGACCTGGCGATGGTCGTCGGCTCGTTCCTGCCGGCGCTCCTGTTCGGGGTCGCCTTCGCCAACATCTTCCGCGGTCTTCCCACCCGGATGACGCCGGAGGGGTACGTGGTCTTCGACGGAACGATCTTCTCCCTGCTGAATCCCTACGGGCTCCTCGGCGGGCTGACCTTCGTGCTGCTGTTCCTCGTGCACGGGGCCCTGTGGGCCGCGGCCAAGACCGGGGGCGACCTGTCCCGCCGAGCCGGCGCCCTCGCGCTGAAGCTCTGGCCGGCCGAGCTGGTCGCCGCGGCCGTCCTGCTCGTCGCCTCCTACTGGGCGACGCCCCTGTGGAAGAACTACTTCGCGCACCCGGTCCTCTTCGTGCTGCCCCTGCTCGCCGTCGTCGGCCTGGTGCTCGTGCCGGTGTTCGGCCGGCAGGGCGCGTGGTTCAAGGCGTGGGCGGCGAACGGCCTCGCGATCGCGACGGCGACCCTGTGGGGCGTCGCCGGCCTGTGGCCGAACCTGCTCCCCTCGCGCCTCGACCCGGCGGCGACCATGACCGCCCACAACTCGGCGTCGAGCCCCCTGACGCTCAAGATCATGCTCGGCGTCGCGCTGGTCTTCGTGCCGATCGTGATCGCCTACCAGGCCTGGGTCTACGTGACGTTCTCCCACGAGGTCGACGACCAGGTCCTCGCGGAGCCCGAGGCGTACTGACGCCGGGTGCCGACCGACTTCCCCGGGGGCGGGCCCGCGGGCCCGCCCCCGGCGCGTAACGGCCGCCGGAAACGACGCATCCGAGGGGCGAGAGGAGGACTTCCCATGCTCGCCGCCCGTCCCCTCGACCTCGGCTCCCTCTCCCTGCCCCACCGGCTCCTCGTCGCGCCCCTCAAGACGGCCCGCTGCGCGCCCGGCGGCGACGTGACCGACGACCTGCTCGCGTTCTACCGGCAGCTCGCCCGGGGCGGCGCCGCGATGATCGTCACCGAGCCGTGCGCCGTGCTCCCCTCCGGCCGCGAGCACCCGCGGCAGCTCGCCATCCACGAGGATCGCCACGTCGCCGGGCTCGCCCGGGTCGTCGAGACGATCCACGAGGACGGGGCCCTGGCCTGCTGTCACCTGAACCATGCCGGGCGAGCGGCCAACCCGAGGGCGGGCGGTGTCCCCGTGGCCCCGTCGCCGGCGAGATGCGCGACGACCGGCGAGGAGGCCCGCCCGCTCTCCGGGAACGAGATCGAGGAGATCGTCGCCGCGTTTCGCGCCGCGGCGCGCCGGGCCCGCGATGCCGGGTACGACGCGATCGAGGTCCAGCTCGGCCATGGCTACCTGGTCGCCCAGTTCCTCTCCCCCCGGACCAACCGGCGGGACGACGCCTGGGGCGGCGACCCGGGACGGCGCCTGCGCTTCGCCCGGGAGGTCCTGGCCGCGGTCCGCGAGGGGGCCGGAACCCTGCCCGTCATCGCCCGGGTCTCGGCCTCGGAGATGGTCGAAGGGGGACTGCGGCCGGCGGACCTCGGCCCGCTGCTGGCGCTCCTCGAGGAGCTGGGCGTGACGGCGGTCCACGCGGGCATGGGCAACGCCTGCGAGGCACCCCCGTGGTACTACGGCCACATGGCCCTCCCGGAGGAACCCCAGGACGAGGCCATCGCGGGGATCGCTGCGCGGACCCGGCTGCCGGTGATCGCCGCCGGCCGGATGGGAGACCCGGAGCGGATCGAGCGCCTGCTGGCGGGACCGGCGACGGCGATCGCTCTCGGCCGGGCGGTCCTCGCCGACCCGGACTTCCCCCGGAAGCTGCTCGCCGGGAGAGAGGACGAGATCGTCGCCTGTGGCGGCTGTCTCGCCGGGTGCCTCGCCGAGGTCAAGGCGGGCCGGCCGCTCGGATGCATCGTCAACCCGCGGGTCGGCCGGCCGGACCCGCTTCCTCCCGCGGAACGGCCGAAGAAGATCCTGGTCGCCGGGGGAGGCCCCGCCGGCATCGCGTCCGCGCTCTTCCTCGCGGAACGCGGCCACCGGGTGATCCTCTGCGAGGAAGGGAAGGAGCTCGGGGGCCAGTTCGCCCTCGCCTGGCGCGCTCCCGGCAAGGAGCGCATGAAGCGTCCCCTCGACGGGATGGTCGCCGCGCTGCGGCGGTCGCCGGTGGAAGTCCGGCTGGAGACTCGCGTCACCCCCGAGCTCGCGGTGGAGCTGGCGGCGGACGAGGTGATCGTGGCGACCGGGGCGCGGCCCGTCCTGCCCCCGGTGCCGGGCCTCGAGGCGGCCGGTGCGATCACCGGGGTCGAGTTCTTCGCGCGGCGGCCGGTGTTCCACGGCCGGGTCCTGGTACTCGGCGGCGGGATGATCGGCATGGAGGCGGCCGAGACGATCGCGGAGGACGGCGCCGAGGTGCTGGTCGTCGAGCTGCTCGAGGAGATCGCCCGGGACATGGAGCCGATCACCCGCAAGATGATGCTCGCGCGGATCGCCCGGCTCCCGGTCGAGGTGCGCGCGCGTACGCGCCTCGTCCGGGTCGACGAGACCGGCGTGCTCCTCGAGGACGCGGAGGGACGGGAGGAGCACCTGCCTCCCTTCGACGCGATCGTCGTGGCCGTCGGGACCCGCCCCCGCGCGGAGCTGGCCGCGGAACTCGCGCACCGCGGGATCCCGCACCGGGTGATCGGGGACGCCGCGCGGCCCGCCCGGGTGCTCGAGGCGACCCGGGCCGCCCTCGAGGCCGCCCTCGCCGTCTGACCCGCGGGCGTGACAGGCCGCGCCCGCGGGGGGAGAATCCCCCGTCCCGGCACCCGCCCCCGGGAAGGAGGCGATCGATGCAGCGCGAGCTCCTCGAGGTCCCCGGCAACACCCAGCGTCTCGACGGGGGGGCGATGTTCGGCAACGCCCCCCGGGTCCTGTGGGAACGCTGGCTTCGCCCGGACGAGCTCCACCGGGTCCCGCTCGCGTGCCGGGCCCTGCTCGTCCGGGAGGAGGACCGGCTCGTCCTGTTCGAGACCGGGATCGGTGCGTTCTTCGAGCCGAAGCTCCGGGAGCGGTACGGGATCCAGGAGGAGCGACACGTCCTTCTCGACAGCCTGGCCGCCCACGGCGTCTCCCACGACGAGATCGACGTCGTCGTTCTCAGCCACCTCCACTTCGACCACGCCGGCGGCCTGCTGACCGCCTGGGAAGAGGGACGTGACCCGGAACTCCTCTTTCCCCGGGCGCGCTTCGTGGTCGGCCGCCGGCAATGGGAGCGGGCCCGGAGCCCCCACCCGCGGGACCGCGCGTCGTTCATCCCGGTGATCCTCGACCTCCTCGGGGGAAGCGGACGGCTGGAACTGGTCGACGGGGAACGGAGCGAGGCCCTCGGCCCGACCTACCGGCACCTCTTCTCCGACGGGCACACGCCCGGCATGCTGATGACCGAGATCTCCACCGACGGGGGCCCCGTGGTCTTCGTCGGCGACCTGGTCCCCGGTCGGCCCTGGACGCACGTGCCGATCACGATGGGCTACGACCGGTACCCGGAACTGCTGATCGACGAGAAGCGCGCCCTCTTCGAGGAGCTGCTGCCGCGCGGAGGCCGGATCTTCTACACCCACGACCCGGAGGTCGGTCTCGCCCGGCTCGTCCGGGACGAGAAGGGCCGGTTCCGGGGCGAGCCGGCGGGCTGAGCCGGCCCGCGGCGCACCGATGGCGGGCATCCCCGCCGCCCCGGGACTATCGTTTCTCCCCGATGAGCGTACGACTGCGCGTCCACCCTGAGACACCCCAGCGCCGCTTCGTCGAGCGGGCGGGGCAGGTCCTGCGCGATCACGGGGTGGTCGTGCTGCCGACGGACACGTCGTACGCCCTCGCCGTGATGGCGGGATCCCGGCAGGGACTCGAGAGGGTCGCGCGGATCAAGCGAATCCACCCGGAGAAGAAACTGTTCAGCCTGGTGGTGCCCGACCTCTCGGACATCGCCCGGTATGCCCTCGTCGACAACCACGCCTACCGGATCCTGCGGCACTTCCTGCCCGGCCCCTACACGTTCGTCCTGCCCGCTTCCCGGGAGGTCCCGCGCATCCTCCTCGCCCGTCGCAAGACGATCGGCCTCCGTGTCCCGGATCACCCGGTCCCCCGGGAGGTGGCCCGGGCCGCCGGCGGGGCGCTGATGGCGACGACCCTGCGCCTGCCCGGCGACGAGTACGCCCTCGCCGACCCGGACGAGATCGAGGCGCGGGTCGGAAAGCTCGTGGACCTCTTCCTGGACTGCGGCTGGGGCGACGTGGAGTCGTCCACGATGGTCGATCTCACCGAGGGCGAGCCGGTCGTCCTCCGCGCGGGCGCCGGCGATACCACGCCCTTCACCTGAACCGGCCAGCCGGGACGGCTCTCCGCGCCGGCGACCCCTCCCTCGACGGAAAGCGACCCCGGGGACGAACGCCCCGGGGCCGCCATTACCGGCGTGCCGGTGGCCCGCGTCAGTGATCCTGCTCCCGCTTCCCGTGCTTCTTGCGGGCCTTCTTCTCGGCCTTGCGGCGCTGCTTCTCGGCCTTTCGCCGCGCCTTCTCGGCCTTCTTCCGCGCCTTGCGGATCTGGCGCTGCAGCTTCTTCTGGAGCTTCCGCGCCCGCTTCTCGGCCTTCTTGCGCTGCTTCTCGAGGCGTTTCCGCTCCTTCTTCGAGAGCTGGGCTCCCTGCTGCTGGTCGCCGCCGCTGCCGGACCCGCCACTGGCGCCCTGCTCCCCGCCGTTGCCGCCGGCCGGGCAGACCCCGGGGACCAGGGTGAAGGAGACCGGCACCTGGGCGTACGCCGTCCCCTCGTTGCCGCCGCAGTCCCAGGCGTGGACCCTCACGACGGGGTACGCCCACACCTCCCGGTGGCACAGCTCGGCGGCGCGACAGAGGGCGCCGATGTCCAGGGTGACCTCCTCGTCGGAGAGGAGCCCGTCCCCGTCGCCGTACTCGTTCCCGTCGTAGAGGACGCACCCGTCGACCTCGATCAGCTCGTGCACGACGTCGCCGGCCGCCCCGTCTTCGTCCGCCGCCGCGAACAGCTCGGTGAACGGCACGGTCACCGGGAAGGCCCACTGCTCGCCGGCGCCGTGGAGGAGGGTCACGGTGGGCGGCACGGTGTCGATCGTGAAGCCGACCTGGTCGCTGGCGCTGTTCCCCGACGGATCCGTCGCGGTGAGCGTGACGAGCCAGTCGCCGTGGGTGACGTACTGGCCGGCAACCTCGGCGGCGGGATCGACCGGCGTGTAGGTCCGCTCGATCTCGTCCTGGCAGGCATCGTGGAAGTCGTCCTCGACCGTTACGGGCAGGGCGTCCGGACCGAAGCACGCCCCGTCCTCCGGGTGGGTGATGCCCCCTTCCGGCGGCGTCGTGTCGACCACGGTCACCTCGACGGAATCGGTGCTCTCCTCGCCGGCCTCGTCCCTGACGAGCAGGGTGATCTCGTGCGTCCCGAGATCGAGCTCGACGTCGAGGGTCTGCCCCTCGCCGAGAACGGTCTCGCCCTCGGACCACCGGTACAGGACGATGTCGTCCTCGCCGTCTGGATCATGGGAACCGGACCCGTCCAGGGTGACGGTCGCCATGCCCTCTCCCTCGCACTCCACCCGCTGGTCGTCGCCCGCGTCCGCCACCGGCGGGTGGTTCACGGTCGAGGCGTCGAGGGCGAGGAGCGGGAGCGGCAGGCCCCAGCCCGCCTCGCCGGCGAGCCCGTACGTGTACCCGCCGAGGGGCCCGTCCGCCGACAGGGTCACCGGGTCGTCCCCCGTCTCCACCAGGGAGCCGACCAGGTACCCCCCGACGGAGGCGAACCCGGACGTGTCGACCGGTGCACCGTTGCGCTGGAGGCTGCCCGCGTCCCGTTCCCGCAGGAAGACGACGGTGCGGGCCTCGCCGCTCGCCGGGTGCGGCAGGTAGGTGACCGGCGTGGTCGCCTGTTCCACGGTCGGAACCTGCACCATGAACGGCCCGCCGTAGACCCGCGCGGAATCCCCGGCGCCGGCGGCCGTCCCGTAGAGCACGGCAAGGACCCCTTGGGTCGCCTCCACGACGGTGGCCCCGGTGACCGGCACGTCGACGAAGTCGCCCCGGTCCAGGGTGGCCACCGGTTCACCGTTTGCCGTCACGTCGGTGCCGTCGGCCGTGGCGACCACCCGCAGCCGGGCGTCGGCCATCCCGTCCTGGGGAGCGACGACCGCCACCAGCCCGAGGGTGGGCTCCGGCGTCAGCGCTTCCGCCAGCAGGTCACAGGCATCGGCGCTCCCGGCCGGGACCGTCGCGCAGGTGTGCCCGGCCAGGACCGCCACGGGAGCCGTCGCCGAGATCGTCGTCCCCGTCAGGTCCCCCGGGTGCTCCTCGTCGGTGACCAGGGTGTAGACGTGGCCCCGGTCCAGGGTGAAGGTGAACGGCTCCCCCGCGGGACCCTCCGCCAGGGACACGCTCGGAACGACCGTCACCTCGGTGTCGTCCGTGGTCGCGACGACCGTGACGAACCCGTGCCCCTCGTTCCCGTCCCGGGAGGCCACCAGGTAGGAGGTCCCCAGGGCGTCGGTCGGCCACGCCAGGAGGGCGTCAGCGGACACGGTCGGAGCCGCCGGCTCGGCCAGCTCGACCACCACCGGGGCACTCGCCGTAACGACCACCGCCAGCGGCTGGTCCCCCGAGCCCACCGCTGCCCAGCCCGGAAGGTCGAACCGGAGCGGGGACCCGTCGGCGGACGTCCTCGTCTCGTCGTAGACCTGCTCCTCGCCCGCCTCGATGCGGACGTGGACCTCGGTCTCCCCTTCCCCCGCGGGCAGGGCCCACAGGGTCGCGGTGGCGGCCCCCTCGACGGGGGGCACCGCCAGCAGGAACTCGGTGCCGGCGGCGTCCGGGCCGGTGGCCTGGGCGACCGCGGCCGGGCAGACGGCGAGCGCCACGATCGCGGCCACGGCCAGCGCCGCCGCGGAACGCAGGATCCTCCTCATGGTCAGGACCTCCCCTGCCGATCCCTGCGGACCGGCCATCGGTGCCATCGAACCCACGCCGTCGGGCACGGCGGGGCGATCGGCCCGCCCGATGCCCTGGACCGGTGCGGCCGCGGTGGATGCGAAGGCGGGCGCGACCACACCTCGCCATGATGGTACGCCGGGTTTCGGGACTGCGCAGACGCGTGCGGGGTGGCCGGGCAGGTCCGATCAGGGATGAACCGGATCGGACCCACCGGCCTCCGGCCAGAGGACGAGGAGGGCCGGCGGATCGATCATCGGGTCCGGCGCGGGACCGGGACCCCGTTCCGCGGCCGCCAACAGCAGTCGCGTGGCCTCCTGCTCCTTCCCGAGGGCCAGGCAGGCCCAGGCGCCGTGCCGGGCGGCGGCGACCCTCGCGGTCCCCGGCACGCCCGGGCGCCGCAGGAGCAGCCGGGCAAGCCGCGCGCAGGCCTCGGCTCTCCCGGCCCGCCGGCGCGCGAGGAGCTGGCGCACCGGGAGGGCCGCCGGACGCGGAGCCCCCGGGGACGCGCCCGGACCGCGGGGAGGCGGCACGTCACGGGCCCGGGGAGAACGGGTCGCGTCGGGCCCGGGGGACCCCGGGGGCTCCACGCCGGCGGGTGGGGTGGAGGGAACCGGATCGCCCGCGTGCGGTGCGTCGCGGACGGGAAGGGCCAGCACGAGGTCCAGGGTGGTGCCGGGAGCGACGGTCACGTCGCGTTCCACGCGACCGAGGGCCGGGTGCTCCGCCACCACGCGGTGGGTTCCCGGCGCCACGGGCAGCGGGTCCGAGAAGGGCGTCAGTCGCCAGGGCCCGCCGTCGATCCGCACCCGCGCCCATGGCCAGGCCCGCACGAGCAGGGCGGCACCCTCCCCCGGCTCGGGGCCGCCGGTCGACCCCGGTCCCGGGGCGGCGGCGAGGAGCAGCACCGCCGCCGCGGAGGCGACGGCGGCGAGCAGCGGGCGCAGCAGGCTCTCCCGGCCCATCCCAGCACTCCCTGGCTCGATCCCCGGCATCGCTCCCGTGGTCGCAACCGGCATGCCGGTCACCCCGAACCCGTGCGGACCGGCCGGAACAGGGGGGACGACGCGAGGGTCACGATCGTGTAATCGCCGCTCCGTTGCCGTTCCCGGGCGAAGTTCCGGCAGAATGGGGACCGATGCGCAGGACGACCGACAGGACGGAGATCGCGCGATACCTGGCGGACGAGAGCCGGATGACCGGTTCCGCCGACGAGGTCGCATGGCCGGAGACCCCGGCCGAGATCTCGGAGCTGCTCCACGAGGCGACGGAACGCCGGGCCCCGGTCACCGTCTCCGGGGCCGGCACCGGCATCGTCGGCGGGCGGGTCCCGGTGGGCGGGATCGTGCTCGCCACCGACCGGCTCGCCCGGGTCGGGGAGCCGCGCCCCCTCGAGGGGGGGGGACCGGCGGCCGGCGCGCTCGAGGTCGGTGCGGGGGTGCCCCTCGCCACGGTCCAGGAGGCGACGGCCGCCACCGGCTGGTGGTATCCCCCGGACCCGACCGAGGCCGGGTCGTTCATCGGCGGGAACGCGGCGACCAACGCCTCGGGGGCGCGGACCTTCCGGTTCGGGCCGACCCGCGCATGGGTCCGGCGGCTGGTCGTCGTGCTCGCCGACGGAACGGTTCTCGATCTCCCGCGGGGGAGGGTGCGGGCCCGGGAGGGGGTCTTCGAGATTCCGCTCCCCGGGGGCGGCCACCGGAAGGTGCCGGCCCCCGACTGGAAGCTCCCGGCGACCAGCAAGCACGCGGCCGGCTACTGGTCCGAGCCCGGGATGGACCTGGTCGACCTGTTCATCGGGTCCGAGGGAACCCTGGGCGTGATCGCCGGCGTCGAGCTCGGACTGGTGCCGGCGGCGAACGGCTGGGTGGCGGGACTGCTCTTCTTCCCGGCGGAGGACGGCGCGATCGGATTCGTCGAGCGCGCCCGGGAAGCGACCCTCGGCCCGGGCCCGCTGGCGGCCCTGTCCCTCGAGTTCTTCGACGGGGCGGTGCTCGGGCTGCTGCGCGGGCGCGGCGTGGAGATCCCGCGGGACGCCCGGGCAGCGATCTTCTTCGAGCAGGAAGCCCGGGGCGGCCCGCCCGAGGAAGAACGGCTCGCGGAAGCGTGGCTCGCCCTCGCCGACGGCTGCGGTGCCCTCGGCGACTCCTGGTTCGCCGACGGGCCCTCGGACCTGGCCCGCTTCCGGGAGTTCCGCCACCTGGTCCCGGTGACGATCAACGAGATCCTCGCCCGGCGCGGCGTGCGCAAGGTCAGCACCGACACGGCCGTTCCGCGGGGCCGCGTCCGGGAACTGCTCGAACGGGTCCGGCGGATCCTCGCGGAGCAGGACCTGGAGCCCTTCGCCTTCGGCCACGCGGGGAACGACCACCTCCACGTGAACATCCTCCCGCGGAACGCGGACGAGGAGGAGCGCGCCCGGGCGCTCTACCACCGCCTGGTGCGCGTCGCCATCGAGATGGGAGGCACCGTCTCCGCCGAGCACGGGATCGGGAAGCGCAAGCTCGCCGACCTGGACCTGCTCTATCCGCCGGGCGTCCTCGCCCGGATGCGGGCGATCAAGCAGGCCCTGGACCCGGCGTGGATCCTCGGGCGGGGAACGCTCCTCCCCCCCCCGGCCGACGCGCCACCGTGACGGCCCTGGTCGGATCCCCGTTCGCCTTTTCCCGCCCGCGCCCGCCTCGTCCGCCCGGCTTCAGCCGGGAAGGGAACGGACGAGGAGCCGAACGAGGGGAGCGGGGTCGTGCCGGGGAGCGGGGACGATGCGGATCACCGGGTCGACGATCGGCATCGAGGCGAGTCACCTGCGGGAGACGGTCCACCGGAAGCGGGAGCGGTTCGAGGTCACCCGGCGGTCCCGGAGGATGCCGGGGGACCCCGGCGACTCCGTCACGCAGACCGATCCATCATCGAGGGACGGGCTGGTTCGGGAAGCGGAACGGGTTGCCGGGAAGATCGCGCGGGTCCTCGAGCACGCCGATGACGCCCTGGAGAAGGCGATCGAGAGGGCGGCGACCGCCGCGGCGAAGGGAAAGGACGACGCGAGGGGAGGGTTCGGCCTCGAGGAGGTCCTCTCGATCGTCGTCGACCAGGTCCGGAGCCTGCTCGAGCTGCTGACCGGCCACGAGGTGAAGATCCTCGACCCGGAGGAACTGGAGGTCGACCTGGACGGCGACGGGAGCGGTGGGGCCGCGGACGTCGCCGAGGCGGCGGAGCGGGCCGAGGAGGCGGCCGCGGAGGCGAAGGCGGAGAAGCTGCGGGAGGAAGCGGCCCGGGAGCGACGCCGCCGGGGGCGGGAGTTCCGCCTGGCCGTCGAGATCGACGAGACGTACCTCGAGCGCGAATCGACGTCCTTCCGGGCGACCGGGTGGGTGGAGACCGCGGACGGCCGCCGGGTCGACCTGGACCTCCGGCTCGAGATGAACCGGGAAGTCCGGGTCGAGCGGCACTTCCGGTTGAGCCTCGAGAAGCGGATCACCGACCCCCTGGTCCTAGACCTGGACGGGGTGAAGGCGCGACTGTCCGGCGAGACCGTCGAGCTGGACCTGGACGGGGACGGGTCCGTCGAGCGGGTGCCCTTCCCCGGGGGCGGGAGCCCGTTCCTCGCCATCGACCGGGACGGGAACGGCCGGGTGACCGATGGCGGCGAACTGTTCGGGCCGCGGACGGGAGACGGGTTCGCCGAGCTCGCCCGCCTCGACGGCGACGGCAACGGCTGGATCGACGAGGCGGACCCGGCCTGGGACCGGCTCCGGCTCTGGCTGGGCCGGGGCCCGGGCGGCGACCGCCTCGTCAGCCTCGCCGACGCCGGGGTCGGGGCGATCTGGCTCGGGCACGCGTCCACGCCGTTCCGCCTCGACGGTCCGGACATGGCGCGTCTCGGCGAGGTGCGGGCAACGGGACTCTTCCTCCGCGAGGACGGCACGGCCGGCACCGTCCGCCGGCTCGACCTGGTCACGTGACCGGGCCGGGACGCGGCCCCCTTCTCCCGGTCGTGGAGCGCCGCGGTCAGTCGGCCTCGTGCCGGTGCGCGAGGAGCACCAGGAGGCCGCCGCCCCCGATCCCGAACATGATCAGTGACTGGACGATCACCTTCGCCTTCTTCGCCGTCGCCAGGCCCAGCCCGTAGTGCACGAACTTCGCCGCGAGCAGGATCAGCACGACGTAGAAGACGATCAGCACCGCCCGCGCCCGCCGCCGCGTCGCCGGGGTGTCCCTTCCGAACAGCCGGTCGTAGACGACCAGCGCGCCGGCGGCGATCACTCCCAGGACCCCGAACGTCGCCCAGAAGCCGGTCAGGGTCCCCTCGATCCCGCTCCGCCCGACGACCGGCTCGAGGAACCGGTGGTAGAGCTCCCCGCCCACGTTCGACCCGACGAGGGACCCGATCACGCCGTAGAGGAACGCGTAGCCCATGTAGACGGCCTTCCGGTCCTGGGGGGCGACCAGGCCGACGTAGCTGTAGTACTTGGGGTGCGCCGTCATCTCCCCGATCGAGAAGATGGCGATCCCGAGGGCAAAGACCCAGACGTTGCGGGAGAAGGCCAGGCAGAAGAACCCGGCCGAGCCGATGACGATTCCCGCGACCATCGTGGGCAGGGGGCGGAAACGCCGCACGGCCGAGCTGACGGCGATCTGGAGCAGCACGATCGTGCCGGCGTTGATCATCGTGACGAACTCGGCGTCGAAGTGGACCGGCAGCCCGATCGACGCGAGGAAGCGGTTCGCCGGTCCCGGATCGACGAAGTCCCGGAGGTACCAGAGCACCGTCCCGAAGTTCTGGAAGTAGAGGATCCAGAAACAGGAGTAGACGATCACCATCAGCATGAAGCGGGCATCCGAGAGGACCAGGGCCGCCCCGCGGAGCACCTCTGCGATCCCCTTCGTGTTCTCCGGGCGAGGGGGGTCCCGGTAGACGAAGATCGTCGGGACGAGCATCGCCGCGCAGTACGCCGAGCTGGCGAGGAAGACGTACCGCCAGGACATCCCCCGCAGCCAGATCACGATCATCGGCGCTACCAGGGCGCCCAGGTTGATCATCCAGTAGTACACGCCGAACCCGAACCCGGAGTTCTTCTCCGTCGTCGTGCGCGCGATCGTGCCGGAGATGATCGGCTTGAAGAGGCCCGAGCCGATCGCCATCAGCAGGAGCGTGGCGAAGATCGCCCCGTAGCTCGAGACGTGCCCGGAGGCGAAGTAGCCGAGACTGAGCAGGGAAAAGGCGAAGAGGAGCATCTTCCGGTAGCCGTACCGGTCGGCCAGCGCTCCCCCGAGAATCGGGACGACGTAGGTCGCCGCGTAGACGATCGACTGCAGGAACCCGGCCTCGTCCGCGGAGAACCCGAGACCGGAGTGGGCCGGGTCCCCGGGAAGCACGGCGTCGGTCAGGTACCGTCCGAGCACGGCGTTGAGACCGTAGTAGGCCGCCCGCTCGAAAAGCTCCATCACGTTCGCCACCCAGAAGGTGGCCGGGAACTCCCCGAGGGTGGCCAGGAATCCGCGGGGGGCGGGCTCGCGGGACGAAGGCATCGGCGGTCCTCCTCGTGGTCCGTCCCCCGCGGCTCGCGGGGGTCCGGAAAAGGTACCACGACCCCCCTTGCCGGATGGCCGCCCCGCCGCGGACAATCCCGGTCATGAGCGAGACGCCCGCACCAGGTCGCCTGCTGGTCTGCGCCCTCGAGGGCCCGGAACTCCTTCGCCACGAGGAGGGCGCCCTCCGCGAGCTCGCCCCGGCGGGCGTGATCCTCTTCGCCCGCAACCTGCGGAGCCCGGCCCAGGTCCGGGACCTGGTCGCCGGGGTCCGGGAGTGCTGCCCCCTGCCGACCCTCGTGTCGATCGACCAGGAGGGCGGAACGGTCAACCGACTGGCCGCCCTCGACGAGGCGTTCTTCCGGCTGCCCCCGGCGCGGCTCCAGGCGGCCTGGCCCGCCGAGCGGCTCCGCGCGACCTGGCGGGCAATCGGGGACGCGCTGCGGGCCCTCGGGATCGACGTCGCCTTCGCCCCCGTGGTGGACCTGGACGACGGGGACGGCCGGAACGCGATCGGCCCGCGTTCCTTCGGGACCGACCCGGCCCGGGTCACCGCCTGCGCCCGCGAGGTTCTCGCCGGCCTCGCGGCGGCAGGGGTCGCCGGCTGCGCGAAGCACTTCCCGGGGCTCGGCGGGACCGACCTCGACACCCACCGGGCCCTCGCGGAGAGCCCGCTCCCGGCGGACGAGCTCTGGGAACGACACGTCCTGCCCTACCGGGATCTCCGGGACGAGGCACCGCTGGTGATGACCGCCCACGCCTGGTACCCGGCGGTCGACCCGGGAGACCCGCTGCCGGGGACGTTCTCCCGGGCGCTCCTCGCCGGATGGCTGCGGCAGCGGGTCGGCTACGGCGGCGTGGTGATCACCGACGACCTCGGGATGGGCGCCGTGGCGGACCGGGGCACGCCGGGCGAACGCGCGGAGGCGGCCCTGCGGGCGGGGGCGGACCTCGCCCTCTTCTGCCGGGACGTGGACGCCCCCCGCCGGGCCAGGGACCACCTGGCGACCCGGCTCGACGCGGGCGCTCTCGACCCCGCGGACTGGCGGGAGAAGGCGGGCCGGCTGGAAGCCCTCCTGTCCCGCCCGGGACTCGGGGAGCCTCCTCGCCCCGTGGCCGCGTGGGAGATCGCTCTCGCCACCTTCCGGGAGACCTGCTGATGGCCTACAAGCCGATCGAGCACTACGGCCTGATCGGGGACTGCCAGACCGCCGCCCTCGTCGGAAACGACGGGGCGATCGACTGGCTGTGCCTGCCTCGCTTCGACTCGCCCAGCGTGTTCGCGGCGATCCTCGACGACCGCAGGGGAGGTGTCTTCTCCCTCCAGCCCGTCCACGAGGCCCGGCACAAGCAGCTCTACTTCCCCGACACCAACGTCCTGATCACCCGCTTCCTGTCGACGAAGGGGGTCGGGGAGATCACGGACTTCATGCCGCTCCACCGGACCACGCGGGGCCGCAGGCGCCACCGGATCGTGCGCCGCGTGACGTCCGTCCGGGGGGAGATGCGGTTCCGGCTCTACTGCCGGCCGGCGTTCGACTACGGCCGGGGGCGCCACGAGGTCCACGTGACCGGGCGCGGGGCCGTCTTCGAGCACGAGGAGATGCGGCTCGCCCTTCTCTCCCCGGTCCCCCTCACCGAGGACGAGCACGGCGTGTCGGCGGTCTTCGGGCTCCGGCAGGGAGAGACGGTCTCTCTCGTCCTCGAGGTGTTCGAGGAGGGAGACACCCCCGAGGCGTGCTTCCTCGGCGAGGACCGGTGCGAAGAGCTTTTCCGCGAGACGGTGGACTGGTGGCGGCGGTGGCTCTCCCAGTGCACCTACGAGGGCCGCTGGCGGGAGATGGTTCACCGGTCCGCCCTGGTCCTGAAACTGATGACCTACGAGCCGACGGGAGCGATCGTGGCCGCCCCCACGACGAGCCTCCCGGAGGCGATCGGCGGCTCGCGCAACTGGGACTACCGCTACACGTGGATCCGCGACGCGAGCTTCACCCTCTACGCCCTCCTCCGGATCGGCTTCAAGGAGGAAGCCCGGCGGTTCATGGAGTGGCTCGAGCAGCGGATCGCCGAGGGGACGAAGGAGCAGCCGCTCCGCGTCCTCTACCGCGTCGACGGTTCGCCGGAAGCCCCCGAGGAGATTCTCGAGCACCTGTCCGGGTACGAGGGGTCGCGGCCGGTCCGGATCGGCAACGCGGCCGGTGAACAGCTCCAGCTCGACATCTACGGCGAGCTGATGGACGCCGTCTACCTCTACAACAAGCACGTCACGCCGATCTCGTACGACCTCTGGAAGCACCTCTGCCGCATCACCGACTGGCTCTCCTGGCACTGGGACCGGGACGACGAGGGGATCTGGGAGGTCCGCGGGGGACCGCGCCCCTTCGTCTTTTCCAAGATGATGTGCTGGGTCGCCTTCGACCGGGCCCAGCGCCTCGCCACGAAGCGCTCGTTCCCCGCCGACCACGGCGGCCTCGTCCAGGCGCGGGACACGATCTACCAGGAGATCCTGGAGTCCGGCTGGAGCGAGAAGCGGCAGGCATTCGTCCAGTCGTTCGGCTCGGAGGCGCTCGATGCCAGCGTCCTGCTCATGCCGCTGGTCTTCTTCCTGTCCCCGACGGACCCCCGGATGTTGAAGACGATCGAGGCGATCCGCGCGGAGCTGATGTCGGACAGCCTGGTGCACCGCTACAGCCTCGCGGAGACCGACGACGGGGTCGGCGAGGCGGAAGGGACGTTCTCCCTGTGCACCTTCTGGCTGGTCGAGGCCCTGACCCGGGCAGGGCGGCTCGAGGAGGCGCGGCTGATCTTCGAGAAGATGCTCGGGTACGCCAACCATCTCGGGCTGTACGCCGAGGAGGTCGGCCCGCGGGGCGAGGCCCTCGGAAACTTCCCCCAGGCCCTCACCCACCTCTCGCTGATCAGCGCCGCGGTCAACCTCGACCGCCGCCTCGGTTGATCGCGACCCGCGCCCCCGTGTTCGTGCCTCGCGCTGGCGCCGCGGGCAGGGAACCCGTGGGTTTCGCAGGGGCCGCCGGGAGGCGGCCCGGGCGGCGCGACGCGCCGCGCCTCACGCCGCAAGCGCGCACGACGGCAACGCGCGCGCCAGGCACCCTCGGGCGGCCTGCCGGCCGCCCCTACATGAACCCACGAAACCCGTGGCCTCTTGTACGGGTCTCCTGTAGGGGCCGCCGGGAGGCGGCCCGGGCGGCGCGACGCGCCGCGCGTCAGGGCGCGTCCGCCTTCCCGGCGTCGTTCCGATCGTCCTCGTACCAGTAGGCGACCAGGCTGACGTACCAGGAGCCGCGCTTGACCAGCACGTCGTAGTCGACGTCGTAGGTCCCGCCGGGCGCGAGGTGCTCGGTCATGTCGAGGTCCTGGTCGCACGGATCGGACGCGTGGCAGGCGATGTACCCGGGGCACCAGCCGGCCCGCGAGTAGGTGCACGACGGCCACCCGCAGGCGTTCCAGTTCTTGCAGTCGAAGATGCCGCCCGGGCTGCAGTCGTCCCGCCACGGAACGTGTTCCCAGGCCGGCGAGCCGTCGACAAGGATCCGGTTCGTCCGGTGGCAGAACTCGTCGCAGTTCTGGCAGGAACCACCGGGGCAGTCCGAGCTCGACTCGCAGGCGGCACCGTCGTTGCTGCCCCCGTCGCAGTAGCTCGTGCCGCCGTGGCCGGTGATGAACAGGCGCGTGTACACCTTCGTCGCCGTGCCGGGGATCGAGACCGTCGCCGTCGGTGGCGGGACCGAGCCGAAGAACAGGACCTGGACGCCGTCGGCGGGCGGCTTCGGCGACTCCTCCTCGGGACGCTTGCTGAAGTGAAAATCGACGTCCACCCACCAGTAACGGACGTAGGTCGAGATGTTCACCCCGAGGTACCGGCCGCCGACGAGCAGGGAGCGGTAGGGCGTGACGTCGAGGGTCAGTTTCCGCGGCGGCACCTCGCCCGAGCCGTCGGGCGGCGGGGCGTCGGTCCCGAACGGCGTGATCGCCCGCATCAGTTCGAGGTTCCTGTGCCCGCCGGCACAGGTCCGGTCCGCGTCGACGCAGTCGTCGAGAACGAGGAAGACGTGGACCGTGCGGTCCCAGGGATCACCGCAGGGGTTCCAGCCCGGGTTGTTGCTGCCGCACTTGTCCGGGGCGATCGGGTCGTCGCAGAGCCGCGAGTCGAGCGTGAGGGTCATGTCGATCCGCTTCCAGTCCCCCTCGGGCAGCTCGACCCAGACGACCTTCTCCTGGCCGTTGGCGTGCTGGATCTCCCCCTCGAGGGGCGGACAGTTGTCGGCGCCCCAGCAGACCTTGACCTCGTCCATCGCCTTGAGATCGATCTTCCCCCCGACGCACTCGACCGCCTCGTTCGAGTAGTCGGACTCGTTGCCGTTGACATCGATCGCGGTCACGGCGATGTACCAGTTCACGTCCTGCTCGAGGCCCTCGAGGCTGTAGCTGTTGACCATGCCGACGTCGTCGACGTGCTCGTAGGAGCGGCTCGCCCGGCCGTAATAGACCCGGTAGCCGGTCACCTGGTTCACCGGCTCGGCATCGGTCCACTCCAGGTCGATGCCGGTGTCCGTCCAGTGGGCGGTCAGGACCGGGGGCGTCGTGACGGTCGGGGCCTTCGTCCGGCCCTCGTTCCCCGCCTCGTCGACGGCGCTGACGAGGTAGTACCAGGTGTGCCCGTCCGAGGCCGCCCCGGCATCGGTGAACTCCGTCGTCTCGCTGGTCCCGATCTCGTTGGAGCCCCCGGTCTTGTCCGGGACGAAGTCCGGCGTGTCACCCCGGAAGACCCGGTAGTGGTCGACGGTCTCGGGGCCTCCGGCCGCATCGGTGGTCACCTCGTTCCAGGAGAGGTGGACGTCTTCCCCCTCCTTCGTGACGGCCAGGCCGGTCACGTCGGCGGGACCGGTGACATCGTCGGCCAGGACCGGGAGCGGGGCGGCCAGCAGCAGCAGGCAGGCAAGCGGCACGGCGAACGGGGGACGCAGCGGACGCATGGAGGACCTCCTCGAGGCCACCGGGAACGGGCCTCGCGCGCCCCTTCCTGTACGCCGAACCCGGCCGATGACAACCTTATCTCCGGCAGGGGTCGCTCAGGCCTCCCGGTAGTGCGCCTCCCAGATCGGGTCCAGCGCGGCCGCGATCGCCTCGTCGTACCGACACATCCCCGCGACGTACGCCTCGTCCCGCAGGGCCTGCTCCGCGGAGGGGTACCCGGCCTTCGCCCCGGTTTCGAGCACGATTCGGCGCATCACCCGGTGATGGTCCCGGATCGGGCAGGGACGAATCTCGTTGCCCCGTTCGGCGGGCGGCTTCCGCCAGGAGTAGTCCTCCTGCCAGTCCCGGATCCGCCGGAACAGGTCCGAGAAAAGGGCGTCGGTCAGTTGCTTCCCCTCGGCGACCAGGTCCTGGACCCGGTCCTTCCAGTACGGGACGAAGACACACGGATGGATGCGTCCGTGCCAGTCGATGTAGAGGTATCCGCCCCCCCGGCCCGCGGCGATGCAACCGGAACTGACCGGGCCCATGTTCCAGAAGTCGACGAGGAACAACTTCCGCCGGTGGACCAGCTCCTGCTCCCGTTCCCACATCCAGGCCCGGACGTCCGGGGGCACCTGGCGCTCCACGTCCACGCCGCGCCCGATCGGCATGTAGTGGAAGAGCCACATGTAGAGCGCCCCCTGCTCCTCGAACCAGAAGTCGATGAACTCGTCGGAGAGGAGCAGTCGCGCGTTGTCCCGGTTCGCCGTCACCGAGATCCCGAACGGAACGCCCGCCCCCCGCAGGTGTTCCATCGCGCGGAGGATTCGCCGGAAGACCCCGTGACCCCGCCGGGCGTCGGTCTCCCTCTCGAATCCCTCGACCGAGATCGCCGGGGTCACGTTCCCGACGGCGGCGAGCCGGCGGGCGAGGTCCCGGTCGATCAGCGTCCCGTTGGTGTAGACGAGGAAGTACTGGGTGGGATGCATCCGGGCCATCTCGACCAGGTCCACGTCGCCGTCCCGCCAGAGGAACGGCTCCCCGCCGGAGACGACGGTGAACCAGCTCCCCCACTCCTCCTCCTTGCGCTCGAGCACCCAGGAGAACTCCCCCGCGGTCAGCCGGGGCAGGCCGCCCCGGATCGAGGCGGCGTAGCAGTCGCGGCACGAGAGGTTGCAGGTACCCTCGGGGGAGATCGTCAGGAAGGCCGGCGGGATCGTTCCGTACCGCTCGAGGAACCGGCGCCGCGCCCCCCGCTTCTCGGGCGGCGTCAGGTACTTCCGCAGGAAGAGGCGGACGATCGCGTCGCGGACGGCGGGCGAGCCGCGGTCGTAGGCCCGGAAGGCCGCCCGAACCACGTTGAGACCCATCGCCAGCTTGTCTTCCCGCTCGCGGCGCGGGCCGTGGATCACCGGGTCCGCCTTCTCCACCATGTACCGGCGCGCGAGCCGCTCGAGGGGCGGCAGGGCGATCCTCCAGGCGCGCGCGAGCGCCGCGAGGTCGAACGCCTTGCGGCCGAGGAACGAGGTCCAGTCGAGGGGGTCCTCCCGCGGCTGTCCCTGCCGGGGGGGCCCGGTCGGCTTGCCGGCCCGCTGGGGACGCATCGGTCACCTCCAGGTCCGGGATTCACCTTCCGGTCCCGCCGTGCGGACGGACGTCCGCCGGCTGCACCTTCTCGATGGCATCGGTACGGTCCGTGGTCAACCGGGCGACCGCGAACCGGGCCGTCGTCCCCCCGATGCTACTCCCGGTTCCCGGCGACGACGAGGGCGGCGGCCCGGGCCGCACCGAGGAGCCCGACGGCCGGCTCGAGGACGACGTGGACGGGGATCCGGGCCATCAGCTCCCAGTACCGCCCCTTGTCCCGGAACGCCTCGAGAAAGCCTCCGCGGCGGAGGTACGGAAGGATGCGTGGCGCGATGCCGCCCGCGAGCCAGACGCCCTCCCGCGCGAGCACCTTGAGGGCCAGGTTGCCCGCCTCGGCCCCGTACACGGAGCAGAAGCGGGCGAGGGCCGCCTCCGCCGCCCCGTCCTCCCCGGCGAGGGCCCGGTGGGTCACCTCGGCGGGCTCGGCCACCGGGGGACCCGCCCCGGGCACCCGTTCCCGGTAGAAGGCATGGAGGGAGACGAGCCCCGGACCGGAGACGATCCGCTCGTAGGAGACGTGACCGTGCCGCGCGAGGAGGAACCGGAGCAGGTCGATCTCTTCCTCGTCGCGGGGACCGAACTCGGTGTGCCCCCCCTCCGACGCGGCGGGGACGAGCACATCCCCGTGGCGGAAGAGAACAGCCTCGCCGAGACCCGTGCCGGCCGCGATCACCGCCCGGTTCCCGGGTGCCGGCTCCCCCCCCTGGAGCGTCTCCACCCGGTCGGCGGGAAGCACCAGCGTCCCGTGAGCGATCGCCTCCAGGTCGTTGAGCAGGGCGACCGGCACGCCGAGTTCATCCCGAAGAAGCCGCGCATCGACCTCCCACGGCAGGTTCGTCGTTCGGACCCGTCCCTCGAGAACCGGGCCCGGCAGGCCGAATGCCGCCGCCCGGATTCCCCGTTCCACGGCCGGCCGCCGCTCCAGGTACGCCTCCAGGATCGGCTCCAGCCCCGAGAACCGGGCGGACTCGAAGACGCGGGCCTCCCCGAGGACGAACCCCTCCCCTTCCGCCCGGGCCAGGGCGATCCGCGCGTGGGTCCCCCCGATGTCGCCCACCAGGAACAAGGGCTGCCTCCCGGAACAGGATGGACGATGGCGGACCCCCGCGGCAAGGCCCCGGGAGGAAGGGCTCAAGGATCCCGCCGGGCGGCCGACACGGTGACCGAAGGAGGCTCCATGGAGATCGACGGGACGATCCTCGCCGCCGAGATGGTCGGCGACGCCTTCGAGGCCCGGAACGTGAAGAACGCGACCGACGCCCAGGTCGCGGTCCTCGACAAGGTCCTCGAGGCGGAACAGCAGGCGGCGGCGGACCTCCTCCGGATGATGGGGGTCGGCCGGAACCTGGACGTTCTCGCCTGACCCGTCAGGCGCGCACCGCCAGCATCCGCTCGATGGCGCGGCGCGCCCGCGCCGCGACGTCGTCCGGCACGGTGATCTCGACGACGTTCTCCCGCAGGGCGCGCAGGGTGTCCTCCAGGGTGATCTCGTTCATGTGCGGGCAGCGCACCGAGCACATGCGGATCATCTCCTTGTCCCGGTTCTCCGCCGCGACGTTGTCCGCCATCGAGCACTCGGTGAAGAGCATGTACCGCTTCGCCGGGCTCTCCTGGACGTAGCGGGCCATCGCCGTCGTCGAGCCGGCGAAATCCGCCGCCTCGACCACCTCGGGAGAGCACTCCGGGTGGGCGAGGACGATCGCGTCGGGAAACTGCTCGCGGACCCGCCTGACGTCGTCGACCGTGAACTGCTCGTGGACCTCGCAGCGCCCCTTCCAGCCGAGGATCACGTGCTCGAGGGAATCGACCTGGAGGGTCGGCTTCCGGTCCGACCCCAGGGGGTAGAGGATCCTCCGACCGGTCTCCCGGGCGACGTTCGCCGCCAGGTACTCGTCCGGGAGGAAGATCACCGTGTCGCTGCCGAGGGATTCGACGACTCTCGCCGCGTTCGACGACGTGCAGCAGACGTCGCACTCCGCCTTCACGTCGGCGTACGTGTTGATGTAGGTCACCACCGGCACGCCGGGGAACATCTCCCGCAGCCGGCGCACGTCCTCGGCGGTGATGCTCTCGGCGAGGGAACAACCGGCCTTCTCGGAAGGGAGCAGGACCGTCCGGTCCGGGTTCAGGATCTTCGCCGTCTCCGCCATGAACCGGACGCCGCAGAAGACGATCGGGTCCCGGTCCGTGGCGGCGGCCCGCCGGGCCAGCTCGAGGGAGTCGCCGGTCACGTCGGGGACCGTGTGAAAGAGCGCCGGCTCCATGTAGTTGTGGCCGAGGATGATCGCACCCCGCTCCTCCTTGAGGCGCAGGATCTCGTGGACCAGCTCGGCCTTGAGGGCGATCTCCGCCCCGGGGACGATTCCCTCGAGCAGGCGGAGCATCTGCTCCCGGATCTCCGCGACGGTTCCCGGCCGGATCGGCATCCCTGGCACCTCCTGGCGGGCCGCCCGGCCCGACCGGGGGCCCGTCCCGCGGGGAAGTGGGTGAGTTCACCCCCCGCGCCCCGGGTTGTCAAATCTGGGGAGCGACGTCTCAGCCCCGGTTCTTCTCGAGGGCCGCCCGGCAGGCCGCGCAGTACCCGTGGACGACGACGGTCACGCCCGTCACCTGGAAACCGTCGGGCAGGTGGCCGGGAAGCTCACCGAGCTCGAAGCTCCGGGCCTCGAAGTCGAAGACCCGCTCGCAGGCGAGGCAGACCGCGTGGGGGTGGTCGGTGGCGTTGGCATCGAACCTGGAACGGGCGCCGGGGTGATCCACCTTGATGGCGAGCCCCATCTTGACCAGGGTCTCGAGCACGCGGTAGACCGTCGTGCGCGAGATCCCCGGCAACCGCCGGCTGACGGCATCGTACAGCTCGTCGGCGGTGGGGTGGTCCTTGCGCGACGCGAGGGCCTCGTACACCGCGCGCCGCTGGACGGTCACCGGGAGTCCCTGCCGCCGGCAGGTCTCCTCGAACCGTTTCATCCTTTCCTGGAGGTCCATCACGGCTTCACCCCCCTCGAGGGCTGCACGCATGACCCGGATGGTACACGATGTCACTTGGTAACCAAGCCAATACTGGCAGTAAGTTACCACAGGTCTCCCCCGTTGCGCCACGCCTCCGGGCCGGGGGCCCGCGGAAACGATACGCCCGATTTTCCTTGGCGGCAGGGATCTCTCCCCGTACAACTTGGGGCACGGCAATTCCCCGTCCCCCGTGGAGATCTCGATGACCACCGACCGTTTCCGCCCGACGTCGGCCCTGCGCCTCGCGGTGGCCCTGCTCTGCCTGTCCGTTCCCGCTGCATCCCTGGCCGCCTTCGTCCCCCTCGCGGACGGCGCCAGGCCCGCGCCACCACGGATCCGCACGAACCGTCCCGACCCCTGGAGGATCGAGGGCACCGTGACGATCCCGGGGCTCGAGCTGCACCCGGTGACCCTGGACGGGGAACCGTTCTCCCTGGTGACCCTGCCCGGGGAGGACGTGACGGCCGAGGTCGGCCGGCCGCGGCTCCCCGTGGTCCGCCTGCTCGCACCGGTCCCCCGGGGTGCCGAGCTGTCCCTCGAGATCGACCCCGGGCCGGCGCGGGAGGTGTTTCCCGCCGCCCTGGGGTTTCCCCGCCGCCCGCTGCCCGTGCAACCCCCGGTGCCGAAGCTGCCGGGCGCCGAGGAAGATCGTCCCCTCGTGCTCGACGACTCGGTGTACGGGGGCAGCACTTCCTGGCCCGCCGGGGCCGGCCGCATCGTATCGCGGGCCGTGATCCGGGGACGCGAGGTGGCCCTGCTCGAGTTCCGGCCCGTCCGCTGGAACCCGGCCAGCGACGCCCTCGTCGTCCACCCGCGGATGCGATTCGTGCTCCGGGCAAGGGGAGGCGACCCCTGCCCCCCCTCCCGGCACGACTCGCCGGTCCTCGAGCGCGCCTTCTTCGGCGGTCTCCTCCCCCAGGCTCCGCCGCCCCCGACCTGCTCCCCGGCGACCGAGGCCACCGGTGGGGGTGGTCGCGCGGAACCCGGGCACGGGAGCACCGGTGGCGCCGAGGGAATGCTGGTGATCGTTCACGACGACTTCGCCGCCGCGATCGACCCGTTCGTCGACTGGAAACGGCGCACCGGGTGGAAGGTCGAGGTCGTCAAGCTGTCGCAGATCGGCTCGAACCCGTCCGACCAGGACGTCAAGGACGTGATCCAGGACCGGTACGACACCTGGGCCGATCCGCCGCTCGGTTACGTCCTGCTGGTCGGTGACACCGATTTCACGCCGATCCACTGGGGCAACGGGGGAGGCAAGAGCCAGGTGACGGACAACTGGTACGCCTGCCTGGACGGCGACGACTACCTCCCGGACGTCGATATCGCCCGCGTCTCGACGAGGAGCGCACAGGAGACCGAGGACGTCGTGGACAAGCTCCTCACCTACGAGAAGGCGACCTTCGGCAGCGAGGCCTGGGTCAAGCGGGCCGGGTTCATCGGCACGTCCGACTCCGGCCACATCTCCCTGATCGAGGGGACCCACGACTGGTGCATCGACACCTTCTACACGCCGAACGACTACGAGCAGACCTCGTGGTCCCACGGCAAGGAGTCGTGTGATCGGCACTACCATACCTACGACGCGGACACGTCGGAGATCGCCGCCTCGATCGACGAGGGTCGCTCGGTGGTGAACTACTCCGGCCATGGCAGCGAGACCAGTTGGCAGGGACCGACCAGCCACGGCGGGTACGACCAGGCCGACGTGCGCAACAACACGAACGACGGGATGTACCCGTTCGTCATCTCGAACGCCTGCGTCACCGGCACCCTGAACCGGAGCGAGTGCTTCGGCGAGACCTGGCAGAAGGTTCCCCACAAGGGCGCAATCGGGTTCCTCGGCGCCTCGAACAACTCGTACTGGGACGAGGACGACTACTTCCAGCGCCGCCTGCACACGCACATCTTCCCGATGGACGAGACGCCCGCCCTCGGGACGGTCGTCCGGCGAGCCAAGATGGACCTCTACGACCACTACGGGGACACGGGGACGGTCCACTACTACTTCGAGATGTACAACCTCCTCGCGGAACCCTCTCTCTCCCTGTGGACCCGCCGTCCCCGCGAGCTGGACGTCGAGCACGACAGCGAGGTCCCGACCGGGGCCGAGGAATTCACCGTCACGGTGAGGCGGAACGGCCAGCCGGTGGAGGGGGAGCTGGTTGCCATCCGCAAGCAGGACGAGGGGATCTTCGCCGCCGGCTACACCGACGCCGACGGCGCCTGCGTCCTGCCGCTCGACCCGCCTCCCCGGGAACCGGGGCCGATGGAGGTGACCGTCACCGGCCACGACGACCGGCCCTACCTGGGGAGCACGGACGTGGTTCCGATGGACGGCCCGTGGCTCGTTCTCGACGCGGTCGACGTCGACGATTCCTCCGCCGGGTGCGACGCCGACGGCATCGCCGACGTCGGCGAGAACGCCCTCTTCCTGCTGACGATCCGCAACAGGGGATCCGAGCCGGCCACGAACGTCCGCGTCACGCTCTCGTCCCCGGCGGACGTCGCCGTCCTCGACAACCCCGCCGAGCTCGGCACGATTCCACCGGACGGGACGGCGGTCGCCACGCTGACGGTGAGGGTCGGTGCGGGTGTCGGGTGCATGGAAGATGCCGGGTTCACCGCCACCCTCTCGTGCGACGGCGCGGACGACCGTGACCAGCAGTTCGACCGGGTGCTCGAGGCGGACGACCGGGACGACCACCATGCCGAGGACGTCGAGCACGGCGGAGCTGAACCGGCCGGCTGGTCCCACGAGGCGCTCCAGGGAACGGACGACTGGGCCGTTACCTCGTCGGACAACCACACGGCCGGAGGTTCCTGGGCCTGGCACGCCTCGGACAGCGCCCTGCAGAAGGACGTGGTCCTGTTGACCGACGTCCTGCACCCGGATGGAACCGCGACCTTCGGCTTCTGGCAGCGCTACGAGCTGACCGAGGGAAAGTCCGCCGCGACCATCGAGATCACGACCGACGGCGGGACGACCTGGACCGATCTCGGGCCCTGGATCACGGTCCACCCCTACGACCACGAGATCGGCCAGGGAATCGAGAAGCACGATGTCTGGTCCGGCGACTCCGGCGGCTGGGTGTACACCGAGGTCGACCTCGCCTCCTTCACGGGGCGCGACGTGCGCATCCGCTTCCGCCTCGGCGCCCTGAACGGAGCGGGCCGGGGGTGGTGGATCGACGACACCGATCAGCGGTCGATCTTCACCTCGTGTGACGCCCATGCCTGCGGCATCCCGGACGAGGTTCGGCTGACATCGGTGGCGCGGGACGGCTCCGACACGGTCCTCCGCTGGTGGGACGATCCCGTCGCGGTGCACTACAAGGTCTGGCGGTCGAACGACCCGTCCTCCGCGGACGAGTTCTCCGATGTCACGTCGGAGGACGACGACGACACCGACGCCGTCTTCCGGGATGGCACCGATGCGGGCTTCGCCTGCTGGATCGTCCAGGGAATCGGTCCCGACGGGGACGGTCCCTGGGGCCACTACGGCCGCTGACCCGGCCCGGGGACGCCGGTATCATCGAGGGGGCGGCCCGGCCGGCCGCCCCCTTCTGCCTGCTTGCCGGAGGAGACGACCATGACCGTGGAAAAGGCCGTGCGGATCCTGGCCGGCGTGTTCGTCCTCGCGGGCGTCGGCCTCGGCTGGTACGTGAACCCGTGGTTCTACCTGGTCGACGTGTTCGTCGGGCTCAACCTCCTCCAGTCCGCCTTCACCGGCTTCTGCCCCGCGGAATCGATCTTCCGCGCCCTCGGGCTGCCCGACTGCGCCTCCGCCCCCCGGGAACCGGAGCGTTCCTGACGCGCTCCGGGAACCGGTCAGCGGGTCTTCGCCCCGAGTGCCCGCTCGACGGCGGCCAGGAGTCCGCTGCCACGGGTCTCCGGGGCCACGGCAACGATCGTCCCGTCCCGTCCGACCAGGATGGGCTCCGGGATGCTGCTGATCTCGAACGCCCGGGCCACCTTCGAGCCGAAACCTCCCTCGAGAAAGACGTGGGTCCACGGCATCTTCCACTCTCCCCTGCGGAACTCCCGCACGGCGTCCGGGGAGGCGTCCAGGGAGAAGCTGACGACCTCGAAGCCCCGGTCGTGGTACCTGCGCCAGGCCTCGTGGAGATGGGGCATCTCGCTGATGCAGGGCCCGCACCAGGTGGCCCAGAAGTCGAGCAGGACGACCTTTCCGCGCAGGTCCCGGTCGGTGAGCCGCCTGCCGTCCAGCGTCGTCACCTCGAACGACGGGACCGGCCTGCCCACCGCGATCCTCCGATCCGGGTCGAAGCGCTTCAGGTCCCACTGGTAGGCCCGCTCGTCCCCGTAACGCTGGGAAAGCTCGTTCCACCAGCGGCGGGCCGCCTGTTCGTCCCGGGCCTCGTCGGCCCGGCGCAGCAGCGCCAGCATCGCCTGGCCGCGGACGTCGCGTACCGGGTTGTCCCGGGCGAGGGCCTCGAGAAGGGCGGGGATCTCGTCGCCGTCGATCGCCCGCGCCAGCCGGTAGAGCGTCCAGCTGTCGACCCCGATCCAGAAGGGGCTCGTCGCCGGCAACAGGGGCCGTGCCACGTCCCAGGCCGCCCGCAGCTCCCGCGCCACGCGCCCCTGGTCGTCCACGATGTCACCCGGCAGGAACGCCGCCAGGAGATGGGAGGCCACCCACGCCCGGTACGGCACCGGGCCGTCGGCCGCCGCGATCTTCGCGAGTCTCTCCCGGTAGGCGACGAGCCGGGTCATCATGTCTCCGAGGGCCTTCTCGGTCACCTTCCGGCCGCTGCCCTCCAGTTCCCGGTACCGCTCGAAAAGGGCCGACTGGACGGCCCGCCCCTCCTGGCGCAGTTCGAACAGGTCGCTCAGCCAGCGATGCTTCCCGTCCCAGGCGACCCGGGGCAGGTCTCCCGGCCCTGCGGGCGGCAGCTTCGCCGGGTCGAACACGATCCGCACGCGGCCGTCCGGCGCCTCGACGATCGACGTCCAGTCACCACCCCCGTCGTACTCGAAGTCGACGGCGTCCGTACCGTTGACGCTGTGGCCCGGCACGATGTCGAGAAGCTGGTAGGAGACCCGGCCATCGTCTCCCGGCTGGACCTGTCCTTCCCACGTCCAGGTGCCATCCTTCCGCCGGTTCATCTCGACGGCCTCGCGCCAGTTGAATTCCAGCCACGAGCCGGTCAGGCGAACCCGCTCCGGGTTCTCGACGAATGGATTCCGGGCGAGGCGTACCGTGACCGTCGCACCGCCCTCCTCCGGCTCGAGGTACACCGGAACGGCGGTCTCCCGGTGGTCGACCGCCGCGATCCGCAGGAAGCAGGGCACGTCGCCCGGCACCTCGATCGTGAACGAGCCATCCTCCCCCGGCTCGACGAGGGCCAGCTCGCGGGAACCGAGGCGGGGCCCGGTGGTCACGGCCACCCGTGCCTTCCGGGGCGGGTTGCCATCCGCACCGAGGACCTTGCCGGCCAGGACGACCGTCGGCCGCTCCTGCCCGGGGCTGCCGCACCCCGGAGCGGTGATCGCGAGGCCAAGCGCAACCGCCGCAAGGATGAACGACGGGGACGGGAAACGGTGGGTCATCTTCGAGGCTCCCTTCCGAGCGTGGAACGCCCGGCGCCGCAGAGAATAGCGCGGGGGCTGGCTGACCAGCTTGTAAAATCCGCCGATGGTCGATTTACGGGGCCGAAGGGTTGCAACTTTATTGCAATGATGTAGGCTCTCTCCTGCCGGCGGCGCCGGCACGATCACGCGAAGATCCAACCCGGCCGGGAGGACCGGACCGGCACGCAGGAAAGAGAGGAGGAACGCGATGAGTCTCGTTGGAAAGCAGGCCCCGGACTTCGAGCTGATGGGGTACTACAAGAAGGAGTTCAAGCCGTACAAGCTGTCGGACTTCCGCGGCAAGTGGGTCTTCCTTCTCTTCTACCCGCTGGACTTCACGTTCGTCTGCCCGACCGAGGTGCTGGCCTTCTCGCGCGCCGCGAAGGAGTTCCGCGAGCGGAACTGCGAGATCCTCGGGATCTCGGTCGACTCCCACTTCGTGCACAAGGCCTGGGTGGACGCCGACTACGCCGACGGCGGCCTCGGGGGCGACCTGGAGTTTCCGCTCCTCGGCGACCTCGGCAAGAAGGTCTCCGCGGACTACGGCGTCCTCGACGAGGGCGCGGGCGTGGCGCTGCGCGGCCTGTTCCTGGTCGATCCGGAAGGGACCGTCCAGCACGTGACGATCAACAACCTGAGCGTCGGCCGCTCCACGAAGGAGGCCCTGCGGGTCCTCAAGTCCTTCCAGTACGTCACCAGCCACGAGGGCGAGGTCTGCCCGGCGGACTGGGACGAGGGGATGGACACGATGAAGGCCGACCCCGAGGAAATGAAGAAGTTCCTCGCCGAGCACCACTGAGCAGGCTCCTGGAACCGTCGCTCCGAGGCGGTGCGAGGACGGGGGGGCGCGAGCCCCCCTTTTCCTTTACGCTGGGAGCGGAAGGTGATCGATGACCGACCTCGCGATCCACCTCGCCCGGGAATTCTGGTCGCTGCTCGGCGAGATGGCGCCCTGGCTGCTTTTCGGGTTCCTGGTCGCCGGGCTGCTGTCGGTCTTCCTGCGTCCCGAGACGATCGAGCGCCACCTCGGCGGCCGGGGGCCGGGTCCGTCCCTGAAGGCCGCCGCGCTCGGCGTCCCGCTCCCCCTCTGCTCCTGCGGGGTGATCCCGGTCGCCGCGTCCCTGCGCCGCCACGGGGCGAGCCGCGGCGCAACCGCCGCGTTCCTCCTCTCGACGCCCCAGACGGGGGTCGACAGCATCCTCGTCACGTTTTCCCTGCTCGGACCCGTGTTCGCCGTCGTGCGGCCGGTGGTCGCGTTCCTCTCCGGCGTGATCGGGGGGATCACCATCGACGTCCTCGGGGACGAGCGGGAGGGGCTTCCCGGGAGCGGGGAGGCGGCGGAAGCCCGGCATCCCGTGCCCCTCCCCGCGGCGGCTTCGCCCGGCGACCCCGCGGGGGAGCGCTGCGCCGACGCCTGTTGCGCCGGGGGCTCGGAACTGCCGTGGTGGCGACGGGTCCTCGAGTACGGGTTCGTCACCCTGCCCGAGGACCTCGCCCGGCCGCTGCTCCTCGGGATCCTGGTCGCCGGGCTGATCGGCCTGCTGGTCCCGGGGGACCTGTTCACCGGGATCCTCGGCCACGGCATCGTGCCGATGCTCGCGATGATGGTGATCGGGATCCCGATCTACGTCTGCGCAACGGGGTCGGTCCCGGTGGCGGCGGCCCTGATCGCGAAAGGCGTCTGCCCGGGAGCCGCGCTCGTCTTCCTGATGACCGGCCCCGCGACGAACAGCGCGACGATCGCCACGGTCTGGAAGATCCTCGGCCGCCGGGCCACCATCGCCTACCTGGCGGTGGTCGCGCTGACCGCCCTCGGCTCGGGGCTGCTCCTCGATGCCACGTTCGACTGGACGGGCCTGCCGGTGGCGACCGGGGCCGGAACGATGCTGCCCGCCTGGCTCCGCCACGGGAGCGCGGTCCTCCTCCTCGTCCTCCTGCTCCGCGCCCCGCTGGCCCGCCTGCTTCCCTGGCGCGGCCGGGCGGCCGCAGGGGGCGCCGGTTGCGACGATCCCCGGGAAGGAACTTCCGTCCCCCCGTGCTGCTGTTCCCACGACGACCCCCGGTAGCGCGGCCCGCGGAGAACGGGCAGGGCCGGCCCCGCGGGGCCGGCCCTCGAGAAGCGTTTCACCCGGAAGAGGGTCAGAAACGCCCGCCCCGGCCTCCGCGCCGGCCGTTCCGCCGGTTCCCGGGACCCTGGTTCGGGCAGAGAGAGGGATCGGGCTCACCGTCGGCGTTCACCATTCCCCGCTCCCGCGGGGTCGAGAGGATCTCGTCGAAGGTGGCCTGGTCCAGGAACTGCGGCTCGTACGTGGCGCCGTTCCGCTGGAGGAGGTCCATGAAGCTCCGGAGGTGGTTCCGGGAGCCCTTGGCCAGGTTCTGGTAGACGAGGCGGATGTCCTCGTTGTCGGTATGGCCGAGGTCCTCGTAGAGGTCGGCGATGTCCTTGTCCTCGATGGTCGCTCCGACCACGAGGGCGTCGACCAGCGACTGCTTCCCCTGCGCGACCAGGTCGTCGTACAGCGCCTGGATCCCCGGGTCGGCGAACGTGCCGGGGATGTCATCGGCCATCGGGAGGGCGAGGTCATACTTCTCGAACAGGAGCGCGACCGAGTCCATGTGCCGCTGCTCGGACCGGCCGATGTTCGCGAAGACCCGGAGACCCCATTCCTCGTAGAGGACGGCATGGACGTCCCGGGCCATCTTCTCTTCCTGCCACATGAATTCCAGGTCGGCCTGTTCCACGTCGTCGACCTCCTGGAAGGGCATCCCGGAGATCACCGTCGCCATGCAGGCCAGGTTGCCCGCTCCCCCGTTGCCCGGGCCTCCGTTGCCGGGTCCACCGTGTCCGCGGCCAGCCAGGGCGGGTCCTGCGACCAGGGCAAGGGAGAGCGCGAGGATCGTCGCGAGCGTCGTCTTTTTCGTCGTCATCCGTGGGTCCTCCTTGCGGGACCTCCCCGACCCGGGGGGTCCACGTTCGCTCCCCCGAGAGGCACGATCCGTGCCACGGAACGGCATGGAACCTGCATGTCCGTGATTCCGACGGGGTTGGCCTCGCCTCCGGCACCGCCCGCCCCGCGACGGGCTCGACGAATCCTGCCGGATCGGACGGCACTTCCCGACGAGGGCGTCGAGGTCGCGACCGGGAGATAATCGGACGATGACGACGCCGACACGCCGCCGCACGTGGACGATCGTGGTGCTCCTCCTCGCCGGGTGGTTCGCCGCGGGGGGGTGGGCGCTGCGGGAAGCCCGGCGGCAGCAGCGGGAAACCCGGGAGGTGCTGCGGCGGGAGGCCCTCGCCCTCGCCCGCACGCTCGGCCCCGCCCTGACTGCCGCCGCCGCCGCCGCGGAGGAGCTCGGGGAGGTGCTGTCCTGGAAGCTTCTCGACGACACCCGGGCGCTGGCCCTCCTCGACGGGGCCGGGGCGCTGGACAGAGACACGCTCGAGGCGTTCGTCGACGAGGCGGGACTCGCCGCGGCGGTGGTCCTCACCCCGGACGGCCGCGTCCGCCTGGCGGCCGGAGAGGACGTTCCGGCGGCGGTCCTCGCCGAGGCGCGGGACGTCCTGGACGGCCGCGTGGAGGAGAAGCTCCTCGACTGGTCCCGCGAGGACGGCCAGGCCCACCTGGCCGCGATCGCACGATCCTCCCGCGGCGCGGTCCTCGCCCGGATCCACCCGACCCGGGCCTTCGCCTTCTCCCGGCGCCTCGGCGTGGAGAACCTCCTCCTTTCCCTGGTCCGCACGCCCGGCATCGTCTACCTCGCGTTCTCGGTGGAGCCGGGGGGCCGGCGCGTCGAGGCGAGCCGGGACGGGAAACCGGTGCCCGCCCCGGCGGGGGATGACCGGGGCCTTCTCCGGCGCGTGCGTCACCGGAGCGTGTTCGAGGTCCTGGTGCCGGTGGAGGCCCCCGCCGGCCGCAACGCGGTCCTCCAGGTGGGGCTCGACGCGGCCGCCCTCGAACAGGCGACGGCGGCGGCCATGCGCCGCACCCTCCTCGTCGCGATCGTCCTCTCCGCTCTCGGGCTCCTCGGCGCCGCCTTCGCCGTCGTTCTCCGGCAGCGGGCGGAAGAGCGGGCCGAGTCCGCCCGCCGGCTGGCCGACGCGGAACGCGCCCGCCAGGAGAGCGAGCGCCTGGCGGCAGCGGGTGCCCTCGCGGCCGGGCTCGCCCACGAGGTCCGCTCCCCGATGAACGCGATCGGGATGGCCGCCCAGAGGATCGAGCGTCACCCGGAAGCCGGCGAGACGGTCCGGGAGCTGGCCGCCACGATCCGCCGGGAGATCCGGCGCCTCGAGGAGACCCTGGGCGGGTTCCTCGCGCTGGCGCGCCCGACACGGGGCCCGTTCGAGCGGGTCGATCCGTGTGCCCTCGCCCGGGAGGTGATGATGCTGCTCGTCCACGAGGCCGAGGCCCGGGGGGTGCGGGTCGAACTGGGAGAACGGTGCGCGGCCCCCGTGCGGGCGGACCGGGAGGCGCTCCGGCGGGCCCTCGTGAACCTGGTGCGGAACGCGATCCAGGCGTCGCCCCCGGGAAAGACGGTGCTGGTCCACGTGGAGGTGGACGACGATGCGGCGCGGCTGGTCGTCGAGGACGAGGGACCGGGGATTCCACCGGAGATCCGCGACCGCGTGTTCGACGCCTTCGTGACGACGCGGGCCGAGGGGACGGGGCTCGGTCTTTCGCTGGTGCGACGGACCGTGGAGGACCATGGCGGCCGGGTGATCCTCGAGGACCGTTCCGGCGGGGGTACCCGGGCCGAGATCGTGCTGCCCCGGGCCCGGGATCCCGGGCGGGAAGGAGGCGAGACACGATGAGCGGAAAGCTCGAGGCACGAATCCTCCTTGCCGAGGACGACGACGCCCAGCGGGGACAGCTCGCCGGGTTTCTCGCCGACCTGGGGGCGGAAGTCCTGGCCGCCCGGGACGGGGAGGAGGCCGTCGCCCTGCTGGAGCGGGATCCCGTGGACCTGGTGATCTCGGACCTGCGCATGCCGCGGGTGGATGGCCGGGACCTGCTCCGGCGGGCGAAGGAGCTGGCTCCGGACGTGGAGGTCATCCTGGTGACCGCCTACGGGACCGTTCCGGACGCGGTCGGGGCCCTCAAGGACGGGGCGGCCGACTACCTCCTCAAGCCGCTCGACCTGGAGGAGGTCGAGCACGTCGTTCGACGGGCCCTCGAGGCACGCCACCTCCGGCGGGAGAACCGCGAACTGCGCCGGCGCCTCGGCGAGATCGAATCGCTGCCCGGGATCGTCACCGCAGGGGGCCCGATGGCCGAGGTGCTCTCGGTGGCCGCCCGGGTGGCCCCTTCCCCGGTTTCCGTCCTGCTCCTCGGGGAATCGGGCACGGGCAAGGAACTGGTCGCCCGCGCGATCCACGCGGCGAGCCCCCGCCGCGACGGCCCGTTCGTGGCGGTCAGCGCAGCGGCTCTCTCCCCCTCCCTGCTCGAGAGCGAGCTGTTCGGCCACGAGAAGGGAGCCTTCACCGGGGCGGATCGCCGGCGAATCGGCCGCCTCGAGGCCGCACACGGAGGAACGCTCTTTCTCGACGAGATCGGCGAACTCCCGCCCGAGACCCAGGTCAAGCTGCTCCGCGTGCTCCAGGAGCGCGCCGTCGAACGGGTCGGCGGCAACCGGCCGATCCCGATCGACGTCCGGGTGATCGCCGCGACGAACAGGGATCTCCCCAAGGAGGTCGCCGAGGGACGGTTCCGGGAGGATCTCTACTACCGGCTCGCCGTCGTCACGATCGAGATCCCGCCCCTCCGGGCACGTCGCGCCGACATCCCGCTGCTGGTGGAACACTTCCTCGAGAAGCACGCGGCGGTCGCGGGAGGCGCGAAGAAGGCCCTCTCCCGCGAGGCGATGGACCTGCTCGTGAGGTACGACTTTCCGGGGAACGTCCGGGAGCTGGAGAACATCGTTCAGCGCGCCCTCGTGCTGTCCCGGGGCGACCTGGTCACGACCGACGACCTGCCCCCGGCCGTCCTCGGTGCCCGCGGGGAGCCGCGCCCGGGACCCGGAGCGGGCACGGACGGCACGCTCCCCGAGCGGATCGCGGCGCTCGAGAGGGCCCTGATCGAGGAGGCACTGGCGGCCGAGGGTGGCAACCAGTCCCGGGCGGCGGCCCGGCTGGGGATCAGCGAGCGGGCCCTGCGGTACAAGCTGGCCAAGTATCGTTCCCGGGGCGAATCCGGGACCTGAGGTTGCGGCAGGGTTCGTCGAAGAAGCCCCCCGGGCTCGACGATCCTGTCGAGAAAGTCCCCGGGAAACCGGCGATTCGCCGGCACGAAACTTGCGGAGACGACGGGTGGAGGCCGGTGCGGCGCACCGGCCGGAGGGAGGTCGATGATGCGAAACGAACGATGGTGGACGACGATGCTGCTCCTCGCCCTGGTCTCCTCGCTGCCGGCCCTCGCCGGCGCCGGCAGCGAGTGGACGCTGACCGGCTGGGCCGCCTCCGGCGACTACGGGACCGGCGTGGACGCCGATACCCGGGCGTTCTCGCTCCGGTACGTGACAGGGGACACCTTCCAGTTCCGGCTGGAGGTTCCCTGGGTGGCGGTCCGCCGGACCCTCGGGGTGACCTGGACCGGCGCGGGACCGGTGCCGGTCGACGAGGGCCACCGGGGCGAGTGGTCCGACTGGATGGGCGGGCATGGCAGCATGCCCGGCGGAGGGCATGCCCCGCTCGCCCTCGCTCCCCTCGAGGCGACGGACGATCCCGTCGGCGACGATCGCTGGGCCACCGGGCTCGGTGACGTCAGGATCGGGGTCGGTCGTCGCCTTGCCGGGGGCGGCCTCAAGGTCTACCGGCTCGACGCCGCACTCGAGGTGAAGCTGCCGACCGCCGACGAGGAACGAGGTCTCGGCACCGGGGAATGGGATGCGCGGGTCGGGCTCTCGGGCGAGTACCACGGCTGGGCGGCCTCCTTCTTCGGCGGCATCGGCTGGAACCGGATCGGCGACCCGGACTGGATCGACTTCAAGGACACCGTGGACGGTTTCGTCGGGCTCGAGTCGGAGCCGCTGCGGGGCGGGCTCGTCCTCTCGGGCTGGCTCGAGGGAAACGGCGAGATCACCCCCGGGACCGGTTCGCGGGTCGCGCTGGGGGCGGGGCTGCGGCTGCCCCTCCACGAGCGGCTCGGCCTGCGCGTGCTCGCGACCACCGGCTTGACGGATGCCGCCGAGGACTGGAGCCTTTCCCTGGGGATCTCGTGGGGCGTTCCCCCTTCGCGACCCCGCACGCCCGGCATGCTCCGGTAACCCGGAGGAGCGGAACACGTGAAGAAGACGTTCCCGGTGTTCCTGGCCCTCGCGGCGCTGCTCGCGGCGCCGGCGGGGACGCCTGCCCGCGCGGGCCGCGGGACCGGGTACGTCATCGTCGAGGGAACGGTCCGAACCCTAGAGCAGGTCACCCTCGAGGATGGCTCCGTGCAGACCGTGGCCGTGGTCGGGACGGACCGCGGCGAGGTCCGCCTCCTCCTCGCACCATCGGCCGTCCTCGACGAGATCGGGTTCGAGCTGAAACCGGGCGACCACGTGCGGGCGCGGGCCCTCGCGACGGAGGGAAGTGAGCCCGCGCCGGTACAGAAGATCTTCAACCTGGACCGGGCGACGCGGCTGCGGTTGCGCACGTTCCGCGGAGTGCCCCTGTGGTCGAACACCGGCCGTTTCCAGGGCTGCGGCGTCGAGGGACACCCCGCCCCCCGGCACGGGCACGGCCGCCATCACGGCATGGGCCACGGGCGGGTTCCCCCCGGCGGGATGGGCGGTGGCATGCGTCCGCCGGGACGCCGCTGACGCACCGTGCGCGCCCTCGACCTTCGGGCGGCCTCCCGGCCGCCCCTACATGAACCCACGAAACCCGCGGCTTCGTGTACGGGTCTCCTGTAGGGGTCGCCGGGAGGCGACCCGGGCGGTGCGGAGCGCCGCGCGCCCCCGGCGGCTCAGGGACAGGACCCGGGAGCGGCGTCGATCTCGTCGTCCCGCAGGCCGACCTGGGAATCGGCGAGGCTCTCCCACGTCATCGGATCACCGTCCGCGACGCCCCGGACCAGCACCCACCAGCCCTCGCCGGCCGCCGGCGTCGCCGTCCAGTCGAGCCGGTCCGCGTCCAGGTCGTCCGCGAGGCACTCCTTCGTCGCCGCGGAGAAGTCCCCGCCGCTCCGGAGGAGCTCCCCGACGTCCCCGCGAACCACGTCGAAGGCATCGGCGCCGCACTCCCGGTCCCAGGAAATCGCGTTCTTCTCGACGGTCACCCGCACGCGCGCCGTTGCCGGCGACGCGAGGATCTCGACGTCATCCAGGTTCCAGCCCGAGCAGGCGTCGATCACCGTGAGCTGCACGTGGTGCTTGAACCGGAACCAGACGCTGGCCTGGTGGTCCGCCTGGGGCGCCTCGTGCTCCGCCTGGACCCAGTGATCGTCCGACATCGGCCCCTCGGCCTCCCAGACCGCCTCCCACGTCGAGCCGTCGGTGGAAACCTCCACCGCCTGGCTGACCACCGGCGCCTGGCCGGCGTTGAGCCACCGCATGTAGCGGATCCGCGTGCCGGCGGCCGCGGAGAGGTCGACGGGACCGATCACCAGGTACTGCGGGTTCCCCGCCATCCGGTCGTAGTTCCCCGCGAGGTTGATCCCGAAGACGTTCGTCCCGGTCGCCCCGGAGGTCGGGTCGGGGTTCGGGCACGAGGGACTCCCACCCTGTCCCTGCGGCCGGCCGAACTCCCACTCGCCGTCCCGTGACCAGCCCGGGTCGGAATCGAGGTTCCAGGAATACTCCTCGACTGCCCGGCCCACCCGCAGGTGCGCCGGCCGCGTCGTGTCCCCGTCGTGGTCGGTCAGGTTGACGAAGTGCACGGTCGTCCGGTGCTCCCCGTTGTCGAGCTGGTGGGCCAGCTCCCCGAACGAGACCGTCACCTCGATCGACGCCCCCGGGTCGAGGGTTCCGGCCGACGGCTCGGCCACCACCCACGGGTCGTCCGCGGTCACCTCGAAGTCGATCGGGTTCTCGGCGTCCCGGTTTTTCACCGTGTAGACCCGGCGGTCCGGGTCGAACGGTCCGCCGGCGGGGCCGCTTCCCTCGAGGCCTTCCGGCGGGGTCACCTCCATCCCGTGGGGGCTGACCTCCCCGTAGACCCGCAGGGACGGGTCCCCGAAGATGTGCCAGGTCTTGTACATTCCCGGCCCCTCGGACGGGTACTTCTCGATCATCGAGCACGACCCGGCGAAG
>CAYQTA010000082.1:0-2914 GCA_964420365.1 uncultured Acidobacteriota bacterium | reverse complement strand
AGAAGTCGCCGCCGACCTCCCGAGCCGCTCGGCAGACCGCGGCGACCCGCCATCCCGCGACCAGTTCGGTGTCCGAGGGCAGCAACGACTCCTGGATCGCCGCCGCGATGGCGAGCTCCCGTTCGAGCTCGGCCTGGCGGGCGTGCCGTTCGAGGAGCAGGCCGGTCTCGAGCCCCATCGCCGCCTGGTCGAGGAGCCGCTGGAGCAGTTCGAGCTCCTCGGACTCGAACGGGGTCTGGCCGGCCCGGCCCGACAGGACGACGACGCCGAGGACCCCCCGGCTCGAGCCGAGCAGCCCCAGCGCCTCCACCCCCCGCCCGGACAGGATCGAGAGCACGGCGTCCACCCGGGCGGACAACGCCCGCAACGGCCCGAGTTGGGCGATGCGGGTGACGGAGTGCCGCCGCTGGAGGTGCTCCTCGAGCAGCCGCTCCCGCGGGAGCGTCTCCGGGAGCGTCTCCGGCCCGGCCCGCCGCTCGAGGCGGTCTTCCCGGAGCAGGTACAGCCCGGCGAACCGGAGGTTGAGGATCTCCGGAAGCCGCTCGACGAGGCTCCGGACCACGGCGCCCGGATCGAGCTGCCGGGTCAGCTCCGTGCCGAGCTCCCCGAGTGCCTCCTGCAGCCGGACCTTCTCCGCGAAGAAGAACCGGTCGACCGGCTCCTGGAGCCGGTGCCGGAGCGGCTCGAACAGCAGCACGATCGCCAGGGCGAACGCGATGGGGAACAGCGGGGAGTTCGCGAGGCGGCTGCCGATCGAGACGGCGGACACCGCCCAGATCGCCGCCCCGTACAGCAGGGTGACCGCGGCGGTGACCGCGGAGTACAGGAGACTGCGCCGGAGCAGGACCCGCACGTCGAGCACCTGGAACCGGACGATGGCGTAGGCGAACGTCGCCGGCACAAGGATCAGCGGCACGACCCCCCAGAACAGGTACCGTTCCGTCCGGAGCACCGACGGCGCGAACACGGCCAGGGCGAGGAACGGCACGACCCCGAACACCGTTCCCGCGAACACGATCCGGGCGGCGCGGCGTTCCTGGGCTCCCGGATAGGCGAACGCCGACACGGCGAGCGCACCGAGTCCGAGCGCCATGTCGAGCCCCATCAGCAGCCAGCTCGGCACCGGTGCGCCGCTGATCAGCGCGGGAACACCGCCCCGCCGCCGGGCCACGATCACCGACGCGAGGTAGACAGCGGGCGGGACGAGGTAGAGCAGCGGGACCAGCAGGCCGCGGCGCGCCAGCCAGCCGGCGGCCCGGGCCATCGGATCGCGCCGCCACGTCCAGATCTCCCGCGGGTAGATGAGGAAGAAGTGCAGGAACGTGGCCGGCAGGAACAGCAGGGCGACCGTCCCAGTCGTCAGGACGAACGAGTCGACCCAGGAGTACGACGCCGGACGGAGACGGCAGACGAGGAACAGCAGGAACAGCAGCGACATGAAGAAGAACAGCCGGGCGGCCCGCAGGCGGGGCTGATGGGCCACGACGAACACGCCGACGAGGAAGAAACAGAACCCGAGCACGGCGGCGTACAGGTACGCCGAGTTCCCGAGCCGCCACGGACCAAGGGTGACGGCGACCTCCCGCGGCCCCTCCGGCCCGCTGACGAGGTACGGCACGGTGTCGCCGGCGCCGTGCCGCGCGAGGATCCGCGCCGCATCGCTGCGGTCCCGCAGCACCTGGCGGTCGATCCCGAGGATGCGGTCCCCGGGCCGGATCCCGGCCCGCTCCGCGCCGGAGCCCGGCACGACGGAACGGACGACGAGGCGGCCCGGAGCGTCGGCCTCGAGCACCACCCCGTCCGAGGCGCGCGGCAGGAACATGTCGGCGAGCGACAGACCGGCCAGGAGCGCCCCGAGCACCCCGGGCACGAGGAGTACCGTCAGCGCGGCCCGCCGGCGTTCCCGCATCGTCCGATGATACGGGAAGCGGAACCGGCGGGTTCGCGGGCCGCCTCCCTTCCGGGCGCGAGGGGACGGTGTAGACTCCTCGCGGGAGGCAGCACCATGAGCGGTTCCGGTCCCACCGACACGCCCGTCACCCCGAAGCTGACCCTCACCCCCGACGTCGCGCTCGGGCGGTACTCGAACTTCGTGACAATCGCCCACAACTACTCGGAGGTTCTGCTCGACTTCGGACGGACCCTGCCCGGCCGGGACGACATCCCTGTCGTGGCGCGGATCATCATGACGCCGTTCCAGGCGAAGCAGCTCCTGCGGGCGCTGACCCACAACCTCCAGATGTACGAGCGGTCGTTCGGCCCGATCCAAGGCCCCCCGTCTCACGGCGACGCGGGCGACGCGAACTGACCCCCGTCACCGGGCGATCCAGCCGCCGCCGAGCACCCGGCCCCCGGCCGAGAACACCGCGGCCTGCCCGGGGGCGGGCGCCGAGACCGGCTCGTCCACCGTCACCTCGAGGGAGCCGTCCCGTCCCGGCCCGGGCCGGACCGTACCCGGCGTTCCCCGGTGGCTCGCCCGGATCCGCACCGTGCACCGGAGCGGGAACCGTGGCGGCTCGCCGGCGAGCCAGGAGGGATCCTCGACCCGGAACCGCTCGCGGAGCAGCGCCCCGGCCGGACCGACGACGACCCGGCCGGCCTCCGGTTCGAGCGCGACGACGTAGGTCCGCCGGCCGAGCGCGACCCCGAGGCCGCGGCGCTGGCCGACCGTGAACCGGTGGATCCCCGGGTGCTCGCCCACCGGCCGCCCCTCGGTGTCGACGATCTCCCCGGGAGGCGGCGCCGCCGGGAGGAGCGCCTCGACGAGGTCCGCGGGCGACTCCCCCTGGGGGACGAAGCACAGCTCCTGGCTCGCCGTCCGCTCCGCCACCGGGAGACCGGCCCGGCGCGCGATCGCCCGGACCTCAGACTTCGAGAGCTCACCGAGCGGGAGCACGAGCCGCTCGAGCTGGCG
>CAYQTA010000081.1:0-3422 GCA_964420365.1 uncultured Acidobacteriota bacterium | reverse complement strand
GCCCCGGTCAGCAGGAGGATCGTGCGCGTTCCCGGGGGAAGGGGAGGCCAGCCGCCGGGCCCCGCGGACGTCGAGGGCCCGGCCGGTGGACCGGCCGCGGGAGCCATGCCGGCGGCCAGGGCCAGCACGGACGCCAGAACGATCGAGCGGGCGAAGGCGTTCATACCCCAAGCATACCGCGGCCGTGGCCCGAGCCCACGCCCCTGCGTGACCCGCGGCCGGAGATCCCGGTAGAATGGGGACCGATCGGTAAGGGGACTCCAGGCCGGAGGAGAGTGCGCGTGCGACGGGGTGTGGAGCGGGACGAACGGCTGGCATCTCTGGAGGAGGCGCTCGGGTACCGGTTCCGGGACCGGGAACTGCTGCACCGGGCGCTCGTCCACAGGTCATACTTCCACGAGTCGGAGGACGAACCGGCTTCCAACGAGCCGCTGGAGTTTCTCGGGGACGCGGTCCTCGGGTTCCTGGTCGCCGAGCGGATCCTGCGGCGCCGGGATGACCTGGACGAGGGAGGGATGACCCGTCTCCGGGCGGCCCTCGTGAACACGCGGAGCCTCGCCCGGGAGGCCCGGGCCCTCGGGCTCGGAGAACACCTGCTCCTGGGAAAGGGGGAGGACCGCAGCGGGGGCCGGAAGAAGCCGACGATCCTGGCGGACACCTTCGAGGCGGTGGTCGGCGCGATCTACCTCGACGGCGGGATCCGGCCGGTTCGCTCGCTGGTCCGGCGCCTCTTCGGGCGGAAGATCGACTCCCTGCCGGGACCCGAGGCCCGGAGCGGCGACCCGAAGACCCGGCTCCAGGAGTGGCTCCAGGGAAAGGGCCTGCCGCTGCCGGTCTACCGGGTGGTCGACGCCCGGGGACCGGACCACGACCGGGAGTACACCGTCGAGGTCCTGGTCGAGGGCAAACCGATCGCCACCGGGACCGGCTCGGCGATCAAGCGGGCCGAGCAGGCGGCCGCCGAGGCGGCCCTGGACGTTCTCGAGTCGGCACGGTAGGACGGGGCGCCCTCAGGCGTCCCCGTCCTCCTCGATCTGTCGCATCCGGTCGAGGAACTCCGGCCCGACCAGCACCTGTCGCGGCTTGGACCCCTGCTGGGGACCGACGATGCCGTCCTCCTCGAGCTGGTCGACGATGCGGGCCGCCCTGGAGTACCCGAGCTGCATCTTCCGCTGGAGGAACGACGTCGACGCCTGCCCGGTGCGGACGACCAGCTCGACCGCCTTCCAGTAGACCGGGTCCCGGGCGCCCGCCCCGGGCCCGTTCCCCTCGGACGCGTCCTCCGGGGGTGGCTCGAGGACCGACTCGTCGTAGCGGGCTTCCGCCTGGCTCTTGAGCCACGCGACCAGGCGCAGGACCTCTTCCTCGGAAAGGAAGGCTCCGTGGAGCCGGAGCAGCCGGGAACTGCCCGGCGGCCGGTACAGCATGTCCCCCTTGCCGAGCAGCTTGTCCGCCCCGTTCGCGTCGAGGATCGTCCGGGAGTCCACCCGCTGGGCCACCTGGTAGGCGATCCGGGCGGGGAAGTTGGCCTTGATCGCCCCCGTGAGCACGTCGACGGAAGGGCGCTGGGTCGCGAGCACCAGGTGGATGCCGACGGCCCGGGCCTTCTGGGCGAGGCGGGCGATCGCGCTCTCCGCCTCCTGGCCGGTCGTCATCAACATGTCGGCCAGCTCGTCGACGATGATCACGACGTACGGGATCTTCTCGGCGGGGGGCCGTTTCTCGCCGTCCCGGAGCGGCATCTCCTCGAGGATCCGGGCGACCTCCTCCGGCTCGCGCTCGATGCGGCGGTTGAACCCGTCGAGGTGCCGCACGCTGCAGGCCGCGAGAACCCGGTAGCGGCGCTCCATCTCGCGGACCGCCCACTTGAGGGCGTTGGTCGCGAGGGTCATGTCGGTGACCACCGGGACGAGCAGGTGGGGCATGCCGTCGTAGACCCCGAGCTCAAGCATCTTCGGGTCGACGAGGATGAATTTCACCTCGTCCGGGGTCGTCCGGTAGAGGATGGAGGCGATGATCGCGTTGAGACCGACGCTCTTGCCGGAACCGGTGGACCCGGCCACCAGCAGGTGGGGCATCTTCGCGAGATCGGCGCAGAAGACGTCGCCTTCCTGGGTCTTGCCCAGGCCGAGGACGAGGGGCCCCCGCGCCCGGCGGAAGACGTCGGACTGGACGATTTCCCGCAGGGTGATCAGGTCGCGGCGCCGGTTGGGTACCTCGATGCCGATCGTCGGCCGACCGGGGATCCGGTCGATCCGGACGTTCTCCGCCTCGAGGGCGAGGGCGAGATCGTCGGCCAGGTTCGTGATGCGGGAGAGGCGGATCCCGGCGGAGGGCTGGAACTCGTAGGTCGTCACGACCGGTCCCGGCCGGATCGCGGTGACCTTTCCCTCGACCTGGAACTCGGCGCAGCGACTCTCGATCAGGCGGGCGATCCCGAGCAGTTCCTTGCGGTCGACCTGCTGCTTCTCCGGGGGGGCGGCCAGCAGCTCCACCGGGGGAAGCCGCTTCCCGCCGCGCGGGATCTCGACGGGGAGGGTCGGCTGGTCGGGCGCCTCGCGGGCCTTCTTCTTCCGCCGCTTCACCCGGGCGGGGGACGCTTCCGCCGGGGCGGTCGCGGCGGTGGGAACGACGGCGGGTTCATCCGGGACCGGGGGAGCCGGTTCGTCCGGTGCGGGGGAGCCTTCCTCCGGCGCGGGTTCCAGTGCGGGGGCGACCTCGCCTCGCCGCCGGCGGGGGAGGCGGGCCACCAGTCCGCCCAGGGCGTGGCGAGCCCGCCCGAGGAACCGGCCCGGGGGCGCCAGGACCGCGAGTCGCCGTGCCCCCCGCCGGAGGGCCCGGGCGCCGCTCGCCATCGAGTCCGCCAGGGACGAACGGGCGGCAAGGGCCATCCCGGCAAGGAGCACGGTCCCGGCGACGACACCGGCCCCCACGCGGCCGAAGAGGGAGACGAGTCCCCGCGCGGCCAGCTCGCCCAGGAGGCCCCCCGCCGGGAGGGGCGCACCGCGGAACTCGATGGAGCCGGCGAGCAGGGCCAGGAGCACCCCCGTCGCCGCCGCCACCAGCAGGAGGCCGGCGGCCGCGCTCCGGCGCAACCGCTCCCCCGGAGCGCGGAGCTGCCGCAGGGCCGCCGCGAGGAGGACCAGGGGCACGATCCAGGAGGCGAGCCCGAGCAGGGCGTAGAGGAGTGCCGCCGCCTGCGCCCCGGCCGGGCCGACCCAGTTGGCGGGGGGACGGGAGGTCACGACCAGGATGGAGGGATCCCGCGGGTCGTAGCTCGCGAGGGCGGCGGCCACCAGGACGGCGGCGCCGACGAGAACGATGGCGATGGCCTCGCGGGCCCGGGACGACACGGGCATCTCCCTCGGCATGCGCTCCTCCGGACCCACCTCGGCCCCGTGCCCGTCGCCCCGCGGTTCCCC
>CAYQTA010000080.1:0-16404 GCA_964420365.1 uncultured Acidobacteriota bacterium | reverse complement strand
GGAAGACGCTGCCTTGCCGGGTACCCCGATCCCGGCGGGCGGTCGCCGCCAGCCGAGGGGACCGGGGGCCCCAAGGAGGACGGCTTCCATGTCCAGGCGTCTTTCCAACCGAGTCTTCCTGCCGGTCGCGCTCCTCGTCCTCGTGGTCCTGTTCCTCGCCGTCCCGGCGCGCGCGCAGGACGGTGCGACCCACGCCGGGTGCGACGCCCTCGCGTGCGTCGAGTCGTCGGCCGAGATGGACTGTCCCGTGCGGTGGGTCTCGCTCCCCGTCGGGCAGCCCGCCCAGCCGATCCTGACCGCCGAGGACCTGGCCGCGGCGATCCCGCACGCGGTGCGCGTCACCAAGAAGTCCCCCTGGGACGACGGCGTGTGCGAGTCCTACACGTGGGACCCGGTCACGGGAACCTGCACGGGCGAGCCCGCCGGCTGCCTCGTTCCCGAGCCGGGAGCGCTGGATTGCGGCAGCAACTGCTTCTGCGTCAACCCGGGGGATGGGTTCGAGGTCGAGCAGTCTCCGCCGGTTCCGTGGCAGCTCTATGGGACCGACGGACCGGTCGAGTGGAAGTTGCAACCGAACCGGTTCTACCTGGTCTCGGTGCCGATCGGGGTGAAGGGCCTGCGAGCCCACCACCTGTTCAAGGCGTTCGACGAGTGCACGATCGACCGCGTCAGCCGGCTCGCTTGCGACGGCACGATGATCGACTGGGCGCCCGGGATGGGGCCGGAGAACGACTTCGCGCTCGTCCCCGGCGAGGCGTACGGCGTGTGGACCGCCGACGTCGACTGCGTCGCACGGGGCCGGCTTGCACCCCGGCCGACGCACGTTCCTGGCGGGTGCAACGGCTCGGAGTTCATTGTTCGGGGCGAGGGGACCGGTGGCGGTTACTCGTGGGGGGTCGACACGTTCTACGACCTGCCCTACGGCGGCATGGACGATCCCGAGGCCGAGGATCCGAACGCCCCGGGTGCAGGGCCCGGAGCGACCGCGGCCGAGGAAGTGCTGGCCCTCGTCCGGGACATCAATGCACGGGAACAGGAGGACGTCGCCGCCCAGGTGGATCGGTCCACGGAAGAAGGGGATCGCCTGTGCGTGCTCGGCCGGCCCCGACATCCGGTGTTGTGGATCGCGCCGTTCGGCCTGCCGTCGCGGGAGGGGTGCGATGTCAACGACCGCGGGCCATGCGACCTCGAGGGAGCGTCGATCGAGCTGGTCCCGTTTGCCGCGCCCGTCGTCTGGCTCGACCGGGAGCTCGTGCACTGGACGGACACGGCCGACCTGTACGACGTGATCTACGGGAGGATGCTGCCGCTCCGGATGGGCGAGGGGTTCCAGGGGGCGACGGAGGGTTGCCTCGTCGAGGACACGCGGGAGCTCGAGGTTCCCCACGACTGGCTCGAGCCCGAGCCCGGCGAGGACGCCTACTGGTTCCTCGTGCGCGCCGCGAACGCCTGGAACGTCGGGTTCTACGACCAGGATGCCGAGGCAGGACTCGTCGCGCCGCGGGACCCGGGGATCCAGGCTTCCGGGAACGACTGCCCGTAGGAACATCCGGTGGTACCCGCGGGGATCGGCGGCGGCGGCCGGTCCCCGCGGGCCCTGGCGCGTCGAGGGCACGCGCGTCCTGGACCGGCGGGGCGGCCTTCCGGCCGCCTCTTCAAGACCTGCGGAAACCCTCGTCGCGCGGATCGCGTAGGGGTCGCCGGGAGGCGACCCGGGCGGCGCGAAGCGCCGCGCATCACATGGCGAACGCGGATCACGGCACCGTGCGCGCCCTCCACCTTCGGGTGGCCTCCCGGCCGCCCCTACAAGAAACCCCCACGGAAACCCCACGGGACCCCCCGGAACGCGCGACGCGGGTTCCCGCATGGGCCACGGGCAGGCGACCGGCGTTTCTTGTAGGGGTCGCCGGGAGGCGACCCGGGCGGCGCGAAGCGCCGCGCATCGGGGGCGCCCGGGGCCGGCCTACGCGAGCTCGATCCGGAAGAGGACCTGGCCGGACTTCACCTCGGACCCGTCGGTCGCGAGCACCTCCCGCACGATGCCGCGCTCGTGCCCCTGGGGCGGCTCGAACGCGACCGGCGAGAAGCACTTCATCACCTCGACGAGGCAGAGGGTGTCGCCCCGCTTCACCTCCTGTCCCACCTCGACGTAGGGAGGGCTGTCCGGGCTGGGCCGCCGGTAGAAGGTGCCGTGGGAGGGCGCACGCACGGGCCACCCGGCCGCCTCGGCCGCGGCAGCGCCGCCGGTGGTCACCTCGTCCCCTTCGCCCGCGCGGACCGGGACGAGCGTGGCGAGGAGCCGGCCGTGCTCGCAGCGGGCCCACGGGTCCTCGAACTCCAGCTCGCCGACGGCGCCGCGCACCCCTTCCGGGAGGACGAGGGCGTACCAGCGTTCCTCGCGCCCGAGGGTCCCGAGGACGGATCCCGGGACCAGGACCTCGCCGGGAAGCCGCTCGAGGTGCACGACGGCGGGACCCGGGCAGCGCAGCTCGAAGGAGCCGTCGTCCTTCCGCGCGGCGATCGCCTCGATGGTCGGTCGGCCCATGGTTTCCCCTCCTCAGCGCGGTTCGTCGGCCAGCACGACCAGGTCGTGCAGGGTCCAGATCCGCCGGTTGCGAATCGTGCGGTAGCCGATCGACTGGTACGCCATCTCGGCGAACGCCTCGAGCCAGCGCCGCAGCTCGTCCATCCGCACGACCTCGTCCACGTCCATCTGGGAGGCCGCCCTGTGCGGATCCATGTCGGCGGTGATCCGGTCCTCGACCTCCTGCATCGCCCGGCGGATCTTCTCGCGTTCCTCCTCCGTGTCGGCGACGACGTTGAAGTTGTCGTCGAGCTTCGTCCGGAACGCGCCGATGGCGAGGGTCCGCCCCTCCATCACCGCGAGCCGGGTGATCGGCGTCGCGAGCTGGAGGATCGGGTCGTAGGGAAGCCCGCACTCCGCGTAGTAGCCGGCGCCCGACGCCTTCCTCAGGAGGACCGTGATCGTCGGCACGGTGTGGGTCGAGTTCGTGTAGATCAGGGAGGAGCCGTAGCCGAGCAGGCCCTTCTTCTCGGCCTCCGGGCCGATGTCGAACCCGGAGATGTCCTGCAGCCAGACCAGGGGAATCCCGTCCTCGTTGCAGGCCCGGGCGAACTGGCTGATCTTGGCGATCCCCTCCCGGTAGAGGATCCCGCCGGGCCGCTTCTCCCCGGCGAGCTCCGGGTGGTCGGTCAGCTCCGGGTTGTTCGCGATGAACCCGAGGGGAAGACCGGAGACCAGCCCGACGCCGCAGATCATCTCCCGGCCGACACCGGGAAAGACCTCGCGGAACAGGGAGTCGTCGACCAGCCGGGCCAGCACCTGGCGCATGTCGTAGGTGTGCCGGTAGTCCGGGGGGAAGATCCCCGGCAGCTCGCCCGGGTCGAAGCGGGGCGGCGCCGGCTCGGCGTCGAGGCGGTAGTAGTCGACCGCCGGGGTCGGCAGCTTGCGGACGTCGGCCCGGATCCGGTCGATCAGCGTGCGGTCGTCCGGGACGCGGAAGTCGGCGCACGCGCTCAGGTGGACGTGGACGTCCGGCCCGCCGATGTCGAGCGAGGTGATCTTCTGGCTCTTGCCCCCCTTCACCAGGGCGGCACCCGCGATCACCATGTACGCCTGCTCGGTCATGTAGACGACGTCCGAGATGATCGGCATGTAGCCGCCGCCGGCGATGCAGTCCCCGAAGACGCCGGCGACCTGGGGCACCCCGGCCGCCGACAGCTTCGAGTTCATCTTGAAGATCGCGCCGGCGCCGGTGCGGCCGGGGAACGTCTTCGCCTGCTCGGGCAGGTAGAGGCCCGAGGAGTCGACCAGGTAGATCACCGGGATTCGCAGGCGGAGGGCCATCTCCTGCGCCCGCTCGATCTTCTCCGGCGTGCGCGGCCACCAGGAGCCGGAGGCGACGGTGTTGTCGTTGGCGATCACCATCGTCCAGCGGCCCTCGACCCGGCAGAACGCCGTGACGACGCCGGCCCCCGGGGAGGGGCGCTGCTTCGAGCCGAACGGGAAGAGCAGGCCGTCGTTGACCAGGGTGCCGACCGGGAGGACCTCGGTGCCCGGGTCGACGAGCAGCTCGATCCGCTCCCAGGTGGTCAGCTTTCCCTTCCTGTGCACCCGGGCGACGTACTCCTCGCCCCAGCCGGCACGGACCGCGGCGCGGCGTTCCTCGAGGCGCTGCTCGAGGGGGCGCATCGCGGCGCGGTTCCGCTCGAGGAGCTCCCGGGGCAGGTGGCTGCCGATCGGGTGGAGGGCGATGCGGGCCATCTCGTCAGTCCTCCGTGCCGGCGGCGGCGTCTCCGCCGAGGTCGAGCCCGGCGACGAGGCCGGTGTCGTAGGTCCCGGCCCGGAAGTCCGGGTGGTCGAGGATCCGCAGGTGGGCCGGGATCGTCGTCGGCACCCCCTCGACCCGGGCGGCGGCGAGGCAGTTCCGCAGCGTGTCGATCGCGGCCTGGCGGTCGTCGCCCCGGGCGATCACCTTGGCGACCAGGGAGTCGTAGAAGGGCGGCACCTCGGCCGGGGTGGCGAGGACGTGCGTGTCGACGCGGATCGTCCCGGGCCCCCGGTCCGCCGGGAAGTCGAAGCGCGTGATCGTTCCCGGGCCGGGCTGGAAGTCCCGCGCCGGGTCCTCGGCGTTGATCCGGGCCTCGACCGCGTGGCCGGACCAGGAGATCTCCTCCTGGCGAAGGGAGAGGTGCTCGCCGGCGGCGACCCGGAGCTGGTGCTCGACCAGGTCGATGCCGGTGATCTCCTCGGTGACCGGGTGTTCCACCTGGAGCCGCGTGTTCATCTCCATGAAGTAGAGGGATCCGTCCGGCCCCCGGAGGAACTCCATCGTGCCGGCGCCGACGTAGCCGAGGGCGGCGACCGCCCGGGCGACCTTCGCGCCGAACTCCCGGCGCTGCTCGTCGTCGAGGGCAGGGCTCGGCGCCTCCTCGACCAGCTTCTGGTGCCGGCGCTGGACCGAGCACTCGCGCTCTCCCAGGTGGACGGCCGCTCCGAACGTGTCGCCGAGCACCTGGAACTCGATGTGCCGGCCGTGCTCGATGAACTTCTCCATGTAGAGGCCGGGGTTGCCGAACGAGGCCTCCGCCTCCCGGCTCGCCTCGGTGAAGGCGGCCTCGAGCTCCCCCGGCTGCCGGACGATACGCATCCCCTTGCCGCCCCCGCCGGCGGTCGCCTTGAGGAGCACCGGGTAGCCGATGTCGTCCGCGAGTCGCTTCGCTTCCCCGACGTCCGCGACCAGCCCGTCGGAGCCCGGGATCGTCGGCAGGCCGGCCCGCGCCATCGTCTCCCGGGCGAGGGCCTTGTCGCCCATCATCCGGATCGCCCCCGGCGTCGGGCCGACCCAGGCGATCCGGAGCTGGCGTACCCGGGCGGCGAACAGGGCGTTCTCCGCCAGGAACCCCCAGCCGGGGTGGATCGCCTGGACCTCGGCCTGGACCGCCGCCTGCAGCACGGCGGACTGGTCGAGGTAGGAACGGCCGGGGTGGGAGGGACCGAGGCAGATCGCCTCGTCGAACGCCTCGAGCCAGGGGGCCCCGGCGTCCGCCTCCGAGTGAACGGCGACGGGGGAGACGCCGAGCCTGCGGCAGGTCCGGGCGATCCGGACGGCGACCTCCCCGCGGTTGGCGACGAGCAGCTTCCTGAACATGCCGCGGATTATAGGGCCGGGGGGGACGGGGGGCCGCCGCGGTCTCGCGGAAAGCCCCCGGGCGAAGGACAATGGACCGGCGCGGCCGGGACCGGCCGGCCCATGGAGGAGCGACGATGCGCGGAGATCGACGGACGGCGGTGAACGCCGACCGGTGGCCGCTCGGCCCCGTGGTGGCGGTCCTTCTCGGGATGGCGCTCCCGGTGGCGCTCGCGGGCCCGCCGGCACCCCCGGTTCCGCCGTGCGACCCGGTGGGCCAGCGGCTCGACGCGCTGGAGAGGCGGGTGGAGGGGCTCGAGTACACGCTCGACCGGCTGCTCAAGAAGGTCGACGACGTGCTGTGGTTCGAGCGGGTCGGGGACGTCGCCGAGATCGACAAGGTGTTCATCCCGACGGTGCCGAACCCCCGGGCCGAGGAGACCTACGGGATCGCCAACGAGCGGCACCCCTTCAAGATGTGGGCCTACGTCTTCACTCCCCGGGACCGGAAGCCGGGAGAGAGGCTGCCGCTCCTGCTGTTCCCCCACGGGGGCGTCCACGGGGACTTCACGACCTACTACACCCACGTCGTGCGGGAGCTGATGGCGGAGGGCTACGTCGTCGTCGCCCCGGAGTACCGGGGCTCGACGGGGTACGGGCGCGAGTACCAGGAGTCGATCGACTACGGTGGGCTCGAGGTGGACGACGTCATCGCGGCCCGGGACTGGGCCGTCCGGACGCTGCCCCAGGTGGACGGCAAACGGGTCGGGATCCTCGGCTGGTCCCACGGCGGCCTGATCGCCCTGATGGCGGCGTTCGACCATCCCGACAAGTTCCTCTGTGCCTACGCCGGGGTGCCGGTCTCGGACCTGCTCGCCCGGATGGGTTACCAGACCGACGACTACCGGGCCCTCTACTCGGCCCCCTACCACATCGGGAAGACCGCCCACGAGGACGTCGACGAGTACCGGCGCCGGTCCCCCTGCTGGAACGCCGAGAAGCTGCGGATCCCCCTCTTGATCCACGCGAACACCAACGACCGGGACGTCCACGTCGTCGAGGTGGAGCACCTGGTCCAGGCGCTGAAGGCGGCGGGGAAGGACTTCGAGTACCGGATCTACCGGGACGCTCCCGGGGGGCACAGCTTCAACCGGATGGACACCCTGCTCGCCCGGGAGTCCCGGAAGGAGATCCGGGACTTCCTCGCCCGCTACCTCCACCCGCCCCGGCGCTGACGGGATCCCGCGGCCCGTGCGGGGGCGGCGCGCCCCCCCGTGCGGGCGTATTCTTCGATGGGGCACGGGTGCGGGGCGCGGAAGGACGGCGATTTCATGGGACGTATCGAGCTTCACCCGGTCCTCCGCGGTGTCTTCCTGCTCCTGCTGCTCGCGGCCCCGCTGCCCGGGAGGGCCGCGACGTACCTGCGGGTCGACCAGGTCGGCTGGCTTCCGGGCGAGACGAAGATCGCGCTGGCGCTGGCCGACGAGAACCTGGCCGGGGAGCCGTTCCTCGTGCGGGACGTTGCCACCGGCGAGACGGCCCTCACGGGATCGGTCGGGGCGGACCGGGGGCCGTACGGGAGCTTCTCCCACGTCTTCGAGCTGGACCTGGCCTCGCTCGCCGGCCCCGGAGAATACGAGATCGTTCTCGGAGACCCGGAGGCTCCCCGGGCCGTCTCGCCACCGTTCCGCGTGGCGGCCGATGCGCTCGCCCACGTCGTCCCGGTCAGCCTCCGCTTCTTCGAGGTCCAGCGGTGCGGCGACACGTCTCCGCGAATGCACGGCCCCTGTCACCTCAACCATGCCATCGCCGACGGCGGTCCCCGGGACGGCCAGCCGGTGAACCTCCAGGGGGGCTGGCACGATGCCGGGGACTACCTCCTGTTCACCGGGGAGGAGGCGGCGACGACGCTGCTGCTCCTCGTGGCCTTCGACGAGCACCCGGGGGCCTTCTCCGACGCGGATGGGGACGGGATCCCGGAGGTACTCGAGGAGGCGCGGATCGGCGTCGACTGGCTGCTCCGGGCGTGGGACGGCGAAGCGGGGGCGTTCTACTTCCAGCTCGGAGACGAGTCCGACCACGGCGAGTGGCGCATGCCGGAGGGGGACGACGCGAGCGACGACCCGCGCCTCCGGCACCGCACGGCCTGGGCGTGCCGCAGCGGGAAGGGGGCGAACGTGGCCGGGCGCGCGGCCGGGGCCCTGGCCCTCGCCGCCGGCATCTTCGGTCGCGAGGGAGAACCATGGTACGACCCGGCCCTCGCCGACCGGGCCCGCCAGGCGGCGATCGACCTCTACCGGTGGGGCTCGGAACGGAAGGCCGTTCAGCGGAAGACGTTCGACGGGTACGAGGACACGTGGAAGGACGACCTCGGGGTCGGGGCGACCGAGCTGTGGATCCTGACCGGGGAGGCGTCCTGGCACGACGAGGCCCTGCGATGGGCCCGGGAGATGGGACACGCCTGGTCCTTCTCCGCCGGGTCCCTTCACGCCGTGGCCCAGGCGCGCCTCGGGGGCCACGATCCCGGTTACCGGGACGAGGCGACCGACTGGCTCGCGGAAGAGCTCGACAACTACGAGGATCTCTCGGCCCGCCACCCGTTCCGCGAGGCTCTCTCCGAGCCGTGGTGGGGATGCGGGGTCGACCTTGCCGGGGCCGGCCTGCTCGCCCTGTGGCACGAGCGTCTTTCCGGGAGCTCCCGGTACCGGGACCTCGCCCGGCGGCAACGGGATTACCTCCTCGGGCGCAACCCGTGGGGAGTGTCGTTCGTGAACGGTGCCGGGAGCACGTGGCCCCGTCATCCGCACCACCAGGTCGCCGACCCGGCCCTCAACCCGGGCCAGCCGGAACTCGTGGGGTACTGGACCGAGGGGCCGGTCACCCGGCGGGAGTTCGAGGACCAGGACATCACCCTGGACGGGCCGGATCCGTATGCCCCGTTCCAGTCGGACTACGCGGTCTGGCACGACGACCGGGCCGACTACGTGACGAACGAGCCGACGATCTTCATGAACGCGGCCGGGATCGCCCTTCTCGCCGCCTTCGAGCCGCCCCCGGGTTGCGCGGGGGCGCTCGCGGCGGAGACGGTTCCCGGCGAGGCGACCGGCCTCCTGGTTTCCGGAGATGCTCCCTCCCGGCTCACGTGGGAGCCGGCCCCCGGGGCCGACCAGTACGACGTCACCCGGGGACGGGCGTCGGTCCTCGCCTCCGGGGACCTCGGGGAGTGCCGGGAGGACCCGCGCCCCGCGGACCTGGTCTTCGAGGACCCGGACCGCCCGCCGGTCGGGGAGGCATTCACGTGGCTGGTCCGGGGGGTCTCCCTCGCCTGCTACCGGGGCGGCAGCCTCGGGCGGGACTCGGCCGGGCGGGAGCGGACGAACGCGAACCCGGGTGCCTGCCCCTGAGTTGTGCGGGCGGACGGCTCGCCGTACACGAAAGGCATGCGTCGCCTCCCACTCCAGGCACTCCTTTCGCTCCTCGCCGGCCTTTCCGCCTTCCTCCTGGCCGGCGGGACGGGCACGCGCGCCGCGGACCCGCCGAGCCCGACCACCGGGCCCGCGGCGCGTCCTGCCCCTTCCACGCCCCGGGTGATCACCAACGACGACCTGCCGCGGCACCCGCGGATCAGCGTTCTCGGGCGGGCCGGCGCGCCGGCCGGGACCTGGATCGACGCCGGTGACGGTGCATGGATGGCCCCTCCGCCGACGGTCGTCTACGGGGGCATGGCCTCGGCGACCGGGGTCACGGCGGGGACCGTGGTCGTCCGGGCGGCCGGCGAGGATCACCGCCGTCGCCGCGAGGCGCTGGCCGAGCCCGGGTGGAGCACGTGGAGCGGTTGGACCTGCGGGACGCGCTGCGGATGGCCCTGGTGCGTCGTGCGGAAGGAACCCGGCGAGGGTGGTTCGACGGAGGGGGATGCCGGTGGCACGGTCCACCCGCACCTGCTGCCAGGCATGGCCCCGGTGGAGCACGACCGGGGCGTGGGGAGGGGAGATCCGCCGGGCGGGTACGTCGGCCGGTCGTCCCGGCACCTGGGCCCCGCGGGCCCGGTTCCCCGCACGATCCGGGGGCGGCCGATCCGCCGCCACCGGCCGGTCACGAGCCGCCACCGCCCGCCCGCCCGCCGCTCCCCCTGACGCATCACCCCTGGATCACGTGCGGGCGGCCTGCCGGTCCCCCCTGCAGTCCCCATCGAAACCCCCGTGACGCGCATCGCGCAGGGGTCACCGGGGGGCGATGCGGGTTTCCTCTTGGGGTCGCCGGCAGGCGACCCGGGCGGCGCGAAGCGCCGCGCTCCCCTGCCCGTTTCCCGCGGCGCCGTGTTGCCCGCGGCGAGCGGCCGGAAGTATGGTTCCCGGGGGCCGGTGATCGCGGGCGGGGCGCGCTGGGCCGGCCCGGGGAGCCCGATGCTCAAGGCGCTGCTGTTCTCTTTCCTCCCGAGCTTCGTCAAGACCTGGTGGCTGCGGCGCCGCGGCGTCGACGTCGGGCCGGGGGTGCACATCGGGTTCGGGATGGTGCTTCACGGGAAGATCCGCCGGATCGGCGACCACGCGCGGCTCGGGCCGCTCTCCGTGGTGATCGCGGACGAGATCGAGATCGGGCGCTGGGTCCGGTTCCACCCCCTCACCCTGATGCGGGCGGGAAGGGTGACCCTCAAGGACTACTCGAAGATCGGCTCCCTGACGATCGTCAACGGCAAGGAACCGTTCTTCCCACGGTCGGAGATCTCGGTCGGGGTGAACTCGTACATCTGTCCCCTCTGCTGGATCGACTGCGGGCAGAAGGTGATCATCGGCGACGACGTCAGCATCGGGGGGGCGACTCACATCTTCACCCACGGCTCGTTCCTGCCGTACCTCGAGGGGTTCCCGTTCCAGACCGGGGACGTCGTCATCGGCGACCGGGTCTACATCCCGTGGCGGGTCTTCATCATGCCGGGCACGAGGATCGGCGACGACGTGATCATCGGCGCGAAGGCGCTTCTCCGGGGGGAGTTCCCGGACAACTGCATGGCGGTCGGGATCCCGGCAAAAATCATCAAGCAGCCGTACCGGCAACCGGTGACGGACGAGGAGCGCCTCCGGCGGCTCGGGGAGATCTTCGACCGGATGCTCGAGGTAGCGAAGGAGCTCGGGATCCGGCTGGACGTGGTCGAGCGGACGGAGACCCGCTTCCACGCGCGCTGGAAGCCGGGGGAGCCGGGGAGCGCGACCCTCTTCTTCGACCTGGATCCCGCCGCGACCTGCCCGGGGGAGCGGTGCCTGCGGATCTACCTGGACGAGGAGTCGTTCCCGGAGCGGGGCTCGTTCTTCAACGCGCGGACGCGCCGCTTCCGCTTCGAGGGCCCGGAGAAGGACCTCGGGCGGATGGTCCGGCGGATCTTCAGCTACTTCGGCGTTCGCGGGATGCCCGCGTGAGGCGATCTCGATGAGGAGCGGCATGGCGGGCCGGCGGCCCGGCGTCGGCTACCCGGAGGAACCGACGAGCCCCGAGCTGGCGCTCGACCTGCCCGCCGGGAAGCGCTGGGCGCTCGTCCTCAGCCACGACGTGGACCACCTGGGGCTCCGGGACCACGTCGTCGACGGGTTCCTGCTCCGCCAGGGCTGGAACGCCGTCCGGCAGAACCTCGCCCGGGGCCGGTTTCGCCCGCTGCGGTGCCTGGACCAGTGGATCGGTCTCGGCCTCGCCTGCGTGGGCATCGACCGGTGGGACGTGATCGGGGACCTCCTCGAGGAGGAACGCCGGGCGGGCGTGCCGAGCACCTGGTTCTTCGCGATGCGCCCCGGTCTCGGGATCGCCTACCGGCCGGGACGGGCGGCCCCGGTGATCCGCGAGCTGGCCGCGGCCGGGCGGGAGATCGGCCTGCACGGGCAGACCCCGGACGACGCCGAGGGCCTCGCTGCCGAGCTCCGGGAGCTCGGGAAGATCGCCGGCCGGGCGATCGCCGGGGTGCGGATGCACTACCTGCGCCTGACGCGGGAGGTGCTCGACGGGCTCGAGGCGGCGGGGGGGCGGTACGACTCGACGGTGATGGACCGGACCCACCTCGACCCGGAGACCCATCCGCTCGCGCAGCCCCGCCGCCTGCGGGGCCGGCTCGTCGAGGTCCCGCTCCACGTGATGGACTCGACCCTCTTCTCGGTGACCGGGCTGGGGCTCGACGGCGACGAGGCGATCGAGTGGGTTCGCCGGGTCGCGGACCGGGCCCGCGACCTCGGCCGGGCGGTCGTCGTCAACCTCCACCCGAACTACTTCTCCCGCCAGACTCCCGAGGTCCGGGAGTGGTACCGGCGGCTGCTCGGGGAGCTGACCCGCCGGTCGGACGTCCACGTGACCGACCTCTCCGGCCTCCTGGAACTGCTCCGGGATCCCTGACGGTCCTCAGCCCTTGCGGGCGGTGTCCTCGAGGAAGGCCGCGATCCGCTCGAGGTTGCGATCGTAGTCGAGCTGCTCGCGCACCAGGTCGCGGGCGGCCTCGACGCCGCGGACGATTCGCTCCCGGTCGGCGGCCAGCGCCGCGAGGTGGTCCGCGAGCCGGGCCGCGTCACCCACCGGGAAGAAGAGCCCGGTCTTCCCTTCCTCGAGGAAGGCCCGGTTCGCCGGGATGTCGGAGACCACCGGGAAGAGCCCGACGGCGAGCGCCTCGAACAGGGCGGCCGAGGCGCCGTCGGTCGACGACGTGCTCACGTAGACGTCCGCCGCCGCCATCGCCGCCGGGACCCGTGCGGGGGGGATCTTCCCGGGGAAGTCCACGCGGTCTCCCACGCCGCCCTCGCGGACGATCGTCTCGATCCGTTCCCGGTCCGGTCCCCACCCGGCAAGGGTTGCCTCGAAGGCGACCCCTCGCCGGCCGAGGTCCACGAGGGCCTCCGCCAGGGTCTCCACCCGGTAGAGCGGCTTGAAGAGCCGGATGGAGAAGATGCGCAGTGGACGCGCCGGATCGGCGGACGGGGGCCGGTACGCGAACTCCTCGAGGTCGACCCCCCGCGGTCGGACGAGGATCCGTTCCCGGGGAAACCCGAGATCGGAGAGCCGGTCGGCCACGTGGGGCGCCCAGCAGAGCATTCCCGAGCACCGTCCGAGGGCGAGGGCGAGGACGACACGGTTGACGACGCGGCGGAGAGGCGGATCGAAGGCGTCGACGAGGACGTCCCCGCCCGCGGCGGCCCCCACGTACGGGCGCATGCCGGACAGCGCGGCGACCAGGCCGTAGCTGGTCATGTAGTAGGCGAGCCCCACGTCGGGACGGAGCTCGGCCACCAGGCGGCGGGCACGGAGCGCGGCGGCCAGGAGGACGGCGGGGGAGGTCGCGCCGTCGGTCGGGTTCGAGACGAGGGGAACCGTGATCTCCCGGACCTCGACCGGGACGCGGTGCATCGAGGCGAGGGTCACCTCGTGGCCCATCTCCCGGAACCGGAGCGCCCACCGGGTGACGTGCCAGGACGAGGCCGGGCCGAGGAAGAGGATTCGCATCGCGGCGAAGCTACGTCCTTCCGTGCCCGCGGCGCAACGGGTGCGGGCTCCTGTACGATGGCCGCGGGAGGTGCGACGGATGAAGGTCGGTCCCGACGGCAGGCCGCGCTGCGGGTGGGTGACGGACGATCCCCTCTACCTGCGCTACCACGACGAGGAGTGGGGCGTCCCGGTCCGGGACGACCGAAGGCTCTTCGAGTTCCTCGTGCTGGAGACCTTCCAGGCGGGGCTCTCGTGGCTGACGATCCTCCGGAAGCGGGAGGCGTTCCGGCGGGCGTTCGCCGGGTTCGATCCCGAGCGGGTGGCGCGGTTCGGGGAGCGGCGGGTCGCGCGGCTGATGGAGGACGCCTCGATCGTACGCAACCGGAGAAAGATCGAGGCCGCGATCGCGAACGCGAGGGCGTTTCTCGACGTCCGGGACGCGGAGGGATCATTCGCCGGGTGGATGTGGCGCTTCGTCGACGGGGCCCCGATCGTGAACCACTGGCGCCGGGACGAGGACGTGCCCGCGGAGACGGCCCTTTCGCGGAAGATCAGCCGGGAGTTGCGGGCCCGCGGGTTCCGGTTCGTCGGTCCGGTCGTCGTCTACGCCCACATGCAGGCGACCGGCATGGTGATGGACCACGTCGTGCCCTGCTTCCGGTACCGGGAGCTGGTCGAGGTCGTCGAGCGCGACCGAGTCAGTTGACGAGCGGGGCGCCGGGCACCGCCGCGACGTTGCCCGGGCGTCCGGCAACGACGTCGAGGTGGACCTCTCCGCCGGGCCGGATCGAGCAGGTGGCGGGAGAGGCGTCCAGGTCGTCGTTGCCGAGGACGAGCCGGTAGCGGCCCGGGGCGGGGAAGGCCACCGGCAGGTGGAACGATTTCACCCCGGCCGGGAGTTCGGCCTCCAGGGTATCGACGAGGTGCCCCTCGTCGTCGAGCAGGCGGACGCGGATGCCGAGCCGGCGAACGCCGAGGAGCGGCTTCACCGGCCGATTGAGCTCGACGTCGAGGATGCCGCTGAGCCCGGCCACCTTCGCCGTGACGCGAACGGTCCGGGACGTGCCGAGGCCGAACCGTGTTGCCCGGACCCGGAAGGTCGTCGTGGCCTGGAAGGTCGGGGCGGAGACGAGGCGGCAGGGGACGGGAGCGGGAGGGGCAGCAGGGGCGACCGGACCGGCGACGGAGGCCAGCGCGAGGAGGAGGCAGATCCTGGCGGGCGTGCGCATCGGGCAGGTCCTCTCCTGGGCGTCGATCCGGAAAGCAAGAACCGGACCAGCTTCCGGTCGCGTTCGCACCCTCCCGGGCCGTTGCGTTCCCGGGGTGGGCACCTTCCCGCCGCGGACGACATCCGGGGCAGAGTTTCGATATCGTACCACCCTGTGCCGGGAACGCGCGCGCTTCCCGGTTTCCCGGAGCCCGACATGCGGCATCGACACGGCGGCGTCATTCTCCTGGTTTTCGTGTTCCTGCTGGTCTCCGGTGGATGCCGGAAGGGGCTGCCCGCCGCCCCGGAGGGGGTCGTCCTCTTCTCGCGGGAGTGGTGGAGGCCGATCTGGCTGGAGGACGTTCCGTCCGCCGGGGAGGTCGGCCGTCCGGTGCGCCTCGCCGCCGCCCGGGGCGAGTTCGAGCCGGCGAGCGTCGGGGTCTTCGCGCCCCGCGTTCTCGCCGGTGTCGAGCTGGTCGCCTCGGACCTCGCCGGCCCGGGCGGCGCCGTGCTGCCGTCCGACCGGGTCGTCGAGATCCGCGTCACCCGCTACATCGAGCCGCTCCGCCGCTGGCCCCGGCTCGCGGAGCATCCCCGTCATCCCGGGTGGCTCGATCCCCCGGGACCGGTGGACGTGCCGGCGGGTGGCTGCCGGCAGTTCTGGGTGACGGTTCACGTGCCGGAGGACGCGCCCGCCGGGCTCTTCCGCGGCGAGCTGAGCCTGCGGACGGGAGGGGAGGTGCTGGCCCGCCTGCCCCTCGAGGTGACCGTGCGCCCGTTCGTGCTCGACCCGGTGCCCGCGGCCGTCTTCCTCCACGGAGACGACTGGCCCCGCGGCGGCGAGACGTTCGCCGACTCGCGGGAGCACGGGATGACGACGGTCTGCGTCAGTCCCGGCTGGGCGAAGCGGGAGGTTCCCCGGATCGAGGGGGAGCGGGTCACGTTCCCCGGTGACTTTCGCGAGGTCCGGGAGACGGTGCGGCGCGCCCGCGCGGCCGGGCTGGCCCTGCGGCAGCCGGTCTGCGTGATGACGTACCAGCACTTCGTGACCTCGGTTCCCGCGGCCCTCCGGCGGGCGGGAATCGTCTCTCCGCTCGGGGAGCTGAAGCGGCTCGACTTCAACGCCGGCTACCGGGCGTTCTTCGCGGACCGGGAACCGGTGACCGGCGTTCCCCACCAGAAGGGGGAGTACTGGCCCGTGCCGGACCCGCGGGCGTACCCGGAGACCCGGTACGGCCGGCGGGCGTACGGGGCCTGGGTTGCCGCCCTCGCGCGCCTCGGCGAGATCGCCCGGGAGGAGGACTGGCCCGGGGCCTTCTACTGGCTGATCGACGAACCGCACCACTCGCGGGGCGCCATGCGGCTCGCGATCACGATGCTGCGGGCCGCCGAGGAGGCCCGGGTCGACGCGATGATCACCTGCAACGAGCCGACGGTTTCCGAGCCGGACCCCGAGAAGTGGTGGTTTCCCCCGGTCGCCGACGAGCCCGCCCTGCTGCTCGAACCGGAGCTGGACACCCGCTGCTACGTCAACCGCTACCTGGGCCCGGAGACCGCGGAGCGGACCCGGGAGGCCGGGGACGTCTACGCCACCTACGTGAACGTCTACGGGAACCGCCCGCTGCCGACCCGGGTGCTCTCCGGGTTCCTGCCGTGGCGGCTGGGGATCGAGCGGCTGATGTTCTGGACCCGGAAGTACGCCAGCGTCGAGAACCCGGACGGCTCGCGGAGCTTCCTCCGGGACTGGGAGGCGGCGCGGGAGGGGATCGACGACTGGCGCTACGCGGCGACCCTCGAGCGCCTGCTGCGCGAGGGGAGGGGCACGCCCGCGGCCCGGGAAGCGGCCCGCGAGATCCTCGCGGAGGTCCGGGAGGGGGTCGTCGTGAACCCGAGGGCGATCGGCTACGTCGACGGGGAGACCGGCGAGTGGGTGCCCGGCGGCGAGGCCGGTCCCCGCCGACTGCCGACCCTCGTCCGCCGGTGGCTGGGGCGGCGGCGTTACGGCCCCGGGTGGGCGGAGGGACGGGCCGACGAGCTCCGCGCCCGCCTCGCCGACGCGATCGCCCGCCTCTCGGGGCCGCCCCCGCGAGA
>CAYQTA010000079.1:0-16960 GCA_964420365.1 uncultured Acidobacteriota bacterium | reverse complement strand
GTCAGGAAGGCATCCATGCCGGCCTCCTGGCACCGGCGGCGATCGTCCTCGCTGACGTGGGCGGTCAGCGCGACGATCGGCACGTGGCGCAGCTCGTCACCGACCTCCCCCGCCCGGATCCGGCGGGTCGCCTCGAGCCCGTCCATCTCGGGCATCTGGATGTCCATCAGGACGAGATCGACCGGCTCCTCGCGGAGCAGCTCGAGGGCAAGGGCCCCGTTTTCCGCGTAACGAACCCGGTATCCCTTCCTCTCGAGGAGGCGGCCGGCGACCTTCCGGTTGACCGGGTTGTCCTCGACGACGAGGACGACGAATCCCTCGCCAGGTTCACCCGCCGGGCGCCCGGCATCGGTCGCCCGGTACGGAATCTCCACCCGGAAAACCGTGCCGCGCCCCGGAGTGCTCTCGAAGGAAATCGTCCCACCCTGCATCTCGACCAGCTTCCTCGTGATCGCCAGGCCGAGCCCCGTCCCCTCGTGGTGACGGGTGAGGGAGCCGTCCGCCTGCCGGAACGGTTCGAAGATCTGTTCGCCGATCTCCGCGGGAATCCCGGGGCCGGTGTCCGCGACCTCGAGATGCAGCAACCAGCCCTCGCCGTCCTCCCTCCGGCGAACCACCTGCCGCACGTCGACGTATCCCGACTCGGTGAACTTCACGGCGTTGCCAACCAGGTTGACGAGCACCTGGCGGAAGCGCTTTGCATCCCCGACCAGCGTTCCGTGGCTCTCTCCTTCGAGCCGGCTCTCGAGCCGGAGTCCCTTCCGCTCCGCCATCGGCCGGAAGAACTGGACGATCTCGACCAGGATCTCCTGGGGGCAGAACGGCTTCTCCTCGAACTCCATCTTCCCCGCCTCGATCCGCGAGAAGTCGAGGAGATCATCGATCAGGCGCAGCAGGTCACGGCCGGCCCTTCGGATGTCCTCCACCGTGTCGCGCACCTTGGGCGAGAGCTCCTCTCCCCGGAGAATCTCGGCAAGGCCGACGATCGCGTTCATCGGGGTGCGCAGCTCGTGGCTGACGTTGGCCAGGAACTCGGTCCGCAGCTGTGCCGCGGCAAGGGCACCGTCGCGGGCCGCGCGCAATTCCTCCTCCTGGCGCTTCTGGTCGGTGACGTCCCGGATGACCAGCACCGACTGCCCGATCATTCCCTCCCGGTCCGGCAGTGGTGTCGCACTGACCAGGAGCGTCCGCTCCTCTCCTCGCGCCGTGCGAATTCCGAGCTCGTACGTGCTCGAGAGACCGGCCTGTCGCCGCCGCACCTGCTCATCGATCACGTGGCGGTAACGGGGAAGGATGAACTCGAAGGCGTTCCTGCCGACGATCTCCTCCAGCGGCAGCCCGGTAATCGTCGCCACCGCCGGGTTTGCGAACTCGACCGCTCCCTCGTGGTCGATGATGAGGAGCCCGTCCATCATGGTCTCGACCAGGGCCCGCAGGGTTCGTTCCCGCTGCTCGAGGGCCTCCTCCGCCCGCTTCTTCTCCGTGATGTCGAACTTGCCCGCGACGAAGAACGCGGTCCGGCCGTCCTCGTCCAGGACGGGCGCGATCGTCGCAACCTCCCAGTAGAGGGAGCCGTCCTTCCGGCGGTTGCAGATCTCGCCCTGCCAGACGCGGCCGTCCAGGATCGTCTTCCACATCCGCTCGTAGAACTCGGGAGGATGGACCCCCGACTTGAGCAGTGCCGGCGTCTGGCCCAGCACCTCGTCGCGCGTGTACCCGCTGGTCCGGCAGAACCAGGGATTCACGTAGAGGATCCGGGCCATCGGGTCGGTGACGACGACCGAGGCCGGCAGCAGCTCCAGGGTCTCCTGCAGGATCCGGCTGGCCAGGTCTCCGCCCTTCGGCGTCCCCGCACCCATCATCGGCGTCCTCCCTCGCCGGCGCCCCCGGCAACGTCGCCGGCCATCTCCGCGACCCGTGCGAGCCCCTCCACCGCGCGAAAGAGAGCCTGCGGGTCGAGGGGCTTCGCCAGGTACGCGTCCATGCCGGCGGCGAGGCACCGTTCCTCGTCCTCCCGCATCGCGTGGGCGGTCAGCGCCACGATCGGCACGCGACGAACCGTCTCCCCCGCCTCCCCCGCGCGAATCCGGCGGGTCGCCTCGAGCCCGTCCATGCCGGGCATCTGCACGTCCATCAGCACGACGTCGATCGCGGTCCCCTCCCGGCGCAGTTCTTCGAGCGCCTCGCGGCCGTCCCCGACCACCGTCACCCGGTGACCGCGCCGCTCGAGCAGCCGCGCGGCGACCTTGGCGTTGACCGGGTGGTCTTCCACCAGCAGCACCCTAAGAGGGTTGGCGGGCTGCGCGGCGAGTTCACCCGCCACGCTGGTCTCCCGGTCCCGGAGCTGCTCGACCTTCCCCACGCGGTAGGGAATCTCGACCCGGAAGACCGTCCCCCACCCCGGCTCGCTCTCGTGGGAGATCGTTCCCCCCTGCAGCTCGACGAGCCGCCGGGTGATCGCGAGCCCGAGACCCGTCCCCCCGTGGCGGCGGTTCGGGGCACCGTTCGCCTGGCGGAACGGCTCGTAGATCCGCGCCCCCACCTCCGGCGGGATTCCCGGGCCCGTGTCCCGGACCTCGAGGCGCAGGCGGCAGCGGCCACCCTCCTCGGGAACGAGACGCAGCTCGACCTGGACCGCCCCCTCGTCCGTGAACTTGACCGCGTTGCCGACCAGGTTGATCAGGACCTGCCGCAGGCGCCACGGATCCCCGAGGAGCACGCATTCTTCGCCGCCGTCGAACCGGGTCCCGAGGTGCAACCCCTTTCCCCGGGCCCGGGGCCGCAGGATCCGCGCCACCTCGGCAAGGACCTCGAGGGGGCGGAAGGCCACCTCCCGGAACTCGAAGCGTCCCGCCTCCAGCCGCGACACGTCGAGAATGTCCCCGATCAGGGTGAGTAGCCCCTCGGCCGCCGCGCGGATGTCCCGGACGTGCTCCCGCTGCTCCGGGTCGAGGGGACTGTCGAGGAGGAGGGCCGAGAGGCCGAGGATGGCGTTCATCGGGGTGCGGATCTCGTGGCTGACGTTCGCGAGGAACTCGGTCTTCGCCCGGGACGCCGCGATCGCCTCTTCCCGCGCTCGGCGCAGTTCCTCGTCCTCCCGGCGCTGCTCCGTCACGTCCCGGACGACGATGACCGTTCGCCTCTCGTCGGTGTCGCGGCAGGCGAGGGGAGCCGCGCTCAGGAGGAACAGCCGATCCTCTCCCGTGGCGGTCCGGATCGGCAGCTCGTAGGTGCTGGCGAGCCCGGCCCGGCGGCGGGCCCGCTCCTCCTCGATCACGCGCTCGTGCCCGGGGCGGACGAACTCCGTCAGGTCCCGGCCGATCAGTTCTCCCGCGGGCAGCCCGAGCATCCGGGCGGCAGCCGGGTTGACGAACAGGGCCCGGCCCCGCTCGTCGACGATGAGCAGCCCGTCCATCATCGTCTCGACGATGGTCCGGTGCCGCCGCTCGCTCTCCGCCAGCTCCTCCTGGGCCCGGTGGCGCGCCGTCACGTCGAACTTGACCGCCACGTAGTGGGTGACCCGGCCCTCCGCATCGAGCACGGGAGAGATCGTCGCGTGCTCCCAGTAGAGCGAACCATCCTTCCGGCGGTTGCAGAGCTCCCCGTGCCACGTCCGGCCGGAAGAGATCGTCCGCCACATCTCCTCGTAGAACGACGCCGGGTGGATGTCGGACTTGAGGATGCGCGGGGTCTTCCCGAGGGCCTCCTCGCGAGAGTACCCGGTGGTCCGGCAGAACCACGGGTTGACCCACGCGATCGTCCCGTCCGCGTCCGTGATGACCACGGAGGCGGGGGCCTGTTCCACGGCCCGCTGGAGGAGGCGGGGGTCGAGCGCCGCGCCCTCCCGGCCCTGGAATCCCTGGCGATCCTTGCCGGACAAGCGAATCCCCTCCCGAGATCCCCCGGAAAATCTAGTGTTCGAAGGGCCGCCGGGGCCACCCGGGACCCTGCTGGACGCACCTCCCGCGGGGCGGCATGATGGCCGTCCCGCGCCCCCCGCCGGGGCCGTTGCCGGAGGAGTCCGTCATGTCCCGACCCGATCCGCACTCGTTCTTCGATCCCGCCCACGGGACCACCCGTCATCTCCACCTGGACCTGGACCTCGACTTCGAGGCCCACGTCGTCGACGCCGCGGTGACGCTTCATTTCGACGAGCCCCGGGGGGGATCGCTGGTCCTCGACAGCCGGGACCTGGAGATCCTCAAGGTGACCGACGGCGAGGGCCGGGACCTCGCGTGGTCCGCGGGATCCCCGGACCCCGTTCTCGGGACACCCCTGCGGATCGAGAGGGCCGAGCCGACGGCGAGGGTGAAGATCCGCTATCGCACCTCGCCGGGGGCCATCGCCCTCCAGTGGCTCTCGCCGGCGATGACGGCCGGCGGGGAGCACCCCTACGTCTTCAGCCAGTGCCAGCCGATCCATGCGCGGACGATCGTGCCGCTCCAGGACAGCCCCCGGGTGCGGGTGCGGTACACGGCCAACGTGACCGTCCCGGAGCCCCTGGTCGCCGTGATGTCCGCGGCGAGCGTGGGCGACGACCCCGGCCCCAGGCCGGGGACGCGCACGTGGCGTTTCGAGATGCCGCAGCCGATCCCCAGCTACCTGCTGGCCCTCGCCGTCGGCCACCTGGCGGCCCGGGACCTCGATCCTCGCTGCCGCATCTGGGCCGAGCCGGAGGTCCTCGAGGCGGCCGCCTGGGAGTTCGCGGGGATCGGGGACATGCTCCGCGAGGCGGAACGGCTGTTCGGGCCGTACGAGTGGGACCGCTTCGACATGCTGGTCCTCCCGCCCGCGTTCCCCTACGGCGGGATGGAGAACCCGCGCCTCACCTTCCTCACGCCCACGCTCCTGGCCGGGGACCGCTCCCTCGTCAACGTGGCCGCCCACGAGCTCGCCCATTCCTGGACCGGCAACCTGGTGACCAACGCCACGATGAACGACTTCTGGCTGAACGAGGGCTTCACCGTCTACGCGGAGCGGAGGATCCTCGAGGCCCTCGAGGGGGAGGAGTACGCCGCCCTCCACGCGGTCATCGGGTACAGGTCCCTGCTCGAGGACATGGAGCGCTTCGGGATGGACTCGCCGTTCACGCGGCTGCACACCGATCTCGCGGGGATCGACCCCGACTCGGTCTATTCCCTCGTTCCCTACGAGAAGGGCTTCCTCTTCCTCACGCTCGTCGAGCGCACGATCGGCCGCGAGGCGTGGGACCGGTTCCTCGCCGAGTACATCCGGGCGTTCCGCTTCCAGTCGATCACCACGGAGGAGTTCCGGGCGTTCTTCGACGAGCACCTTCCCGGCGTCGCCGGGAAGGTCCGCGCCGACGAGTGGATCGAGGGGACCGGCCTGCCGGACAACTGTCCCACGTTCCACTCGAACCGCCTCGAGAGGGTCGAGGAGCTGGTGCGCCTCTTCACGGAGGAGGGACGGCTCCCCTCCCGCGAGGAAACGAGGGACTGGTCACCCGAGGAGTGGCAGATCTTCCTGAAGAGCCTGCCGCGGGAGATCGGCGTCGAGGCGTGCCGCCGTCTCGACGCGGAGTTCGGGCTGACCCGTTCCGGCAACTACGAGATCCTCGTCAACTGGCTCGTCCTCGCCACCCGTTCCGGCTTCGCGGAGGTGCTCCCGCGGGTGCGGGAGGTGCTGCTCGGCGTCGGCCGGATGAAGTACCTGAAGCCCCTCTACGAGGCCCTCGTGGGCCGGGAGGACACCCGGGCCCTCGCCCGGGAGATCTTCGAGGAGGCGAAGGACCGGTACCACCCGATCGCCCGGGCCGGCATCGAATCGATCCTCGCGGAGGCATCCGCCTGAGGAACGCCCCGGCGCGCCCGGGCCACCTGCCGGCGCGGCCCTACGCGGGGCGGGGGCGGACGGCCGCCAGGAGCTCCCCGTGAACGCCGGGAGCGGCGGCGACCACGTCGCCCCGGGCGAGGAACGCCGGGCCGCCCGAGATGTCGGTGACGACCCCGCCGGCCTCCTCGACGAGGAGCGACCCGGCCGCCAGGTCCCACGGCCCGAGTCCTTCCTCCCAGAACCCGTCCAGCCGCCCCGACGCCACCCAGGCAAGGTCCAGGCAGGCGGACCCGCAGCGCCGGATCCCGGCGGCGACCCGCAGGACGGCCCGGAACTGGACCAGGTAGCCCTCCAGGTGCTCGAGGCGCCGGAACGGGAAGCCGGTGGCGACGAGGGCGCCCGCGAGCCCGGCCCGGTCGGTCGTCCGCAGGCGCCGGCCCCCGGCTCCCCGGGCCAGGGACTCCGGGGGTACCCGCCGCGCCGTGGCGAGGGGTGCCGCGTACGCCCCGGCGCCCCGGGCGCCCCACCAGAGATCCCCCAGGGCGGGCGCGGCGATCGCGGCGGCGACGACCCGGCCCGCGATCGCGCAGCCGGCGGCAACGGCGAACGGAGGGAAGCCGTGGATGAAGTTGGTCGTCCCGTCCAGGGGGTCGACGATCCAGGTGGGCCCGGGAGCGTCCAGGGCGGCCCCGGCCTCCTCCTCCCCCAGGATGCCGTGGCCCGGGTGGACACCGCGGATCGCCTCCCGGATCGCGCGCTCCGAGGCGAGGTCCGCGGCCGTGACGAAGTCGTTGGTTCCCTTCTCGCCCACCTCGAGGGCACACCCTTCCCCGAGGAACGGCGCGAGGGCGTCCGCTCCGGCGATGACGGCGCGGATCGCGGTGGCGGCCAGGTGGGCCGGGGTCTCCATCGGTTGCATCTCCTCTCCAGGAAGCCACCCCCGGGGTTCCGTGGGCATCATTGTGCCCCGGGGAGCACGATTCCTCTTCCCGGGGAGGCCGGCGTGGGCGAGAATGGACCCTCTCGGCCGGACCGCGCCGGCCGGGCCGAGGAGAACCCACCGATGCCGAAGGCCGCGCTGCTCGTCGCCCCGCGCCACCTGGAGATCCACGACCGCCCCCGCAAGCCGCTCCATCCCGGGGAGGTCCGCGCGCGGGTGCTGCGCGCGGGGACCTGCGGGACCGACCTGGCGATCTGGCTCGGGCGCTACCTCGTACCCCTGCCCCTCGTGCTCGGCCACGAGTGGGTCGGCGAGGTGGTCGAGGTCGCTCGCCCGGAGGACGAGCGCTGGCTCGGGAAGCGGGTCACCGCCGAGATCAACAACCACTGCCTCGCCCGCAACGACCCGGAGCCCTGCGCGATGTGCGCGGCGGGGATCCCGGTCCACTGCCTCAAGCGGTCGGTCACCGGGATCATCTCCCACGACGGGGCCTACCAGGAAGAGATCGTCGTGCCCGCCGGCGCGCTCCACGAGCTGCCGCCGGAGATGAGCCTCGAGGAAGGGGTGCTGATCGAGCCGCTGGCCGCCGCCCTCGAGACCTTCGAGATGCGTCCCCTCGAGCCCGGGGAGTACGTGGTCGTGCTCGGGGCCGGGAGGCTCGGCTCCCTGGTCGCCATGGTGGCGCGCGGGCTCGGGGCCCGGGTCCTGGCGGTGACCCGCACCGGGCGGCGGGACGCCCTCTTCGAACGGCTGGGGATCGAGACGTTCCACTGGGACGTCACCCACCGGATCCCGCCGCCGAACCCCCTCGACTTCGCCCGCTCGCCCCTGCGGGACCGGGTGCTCGCCGAGACCGAGGGCCGGGGAGCCGACGTGGTGGTCGAGGTGACCGGCCTCGTGCAGGGGATCTGCTCCGCGGTCGACCTGGTGCGTCCGCGGGGGACGGTCTGCCTGAAGTCGACCCCGGGGAACTCGGTGACGAGCTTCGGCATCACGCGGATCGTGGTCCACGAGATCCGGCTCCAGGGATCCCGGTGCGGTCCTTTCGAGAAGGCGATCCGCTTCCAGCTCGAGCAGCGCCTGCCCCTCGCCGACCTGATCGAGGACCTCTACCCCCTCGAGCGGGCCCACGAGGCGCTCGAGCGGGCCCAGGAAGCCGGCAAGATCGTGCTCACGATGGACTGAGCCCCGGGTGGCGGGTGACCGGGCCCCTTGGCCCCCGGCTCGCCCGGGAGATCGTCCGGCCGGCTCAGGAGACGGTCGGAGGGGCGACCAGGCGGGCGGCGGCGAGGATGGCCGCGACCAGGCTCTCGGGCGAGGCGACCCCCTTGCCGGCGATGTCCATCGCCGTGCCGTGATCGACCGAGGTTCGCACGAACGGCAGGCCGACGGTGACGTTGACCGCCTCGTGGCCACAGGCGAGCTTGACCGGGATCGTCCCCTGGTCGTGGTAGAGGGCAAGGACCAGGTCGAACTCCCCGGCCAGCGCCCGCTGGAAGACCGTGTCCGCCGGCCAGGGGCCGGTGGCGGCCATCCCCTTCCCGGCGACTTCCTCGATCGCCGGGACCAGTTCCTCGAGTTCCTCCACCCCGAATCGGCCCCGTTCCCCGGCGTGGGGGTTCAGGCCGGCCACGGCGATCCGGGGAGGCTCGCCGAAGAAACGCCGCCATTCCCGGTCGAACAACCGCAGCATCCGCGCCACGCGGGCCCGCCGGACCTTTCGGATCGCTTCCCGGAGCGCCAGGTGGGTGGTCAGGAGCCCCACGGCCAGGGACGGGGCCCAGAACATCATCCCGACCTGTTTCGCGCCGGAAAGACGGGCCAGCATCTCGGTGTGGCCGGGATCGGTGTACCCGGCGAGGGAGAGCGCTTCCTTGTGGATCGGGCCGGTGACGATCCCGTCGACCGCCCCGTCCATCGCCAGGGCGACCGCCCGCTCGATCGCCTCGCCGGCGGCCTTCCCGGCCGCGGCGGAAACCTGGCCGGGCAGGACGTCCGCCGGCACGTTGGCGAGGTCGAGGAGCTGGGGACGCTCCCAGCGGCGACCCGCGGGGGGCTCCCGGACGACGGCCCCGAAGGGCCAGCGCAGCCGGAGGTCCCGGGCGACCCGGCGCAGGTGGGCCTCGTCTCCGAGCACGAGCAGCCGGGCGACCCCCGCGACCCGCTCGTCCGCGAGGGCGCGGAGAACGATCTCCGGGCCGATCCCGCAGGGATCCCCCATGGTCACGGCGAGGACCGGCCGGCCGTTCGCGGCCGGGCTCCCCGCCGCCCGGCCGGGTGCCACCTCGCGGTCTCCCATCAGGCGTCTCCCGGCGCGCGGGTCCCGGCCTCGTCCTTGTAGAGGTACTTCACGTGCCTCTTGAAAACGAGCAGGTTCGGAGCCCCGTCCCGGTGGACCTTGAAGCAGTCCTGGTCGTACCACTCGATCCGCCCCCGGACGACCTCTCCGTCGGCGAAGACGACGACCATCGGCGTCCGGGCGTTCATCTGCTTCAGGTAGTAGTACTCCTCGGCGTGGGTCTTCGGCGGAGGCGGCGCCTTGCGGCGGGACCCTTCCCCCCCGTGCTGGCGGCCGCGACGCGCCCCGTGCTCCTCGCGCATCTTCGCCTCTCCTTTGCCTTCCGTGAGGAAGGCCCGCTCCCCCCGGTCCCCCGGGAGGAAAACCCTACTACGAACGAAGAGGCAGTTCAGTCCCGCAGGGTGACATACCCGTTCCACGGGGGCGGCAGGCGGTCGGCGTATGCCCGCCGGACCTCGATCGTCGCCGCCTTCCACAGGCCGGTGATGTACTCGTCGAACTTCGGCGCGAACTTCTCCGCCCGGACGGCGTCCTCGCACTCCCGGCGGACCTCCTCGAACGGGGCGACCTTCTCGTCGACGCGCTCCTCGAGCAGCAGGATGTGCCACCCGTCCGCGGTCTCCACCGGGTCCGAGACCTGGCCGGGTTTCATCGCGAGCAGGGTCCGGGCGATCTCCGGCCGCAGGTCCCGCGGGTCGATCGGGCCGATCCGCCCCAGGACCGCCTTCGAGGCGGCCTCGGAGTGCTCCTGGACCAGCTTGCCGAAGTCCGCCCCGCCCCGCGCCTCGGCGACGATCTTCTCGGCCTCCGGCCGGCGCCGGGCCCGTTCCTCCGGAGTCTTCGCCTCGAGGACGATCTCCCGGAAGGTGACCGACCCCGGTGTCCGCCAGCGATCCTCGTGTTCCTCGTAGTAACGCCGCGCCTCCTCCTCCGTGACGGAGAGGGTGCGACGCACCTGCATGTCGACCACGTAGTCCGGGGCCGCCGACATGACGAGACGGTCGGCCAGGTCTTCGCGGGTCATCCCGTACGGCTCGAGGAACTTCGCGAGTTCCTCGTCCGTCTTGATGTCGTTCCGCTTCATGAACCGCTTGACCAGGTCCTTGCGGATCTCGTCCATGTTGTAGAGCCGCTCCGCTTCCTCGACGAGCAGGCGATTGTCGATCAGGCGCAGGAGCGCCTGCTTGCGGACCTGGTCGGCGAGCCGGCTCAGCTCCTCGGGCGAGAGCTTCCGCGACTGGATCATCGCCTGGAGCTGCTGCTGCTCGAGCTCGCGCAGCTCCGAGAGGGTGATGATGTCGTCGTTCACCCAGGCGACGATGTCCTCGACGATCTCTTCGCCCGGGCGCGGCCCGTCGGCGGGCGCCTTCCCCGGAGCGTTGCCCGGGACCACCGCCAGGGCGATCCCGAGCACCAGCATGAGGGCCGTCATCGTTCCTCCTCGTCCCCGTCGGCGAGCCGCGGTGGACGGATTCCTTCCTCCCGGGCGAGGCGGCGAACGGTCTCCTGCACCAGGCGGTCGAGCTTCTCCCGGAAGAGCCGGTCCTCGACCTCTCGTCGTTCCCTGGCCCGGCCCGGGTCCGGGTCCCGGTTCCTCGCCTCGAGCTCGAACAGGTAGTATGCCCCGTCGAACGCCACCGGGCGCGAGATGCTTCCGACCGGCAGGCGGGCGAGCACGTCGGCGACCCGCGGCGGCAGCAGGTCCACGTCCCGCTGCTGGAGACGACCCCGGTCCGGGGCGGTCGAGACCTCGCGGGCGACCTCGTCGAACGGCTCCTTCTTCCGGACGACCCGCCGCCAGGCCTCCCGGGCGGCCTTCTCGTCCTCGACGCGGATCTGCCGGAAGACCACGTAGTGTCGCCCGCGGGTCCCCTTCCGCGCCGGCAGGGCGGACTCGACCTCCTCGGGCGAGACCTTCACCCGCGGCAACAGGACCCGCTGCACGTACAGCCGCGCGAGGGCCCTGCGCCGCGCCTCCCGGGCCAGGTCCGAGCCGTCCGCCCCGGGCGCCACGTCCGCCATGAACTCCATGACCCGGTCGAGCTCCTCGGCCGAGGGGGCAAGCCCCTCCCGCTCGGCCGCCCGGGCGAGCAGGATCTCGGCCAGGAACTCCTCCCACAGCCGGTCGAGGGCCGCGGGGTCGACCTTCGCGGGATCGAGCCCGCGCATCATGACGAACCGCCGGAACTCGGCATCCGTCAGCTCCCGGTCGCCAACCCGGTCGACGCGCGCCCGCTCGACCGGACGCGCCTCCCCCTCCCGGCGACACCCGGGCAGGAACACGAGGAGGGCCGCGAGGCAGCAGGCCCCCGCCACGATCGCGCGTCGCATCGTCGCCTCCCGGAGAGCGATCACGAGGCCATCTTCCGCAGGGCCAGGGAGGCCGCGGCCACCCGGTCCATGCCCGGGTCCATCACCCGGACCCGCACCACGCCGGTCGGGCTGAGCCGTACGTCCGGGTCCTCCTGGACCAGGCGGACGATCCGCTCCGGCGCCACCCGCGGCTGCTCACCGTACCGCACGGCGACCGCGTCGCCCAGCCAGTCGATCGCCACCGCTCCCTGGGCCGCGGCCGCGAGCCGCAGCGCCGCCACGCGGAACAGGTTCCGCACGGGCTCGGGCGGACGCCCGAACCGGTCCCGGACCTCCTCCTCGAGGTCCCGGAGCTCCTCCTCGGTCGCCGCGCGGGACAGGCGCTTGTACACCTCCAGCCGGTGGCCCGGCTCGGGGACGTAGTCCTCCGGCAGGAACGCCTCGATCCCCAGGTTGATCGCCACCGGTTCCGGCTCCTCGCCGGGAGGCTCTCCCCGGAGTTTCCGCACGGCCTCCTCCAGGAGACGGGCGTACATCTCGAAGCCGACGGCGGCGATGTGGCCGGACTGCCGGGCCCCGAGAAGCTCGCCGGCGCCGCGGATCTCCAGGTCCATCGCCGCGATCCGGAAGCCGGCCCCCAGGTCGGAGAACTCGACCAGGGCGGCGAGCCGGCGGCGGGCGTCGGCGGTCAACTGGCGGCGGTCGGGAACCAGGAGCCAGGCCCAGGCCCGGACGTCGGACCGGCCCACCCGACCCCGCATCTGGTAGAGCTGGGAGAGCCCGAAGCGGTGCGCGTCGTGCACCAGGATCGTGTTCGCCCGCGGGATGTCGAGCCCGTTCTCGATGATCGTCGTCGCGACCAGCACGTCCGCCTTCCCCTGGACGAAGTCGAGCATCACCCCCTCGAGGCGCCCTTCCGGCATCTGGCCGTGAGCGTGGACGATTCGCGCCTCCGGGACCAGTTCCCGCAACCGGTGGACGACGTCCTCGATCCCGCGGACCCGCGGGTAGACGTAGAAGACCTGCCCGCCCCGCCGCAGCTCGTTCCGGATCGCCGCGGCCACCAGGGACGCGGTCCAGGGGACGAGGCGAGTCTGGATCGCCAGGCGGTTCCGCGGGGGCGTCTCGATCACGGAGAGATCGCGCACGCCCGCGAGGGACATCTGGAGCGTGCGGGGGATCGGCGTGGCGCTCATCGAGAGCACGTGGACCCCGAGGGCGAGGCGCTTGATCGCTTCCTTGTGACGGACCCCGAACCGCTGTTCCTCGTCGATCACGAGGAGCCCCAGCTTGCGGAACCGGACGTCCCGGCCGAGGAGCCGGTGGGTACCGACCAGCACGTCGACCTCGCCCCGCTCCGTCGCGGCCAGGATCTCCCGGGTCTCCCGGGGCGAGACGAACCGGGAGACCATCTCGACCCGCACCGGCCAGCCCGCCATCCGGGCGCGGAAGGTGCGCAGGTGCTGGAAGGCGAGGACCGTCGTCGGCACGAGGACCGCGACCTGGTAGCCCTCCTGGATCACCTTGAAGGCGGCGCGCAGGGCGACCTCGGTCTTGCCGTAGCCGACGTCACCGCACAGCAACCGATCCATCGGTCGGTCCCGGCAGAGGTCCGCCTTGATCTCCGCCAGGGCCGCCGCCTGGTCCGGCGTCAGCTCGTGGGGGAAGGCCGCCTCGAACTCCCGCTGCCAGTCGGTGTCCGGCCCGAAGGCGTGGGCCCGGGCCGCCTTCCGCTTCGCGTACAGCTCCAGCAGTTCCCCGGCGATCTCCTCGACCGCCTTCCGGACCTTCCTCCGGCGCTTCTCCCAGCCGGGTCCCCCGAGCCGGTCGAGGGGAACCAGGGCCGCTTCCCCGCCCGAGTACTTCTGGACCAGGTCGAGCCGGGTCACCGGGACGTAGAGCCGGCTTCCCTCGGCGTACTCGAGGACGAGCAGCTCCTCCCCGGTTCCCGGTCGCCGGGTCAGCCCCAGGTACCGGCCGATCCCGTGGTCCACGTGGACGACCAGGTCCCCTTCCTTGAGGTCCCGGAGGTCGGAGAGGAACGCCTCGCCCCCCCGCCGTCGCCGCGGGGGCGGGGGTGGAGGCTCCGGGCCGAACAGCTCCAGGTCGGTGAGGACCAGGACCCCGCTGCCGGTTCGACCCGGGCCGTCCTCGCCGGGGAGCTCCACTCCCCCGGGAAGGGCCCCCTGGACGAGGGCGACCTCCCCGGGGCCCGGCGGCCAGGGCTGGTCCTCGTCCACCCTCCGGTGGGGAATCTCTCCCTCGGCCAGGACCTCGGCGAGGCGGTCGAGGCGACCGGGAGCCCGGGCGAGCAGGACGGCCCTGCCCCCCCGGGCGAGCTGCCCGCGCAGGACCGGCAACACGTCCGCCAGCTTCCCGCCGAACGAGGGCGCGGGGCGCGCCCCCAGGTCGATCGTCTCCCGCCCCGGCCCGGCAAGGGGTACCGCCGAGAAGGCCACCGGCGCCCCCCGGACCAGTCGGCGGAGCCGCTCCGGGGGCACGCAGGTCTCCCGCGGGGGCGGCAGCCGGTCCTCCCCCGCCTCGCGGTGCGCCGCCTCCAGGTCCGCCCAGGCGGCCGCCAGCCGCTCGAGGGCTTCGTCGGGCTCCCACGCGACCGGCACCAGGCCAGGCCAGGCGTCGAGGGCGACGACGTCATCCCGGTAGAGGCGGGGCGCGCCCTCGAGCCCCGCGAGCATCTCCTCGAGGAGGCGGGGCAACCCCTCCTCGGTGGCGGGTGCCTCGGCCAGGATCTCCCGGGCCCGGCCGACCAGCCGGTCGAGCAGCCGGTCCGCCTGCTCCGGCCCGATCGGGGCCTCCCGGGCGGGCAGGACCCGGAAGCGGGTGACGCGGCCCGACGTCCGCTGGGTGGCCGGGTCGAAACGCCGGATGGACTCGACCTCGTCCCCGAAAAGCTCCACCCGGAGGGGCGCGTCCTCCTGGGGAGGCCAGGCATCGAAGACACCGCCCCGCCGGGCGAAGTCGCCCGGAGACGTGACCACGTCGGCCGCCCGCCAGCCCCCGGCGACCAGCTCCCGCGCCAGGTCGTCCAGGTCGACCTCCGCGCCCACCGCGATCTCCCGGCCCCAGGACCGGACCGTTGCCGGGCCGGGGACCGGCACGAGCAGGGCGTCGATCGGCGCCACCAGGACGAGGGAGCCGCTGCCCGCGAGGCGGTCGAGGACGGCGACCCGCTCCGCGGCGACCGCCGGGTGCGCCGGGATCCCCCGCCAGGGGTCCGCGTCGAGCCGGGGGAGGCGCAGGGCCGGGATCCCGGACGGCGAGAGGAGGGCGTCCAGCTCCCTGGCCAGCCCGCGGGCGGTCGCGTCGTCGGCGACGACGACGAGCAGCGGACGGCGCGCCTCCCGGGCGACGGCGGCGAGGGCGAGGGCCCGGCCGACCGGGGAGAGCGCGGCGGCGAGGACGGGCGCACCCTTCCCCACGAGGGCGGCCCGGAGCCCCCCCGTCACGCTCCCGGGGAGCAGGTCCGGCAGCCAGTCCGGGCCGCCGGGACGGTCGTTCCTCTCCACGACCGCCAAGGATGGCCCACGCCGGCAGCGGGCGCCATCCGGGGGTCCATCCTCGTTCGCCATCTCCCGAAGACGTCTGGACAGGTGGTATGCTCGTGCCCGTTCGGAGAGAAAGGGCCGCGGGGGGGCGGCCGTCCCGTCCGCATCCCCGCGACCCCCAACGGGGAGGTGCGAGCGATGAACTATCCCCTCTGGGACCTGCCTGCGCCCGGTCTCCTGATCGCCCTCGTCGCCGTCACCCACGTCTTCGTCTCCCACTTCGCGGTCGGAGGCGGCCTGTACCTGGTGCTGGCGGAGCGAAAGGCGCGCCGGGAGAACGACGCGGGGATGCTGGACTGGGTCCGGCACCACTCCCGGTTCTTCATCCTGCTGACCCTGGTCTTCGGGGCGATCAGCGGGGTGGGGATCTGGGTCACCATCGCCCTGGTCCATCCCCAGGCGACGAGCTCGTTGATCAACACGTTCGTCTGGGGCTGGGCCCTCGAGTGGTGCTTCTTCGTCATGGAGATCGCCGCGGCGATGGTCTACTACTACGGCTGGGACCGGCTGTCCGCCCGGGCCCACGAGGCGGTGGGGTGGATCTACTTCATCGCCGCGGAGGCGTCCCTCGTCATCATCAACGGGATCATCTCCTACCAGATGACCGCCGGCAGGTGGGTCGAGACCCGGGCCTTCTGGGACGGGTTCTTCAACCCGACCTACTGGCCGTCGACGTTCCTGCGGACGCTGCTCGCGATGGGGATCGCCGGCGTGTACGCCCTCCTGACCGCGCGCCACGTCCCGGACGGCGCCGTCCGGGAGAAGATCGCCCGCTGGACGACGACCTGGTGGGTGCTGCCCGCCACCGTCGGCGTCGCGGTCTCCCTCGTGTGGTACTTCCACGGGGCCCTCGCCGGGGGTGTCCCCGCGGGGGAGATCCTGGGGGCGAAGGAAAACACCCTCGGGGCCGTGCTCGGGTCGATCTTCTCGTTCTCCCACGACAGCGGGTACCCGCCGGCGATCCTCGGGGCCCAGGCCGCGATCTTCGGGTCGGTCCTCGTGTTCCTGCTGGCGATCGTCGCCGGCTGGGTCCGCCCCCGGACCTACTGCTCCCTGAACCCCTGGCTGATGGTCCTGGTGGGCCTGCTGGCGATGGGCGGCGGGGAGTTCGTCCGGGAGGACCTGCGCAAGCCCTGGGTGATCGACCACTTCATGTTCGTCAACTCCGTGCGGCTCCCGGCGCCGCCGAGCGTGCCGCGGCCGCCCGCCGGTGCCGCCGAGCAGGTGCGCGATCGATTCGACATCCCGACCCTGGACCGGGAGGGGGTCCTGCGGGCCGCCCTCTGGACGCGACTGCCCCCGGGGGTCGATCTCGACGCCCTGCCCGCGGAGCCCGCGGCCCGGGCCGAGGCGGAGGCCGCGGCCGGCCGCGAGGTGTTCCGGCTGCTCTGCTCCCAGTGCCACACGATCGACGGCTACCTGGCGATCCGTCCGCTCGTGACAGGGAAGAAGACCGCCGCCATCGAGGGGATCCTCGGCCGGCTGGCGAAGCCGGTGGACGCCCAGGGGAACCCGACGACCTGGGACGACCCGCACCTGCGGCTCGTCACCTGGCGCCACCGGCGGATGCCTCCCTTCGTCGGGACCCCCGCGGAGAAACACGCCCTTGCCGTGTGGCTGGCGCGCCTCGGCGGTGACCAGCGGGCCGGCATGGAGGCTCCCCCCGCCGCCGCGGGGCCCGGGCCGGACCTCTTCGAGGCCCAGTGCGCGATGTGCCATGGCCCGGACGGCGACTGGCCCCTCCTCGAGAAGCTGAAGGGCCGGCCGGCCGACGAGCTCTACGAGCAGCTCGGGCGGCTCCCCGAGATCAACGACATGATGCCCGCCTTCGAGGGAACCGATGCCGAGCGCCGGGCCCTCGCCGAGTTCCTCGCCGCCGGCGGAGTCGCCCCGGTGGCGACCCACGGCGGAGGCGCGGCGGCGTTCGAGGCCCAGTGCGCGATGTGCCACGGCCCGGACGGCGACTGGCCCCTCCTCGAGAAGCTGAAGGGCCGGCCGGCCGACGAGCTCTACGAGCAGCTCGGGCGGCTCCCCGAGATCAACGACATG
>CAYQTA010000078.1:0-10098 GCA_964420365.1 uncultured Acidobacteriota bacterium | reverse complement strand
GGGTGCCGGCCGCGATGCCGGCAGCGGAGGGAATCGCGACCGCCCGCCGCTGAACCCCCCTCCCCGCCACGGGGACCTCCCCTCTCCTCTCTCCACATCACCACCACGCCACGCACCCCCCGGACCGGGGGGTGTCTCCTTGCCTTCCTGCCGCTCACCTTGCCGCGAGGCCGCTGCGCGCGTGCGGCACGCGCCACGCACCCCCCGTTGTCCCCGCCTGCCCCTCGTCGTAGATTGACGCCATCCCCGGGAGGACCAGCCATGACCGCAACGGGGCAACGCCTGGGCCGCGGACTCGCCGTGGCAGCCATCCTGGTCGGTCTCCTGCTCTCGGCAAGGACGGCAGCCCTCGCCGGCCCGGTCTGGGTGGTGGACCCGTGCAACCTGGGATGCTGGCGGATCGACCCGGTCACGGAGCAGGTCACCGGCTTCGTCGATCTCTCGGACGGAGATCCTGGCTCCGCTCCCGCCCCCGCGGGCGTCGCCTTCTCGACGATCCCCGGTGAAGGCGCCAGGTGGGCCTTCGTGACCCAGGGCTCCCTGGTCCGGATCGTGCGCGTCTCCGACGGGATAGTGACTCGAACCGTCGATCTCGGTGCCCAGCTGGGCCTCGCGGGACTTCGCCTGGAACGCCTGGACGGGGCCCCGGCACGCTGGGCCAAGACCCCGAGTGGAGACTGGCACTGGGAGGTCGCCCTGTGGATCGTCGGGACCCGGGAGGACGGGGGTCACCGGGATCCATGGTTCTTCGTCCTCGACCAGGAAGCCCTTGTCGAGGGATCGCCCTTCTACCTGCTCGGTCATGACCGGATGTGCCCCCCGGATGATCCGGCGTGCGAGTACCAGGCCGTCGATGTGCGGGTGACGACCGGGGCCACCGGGTACCTCGTGCAGACGGCGCTCGCGACGGTCGTCACCGATGATTCGGGCCAGAAGGTCGCGGTACTTGCCATCTCGAGGGACATCTCGCCCGCGGGGCCGTGGCGGGTGCGGGTGCTGCGAGAGGAACAACAGCCGACTCCGCAGGGAGGCAAGTGCCGTCTCGGGCTGGACGTTCCCCAGGCACGTCCCGGCGGGCACGCCGCCATCGAGTACGGCCGGCGCCTGGTCAACGCCAACGACCGGAACGCGGCCTGCGAATTCAAGGAGGGGCTCGCCGACGTTGCCCTGTGGGGCCCCGGCCCCCGGGGTTTCGTCGACGGCGGCAAGGACTCCCGCGTCTACCACGACCTCGTCGTGGTCGATCCCGGGAACGACGCCGCCGGAACGGTCGTTTCCGTCCCGGCGGGGACGTGCGTCGACCTCGGGGATCCCGAGGCCGTGACCACCGACGTCGGCCGTGGACCCGCCGGGATCACGGTCACCTCGAAGCTCCGGGACGACGCCAGGATCCTCGTGTCCAACCGGCTCGATGGAACGGTCTCGATCATCGGGTTGGACGAGATGGGAACTGCATCGCGCACGATCCCTCTCGGAGCGGGGGCCTGTCCCGAGGACATCGGCGCAGGAATGGAAAAGGCCCGGAGCTGGGTGATCGACGACCTGCTGTTCGCCGTCGGTCCCGACGGCACGGATCCTCACCTCGAGTGGTCTGCGGGGCCGATGGAGCAGGGAACCGTCTACCGGGTCTACGAAGCCCCGATGACGGACGGAAAGGGGATTCGGGACGGCGAGGGTGTCACGCCGCCGAAGCCCACGGGGCCGTGGATTCCCCTCGGCCAGACGATCGACCATCGCTGGCCCCTCGACCTGGCCCCGGAATCGCGGGCCTACCTGGTGGAGATCCTGGAGTGACCGGCGCGCATGCCGCGCCCGTGCTGCTCCTGGTCCTCCTGTCCCTCGGCTGCCCCGGGACCGGGAAGCCGGCCCCTCCCCGGGACGACGCGGTGCACTGTCTCGAAGGCCTCGACGATGACCGTTCCTGCCGCAGATGGGTGATCGCGGAGATCGCCGCCGGGCGTGGAGCGGCGGCGGCGCGGCGCATCCGGGAAGCGGCGGCGCGCCTCCCGCACCCCGGGTGGGTCCCGGAGTACCTCCTGGGGGAGATCGCCTTCCGGGAGGGTGACCTCGAGGCGGCGCGAACCCGCTACCGGACCTGCCTGGAGCGAGCGGGCCGGGACCCGCGTGGGCGAAGCCGCTGCCTGAACCGACTCGGATGGCTTGCCTGGGCCGCCGGGAAACCGGCGCAGGCGCGTTCCCTGCTCGAGGACGCGGAGGAGGAAGGCGCGAGGGCGGGCGATCCCATCCTGGAGGCGATCGCCCGGGCGAACCTGGCAGGGGTGGAACGGGCGGGCGGCCACCTGGAAGCGGCCCGGAAAAGACTCGTGCAGGCACTCCGGGTATTCCGCGCGGCGGACGATCTGCGTTCTGCCGCAGCCTGCCGGGGGAACCTGGGGGAGGTCCTCCGACAGATGGGACGGCTGCGCGAAGCCAGGACCGAGCTCCAGGCAGCCGCCGATGCGGCACGTCGCCTGGGTGACACGAATCTCCTGGCCCACGTCCAGATCGACCTCGGCCTGGTCAGTCTCGATGCCCGCGATCCCGCCCGGGCCCGGCAGGTCCTTCTCGCCGCCGGTCGAACCGCCCGGGAGGCGAGGAACCCGGCACTGGCGCGGCACGCCGCCATCCTGGCGGCGGTCGCCCGGCTGCGTGGCGGCGACCCCTCCGGGGCTCTCGACGAGCTGCAGGCGCTGGACAACGGCGCAGCGCCTCGAGAACCGGCCCTGCGGCTCCGGCGCTTGCTCTACACGGGAGAAGCGGCTCGCCGGGCCGGCCTGCTGGACCGGGCCCTGCGTGCCTTCCGGGAAGCGGAGGCCCTCGCCCGCGAGCTGGACATGGCGGAGGAGGAATGGGAAGCGGCGGCAGGCGAAGGAGCCGCCCTCCTGGCAGCGGGAAACCTCCGCGAGGCAACCGTTGCCGCGCAACGGGCGGTTCACCTGGTGGAAAAGATACGGGTGGCGATCCCACCCGGTCGCGAGAGAACGCGCCTGCTCCACGCCCGTGTCGACGCCTACGCACTCCTGGCCCGGTGCCTCGCCGCCGACGGGGGGCCCGGCGCGCCCGCGCGGGTGTTGGAGGTCGTGGACGCGGCCCACGCGCGCGCCCTGCGGGAAGCACTCGCCGGTGGTGCGGAACCGCCCGCCCACCCCCTGCCGGGCATGCTCGATCCCGCCAGGCTCCGGCGGCACCTCCGGCCGGACGAGACGGTCATCGAGTACCTTCTCGGGGAGGAAGCGTCCATCCGGGTCCGTCTCGACGGCAGGGGGATACGCGTCACCCTCCTGCCGTCCCGGGCAAGGATCGAAGAACTGGTCGTGGCGTGGCGCGAGGCCCTGGCCAGGCCCGTCGAGCGATGGGAAGCGAGGGCCGACCCGAGGGGAGACCTGCGGGCTCACCTGGCGGCGGGCCGCGAACTGGCAGGCCTGCTGCTGCCGGCCGATGCCGCCCGGACGGACGGGACCCTGTGGGTCGTTCCCGACGGAGCCCTCCACCTGCTGCCCTTTTCCACCCTGCCCGTCAGCACCGGCGACGCAGAGACGCGGTTCCTCGGGCAGGTCCGGCCGGTCGCCGTCGTGCCGGCGGCCGCGCTCCTGCCCGTCGGCCCGTCACCGCCTGCCGCCGGCCCGGTGATCGTCGCAGCCGACGCGAGGGCGGTCCCCGCGCTGCGACTTCCCGCTCTCCGCCATGCAGAGGAGGAGGCAAGTGCCGTGGCCTCCGCGTGGCACGAGGTGCCCGTCGTCCGGTTGCGGGACCCCGTGGCGATCCGGAGGGTTCTCACCGGGGAAGGGCCCCCGGGCGCACGCCTTCTCCATCTCGTTGCCCATGCCATCCTCCGGGGCGGCCAGCCCCGGATCATCCTCGCGACTCCCGGCACGGGAACTCCTCTCGTCGTGGATGCCGGGCAAGTGGCGCGGGGCGGCAATGTCCCCCCCCTCGTCATCCTGTCGGCTTGCCGAACGGGGGAGGGCGAACCGGTCGGAGGCGAGGGCCTGCTGGGCCTGGTCCGAAGCCTGACCCTGGCGGGGGCACGGACCGTCGTCGCCAGCCTCTGGCCCGTCGACGACCGGGCGACCTCCCGGTTGATGGGTGACTTCCACCGGGCGCTGGTGGCAGGACTCCCGGCCGAGCGCGCGCTCCACATGGCCCAGGATGCCCTCTCCCGGGAAGGCGATGCCCATCCGTTCGCGTGGGGAGCCTTCGTCGTCTACCGGGCGGAAGGAAAGTCGGTTCCGTCGGAGTTCTCCCGGTAGCCGACCCGGGTCCGACAACGAGCGCGAAGGAGACGATCCGCCTCCGGGGCATGCTCTCCACCGATGCGCCGTACTTCCTCCAGGGCCTGACAGGCTCCCTCCCGGTCGCCCGCCCGGTCGCGGGCCACGGCCAGCCACCAGGCACACGCATCGGTGAGGGGACCCGGCGCACACGCCGCATCGAGCAGGTGCAGCCCCCTTCTCGGCTGGCCGGCCAGCAGCCGCGACAAGCCCGCCTGGAAGGCCGCCTGCCGATCGACGCGGCCTTCGTCCCATCCCTCCTCGAGGATCGTCGCAGCGAGACGATAGCGGCCGGCACGCCAGGCCGCCTCGGCACGTTCCCAGTCCACGTTCGCCCCGCCACCGCGTGTCACCGGCGGAGGCAGGAACGGCGGAACTTCCACCGGGCCCACGATGCCGGCGGGGCCGGGAGACCTCGGGGCGAGCAACAGCGCGCAGGCCAGGCAGGCGGCAGCGGCCAGCAGTCCGAGGCGCCGCTTCGCGGCCCGGTACCGAGCCCCGGCCGGAGGCCTCCCGAAGCGACGGAACAGGACCTCCTCGGCCGCGGAGGGGCCCACCTTCACCGCGCCCTCCCATTCCCGCACGTCGTCGACCAGGAGGCCGCATTCCGGGCATTCGGCCGCGTGGCGCAGGAACGCCTTCCTCCGCCGCACCGCGAGCCGCCCTTCCAGGAAATCGACGAGCTCTCCCGGGCTGAGCCACCCACATCCCGCCTCGGCGGCGTCCCGTTCGCGCTTCATCACGTGCCCTCCCGGGGCTGGTCCGCCCCGCCAGCGAACATCTCGAGGCAACGCCGGAGCCGGCGCAGGCCCCGCAACACGACCGCCCGGGCACCGCTCGGGTTGCCCAGGCCCAGCCGCGCGGTCAGTTCCCGGAGTGTCAACCCGTGCACGTAGTGGCCGACGATGACGGCCCGGGTCACGGCGTCCAGGCGCCCGATGCACTGCCGGAGTCGCACCACCCGTCGACGGCGAGCGATCTCCTCGTCCGGGCCCGCTTCCGCCGCCACGATCCGGGCGAGGAGAACCTCGTCCCCGTCCCGGCCGCCCGCGGGAATTCGCGCCGCCGCCGCGCGCCGCTCGTCCACCAGGATCCGTCGGGCCAGCAGGAAGAGCCAGGTCCGGAGCGAACACCGCCCCTGCCACGAGGAAAGGGTCCGGAGGTACCTCAGGAACAGTTCCTGGTTCAGATCGGCCGCCCGCTCCGGGTCGCCAACCCGGCGGAGGAAGAAGGCGAAGGTACTGGCCCCGTGGCGGCGGTACGCCTCCGCGGGCGGGATCGCGGCCCCCGCCGCCGCAGGCTCCGCGCCGGGAGGCCTCCCCCGGGAATCGCACGGACCATCCATGGCGCCGCAGTCTATCGACACGCTTTCCCCCCGTCGAGAGTGGGCGTCCCGCCGTCTTCTCCAGGCGACGGGACGCCCCGATGTTCCACCCGTCCCCGGTGGCCTAGTTCTCGAGATTCGGCTTGGTAGGCCGCTCGATCAGGACGTCCACCGCTTCACTGAGCCCGGACTTGTGGCCCACCTGGTCGACGGCCTGCACGCGGTAGGTATAGGTATTGACGCCCACCACCGCGTGGTCGTAGTAGTGGGTCTCGGTCGTCTCGGCGAGGACGCGCCCGTCGCGGTAGACCACGTAGTGATCCACGCCCGCGTCGTCCGACGAGGGACTCCAGCGGAGGTAGGCCGGGGCATCGCCGCCAAACCCCTGCAGGTCCTCCGGCGTCGAGGGCGCGCCGTGGTCGATCACGTAGTCGGCCTCGGCGGTCGCCCGGTGGATATCCTTGCCCCCATCGACGTCAAGAAGAATGCGGTAGGTTCCCGGGTCCGCCGTGAGCGCGGTGGCCAGAATCGTCACGGTGCCGGTCTCCCCGGGCGCGAGGGTCAGCGTCGTGGGAGACATCGTGATGTCGAGCTCGGCCGCCGGGTAGGCCGCCGTCACGTCGTAAGTGGTGGCACGGTCCCGGGTCAGACAGTCCTCGTTCGTGATCGAGAGCGTGTACTCGAGGGTCACCCCCTCTTCCCCCTGTTGCACCGCGGGATCCGCGACGGCTTCCGTCTGCGCCATTCCCGGGTGGAGCAGGACCTCGATCGTGGCCGAATCGGCATCCCGGTCCAGGACGCGGAACTCGTAGTCGTTGACCTCGTCGACATACTCCTGGCCGACGTCGAGCGTATCGAGCAGGATCGTCGGTCCCGAACCGCTCCAGCGATGGACGCTGACCTTGTCCCGGTACTCCGGGTCCAGGTCCTCGTCGAAGTCCATGGCCGAGCGGTAGGAAAGGTAGTACGTTTCCCGCGTGTCGGGCTTGTCCACCCGCAGGACCTGTGGCGCGTCCGCCTCGCCGGCCGTCAACTCCAGCGCGGGCACCTCGAAGACTCCGCACGCGCCGACATCCGTCACCTGGTCCGCGCCCAGCCACTCGGCCTGGTCACGATGCGGAGCATTGAGCTCTCCCGGAGAGACCCAACCCCCGTTCCGCCAGGACCCGCCCATGAAGTCCGAGTAGTCCCCGTACGCGTCGATCGAGCCGTCGTCCCTTTCGAACGCCGCATGTCCCAGGCCGAGGGAGTGGCCGAGCTCGTGGGCATAGATCAGCTTGACGCCGCAGAAGAAGACGTGCATCGAGGTCCCATAGAACGGGTTCCATCCCCCGTAACCCTGGTCAGCGCACAGGTTGGGTTCCGCGTAGACGTACCCCACGCGGTCGTAGGCGGACAGGTCGATTCCCTGTGCCAGGGCAGCGTCCCGCGCGTCCGCCGCCCACTGCAGGGAGCTGAGGAAGCAATCACCTTCCGGGTCCCGGTAGTAGGGCACGACGACCGGGCCCAGGACATCCCCCGTGAATCCCACCCGGCCGTCCGACGAGAGATCGTACAGGTCATCCACCGACCGGCCGACCGGGTCGCTGAACATGATCCGTTCCACCTGGTCGGTAGAACAGGGGACGTGGACGATCGTTCCGTCGACAAGCTGGAAATCGACGAGCAGGATCGCCGTCTGGTAGAGCGCAGGCGGGCGGCTGGTGTCCTTGACGGGGTTGTCCCGGGGAGGCTCGAGGCTGTACTCGTCCACGTCGATCGTATCCCCATCAAGTGTCCCCTGCACGATGATCCACCACGAGCTCGACTCGGCCCCGGGGGCATCCTTGGTGAACTGCAGGACGTATTCCCTGCCCGTCTTTTCCTCGACCATGGAGCGGACCACCTCGATGGCGCTGCCGTCCCGGGCGTCCATCTCGGAGTAGTAGAACGTGCCCTGCCACTTTCCAGGCTGCTGGGCCGCAGCCGGCATCCACGCGGCACCGGCGGCGAGGGCCACCAGGAGCCCGAACAGCGCCATGCCGCGGGAGACGCGATGGATCGTGGTCCCGGTCCTGTCTTTCCTTCTCATCGCTACCTCCTTCCTTTCCGGGAACGGTCCCCGGCCCCCATGGCCGGGCCTGTCCCGGGGATGTTCATCTCGTCGTGATCTCGATCTCGTTGCTCGGCTCCGACTCGTGGCCGGCCCCGTCGACCGCGGTGACGTAGTAGGTCCAGGTGGCCGCTCCCAGGGCTCCCCAGTCCTCGTAGAAGGGCCGCACGCTCTCGCCGACCGGGTCGCCGTTCCGGTAGATCACGTAGTGATCGACACCGGTGCCGACGTCCGTCGCCGGCTGCCAGGAGAGGCTGATCGGGACGTGGTCCCCGCGGCCCCGGAGCTCCGCCGGCGCAGTGGGCACCTCGTGGTCGATCGCGTAGACCGCTTCCGCGGTGGCGCGGTGGATTTCCTTCCCCCCGTCGATGTCGAGCAGGATCCGGTAGTTCCCGGTGTCGGCCGTCAGGGCCGTTGCATCGATGGTCACCTCGGCGCTCTCTCCGGGCGGGATCGTCACGGTCGTCGGGCTCATCGCCACCGCGATCTCTCCGGAAGGCACCGCCGCCGTGATCGAGTAGGTCGTCGTTCGCTCCCTCTCGAGGCAGTCCTGGTTGGTGATCGTCAGCGTGAACGTTCGATCCACGTCCAGGTCGCCGAGCTGGCGCTCCGGCTCGACCCGGGCGGTCGTCTCGTGAAGGGCCGGGTCGATCAGGACCTCGACCCGCGCCACGTCATCCTCCCGCTCGAGGAGCCGGAAGCGACGCCGCCCGTCCTCCTCCACCCACGTTTCTCCCGGGCCCAGTGCAGCGAGGATCACGGTGGTTGCACAACTGCCGTTGCAGACATGGACGCCGAGACGATCCACGAACGCGGCGTCCATTTCCGAGTCGAATCCGAGCCCGGCACGGTACGAGAGGTAGTAGAAACCCCCGGGTTCCCCGCGTTCTATTTCGAGGACCTGGGGCAGCTCCACGTCCTCGGCATCCAGTTCGAGTGCGGGAAGATCGAAGATCCCACAACCGTCCACTACCCGGACCTGCCCCTCGTCGAGCCAGCCGAGCTCGTCCCTGTGGGGTGGATTCAACTCAACGGGTGGCAACCAGTGGTTGGAAGTCCCGATCTCCGTGTCTCCCATGAAGTCCGAGTGGTCACCGTAGGGCTGGAGCGACCCATCCGGGTCGAGGTCCGCGGCGGCGTGTCCGAGGCCGAGAAGATGGCCGAGCTCGTGCGCGTGAACCCAGTTGGCCTGGCACTGGAAGACGTGGGCCGTCGTGTCATTGATGTTCCCCCATCCGTCGTAATCCTCCTCCGTACAGACAGGAGAGGATGGATAGACGAAATCGAGAAGGTCGTAGCCGTCGAGGTCGATTCCCGCCGTCGCGGCCGCCGCCCTCGCATCGGCCGCCCACAACGCGGCGCTGGCCATGCAGCGCTGGAAGGGCGTGTCTCCCTCCCCCTCCTGGTACGGAACCACGACCGGCCCCAGGACGTCCCCGTACAGGCCGACTCGCCCTCCCGAGGTGGCGCGGAAGAGATCGTCGAGCGAGCGGCCTTCCGGGTCGTCAAATACGATCTCGCGGAGCTGATCGACATCGCAGGCCAGGCTTCCACCCCCCTGGCCCGGTTCGAAGTCGACGAGCAGGACCGCGACGCGGAGATCTCCCTCCTTGTCGCGGTTTTCACCGGGTGCAGGCTCGAGGGAGTAGTCTTCGACTTGGATCCTGTTCCCCGTGCGTTCACCCGTGACGATGATCCACGAGGAGCTCGCGGAGAAGTCCGGGGCCGCCTTGCTGAACTCGAGAAACACGAGGTCGCCGGTTCCATCCTCGTTCATCGACCGCACGACCTCGATCCCCGGGGGATCGCCGCGTCGAACCTCCGCGACGTGGAACGTGCCCTGCCACTTTCCCCGCTGGCCGGCCCAGGCGGACCAGGTGGCAACGAGGACGAGAAGCAGGGCCAGGATCGGCTTCCTGCAGGGCCCTGGAAGGCAACGCCGTGCTACTGGTTCGTTCCCGTGCATGATGGGCTCCTTTCTGTCCCCGCCTTCCCCGCGTGGCCCCGGCGCCACCGCGTCGTGGCGGGGGTGCTCACACCGGGTAGACGCATGGGGAGGCGGATTTCACGCCGACATGGGACCTGGACGTCGAACGACGAGCGTCATGGAGGACGGAGCGGTCACGAGCACATGGCGGTACTATCCTCGGGATGATGAAGAGGACGTCTTCCGGGCGGGCCCTGGCGACGGGCCTGGTGCTGGTGCTCCTGCTCGCCGTTCCGTCGCCGGCGGGGACCCGCGAGCCTCCCGGGCCCAGGCCCGCCGCCAAGCTCGAGCAGCAGGCGCTCCAGGCGCTCGACCGCGAGCGGTGGGTGCGGGCCCGGGAGCTCGCCGTCCGTATCCTCCGGATCGACCCGGATTCCCCGGTGGGGGAATACGTGCTCGCCGTCGCGCTCCAGGAGGGAGAGGG
>CAYQTA010000077.1:0-144546 GCA_964420365.1 uncultured Acidobacteriota bacterium | reverse complement strand
CACCGAGGGGCAGGGGCTCTGGCTGGACACGATCGTCGTCCGCGAGTACGTGGCGGACACCTGGCCCGGCTCGGCCCCGGAGAACCTGCGGGGATCGGACGGGCGGTGTCCCGAGGGGTACGAGCTGACCTGGGACCCGGTGCCCGGGGCGGACGGGTACAACGTGTACCGGTCGAGGGTCTCGTGCGAGGAGGCGTTGCGGAGCCGGGAGGTCTACGGGACGACGGAGACGACGTCGTTCCTCGACGAGGACGCGGCCTCGACGGCGGACTTCTACTACGCGGTCGAGGGGCGGGAGCCGGGGAGCGGGTGTCCGACGGAGCGGAGCTGCGTTTCCGGGCACTGCCCGTGCAGCCTGCCGGGGGACCCGACGGGGCTCCTGGTCGACAAGGCCGGGGACGACGTGAGGCTCGCGTGGGACGATCCCGGCGACCCGGGCCTGCGCTGGAACGTCTACCGGGACGCGAGCCCGGACCCGTCCGGGTGGGGCGGGCCGCACGCCGCGGACGTGACGGACGAGGATCCCTCGGAGCCGGGAGTCCAGTGGACCGACGCGGGGGCCGCGTCCGACGGCGCGACCTGGTTCTACCTGGTGACCGCCGTGGACGACTGCGGCGAGAGCCCGCTGCGCTGAGGAGGAAAGCGAGTGGTGCCCAGGGGCGGAGTCGAACCACCGACACCGTGATTTTCAGTCACGTGCTCTACCAACTGAGCTACCTGGGCACCTGGTGGACGCGAGGAATGTAGAGAACGTTCGCGCCGCCGTCAAGTCGCGGAGGGGGTCGTCAGCGGCCCCCTCCCGGGACCTCCACCCCGAGGGCCAGGTAGCCGACGAAGTGGTGGAAGTTCGAGGGGGCGGTGGTCCCGAGGCCCTCCTCCCGGACCTCCCGGGGGACCCGGGGCTCGGCCTCGGTCAGGCTGGTCCCGTAGCGCAGGACCCGGCCCACCGGGACCGGCAGCCCGAGGCGAGCGGCCACCTTCCGGGTCAGCTCCAGGCCGAACGGGACGGAGAACCGCCCGCACCAGGGGACCCGGTAGCGCCGGACGTCCGCGGGGTCGACCAGCGCCTCGAAGAGCCCGCGCAGCTTCTCCTCGGCCAACGGGCCCTCCAGGTGGCGCTCCGCCAGCTCCCGGTCCCGGGCGACCGCCCGCTCGTGGGCCGCGGCGTCCTCGCCGAACGGGGCGTGGTCGAAGTCCGGGCCGTAGTGCACGGCGTCGGACGAGATCACGATCGCCACGTCCCTTCCGAGGACCCAGCCGTGCCGGTGGATCACCGAGGCGAGGGCGTCCGCGAGGTGGTCCGCGAGCTCCTCGAGCCGGTCCCACGTGACGTAGGGGACCAGGACCGGGACGATCGTGACGTCCTTTCCGCGGAACCACTGGAGGAACGGCACGATCGCCTCGAGCGAGTGCTCGCGGTCATGCATCCCGTCGTCCACGACCGTGTCGTCCGCCGGCAGGGCGGCCAGCAGCTCCCCGCGCAGGGGATCGACCCGCACCGGCCCGAGGGGAGCGTGCCAGGCGACGTAGCGGTCGAAGACGAGCCTTCCCTCGAGGTCCCACAGGCGGGCGGCGTGGAACACCCCGATCACCAGGACCCGTGGGGCCCGGATCCCGGCGATCGCGTGGAGGTAGACGTGGCCGGCGTAGAGATGGTCGTCGTGGGGACAGATCGCCGCCACGAACGGGCCGGTGGCCGGGAGGGCCTCCGCGCCGAACTCCTCCCGGGCAAGGACCGGGAAGAGGACCTCGGCCTGCCGGCGGGAGCGGACGAACCCGGTGCCGTCCCGGAGGCCGCGGAGCAGGTCTCCCTCGGAGGGGATGGCCATCCCGTCCCGGATCTCCTGCCGGGACGGAGGGGTGCCGGCGGCGGCGCAGGCGGGCAGGAGGGCCGCGAGGATCGCGGCGATGGCAGGCAGGAGAGGGTGCGAGTGCATCCCGGTCACCTCCCGTCCGCGGGGCGGCGCCCCGCGAACCGCAGCACGAGGAACAGCACCCCCGTCCCGGCGGCGAGGCCGAGCCAGGGGGGGACGCCGAAGCCGACCGCGAGATCCCCGGCGAGGAGGGAGATCCCCGCGACCAGGAGGGCGTAGGGCATCTGCGTGCGGACGTGGTCGACGTGGTCGCACGAGGCGGCCATCGAGGACATCACGGTCGTGTCGGACAGGGGGGAGCAGTGGTCGCCGAAGACTGCGCCGGTCAGGACCGACCCGGTCGTGGCGACCAGCAGCCGCAGGGCGGCCGGTTCGGCCCAGCCGCCGAGGGTGGCGAGACGATCGGCCAGCGGCAGGGCCACCGGCACGAGGACCGCCATCGTCGACCAGGACGACCCGGTGGCGAACGAGATCGCTGCCGCGACGAGGAAGACGGCCGCGGGAACGAGCCGGGCCGGCAGCCAGCCCCCGACCAGCCCGACGGCCGCCTCCGCCGTTCCCAGGTCGGCGCAGGCTCCCCCGATCATCCAGGCGAGGACCAGGATGACGACGGCGAGGAGCATTGCCCGCATCCCCTCGAGGAACGCCTCCACGGTCGCGGCCAGGTCGAGCCGTCGAAGGGCGAGAGCGGCGAGGGCGGCGAGGGCGACCCCGGCCGCCGAGCCGTAGAGCAGGGCATCGTAAGAGGAGGATGCACCGAGCACGGCCCCGAGGTGGCGGACCGACCCGAGCACCCGGAGAGCCGGCAGGGTCCCCGCGACGTCCCCGGCGTTGGCGAGGGCCGCCCGCCCGGTGGCCCAGAGGGCTCCGAACGTCACCGTGACCACCGCGACGATCGGCAGGGCGGCCAGGAGGATCGCCGCTCCCGGGGAGGCCGGTTCCCGGCCTTCCAGCAGGTCGGTGCGCGCGAGGGGCGTGGAGCCGGGGCGCAGGACCTCTCCCCGGGCCGCCCGTCGTTCCGCCTTCGCCATCGGTCCCAGGTCCCTCCCGAGAACCGCCACGAGCCCGACGAAGGCGAGCATCAGGAAGGCGTAGAACCGGTAGGGCAGGGAGGCGAGGAAGACACCGTACGGGTCGTGCCCGGCGAGCCGGGTCCCCGGGAGCGCCTGGCCGATCAGGCCGACCTCGTAGCCGATCCAGGTGGAGACCAGGGCCAGGGAGGCCACCGGGGCGGCGGTCGCATCGACGATGAATGCCAGCTTCTCCCTGCTGATCCCGAGCCGGTCGGTCAGCGGCCGGAGGGACGGGCCGACGACCAGGGTGTTCGCGTAGTCGTCGAAGAAGACGACGAGGCCGGCGAGGAACGCCGCGAGCTGGCCCCGCTCGCGGGTGCGGGCCCGGCGGGCGACCAGGGCGACCAGGCCCGCCGCCCCGCCGGACCGGGCGGCGAGACCCACCATGCCGCCGAGAAGGAGGGTGAACAGGACGATCTTCAGGTGCCCGTGGTCGGTGCTGCCGGGCTCGGCGAGGGCCCGGACCAGGTCGTGGTCGACGAGACGCACGAGGGCGAGGCCGGGGTGGAATCCCTCCCGGACCAGCGCCCCGGCCAGGACGCCGAGCAGGAGGGCCGGGACGACCTGGCGGAGGAGGAGGGCGAGGCCGATCGCGAGGAGGGGAGGGACGAAGGCGAGCAGGCCGTGCCCGGCCGCGGGACCGGGGCCGCCGGGCGCGGCGAGTGCGAGGAGTCCCGCGGCCGCCGCGGGAACCACGAGGAAGGGGACCGCGCGCGGCGGTCCCCCCCGGTGGCGGTCACGGGCCAAGGGCCGCTCCCGTCAGGCCCGGCTCGACGGACGCCGACCCCGGGCGGGAGGAGGCGGCGAGACCTCGGGAGTGTCCGCGGCGGGCTTCTCCTCGCCGCCCCGGGGCTCGGCCGCGCTCGCCGGGCGCAGCCCGAGGATCTCGCGGAGCTTTCCCTCGATCTCCGCCGCGACCTCCGGGTGTTCCCGGAGGAACTGCCGGGCGTTCTCACGGCCCTGGCCGAGACGGACGTCGCCGTAGGAGAGCCAGGAACCGGACTTCTGCACCAGGCGGTGGGCGATGCCGAGGTCGATCAGGTCGCCCTCCCGGGAGATTCCCTGGTTGTAGAGGATGTCGAACTCCACCTGGCGGAAGGGCGGCGCCAGCTTGTTCTTGACGACCTTGACCTTGGTGCGGTTGCCGACGACCTGGTCGCCGTCCTTGATCGCCCCGATCCGGCGGATGTCGATCCGCTGGGATGCGTAGAACTTGAGTGCCCGGCCCCCGGTGGTGACCTCCGGGTTGCCGAACATCACCCCGACCTTCTCCCGGAGCTGGTTGATGAAGATCAGGGAGGTGCGGGACTTGGCGACGATGCCGGTCAGCTTCCGCAGGGCCTGGCTCATGAGTCGCGCCTGGAGACCGACGTGGGAGTCGCCCATCTCTCCCTCGAGCTCGGCCCGGGGGACCAGGGCGGCCACGGAATCGACGACCAGCACGTCCAGGGCCCCGGAGCGGACCAGGACCTCGGCGATCTCGAGGGCCTGCTCGCCGCTGTCGGGCTGGGAGACCAGCAGGTTGTCGACGTCGACGCCGAGGCGCCGGGCGTAGTCCGGGTCCAGCGCGTGTTCCGCATCGATGAAGGCAGCCATGCCCCCGGCCTTCTGGGCCTGGGCGATGACGGTCAGGGCGAGGGTCGTCTTCCCGGACGACTCCGGGCCGTAGATCTCGACCACGCGGCCCCGGGGAACCCCACCGATCCCGAGGGCCCAGTCGAGGGAAAGGGAACCGGTCGGGATCGCCGGCACGTCCAGGTGCCGATCCGAGCCGAGGCGCATGATCGCGCCCTTGCCGAACTGGCGCTCGATCTGGCCGACGGCCATGTCGAGGGCCTTCTGCTTCTCCTGCTGGGAGCTGTCCACCGCCGCGGTCGGGCCGGGGCGGGGGGTGTTGCGGGAGCCTTTCATCGCTGGAGATCCTCCTCGCCGGGGAAGGGCGGCGCGGCGCCCCTCGGGGGGGCCGGGCGGCCGGTCCGGGCGTCGCCGGGGAAAAGCCGGAAACCCGTGCCGGAGGCCGCCGGAAGCGGCGCCGGCCGGGACGGAAACAGGGTACGGGGCGGGGCGGGGGAGGTCAACGACGGCAGGCCCCGGGCGGCCGGGAACGTTGACGATCCGGGAGGACCTCGCCTATATTGCGCCCCGCCACGGCCCGGGCGGGAGTTCCGCGCCCGGGGGACAGGAGCGACCCGCTCCGGGAGCGTTCTCCTTGATGCCGCCGCTGCCCCCCGGGACCAGGTCCCGGTTCCTCGTTTCCCTGCTGATCCTGGTCCTGCCGGTCTTCCTCGCCGGCGGGTGCGCCGGCGTCTCCCGCGTGGCGCCGGCGGGCGCCGGGGAAGCCTCGGGGGTTCCCTCGGCACCCCCCGGCGGCCCGGCTGCGCCGCGTCCGCTCTCGGCCGAGGAACGGGAGCGGGCGATCGCCCGATCGATCGAGCTGGTTCTCCTCGCGCGCGAGCAGGCGCGGCTCGGGCTCGTCGAGGAGGCGGAGGCGACCTGGAAGCGGGTCTTCGAGCTGGTCGCGCCCCTGGCCACCCGGGACGAGGAGATGAGCCGGCGCCTGCGGGCCCTGCGCATCGAGCGGGACCGTTCCCTCGCCGAGGCGGAGGCCCTGGCGGAGCTCGGAACCGGGGCGGGGGTCTCGGAGGAGAGCCAGGAGATCCTCGAGGGCCCGGAACCGAGCCTGGACACCGGGCGGGTCGAGGAGGTGGGCGAGGCGGCCGCCGGCGTCGAGGCCGACTACCCGGTCGTCCGCAACCGGCAGGTACTGGCCTGGATCGAGCAGTACCAGGGGCCCTGGCGCGCCTTCCTCGCCGGCAGCCTGCGGCGTTCCGGCCGGTGGATCGAGCGGTTCCGGGAGATCTTCGCCGAGGAGGGGGTGCCCCGCGACCTGGTCTACATGGCCCACGTGGAGAGTGGGTTCAAGACGTCCGCCTACTCGAGGGCCCGGGCCCGCGGCATCTTCCAGTTCATCGCGTCGACGGCCCGGCGCTACGGCCTGGTGGTCGACTGGTGGATCGACGAGCGGGCCGACCCGGAGAAGTCCTGCCGGGCGGCCGCGGCCTACCTGAGGGACCTGTACGACGAGTTCGGGGACTGGTACCTGGCCCTCGCCGCCTACAACGCGGGGGAGGGCCGGGTACGGCGGGCGATCCGACGGGCGCGGAGCCGGGATTTCTGGGTCCTCTCCCGGCGCCGGCTGCTCCGGCGCGAGACCCGGAACTACGTCCCGGCGATCCTCGCCGCCACCCTGATTTCCAAGGACCCGGCCTCCTTCGGCTTCGGGGATGTCGTGCCCGAGCCCCCGGAGCGGTACGAGCTGGTCACCGTTCCGACCCCGACGGACCTGGAGATCCTCGCCCGCTGCGCCCGGACCGACGTCGCGACCCTCCGGCGCCTCAACCCGGCGATTCGCCGGCACCAGACGCCGCCCCACTGGCCCGACTTCCCCCTCAAGGTTCCCGTGGGCCACGCCCGCGGCTTCGCGGAGGCCCTCGCGAAGATCCCGCCGGAGAAGCGGATCGTCCGGGTCGAGTACCGGGTCCGCCGGGGAGACACCCTCTCGCGGATCGCCCGCCGCCACGGCACCACCGTCCGGGCGATCCAGCAGGCGAACCGGATGGGACGGCGAACGCTCCTGCACCCGGGCCAGGTGCTGGTGATCCCCCGGGGTCCGGCGCCCCCGCCGCCGCGGCGGCCGGCCCGGATCGACCCGGACGGGACGACCGTCGTCCGGCGGGGGGACACGCTTTCCCGGATCGCCCGGAGGTTCGGGGTCACCGTGCGGGACCTCCAGCGCTGGAACGGCCTCGGGCGCTCGACCAGGATCGTGGCCGGGCAGCGGCTCCGGGTGCGTCCGCCGGGGAAGGTCGTGGCGTCCGTCCGGCGCTCGCCCGCGTCCCGCGCGTCCAGCCGTCCGGCCCGGGGCGGACGGGTCCACGTGGTCCGCCGCGGGGACACCCTGTGGGGGATCGCCCGGCGCTACGGTGTCACCCTGGCGGACCTGAGGGCGGCCAACGGCTTCCGCCGCCGGAACCCGCTCCTCCGGCCCGGGCAGCGGATCCGGATCCCCGCCGTTCCCCGCCAGGCGGCCCGGCGGGAGGCCTCCCGCACCCGGGACGAGGCGGGACGGAGGATCCACGTCGTCCGGCGGGGAGAGACCCTCTCCCGCATCGCCCGCCGGTACGGGCTGACCGTCCGCCAGCTCTGCGAGCTCAACGGGATCGATCCCGAGACCGTCATCCATCCCGGGGACCGGCTGACCGTCGCGCGCTGAGACCCGGAGCGAGTGGCTCCCGGGCCGGGAACCCGGTCCCGGCGAATCGCTGGCGTCCCCGCCCGGCCCCGTTACGGTTCCCCCCGTGGAGGTGGACCGATGGCGCGGGTGGTGCTGGCGAAGGCCCACGGAGCCGCGCTCCTCGGCGTGCGGGGAGTTCTCGTCGAGGTCGAGGCGGCGCGAGTGGGGGGGCTCCCGCGGACCGCGATCCTCGGCCAGGCGTCGATCGAGGTGCGCGAGGGGCGGGAACGGCTGGCGGTCGCCCTGCGGGCCGCCGGCCTGTGGACCGGGGAGGACGCGATCCAGCCGGTGATCCTCAACCTGGCCCCGGCCGGGATGCGCAAGGCGGGCACCGGTCTCGACCTGCCGATGTGCCTGGCCGTCGCGGCCCTGTCCGACCGGGCCCTTGCCGGTGCGCTCGGCGGGGTCGTGGCCACCGCGGAGGTCGGGCTCGACGGCCGACTTCGACCGGCTCCGGGCACGGTCGTCGCCGCCGCGGCGGCCCGGGAGGCCGGATTCCGGGGCATCCTGGTGCCGCCGGAAACCGCCCGGGAGGCGGCGGCGGTGGGAGGACTGGAGATCCTGCCGGTCGACCACCTGGGGGCGGCCGTGGCCGTCCTCCGCGGCCGCCGGGAGGCCCTCGCCCCGCTTCCGCCCGAGCCTCCGCCGCCCCGGGCCCGGGAACTCGATCTCGCCGACGTCCAGGGCCAGCTTCTCGCTCGTCGTGCCCTCGAGGTCGCGGCCGCCGGCGGCCACAACCTGCTGCTCGTCGGTCCGCCCGGGTCGGGGAAGACGATGCTCGCGCGGCGCCTCCCGTCGATCCTGCCGCCCCTGTCGCGGGAAGAGGCTCTCGAGGTCACCAGGATCCACTCCGCGGCCGGGCTCCTCCCCCCGGGCGCGGCGCTCCTCGAGCACCGTCCGTTCCGGGCTCCCCACCACGGTGCGTCCCTCGCCGGGCTGGTCGGCGGGGGAGTCCCGCCCCGCCCGGGGGAGGTGACCCTGGCCACCCACGGGGTGCTCTTCCTCGACGAACTGCCCGAGTTTCCGCGGGCGCTCCTCGAGGCGCTGCGGCAGCCCCTGGAGGACGGCGAGGTCGCGGTCGTCCGGGCGGCCGGCCGGGTCACCTTCCCGGCCCGGTTCGTGCTCGTCGCGGCGATGAACCCCTGTCCCTGCGGGTGGCTCGGCAGCGGCGTGCGGACCTGTCGCTGTTCGCCGCGACTGCGGGAACGGTACCGGGGGCGGGTTTCCGGGCCCCTCCTCGACCGGATCGACCTGCACGTGGAGGTGCCGGCCGTGCGGCCGGTCGAGCTGGAGGCGCGGGCTCCCGGCGAGCCCTCCGCCCGGGTCCGGGAGCGGGTCGTTGCCGCGCGGCGGGTGCAGCTCGAGCGGAACCGGCTGGCGGGGGCCACCGCGAACGCGACCCTGGCACCGTCGGCGCTGCGACGGGTCGCCCGGCCGGCGCCGGCCGCCGCGCGCCTGCTCCGGGACGCCCTCGGCCGGCTGGGTCTTTCCGCCCGGTCCCGGGACCGGGTCCTGCGGGTGGCGCGAACCCTCGCCGACCTGGATGGTGGCGAGCGGATCGAGGCCCGCCACGTGGCCGAGGCGGTCCGCTACCGCGTCCTCGACCGGGGAGCCGGCGCAGATCCCGGCGAACGATGACGAGCAGCGACGAAGCCCTTTCCTTGCGGGTTCCCCGGGGTGGTCCTACGCTCTGGGCACCGTGGCCGGAACGGTCCACCGGCCCGGGGAGCGAGGCACGATGACGACGACGGCGATCCCGGAAGGCGCCCGGAACGGGACCGGGATCCCGGCCTCCGCCCGCTGGTCCCGCATGATCGGGACCCTCGCCGGGATCCTGCTGGGCCTGGTGCTCCTCGCGAGCGCGTGGACGAAGGGGGTGGACCCGGCCGGGTTCGCCGAACAGATCGTCCGGCTCGGTCTCCTGCCACCCGGCCTCGCCACCTGGGGCGGGATCCTGGTGATCGGCCTGGAGGCGGCCTTGGGACTGGCCCTCGTCGCGGGGCTCCGGCGCCCGCCCATCCTCGTCGCGGTGACCCTGATGATGGCCGGGTTCGTGGCGATCACGGCCTGGGAGTTCGTCCATCCCCTCGAGGACTACTCCTCGTGCGGCTGCTTCGGGAACCTGGTCCAGAGAACGCCCGGCCAGGCGCTCGCGGAGGACATCGGCTTCCTCGTGCTGGCGGGGCTTTCCTGGCTGGGACGGCCGACCCGGCCGGCGCGCCTTCGTTGGGCGCTGGTCCCGGCCGGGTTCGCCGCGGGGGTGGCCCTCGCGCTGCTCGCTCCCTCCCTTCCCCTCGACGACCTCGCCACCCGGCTTCGCCCCGGGACGACGGTCGCCTCGCTGCGCCTGGACGAGATCATCCCCGAGCTCCAGGAGGGGACCCACCTGGTCCTGCTCCTCGACCGGGCCGACGAGACGACCCGTGCCGAGATCCCCCGGGTCAACGAGCACCTCGCCCTCGTCGGTGGCCCCGTGGACGTCTTCGGGCTGGCGGAGGAGAACGAGGAACTCGAGGTGGAGTTCCTCTGGACCGCCGGGCCCGCGTTCGACGTGCGGGGAGCCCCCTGGAGCCTGCTGAAACCGCTCTACCGCAAGCTCCCGCGGAGCTTCCTCGTGAGGGACGGCGTGGTCGTCCGGGTCTGGAACGGGATCCCCCCGGACGAGGACCTGGACCGGCTCGCCTCCGGGAAGGTGCCATGATGCATGCCGGAAAAAGACGTTCCGTCGCCAGCCTGCCGCTCGTCCCGTTGCTCCTCCTGGCCCTGTCGATCCTCCCGGTCCACGCCGGGGCCCCCCCGGTCAAGGTGCTCCTGACGGGTCACCTCGAGCTGACCGTCGGGGATGCCGTCGACCCGGGCGCCCGCATCTACCGGACGGAGGGAGGGGTTCCCCGGGTGCTGGTCGAGAGCGACCGGCTCCCCGGCCCGGTGCTCGTGCTGGCCGGCGAGAAGAAGGCAAGGCTCCTTCCGGCCGATGCCGTCGGGCCGGTCGAGGGGGATCCCGATGCCCGGGCCGTGGACGCGGGAGCCGAGCCCCTCGAGGAGGCCTCGATCGCGATCCAGCGCGGCAAGGTCCGGTTCAACCTGGCGGGAAAGACCCTGGTCCTCGGTCCCGGCGAGCCGATGCTCGGGGAACAGTCCCCCGAGGCGCTGCTCGCCCGGATGCCCGAGTACCGGCGGAACGCGGCGAAGTACACGCCCGCCAGGGGGGACCTCGCCCTGCTCCGCCGCGTGGACGGTCCGGTCGAGGTCCTGGTCCTGTTCGGTACCTGGTGCCCCCACTGCGAGCGGTTCGTGCCCCGGTTGATCCGGGTGGTCGAGGAGCTGGGGAACGTGCCGGGACTCTCGTTCCGCTTCGTCGGCCTGACCGGGGAGATCGCCCACGACGAGATCGCCCGGAAGTACGGGGTCGAGGGCGTGCCGACGGCGATCGTCCTGCGGGACGGGAAGGTCGTCGGGAAGATCTACGGAGCGGCCTGGGAGCACCCGGAGGCGGCCCTGACGACGATCCTGTTCGGCGACGCGGCGGCGGGGGCCTGAGAAGACGATGGCCCCTCCCGGCGTCCTCCTGGTCGAGATCCCGGGCGACATCGCCTGGCTCGACCTGGTCCAGGGGATCGCCGAGGAGGTCGGCCGCCAGGCGGGGCTGGACGACGACCAGCGGCTGGACCTCGGCCTCGCGGTCCGGGAAGGAACGATCAACGCGATCGAGCACGGCCACCGGGACCGGCCCGGCGAGCCGGTCCGGCTGACCTTCCGGGTGAGGGCGGACCGCGTCCGCGTGGAGATCGCCGACCGGGGCCCCGGCTTCGATCCCGCCGCGATCCCGGATCCGACCGACCCGGAGAACCTCCTTCGCCCGTCCGGCCGGGGGCTGCTGCTGATCCGCAGCCTCGTCGACGCCGTCGACTGGCGCACGGGTCCCGGCGGCACCACCCTGATCCTCGAGAAGCTCCTCGGGGAAGGGGAGGCGAAGGAGTCCGGATGATCCCGGTTGGCATCGAGCATCGCGGGGACGGGGTGACGATCCTCTCGCCGGCGGGGCGGCTGACGATCGGTCCGTCCCTGGCGGCCCTGGCGGAAGCGGTCGACGAGGCGTGCCGCGAGTCCGCGCCACGGGTGGTGCTGGACCTGGCCGGCGTGACCTACGTGGACTCGGCGGCCCTCGGCGAGATCGTCGCGGCCCGGCGCCGGATCCTCGCCGCCGGGGGAGCCTTTGCCCTGGCCCGGCCCCGGGGCAAGGTCCGGGACCTTCTCGAGCTGACCCGGCTGGGCGACCTGGTCGCCGTCCGCGAGTCCCTCGAGAATGCCGCCCGCGTGGTCCTCGCGTCTTCCTGAGCCCGAACGGGCGTCGAGCCGACCGGCACGTACCCGCGACGTTGTCCTAAAGGACGGCCTTCCCGGGGCCGAAGAGGCTCCCGAGGGGGTCCCGTCCGGCGCCGGGGTGGGCGCCGGTCCGTGGACCGTCCCGCGGAGAGGCCGAGGTGGTGAACCAGGAAGATCTCGAGATCCTCGAGGAACTGATCACCGAGTCCAAGGAACACCTGGCGGCGATCGAGCCCGATCTCCTCGAGCTGGAGCGGGCGGGCGGGCAGGTCTCCGACGACCTGGTCAACCGCGTGTTCCGGGCGATCCACAGCATCAAGGGGGGGTTCGGTTTCTTCGGCGTGCGCCCGATCGAGACGCTCACCCACGTGATGGAGAGCGTCCTCATGAAGGTGCGTGACGGGGAGCTCGCCGCGACCCCGGAGATGATCGATGCCCTCCTGACCGGGGTCGACCGGGTCCGCGAGATGCTCGAGGACCTGGAGCGGGCCGACCAGGTGGACGCGGCCCCCGTCGTCGAGAGCCTGCGCCGGATCCTGGACGGGGAGACGGCACCGCCGGGCGGGGCCGGGAGCGAGGCGGAGGAAGGGCCGGAGGCGTCCGGGGACGCCGACGGGGATCCCGGCGGGGAGGAGGCCGGCGGAGCGCCGGAGGCCGCCGCGGATGCCGGGCCGTCGGCGGAGGATACCGAGGACGCGGTCACGGAGCGGGAACCGGTGAAGGAGACGCCGCCCCCGGGGGCGGCTCCAGCGGCGGCCCCGGCCTCCTCCCCGGGCCCCGGCGCCCCGGCCGGAGGGGGGGGTGGCGGCGGGGCCCGCAAGGTCCACGCCTCCGAGACCCTGCGGGTCAAGGTCGAGCTGCTCGACCGCCTGATGAACCTCGCCGGTGAGCTGGTACTCGCCCGCAACCAGATGATGCAGGCCCTCGGTCGCCGCCTGGGGGAGGTCCTCGGTGGCGAGGGAGCGGTCAAGGGACTCCACGAGGCGCTCGGCCACGCCCGGGACCAGGTGACGAAGGCGGCTGAGCGGGGCGCGATCGACGAGAAGAGCCGGGGGCGCCTGGAGGGGGAGCTCGAGCGGATCACCTCGCTTCTCGACCAGGTGTTCAGCAGGCGGATCCACGACATGCCCGGGATCGGGACGTCGATGGGCAACGTCGACACCGTCACCACCGAGCTCCAGGAGAACATCATGCGCACCCGCATGCAGACCCTGGGGACGGTGTTCGGCAAGTTCCCCCGCGTCATCCGGGAACTCTGCCGGAAGACGGGCAAGGAGATCGAGGTCGAGATCGAGGGCAGCGAGGTCGAGCTGGACAAGTCGATCATCGAGGCCCTCGGCGACCCGATGACCCATCTCCTGCGCAACGCCGCCGACCACGGGATCGAGCCGCCGGACGAGCGCGAGCGCGCGGGCAAGCCGCGCACCGGCCGCCTGCGGATCGCCGCGTTCCACGAGGGGGGCCAGGTCAACATCCTGATCGAGGACGACGGCCGCGGGATCGACGTCGAGAAGGTCAAGGCGAAGGCGGTGGAGCGCGGCCTGATCACGCCGGCCCAGGCCCAGGCGATGGACGACCGGGAAGCGGTCATGCTGATCTTCGCTCCCGGGTTCTCCACCGCCGAGCAGGTCACCGACGTCTCCGGGCGGGGCGTCGGGATGGACGTCGTGCGCAACAACGTCGAGTCCCTCGGTGGCCAGATCGAGGTCGAGAGCCGGCCGGGACAGGGCACGACCGTCGTTCTCAAGCTGCCGCTGACCCTCGCGATCATTCCGTCCCTGGTCGTCACGGTCGGGGACCGGCGCTACGCGGTTCCGCAGGTGAGCCTGGAGGAGCTGGTTCGGCTGCGCACGGGGGACCCGACCCGGCGCCTCGAGCACGTGCACGGGGCGGAGGTGATGCGCCTGCGGGGCCGGCTCCTGCCGATCGTCCGGCTCCGGGAGCAGCTCGGCATGGAGGCCCCCGCCGACGAGGGCGGCGAGGAGGCGAGAAAGGCGGTCCAGGTGCTGGTCCTGAAGGTCGGGCCACACCGGTACGGCCTGGTGGTGGACGAGGTGCTGGACAGCGAGGAGATCGTCGTCAAGCCCCTGCCGGTCTACCTCAAGGACTCCCGCTGCTACGCGGGCGCGACGATCATGGGGGACGGCCGGGTGGCGATGATTCTCGACGTCGCCGGGATCGCCGAGAAGGCCGGCCTCAAGTTCGGCGAGACCGAGGCGGGCCCCACCGCCCAGGAGGAGCGGAAGGCGAGGCTGGAGCAGACGGAGACCCAGTCCCTGCTGCTCTTCCGCAACCACCCGGACCAGGTGTTTGCGATCAACCTCGGCCTGGTGGCGCGGATCGAGAGGATTTCCCGGGAGGAGATCGACCGGGTGGGCGGCGTCGAGTACCTGCGCTACCCGGACCGTTCGCTCCGCCTCGTGCGGCTGCACGAGTACCTGCCGGTCAACGCGCCGGAGGAGGAACCCCCCGCGCTCTACGTGATCGTCCCGAAGCTGGTGAAGCACACGATGGGAATCGTCGCCACCGACTTCGAGGACGTCATCCGGGCGAAGGTCGATGTCGACCAGGAGACCCTCCGCGGTCCCGGGATCCTCGGTTCGGCCGTGATCGACGGCAGGATGGTGATCTTCCTCGACATCTACGGCCTGTTCGAGCTGGCGGAGCCGGAGCTCTTCGGCGGCGAGGCCGGGACGACCGAGCTGCTCTCGGGGCGGCGCGTCCTCCTCGCGGAGGACACCCCGTTCTTCCGCGAGGTCGTCCGCCGTTACCTCCAGGGATTCGGGGCGAACGTCGACGTCGCCAACGACGGGGAGGAGGCCTGGCAGATGCTCCAGGAGCGTTCCTACGACCTCCTCGTGACCGACATCGAGATGCCGGGGATGGACGGCTACGAGCTGACGCGGCGGATCCGCCAGGACCCGGGGCTGCGGGAGCTGCCGGTGATCGCCCTCACCGCGCTCGGGGACAATCCCCGGGCGCGGGCCGAGGGGGAGGCGGCCGGTGTCGACGGCTGGGAGACCAAGCTCGACCGGGAGGCCCTCGGCGCGGTGCTCCGGGACGTGCTCAGCGGGAGGACGGTCCATGCGTGAGCGGCAGTTCGCGACGTTCCAGGTCGGCAAGGACCTGCTGGGGGTCGAGATCCTCCTGGTCCGGGAGATCATCCGCCAGGTCGAGTTCACCCCCCTCGAGGACGTACCCGCCGGCGTGCGGGGCCTGCTCAACCTCCGCGGGCAGATCATCACGGTCCTCGACCTGGCGATGCTCCTCGGGCTGCCCCCGGCCCGGGTCGGACCCGGGACCCGCTGCATCATCCTGAAGACCCGGGAGGACGTGGAGGACGCCCTCCGGGAGGGCGTGCTCGAGGACCGTCCCGGGCCCGACCCGGTCGGGCTCCTGGTGGAGCGGATCGGCGACGTGGTCACCACCGACGAGCGAACGATCGAGGCGCCCCCGGCGAACGCGGGAGGGATCTCGGGGGAGTTCCTGCAGGGAGTGTGCAAGCTGGACGAACGCCTCCTGCTCCTGCTCCGGGTGGAGCGGGTGCTGGAGCGGGTGGCCGGCCGCGGCGTGGCGGCCCAGGCGACGGCCTGACGGGCCGCGGGAGAGAAGACGATGGTGTTCAGACAGGCGATGACGATCCGGGCCAAGATCACGGTGCTCGCCATCATGATCCCGGCGCTCCTGGTGGGCGTGCTCCTCGTGCTGTACGCGGGGCATGCCCGCAAGCAGGCGCAGCTGACCGCGGTGGAGAAGGCGCGGGGCATCCTGATGACCGGCGAGGGTGCCCGCGAGGAGATGGAGCAGAAATGGGCCCTCGGTGTCTTCTCCCTGGACCAGCTCCGGGAATGGGCCCGGGCCGGGGAGATGGAGAAGGTCCTGGCGGCGGTGCCGGTCGTCTCGTCGATGAAGTCCCTGGCGCAGAACGCCAAGGAAGCGGGCTACACCTTCAAGACGCCGAAGTTCTCGCCGCGCCGGCCGGAGAACGAGCCGGACGAGCTCGAGGCGAAGGTGCTGAAGACGTTCCAGGCGGGGGACGCCAAGGAGTACTGGGTGGTCGACCGGGAGCGGAACGCGGTCCGGTACTTCCGCCCGGTGCGCCTCTCGAAGACGTGCCTGTACTGCCACGGTGACCCGGCGATGTCCGCCTCCTGGTGGGGCAACCCGGACGGAACGGATCCCACCGGTTCGCGCATGGAGAACTGGAAGGAAGGCGAGGTCCACGGTGCCTTCGAGCTGGTGCTCTCCCTCGACGAGGCGGACGCGGCCTTCGCCTCCGCGATGCGGAAGGCGATCGGGGTCGGCCTGGTCGGCATCGTGCTCGGGGCCGCCCTGATGCTCTGGGCCCTCCAGCGGATGCTCGTGCGGCCCCTCGCCCGGACCGTTGCCTACGCCGACGCGCTGGCGGCGGGAGACCTGGCGAGCGACCTCGAGCTCGACTCGTCCGACGAGCTCGGGCAACTGGCGGCGGCGCTCCGCCGGATGAAGACGGCCCTCCGCGACCTGCTGGGCAAGATCCGCGAGGACAGCGGGTTCCTCGCCGGCGCCTCCGAGGAGCTGACCGCCCAGGCGAACACGCTCGCCGAGGAGTCCACCCAGGTCAGCGAGGCCGCGGTGACGGTGGCCGCGGCCGGGGAGGAGCTGTCCCAGACGATCGCGGGGATCGCGGGAAACGCCACCGACACGTCGGCGATGCTCGACTCCGTGGCCACCGCGGCCGAGGAGATGACCGAGACGATCGGCGAGATCTCCCGGAACTGCCAGCGGGAGTCCGAGATCGCGGCACACGCGGAGCGGCAGGCGAGCCAGACGGCCGAGGTGATGGAAAAGCTCCGCGAGGCATCCCGGAAGATCGGGAAGGTCCTGGACGTGATCAACGACATCGCGGACCAGACGAACCTCCTGGCGCTCAACGCCACGATCGAGGCGGCCTCCGCCGGCGAGGCGGGCAAGGGCTTCGCGGTCGTCGCCAACGAGGTCAAGGAACTGGCCCGCCAGACGTCGCAGGCCACGGAGGAGATCAGCCGCCAGATCGAGGAGATGCAGCAGAGCACGAGCGTCGCCGCCGAGGCGATGGGGGAGATCGCCTCCGTGATCACCGAGGTGTCGGACATCGCCCGGACGATCGCCTCGGCGGTCGAGGAGCAGTCGGCGACGATTTCCGAGATCTCCCAGTCGGTCCAGGCGGCGAGCCAGGCCTCCGGGGAGATCGCGCGGAACATCTCCGAGGCGGCGTCGGGGACCCAGGAGATCGCGCGGAACATCGAGGGGATCAAGCAGTCGGCCGAGGGGACCAGCGGCCACGCCGAGCAGATCCGAACCAGCGCCGGGGAGCTCGAGCGGCTCTCCTCGCAGTTGATCGAGGTGGTCGGGCAGTTCCGGCTCTGAGCCGATGCCCGGCCGCGGGGAGGGAGCGATGGGCCTGAGGATCCTCGTCGTCGACGACAGCCTGATCTACCGGCGCATCCTGGCCGACGTGGCCCGGAAGCTGCCCGGCGTGGAGGAGGTCGTCACGGCCAACGACGGGCGCGAGGCGCTCCGCAAGCTGGAGTCCCAGCCGTTCGACGCGGCCCTGGTGGACCATCACATGCCGGGGATGACCGGCCTCGAGCTGCTGGCCGAGATGAAGGCGCGCTGGCCCGACGTCGCGGCGATCATGGTCTCGAGCGGCGAGGGGGAGGGCGCGGACCTGACCGTGCGCGCCCTCGAGGCCGGGGCCCTCGAGTTCGTCCAGAAGCCGTCGGGCACCGGCTACGGTGTCTCGGTTCGCCTGCTCCAGGCGGAGCTGGGCCGGGTCTTCGATGCCGTTCGTCACCGGTTGCGGGCCGGGAGTGTTCCCGCCCGCCCTGCCGGAGAGGCGAAGGCGGCCGCCCGGCCGGCTGCTCCCGCGCCGGCGCCGCGGCCCCGTCCCGCGGCGCGCCCCGGGCGGAGGCCGCGGGAACCGTGGATCACCGCGATCGGCGTCTCGACCGGGGGGCCCCAGGCCCTGACCAGGGTGATCCCCGCCCTCCCGGGGAACTACCCCCTCCCGGTCGTGATGGTGCAGCACATGCCGCCGGTCTTCACCGCCTCCCTCGCCAAGCGCCTCGACGACCTGTCGGAGCTGCGGGTCCGGGAGGCGGCGGCAGGCGACGCCGTGGAACGGGGCACGGTGCTCCTCGCCCCCGGCGGTCACCACATGAAGGTCGTCCTGCGGGACGGCAAGCCCGTGGTCGAGCTCTCCGACGAACCGCCCGTGAACTCGTGCAAGCCGGCGGTGGACGTGCTGTTCCGGTCCCTCGCCGCCTGCCCGGAGGAGCGCTCGGTGCTCGCCGTGATCATGACCGGGATGGGACAGGACGGGCTCGAAGGGGTGCGGGCGCTCAAGGAGTCCGGCGCCTGCTGGTGCATCACCCAGTCCGCGGAGACCTGTGTCGTCTACGGGATGCCGCGGGCGGTGGACGAGGCCGGTCTTTCCGACGAGTCGGTGCCCCTCGAGAGGATCGCGGAGCGGCTCGTCGCGAAGGCGGCACTCGCGGGAGTGGGGACGCGATGAAGCTCGACGACCACGAGTTCCGTCTCCTCCGGGAGTACATCCGGGAGGAGTGCGGGATCACGCTGGGGCCGGACAAGAAGTACCTGGTCGAGAGCCGTCTCGGGGGCCTGCTGGGCGAACTCGAGTGCCGTTCGTTCGCCGACCTCCACCGGAAGGCCGTCGAGGACCGGACGCGCCGGGTGCGGGACCGGATCGTCGACGCGATGACGACGAACGAGACCCTCTGGTTCCGGGACGGGGAGCCGTTCCGGGTCCTCCGGGAGCGGCTGTTTCCCGCCTGGTGCGAGGAGATCCGGGCGGGAAGGCGGGAGCGGGTCCGCATCTGGTGCGCCGCCTGCTCCACCGGCCAGGAGCCCTACTCGATCGCGATCACCTGGCTCGAGTACTGCCGCCTCAACCCGGACGCGCCGCGGGAGGGCCTCGCGATCCTGGCGACCGACATCTCCGAGAGTGCCCTCGCCCAGGCCGAGGCGGGCGTCTACAACGCGGTGGAGATGGAGCGGGGCCTCGACCCCGCCGTGCGGGATCGCTGGTTTACCAGGGACGGCAGGGGCTGGCGGGTCAAGGACGAGGTCCGCGCCTTCGTCACGTTCCGCCGCTTCAACCTGCAGGACAGCTTCGCTCCCCTCGGCAGCTTCACCGCCGTCTTTCTGCGGTACGTCGCGATCTACTTCGACGGTCCGTTCAAGCGAAACCTGTTCGACCGGGTCGCCCGGGTGCTCGAGCCGGGGGGGGTCCTCTTCCTCGGTGCTTCCGAGTCGCTGGCGGGGCACAGCGATGCCTTCGAGACCGTCCAGGAGGGGCGGGCCGTCTGGTACGTGCCCCGCGAGTCCGGCCGCCAGCCGTCGTCGTCGGTCCCCGCCGCGGCGGAGCCCGCCGCCTCCCCGGCGCCGAGGCCACGGAAGACCGCGCCCGCCCGGGCGGCGTGTCCCGTGGCCGCCGCGCGGCCTGCCGGGACGAAGACCGGCGCGCTCGACCGCGACGAGCACGAGGCGCTGCTGCAGCGACTCCGGGAGATGCGGGAGAAGACCCTGGCCCGGATCGGGCGGCGCGGGGGGGGAAAGGACACGGGCTCCTAGTCCCGGTCCCGCCGGCGAGCGAGCTCCACCAGCTCCGCGAGGATCTCGAGCGCGCGGCGCGGCGTCGTGTCGTCCGGGTCGATCTCCCGGAGGCGCGCGAGGATCTCCTCGGCCGAGGCATCGGGGCGGGGCGCGGAGAACAGGTCGAGCTGGAGGGGTGTCCCCGGGACGGGGCGGACCAGGTCCCGCGCCCCGGCGTTTTCCGCGACCAGGCGCTCGAGGATCTCCCGGGCCCGTCGGACCACCGGGTCCGGGAGACCGGCCAGCCGCGCGACGTGGATGCCGTAGGAACGGTCCGAGGCCCCCGGCTCCACCCGGTGCAGGAAGACGACCTCGTGCCCGTGCTCGCGCACGGTGATGTGCACGTTGGCGAGCCGCGGCAGCCGTGTCGCCAGCTCCGTCAGCTCGTGGTAGTGGGTGGCGAAGAGGGTCTTCGGCCGGACTCGCGGATGGTCGTGGAGGTGCTCGACCACGGCCCAGGCGATCGCCATCCCGTCCCACGTCGACGTCCCCCGGCCGATCTCGTCGAGGACGACCAGGCTCCGGTCCGTCGCCCCGTGGAGGATGTTGGCCGTCTCGATCATCTCGACCATGAACGTCGACTCGCCGCCGGCGAGGTTGTCGGCCGCGCCGACCCGGCAGAAGACCCGGTCGACCACGCCGATCCGGGCCTCCCGCGCCGGGACGAAGGAACCGACCTGGGCCATCAGCACGAGCAGGGCGACCTGGCGGAGGTAGGTGCTCTTGCCGCCCATGTTCGGCCCGGTAACGACGAGGATTCGCTGCTCGTCGTCCAGTCGGCAGTCGTTCGGGACGAAGCCCCCGGCCCCGACCAGGCGCTCCACCACCGGGTGACGCCCGTCGACGATCTCGACCCGGTCCTCGCCGTCGACGACCGGCCGGACGTACCCCTCGCTCGCGGCCACCTCGGCGAGGGACGCGAGGGCGTCGAGGTCGCCGATCACCTCGGCGGACTCCCGCAGCCGGGAGCCACGCCGGGTGACCTCCCGCAGGAGCTCCTCGAACAGCTCCCGCTCCCGGGTCCCGACCCGCTCCTCCGCGGACAGGATCCGCGCCTCGAGCTCCTTGAGCTCCGGCGTGACGAACCGCTCTCCGCCGGCCAGGGTCTGGCGGCGCTCGTAGTCGTCCGGGACCCGGTCGAGGTTCGCCCGGGTCACCTCGATGAAGTACCCGAAGACCTTGTTGTACCGGACCTTCAGGGAGGGGATGCCGGTTCGCTCCCGCTCGCGGGCCTCGATCGCGGCGACCAGCCTCCGCCCGCCCCGGGCGAGCTCGCGGGCCTCGTCCAGGTCGGCATCGTACCCCTCCCGGATCACGCGGCCCTCTCCCGGCATCCCGCCGGGTTCCTCGGCCAGGGCCCGCGCCAGCACGTCGAGGAGGTCCTCGAGGCGGTCGAGGCGGCTCGCCAGGTCCCGCCCGAGGGTCGTGTCGATCCGGCCGAGGGCGGCCGCGAGTGGGCCGAGGCCCTCGAGGGAGCGGCGCAGGGCTGCCAGGTCGTGGGGCGTGGCGGTTCCGAGGGCCGCCCGGCCGAGCAGGCGCTCGAGGTCGCGGATACCGCCGAGGATCTCGCGGATCTCGTCCCGGAGTCCCGGGTCGTCGACGAGGGCGCCGACTACTTCCTGCCGGCGACGGATCGCGCCCGCGTCCCGGAGGGGCGCGAGGATCCATGCGCGGAGCCGCCGTGCCCCGACGGGGGTCCGGGTCCTGTCCAGCACCTCGAGGAGCGTGTGCCGCCGGGTCGCGTCCCGGAGGTTCCGGACCAGCTCCAGGTTGCGGCGGGTGGAGGCGTCGAGGAGCAGGAGTTCCCCCTCGTCCTCGACGCGCAGCCGGTCGAGGTGACGGGGCCGGGCGTGCTGGGTTTCCTCGAGGTGTCGCAGCGCCGCCGCGGCCGCCGCCAGGCCGGGGTGATCGGCGGGGCAGCCGAAAGCGTCGAGGGACCGCACCCCCAGGTAGTCGAGCACCGTCGAGGGAGCGAGCCCCGGGTGAAAGCGATCCGGCGTCGTCGTCGTCACCACCGGGCGGGCTCCCGCGATCTCGGGGAGGTGGGGTGTCACCAGCGCCTCGCTCCCCTCCGGGACCAGCACTTCCCGGACCTCGTGCCGGGCGAGCAGGTCGGCGAGCGCCGGGCCGTCCTCCCGGCGGGCGAGGAGCATCTCGCCGGTCGAGAGATCGACGAGGGCGACCCCCCACGCCGGCTCGCCCTCGCCCGGCGGAGCGATCGAGGCGAGCCAGAGCCCCCGGTCCGGCGCCAGGCGTTCCGGGTCGGCGAAGGTTCCCGGGGAGAGGACGCGGACCACCTCCCGGCGAACCATGCCCTTCGCCTTGCGGGGATCCTCGACCTGCTCGCAGATCGCCACCCGGTAGCCCCGTTCGACCAGCTTCGCCACGTAGGCGCCGAGGGCGTGGTGCGGGATGCCGCACATCGGCGCCTCGGTCTTCGTTCCACGACCGCGGGCCGTGAGGGCGATCTCCAGGATCGGGGCGGCGATCCTGGCGTCGTCGAAGAACAGCTCGTAGAAGTCCCCCATCCGGAAGAGCAGCAGGGCGTCCGGGTGCTCGCGCTTGGCGGCGAGCCACTGGCGGAACATCGGCGTCAGCCGGTCCGCGGGGATCTCGGGAACCCCGGGTCGCGGGGAGCGCGGGGCGGTCGACATCGGGCCTCTCCTGGGTCGGCGGGACCGTAGCACGCGGGCGGGAAGGTTGACAATGCACGCGCCCGGCGGCTACAAGGGGCGGCGGGCCGCGGGCCCCGGGAGGCGAGGATGGAACCGAGGGATCCGGAGGCGAGACCGGCCGACGAGGGAGTTTCCCGGGACACGGTGCGGGACGACGCGGACCACGTGCCGGTGAGCCTGGCCGACGAGGACCGGCTGCAGGTGATCTTCGCGTACGCGGGGCCGCTCTCCGTCGTGCCCCTGCTCGGCTCCGCCGACCCGTTCGTGCGGTGGCACGCCCGGCAGGGGCTCGCCCTGTTCGTGTCCGGGATCGTGCTGATGATCCTGCTCTACCCGTTCGACTGGCTCTTCTCGCTCGTGCCCCTCCTCGGGCGGCTGTTCCGGGCCGTCGAGCTGTCCCTGCTCTTCGCCTGGCTGGCGATTGCCGCCCTGGCGCTCTCCCGCGCCCTCGCGGGCGGCCGGTTCCGGATCCCGTGGCTCGCCGACCTGGCGGACCAGGAATGAGCGGATCCCTCGAACGCGTGCCGGGGCGGTCTCCCGGGCCGGGCGCGGGGCTGCCGGCCGCCCGCCGACTTCCCGGTCCCCGGGACCGGGCCTGGCTCGCCGCCTACCCGGACCGTCGCCGGCTCCTGGCGGCCCGCCGCCGGAGGCTGGAGCGGGCCCTGTTCCTGGAGGAAGAGCGGGCCCACGCCTGGCGGCGACTGCGGCTGGCGTCCTGGGGCCTCGCCCTGGCCGGCGTCCTGCTGGTGGGCGTCGGAGCGCCGTCCCGGGCGGACCTCGCCTTCCTGGCGGGGGCGGTGCTCTTCGCCCTCGGCGGAATCGGCCTCGCGGCGGAACGGGTGGGCCAGGGGGCCCGGGACGAACGGCGCCTCCGGCTTGCCCGCCGACTCTCCCTCCTGGTCCGCCGCGGTGACGAGATGGACGCCCGGGCGCGGCGGCTTGCCGATGCCCTCGGGGTGGATCCGTGGGAAGCGGCCCTCCACCTGGCAACGGAAGCGCCGCCGCCGGGGGGACGCCTCACCGGGGGCTCGCGGCGATGAGCTGTCCTTCCCGCTGGTCGCGCGCCCGCTCGAGGTAGAGCTTCTCCCACCGGTGAAAGAGAAGGGGGGCGTAGCCGTCGCGCACGGCCGCCCAGGGCCGGAGGTCGATTCCCCGCCGGAGCGCCTCGAGGAGCAGGCCGCACATCCGGGCCTGGACCCGGTGCAGGGCCTCCCGGGTCTCCGGCGAGGGGGCGGGCTTCGTGCCCGCGCGCTTGCGTCGCGGGACCTCCACGGGGGGGGTCTCCATCACCCGGAACGCCTCCCTGGCCGTGGCCGCGAGCGCGGCGCGGAGGCCCGCCGTGTCCAGGTCCGCGATGGGCCGGCCGTCGGCGGTCGTCGTCGCGGGGGAGAGCCCCCAGGCGGAGAGTTCCTCGACCCGGTCGAGGACGCGGAGAGCGTAGCGGGCCTCCATGCCCGGGTCGCCGGGCTGGCGGGCCGCCTCCCGGTATGCCTCCCGCGCCTCGTCGAAACTCCCCGCCGCCAGGAGGGCGCGGGCCCGCGCGAAGACGCCCCGGGGAGAGGACGTCTCCCTGCCGAGGAGGCGGGCCGCCCGCTCCGCCAGCTTCCCGTCCCCCGCCGCGGCCGCCGCGTTCGCGATCCGCTCGAGGTACGCGCGCCGGAGATGCTTCCCCCGCTCGACGAGGTCGAGGGCCCGGGAGAAGGGTTCCCGGGCGTCCCCGGGCCTGCCGGCGTCCCGGGCCAGTTTCCCCAGCCGGAACCAGGCCCGGGGATCGTCCTCCCGGACCACCAGCTCGCCCCTCTCCACGAGCTGGAGTGCCCGTCGCGCGGCGTTCCGGGCCTCGTCCTTCCTTCCCAGGTTGAGCAGGGCGTTCACCAGGTAGAAGTGAACCTCCAGCGGGGCCCCGGGCTCGCCCGCCTCCCGGGCCAGCTTTTCTGCCGCCCGCTCGTAGTACGGGCGGGGGTCGCCCCGGTGCAGGCGCGATGTACACCAGCCCCGCCGGTACTCGGACAGGCCGTCGACGGCCGCCGGGTCCCGGGCGGCGAGGGGAGCGAGGAGGGAGAGCACCTCCGCGCACCTTCCTTCCTCGTAGGCGCGCGCCGCCCGGGCGAGGGTGTCGTCGGGGCCGGCCCCGGCCGCCCGCGCCCGGAGGACCGGGACCGCGAGGAGAACGAGGAGCACCGGGAGGACGATCAGGGAACGGGGGGATCGCATCGGGAGACCTCCGGGGGCCCGCGGGGCCCGCGCACCACCATTATGGCCGCGCGCGACGACGACGGGGACCGTACAATCGCCGGGCACGGGTCCGCGGGCCCGGGGAGGAGCCGATGGTTCCACGTTGGCGCGGCGGGTCGGTGGCGCTCCTGGCGGCCCTGCTGCTGGTGCCGGTGCCGGCGGCCGGAATGGAGGTCCCGGCGGCGGTCCGTCTTCTCGACCGGCTGGCCGGCCGGTACCGGGACCTCGCGCCCTTCGAGGTCCGCTTCCGGCAATCCCTGGTCTCCCCGACCTTCGGCGAGGAGGAACAGGCCGCGGGCCGGATCCTCGTCGCTCCGGACGGCCGGCTGGCGTGGATCTACGACCGGCCGGCAGGCATGCGGGCGGTCTACGACGGGAACGAGTGGCGGGTTCTCGACCCGGAGGAGCGGGAACTCGTGGTTCACCGGACCGACCTCCCGGGCCGGGAGGGCGACCGGCTGCTCGCGGACCTGCTCGCGGGCCGGGCGCACCTGCCGGACCTGTTCGCCGTCCTGCCGGCCGAGGAAGGCGAAGGCTCGGCGGACACCGGCGAACGGGGGTGGATCCACGTCCGGCTGCTGCCACGGGAGTCCCGGGACGACATCGAGTGGGTGGAGCTGGTGATCGACCCGGGCCCGCCGGACCTCCGGCGCATCGTCGTCGTCGATCCACTGGGCAGCCGGCTCGTGATGGACCTGCGGCCGCCGGGCCGCCTGCGGGGAGACGTTCCGCCGGGGACCTTCGAGATCGAGGTGCCCGAGGGGTACACTATCAGCCGCGACTGAACCGCTCGCGAAGGGAGACCGCGGGGAGATGCGCCGAGGTGCCGGCACCAGGTTCGGGAACTCCCTCCCGGTAGGGGGGGTGGTGTTCGCGTGCCTGCTGCTCGTCGTCGCGGCGATCCCGGCCGCCGCGTCCGGGGTCGAGGGCCAGGTCTTCGACGACGAGGGGAAGCCTCTCGCCGGTGTCACCGTCCGGGTCGTCCAGGTTCCGCCGGCGCCTCTCCTTCCCCGGAAGGGCGGGCAGGCGCCCGCGCCGGTGGAGATCGCCCGCGCGCGGACCGACGAGGGCGGGTTCTTCCACCTGGACCTGGCGGGGTGGCGTCCGCGGGGAAAGGTGCTGCTCCTCGTCGGCGACCGGGGGCCCTGGGACGCGCTCCGGTACGCCCGGCCGGAACCCCGGGACATCACCCGGGAGCTGCGCCGGCGGGCCGGCGCCACCGTGACGGTCCGGGTGGCGGACGCTCCCGGGTGGGCGGACCTGCGTACCGCCATCGAGCGGGCGGGCGGTACCCGGACGACCCTCGGCCGTCTCCTGCGCCGTCACGGGTTTCCCCGGCGCATTCTCGCCGACGCCTCGGGACGGCTCGAGTACGACTTCGGCGGGGTCCGCCACGTCGTCCGGGCGGGCGCCCCGGGGACGGGCCGGGAGCAGCCGCGGCCCGCATCCCGGCTCGGGGGAGACGGGCGGTGAGGAACGAGATGGCCCCTTCCCGGGCATCGTCCCGTTTTCGACCGCCACCGGCGCTCCTCGCCGCCGTCTGGCCCCTCGTGCGCGGCAAGCTGGCCGAGGTCGAGGAGGAGATCCGGGTCAACCTCCGCTCCCCCTGGGGCCCGATCGACAGGGCCGGGAACTACCTCGCGGAGGCGGGCGGAAAGCGGATCCGGCCGATCCTCGTCCTGCTGACCTCGGGGCTCCTCGGGTACCGGGGCCGGGACGACGTCCTGGTGGGAGCGGTCTTCGAGCTGATTCACACCGCGACCCTCGTCCACGACGACATCATCGACGAGGCGGAGATCCGCCGCGGCCGCCCGGCGGCGAACCGGGTATTCGGCAACGAGTTCACGGTCCTGCTCGGCGACTACCTCTACATCCGTTCGATGAACATGGCGCTTCGGGCGGGGAAGCTGCGCCTGATCGAGATCCTGGCGGAAGCCACCGAGCGGATGATCGAGGGAGAGATGCTCGCCCACGACCTGCGCGGGTCGACCGACGTGACCGCCGAGCAGCACCTGGCGATCGTGGAACGGAAGACCGCCTGGCTCTTCTCGGGCTGTTGCCGGGCGGCCGCGGTCCTGGCCGGGGCCGACCGGGAGACGGAGGACGCCCTCGCCCGTTACGGGATGAACCTCGGGGTGGCCTTCCAGCTCGCGGACGACCTGCTCGACCTGGTAGCGAGCGAGGAGACGGTGGGCAAGCCGGTCGCCGCCGACCTGCGCGAGGGCAGGCTGACCCTCCCCTGGATCGACCTGTGGGAGCGGGGATCCGACCGGGACCGGGAGGAGATCCGGGCCGTCGTCGAGGAGGGCCGTTTCCGGCCCGGCGCCTGGCTGCGGCTCCGGAGGGCCCTCGAGGAGAACGGGTGCCTCGACCGCTGCCGCGAGCTGGCCCGGCGGCGCGCCCTCGAGGCCCGGGAGATCATCCGGGGGTTCCGGCGAGGGGCGTACCGCACCGTCCTCGAGGAACTGCCGAGAACCGTCATCGACCGGGACCGGTGAACCGTCCCGGGTGGTACCATGAAACGCGTGGGACGCGGGAGAGGGGTCCGGCGATTCCCGTCTGCATGGTTCCCGTCGCGGGTTCATAGGAGGAAGGGCGCCCGATGCTCCGGCTCGAGCGGATGGAGGTGGTCGGCTTCAAGAGCTTCCCGGAGCGGACCGTGGTCGAGTTCCCCGACGGGGTGACCGCGGTCGTCGGGCCGAACGGGAGCGGGAAGTCCAACATCGCCGACGCGATCAACTGGGTGATCGGGGAACAATCGGCCCGGGCGCTGCGCGGCCGGCGCATGGAGGACGTCATCTTCGCCGGCAGCGAGGCCCGGGGGCCGGGGGGCATGGCGGAGGTCACCCTCCACCTGGTCGCCCGGGACGAGCCGCTGCCGGACGGGCGCACCCGGGTGGCGATCACGCGCCGGCTCTACCGGACCGGCGAGAGCGAGTACCTCGTCGACGGGAAGCGGGTTCGCCTCCAGGACGTGCGGGCCCTGCTCGAGCAGTCCCGGGTCGGCGCCCGGACCTACGCGGTCATCGACCAGGGCCGGGTGGCCGCCTTCGTCACCGCGCGGCCCCAGGAGCGGCGGCTGTTCATCGAGGAGGCAGCCGGGATCGCGGGATACAAGCGCCGCCGCCGGCAGGCCGAGCTGAAGCTGGAAGCGACCCGCGCGAATCTCCTCCGGGTCGACGACATCCTGCGCGAGGTGGAGCGCCAGCGCCGGTCCCTGAAGCGGCAGGCGGCGGCGGCCCGCCGGGCCCGGCGGCTCGACGAGGAGATCCGCGCCCTCCGGGGTTTCTGGACCCGGCGCCGGGTCGACGACCTGGGCTCCCGGCTCGAGCGGGCGAACCAGGCCCACGAGGTGGCCTGCCGGGAAGGGGAACACGTCGCCCGGGAACGGGATCGCCTGCAGGCCCGCCTCGAGGCCGCCCGCGAGGTGCTCGACGGCCTGCGCCGCGGCCGGGAGGCGACCTCCGAGGAACTCCACCGGCTGCGCCTCGAGCTGGAGCGCGCGGAACGGGAGATCGCCTCGTCCCGGGAGCGGGCCGAGGCCCTGCAGGCCGAGGCGGCGCGCCGCGAGGGTGAGGGCCGCCGGATCGACGAGGAGCGCCGGGCCCGGGAACGGGAGCTGCGGGCCCTCGAGGAGCGGCTCGAGAGGCTTTCCGGCGAGCGAAGGGCCCGGGCGGCGGCGGTCGCGGCGGCCCGGGAGGCGCTGGAGGGGGCCCGCCGCGAGGTGGACGCCGCCCGGGAGCGGGTGCGCGGCCTCGAGGAACGGCTGCACCGGGGAATGCACGAAAGGGCCGACCTGGCCGCCAGGCTGGCGGCGGCGCGCCAGGAGGCGGCCCGGGAGCGGGACCGTCACCGCGAGGCCCTGGCCACCCGGGACCGGCTGGCGGCTCGCCGGGGCGAGGTCTCCGCGCGCCTCGAGGAAGGCCGGGGAGCGCTGGAGCGCGCCCGGGAGCGAGTGGAGGCCCTGGAGGTCCGCCTCCGGGAAGCGCGGGCGGCGGAGGAGGCGGCGGGACGTCGGCTCGAGGAGGCCCGGGCGGAGGAGGCCCGGCTGGCCGCCGAGCTGGCCGCCCGGAGCGGGGAGAAGGCCGCCCTCGATTCCCTCGAGGTCCGTCTCGCCGGCGCCGAGCCCGCCCGGGAGGTGCTCGAGAAGGCTCGCGAGGGCCGCCTCGCGGCCCGGAGCATCCTTGCCGACCTGCTCGAGGTGGACGGGGAGGTCGAGTCCGCGGCGGAGTCGTTCCTCGGCCGGGCACTTCCCGCCGTGGTCGTCGAGGGGCGCGAGGATGTCCTGGCCGGTCTTGCCCTCGGGGTCCGGGGGGAGGTGACGTTCCTTCCCCTCGACGCGCCTTCCCGGCGGCCCTGCGAGGCGGAGCGTCCCCTGCCGCCGGAGCTGGCGGCCGATCCCCGCGTGCGAGGCCGGCTGGCCGGTCGCCTGCGGGCGCGGGCCGAGCTGAACGGCCAGCTCTCGTGCCGCCTCGAGGACGCGGTTCTCGTAGACGATCTCTCCTCGGCCCTGGACCTGCACCGGCGCTGGCCGGAGTGGAACTACCTCGCCCCCGAGGGGCACGTGGTGCACCGGAGCGGGCTGGTCACCCTGGTCGGCGAGGGAAGCGGCGAGGGCTTCCTCGCGCGGGCGCGCCGCCGGGAGGAGCTGGCCCGGGAGGTCGAACGCCTGGAGCAGGAGATGCGGGCTGCCGCCGCGGGCGTCGCGGAGGCCCGGAGGCGCCTCGGGGAGACCCGGGAGGAGCGGCAGCGCCTGGAGGCGGAGCTCGGCGAGGCGGGCCGGAAGGCGGAGGAGCTGCGCCTCGCGGTCGAGCAGGCGGCCAGGGACCTCGAGCGCCTCGAGCGCGAGACCGCGTTCGCGGCGGAGGTTGCCGCCGAGGCGGAGCGGGCGGCAGAGCGGGCCGCGGCGGAGGCGGAGTCCCTGGCCGGGGAGCTGACCGCCGCCGAGGACGCCGTGACCGGCGTGCAGGACCTCCTCGCCGAGGCCCGGCGGGAGCTGGAAGCGGCGGAGGAAAGGGCCCGCGCCGCCGCGGATGCCCTGGCCGATCGGCTGGCCGACGAGCGGGTACTGGACGAGCGGGTCGAGTCGGTGCGGCGGGAGGCGGACCGCGTGCGCGCCGAGATCGAGCGGCTCGCCCGGCGCCGCGAGGAGGGGGAAGAGGCCGCCGAGGCCGCGGCCCGGCAGGTCACGGAACTGCTCGCCAGGGCGGAGGAGATGACCCGGGCCCGGGACGGTCTCCGGGTCCGGGTGGCCGAGGCGGAGGCCCGTCTCGGGAAGGCGACCGCCGCCCTCGGCGAGGCGACGGCGGCCGTGCACGCGCTCGAGGAGAGGCTCGACGTCGTGCTGGGGGAACTCGAGGGGATCCGCGCCCGCCGGGAGCGGTTCGGCCTCGAGGCCGAGCGACTGCGTTCCGACCTGGCCCACGTCGTCGAGACCTGCCGGGAGGAACTCGGCGTCGACCCGGGGGACCTGGCACCGGAACCCCCGGAGGGGATCGATCCCGAGGCCCTCTCGGACGAGCGGTGGCTGGCCGCACGCCTCGAGGAACTCCGGGGCAGGCGGCGCCGCATCGGGGTGGTCAATCCCCTGGCCGAGCAGGAGTACGACGAGCTGTCGGCCCGCTTCGAGGAACTCTCCGGCCAGAAAGAGGACCTGGAGTCGACGATCGCCGAGCTCACGTCGTCGATCCGGAAGATGGACCGGGAGAGCCGGGACCGGTTCCTGGAGGCGTGGCGGGAGATCCGCCGCCACTTCAAGGAACAGTTCGCCATCCTCTTCCGGGGCGGAAAGGCGGACCTGGTGCTCGAGAACGAGGGGGATCCCCTCGAGAGCGGAATCGAGATCGTCTGCCAGCCCCCGGGCAAGAAGCTCCAGTCGGTCGGCCTCCTCTCGGGGGGAGAGAAGGCCCTGGTCGCCACGGCCATGCTGTTCGCGATCTTCCGCTACCAGCCGCCGCCGTTCTGCCTGCTCGACGAGGTCGATGCCCCCCTGGACGAGGCCAACGTCAGCCGGTTCACGGAGGTGCTCCGGGGCTTCACCGGGCGGACCCAGTTCATCCTGATCACGCACAACAAGCGCACGATGGAGATGGCCGACGTCCTCTACGGCGTGACGATGCCGGAGCCCGGGATCTCCCGCCTGGTCGCGATGTCCCTCGACTGATCGGCTCCCCCCGGGATTGCCCGCCGGTGCCCCGGGACCCATCTTTTCCCCCGTCCGGTTCCCGCGCGCGCGGGACCGGGCGGGAGGATCCGCGATGCCCGAGAGGCCCACCCTGCTGCTGCTCCGGTCGCTGCCGGCGGCCGCCATGGCCGTCGGCGCGTTCGCCGGCGCCTCCCTCGGGGGCGGAAGCGTCCTGCTCGCCGGTGCCCTTGCCCTGGCCGGGTTCGCCTTCGGGTGGACCATCCTGGCCCCGCCGCCGGAAGCGATGGACGCGGCCGCCGCGGCCGGGAAACCCGATCCGACCCTCGAGGCCCGGCTGATCGCCTACCGGGAGGAGGCCCGCTCCCTCCGGGAGTCGATCTCCCGCGAGCGGGAGCGGGCCCGCCAGGCGGCGCGGATGCTGGAGGCGGTCGGAACGCTCGTCCTGCCCGGGCTCTACACGGTCGACGGGATCCTCTCCGGCCTCCTCGGGGAGCCCGAGCGAGCCATCGACCGGCGCCGCGCCCTGGGGCCGGCCGTCCGGGAGCTGCGGCGACTCCGGCACCTGGTCGAGGAACTCCTCGCCCTCGCCCGCGAGGAGGAAGACGCGGGCGCCCTCGCGCCGGCGCCCCTCGAGATCCGGCCATTCCTCGCCGAGGTCTGCGGAGAGGAGGGGGTCGGGCAGCCCCGGGTGGAGGAGACCGTGCCGGCACTGGTCCTCGTCGACCGGACGCGGCTCGAGACGGCCCTGCGGTCCCTGCTGCGGGCCGGGGAGGGTCCTGTGGAACTGGCCGTGGGCGGGCGGCCGACCGGGATCGACCTGGTGGAGCTGACCTTCCACCTGCCGGGCCGGGCGGGCATCGTCCGGGAGACCCGGGCGGCCCGCGACGAGGGGAGGGTCGCGGCCCACCTCGCTGCCGCGGGAGAGCGGGCCCTCGCGGCCCTGCTCGGCGTGCGGGCGTTCGAGCGGCTGGGCGCGGCCCTGGACCTGGACGGGGACGACGTCGTGGCGCGCCTGGTCGTCCCCCTGGCAGCGGACCGTCGCCGCCGCGGACAGGATGCGCCCCGGACCGCGGCGGACCGGGAGGATGCCGTGCCCGTCGCGGCCGACTGAGGGCCGGGTTCGCGGTATGCTCCCCCGCGATGAGTGGGCGTGGCGCGGACCGGGACCGAGGAGCGGCAGGGCCGGGTGATCGCTCCTGGCGGGGCCTGCTGCTCGCGCTGTTCCTGGTCGCCCTCGCCATCCGGGGCGTCTCGATCCTCGAGGCGGCCGACTCCCCCTACCATCGGCACCTGGTCCTGGACGCGGCCACCTACCACCGGATCGCCGTGCGGGGTGACCCGCGCGAGCCGTTCTGGCAGCCGCCGCTCTACCCCTGGTTCCTCCGCGCCGTCTACCGGGTGACGGGACGGCCGGCTCCCGCTGCCGCCCGGGGCGTCCAGGCGGTCCTCGGCGCCCTCTCCGCCGTCCTGGCGACCCTCCTGGCGGCCCGGTACGCCTCGCGGCGCCTCGCCCTCCTCGCCGGCCTGCTCGTGGCGCTGTGGGGCCCCCTGATCTACTTCGACGGGGAGATCCTGCCCGCTTCCCTCGCCACTTTCCTTGTCCTCCTGCTGCTCCTCGTCGTCACCGCACCTCCCCGGTGGGGACGCCTCCCGGCGGCGGTCCCGCCGATCCTGTCCGGGCTCCTCCTTGGCGTCGGGGGCGTCCTGCTGCCCTCCCTCGCCCTGGCGGGCGGGCTCCTGCTGCTGTGGGGCTGGCGGACCCGGGGCTGGCGCTGGGCCCTCCTGTTCGCCGCGGCGGCCTGGCTCCCGATCCTCCCGGTGGCAGCGCGGAACGCCCGGTTCGACGAGGGCCGGGTGCTCGTTTCCTGGAACGGAGGGGTGAACTTCTACATCGGGAACCACCGCGACTACCCGGAGACGGTCGGGATCCGGCCGGGGATCCGCTGGGGCCACCTGGTGGAACGGCCCCGGTGCGAGGGTGGCGCCCGCACGCGGGCCGAGGAGGATGCCTGGTTCTGGCGGGCCGGCTTCGCGGAGATCGGCGCCGCCCCGTGGCGGTGGCTCGGTCACCTGGCGGAAAAGGTCGGCGAGACGTGGAACCGCCGGGAGATCGGGCGGAACCGGGAGATCTACGACGCCCGGGAGGAATCGCTGGTGCTGCGGGCCCTGCTCCAGCCGTGGGGACTGCCCTTCCTCCTGTTGGCGGCCCTCGTGCCGGCGTCCGTGGCGGCCCTCGCCCGGAGGCGGGGGATCCCCTGGCCGGTCTTCCTCGCCGCCCTGGGGATCCTCGCCGTGTCGCTGGTGTTCTTCCCGACCGCCCGGTACCGGGTCCCGGCGCTGCCGCTGCTGGTCATCGTCGCCGTGGCCGGCCTGGCGCACCTGCGGCCCCGGGATGGCGTCGTCGGTGTCCTGGGGCTCGCCCTGGCCTTCGCGCCCGTCGGGATTCCCCGGATCCCGCGGTCGGAAACCTTCTACGAGATCGCGGTCGACCTGGACCAGGACGGGAAGCCCGGGGCGGCGGTCCCGTTCTTCGAGCGGGCCGAGGCACTGGACCCGGACAACCCGGACATCCTCCTCGCCCATGGTCTCGTCCTGCTCAAGACCGGCAGGGAGGAAGAGGGAAGGCGCCTCCTCGAGCGCGCCGTCGCCCACGAACCGGGAGCCGACCTGGCCTGGCAGGCCCTCGGGGTCTACTGGCGACGTCACGGGGACGTCGCGAAGGCCCGGGAGTGCCTCGAGCGGGCCGTCGCCGCCGATCCCTGCAACCAGCGGGCCCATGCCCTGCTCGCCGACCTCTACCTGGACCTCGGGCGGCTGGACGACGCCCGGAGAGAGCTCGCGGAGGCCCGGCGCGTGCATCCGCGGCGGGACCGGACCGTCCTGCGGATCTCCCGGCGCCTCGAGGCGGTCCTCCGACGCCTCGCGGGGGACCGGTGAGCCCGAATCCGGTCGAACCGGGGCGGGCTCACGGTGATCCGGGCGGCCCGGGGCATAAAATATGCCGGGAGCACGGGTCCACGAACCGCGGGGTGCGGGCGGGGACGCGTGCCGGGACGAGCCGAGCGTGGCCCGTGGCCACGGGGAGGTGACAGATGCCCATCACGATCGGACTGATGGGATTCGGCAGGATCGGCCGGAACATCTTCCGGATCCTGCACCGGAGTGACGAGATCCGGATCGGAGCGATCTCCGACATCGCGGACCACGAGGCCCTGGTCTACCTGCTGCGTTACGACACGATCCTGGGACGGTTCCCGGACCAGGTCACCTACCGGGACGGACACCTCTACACGTGGGGAAGGGAGATCCCGGTGCTCTCCGGGCGGGATCCCGGGGACGTCCGCTGGTCCGACTACGGCGTCGACTACGTGATCGAGGCGACCGGGCGGTCCCGGTCCCGTGCCGAGGCGGAGCGGCACCTCGAGGCCGGCGCGAAGCGCGTGCTGCTCTGCGTGCCGCCGCGCGAGGAGCCGGACCTGACCGTGATCTACGGGGTCAACGACGACCAGCTCGAGCCGGGGCACCGGATCGTGTCCAACGGTTCCTGCACCGCCCACTGCGCGGCGCCGGTCCTCGATGTCCTGGACGAGGCGTTCGGGATCGAGCGGGCCCACCTGACCTCCGTGCACGCCTACACCAGCACCCAGCGCCTGGCGGACGTGCCGGCCGAGGACCTGCGCCTCTCGCGGGCGGCCGCGGAGAACATCGTGCCCTCGGACACGAACGCCGGCGCGGTCCTGGAGGGGATCCTCCCGAACCTGCGGGGGAAGCTGCGGGCCTCCGCCCTCCGGGTGCCGGTTCCGAACGGGTCGATCGTCGACATCTCGTTCTGGTCGGCGAAGCCGATCACGAGGGACGGCATCAACGAGGTCGTCCGGACGGCGGCTTCCGGTCCCTACCGGGGAATCATCGAGTTCATGGAGGACCCGATCGTCTCCAGCGACGTGGCGCGCAGCCCCTACTCGTCGGTCTTCGATTCCCTGGCGACGATGGTGCTCGACGGCGGCGTCGGGAAGGTGATCGCCTGGTTCGACAACAGCTGGGGCTATTCCCACCGGGCCGTCGACGTGCTGCGGCGCTTCGCCGAGCTGGACGGGCTGGTCGAGGAGGTGGAACGATGAGCCTGCGCGTGGCGATCAACGGCTTCGGGCGCATCGGGCGTGCCGTGTTCCGCATCATGAACCAGCGGGACGACATGGAGGTCGTCGCGATCAACGATCTCTACCACCCGCGCCAGCTCGCCTACCTGCTCAAGTACGACACGGTGATGGGGATGTTCGAGCGCCCGGTCTCCTGGGAGGAGGGGGCGCTGCTGGTCGACGGCAGGCGGATCCGCCTGACCGCGGAGCGGGACCCGGCGAACCTCCCCTGGGCGGAGGAACGGGTCGACCTGGTGATCGAGTCGACCGGTGTCTTCCGCCACCGGGCGAAGATCGAGCCCCACCTGCGGGCCGGGGCGAAGAAGGTGATCCTGACGGTGCCGCCCAAGGACGAGGTCGACGCGATCGTCGTCCTCGGCGTCAACGACGAGGTACTGACCCCGGACGCCCGGATCGTCTCCAACGCATCGTGCACCACCAACTGCCTGGCCCCGGTGGCGAAGGTCCTGCACGAGGCGTTCGGGATCGAGCGCGGGTTCATGACCACGGTCCACGCCTACACGAACGACCAGCGCCTCGCGGACGTTCCCCACAAGGACTTCCGCCGGGCCCGCGCCGCCGCCCAGAACATCATCCCGACGACGACCGGCGCGGCGAAGGCGGTGGGCAAGGTGCTGCCCGCCCTGGCGGGGAGGCTCGACGGGATGGCGATGCGGGTGCCGGTGCCGGACGGGTCGGTCGTCGACCTCGTCGTGGAGCTCGGCCGGGAGACCACGGTGGACGAGGTGAACCGCGTCGTACGGGAGGCCGCGGAGGGGCCGCTCTCCCGGATCCTCCAGTACACCGAGGAGGCCATCGTCTCCTCCGACGTGATCGGCAATTCCCACAGCTCGATCTTCGACGCGGCCTCGACCCAGATGTTCGGGCCGCGGCACCTGCGGATCCTCAGCTGGTACGACAACGAGTGGGGCTACTCGAACCGGGTGGTCGACCTGGCGACCCGCCTCGAGCAGTTCCTCTGAGCGAGCGGGCGATGGCGCCGCGGCCGGGGGTTCCCCGGGGCCGCGGGGGAGCGGACGATGGCGCGCAGGATCGGTGTGCTGACCGGCGGGGGTGACGTCCCCGGCCTGAACGTGGTGATCCGGACCCTGACCTGGCGGATGGAGGACGAGGGCTGGGAGGTCCTCGGCCTGCGCCGGGGATGGGCCGCCCTGCTGAACGCGGGGACGAAGAGTCCCTTTCCCCGCGAGGACTGGGTCGTCCGCCTGACCCGCCAGAACACGCGCACGATCGACCGGACCGGGGGAACCTGGCTTCACTCGTCCCGGACGAACCCGATGGCGATGCGCCCGGGGGAGATCCCGGACCACCTGAAGGACGAGGCGCCGGAGCCGGGTGACGACGGCACGGTGGACATGACCGCCCGGGCGATCCGGACGATCGAGGAGCTGGGGATCGACGTCCTGGTCGCGATCGGGGGGGACGACACCCTCTCGTTCGCCCGGCGCCTCCACCAGGAGGGAGTGCCGGTGATCGGTGTCCCGAAGACGATGGACAACGACGTCTACGGGACCGACTACTGCATCGGGTTCTCCACGGCGGTCAGCCGCTCGGTCAACATGATCACCGACCTGCGCAGCCCGGCCGGTTCCCACGAGCGGTTTCTCATCGTCGAGTTGTTCGGCCGGAACTCCGGCGAGACGTCCCTGGTGATCGCCCTGCTCGCCTTCGCCGACCGGGCGCTGATCAGCGAGGTGCCGTTCCGGCCGGAGAAGGTCGTCGAGCTGCTCGTCCGGGACAAGCGGGACAACCCCAGCAACTACGCGGTGCTGACCGTCTCCGAGGGGGCGTCCGTCGAGGGCGAGAAACCCCTCGAGTGGGGAGAGCCGGATGCCTACGGGCATCGGAAGCTGGGAGGGATCGGCCTGCACCTCGGCGACTACATCAAGAACACGACCCGCGAGGGGATCATGTACCAGAACCTCGCCTACCTGATGCGGGCCGGGGCGCCGGACTCCCTCGACCGGATGGTCGCGATCAACTTCGGCCGCATCGCCGCCGAGCTGGCGCGAACGGGAGACACCGGGAAGCTGGTGGCGGTCCTCGGCGGCCGGTATGCCGCCCAGCCCATCACGGTCGTCGGGGAGGGGACGCGGCGGGTCAACGTGGAGCGGTACTACGACGTCGACCGGTACCGGCCGAAGCTGGACGCCACCCTCGGCCTCCCGATGTTCCTCGAGTAGCGGGTGGGCGCGGAGCGACGGCACGGCTGGTGGCCGATCCCGGTGGCGATCCTGCTCGGGGTCCCGGCCGTCGTGTTGCGGGTCGGGCTGGGACTGCACCCCGACCACGCGCGGGGATCCCTGGTCTTCGGCGGGGGAAGCCTCGCGCCGTGGGCCGGTTCCCTGGTCTTCGGGCTCGCCGTGCTCGGCGCGGCCTTTGTCGTTTCCTGGGCGGCGGAGCTGCTCCAGTTCGACGTCAGCCCGAACCTGGCGGTGGCCGTGGTGGCCCTGCTGGCCGTGCTCCCCGAGTACAGCGTGGACATGTACCTCGCCTGGACCGCCGCCACCGTGCCGGAGAACGCGCCCCTCGCCCTCGCCAACATGACCGGGGCGAACCGCCTCCTGATCGGGCTCGGGTGGCCCGCCGTGCTGCTGGTGGCCGCCGTCGTCCGGCGGGAGCGGGTGATCGTCCTCGAGGAGTCGCGCTGGGGGGAGGTCTTCTTCCTGGCGGCCGCGACCGTCTACTCGTTCGTCATCCCCCTCAAGGGAACGCTGACGCTCTGGGACACGGCGGTGTTCCTGCTGCTGTTCGGGTTCTACGTGCGCTACCTGGTCCGCCAGGAGGTCGTCGAGCCGGAGATCGGCGGGGTGGTGGAGCGGCTGGCCGCCTGGCGTCCCGGGCGGCGCCGGCTGGCGACCGGCCTGATGTTCGCGTGGGCGGGCCTGGTGCTGGCCGCGTCGGCCGAGCCGTTCGCCGAGGGGTTGAAGCTCGCGGGTGACGCCGCCGGGATCAGCGAGTTCCTGATGATCCAGTGGCTCGCGCCCCTGGCGAGCGAGTCGCCGGAGTTCCTGGTCGCCCTGATCTTCGCCTGGCGCGGCTTCGCGACGGCAGGCCTCGGGACCCTGGTCTCGAGCAAGGTGAACCAGTGGACGCTGCTCGTCGGGATGGTGCCCCTGGCCTACGCCGGGGGGATGCTGGCGGCGGGGCACGGGATCGGTCACATTCCACTCGACTCGCGGCAGTTCGGCGAGCTCGTGCTGACCGCGGCCCAGTCCCTGCTGGCGGTGATGATCGTTCTCGACCGTCGGTTCGAACGGCAGGAAGCCCTGCTCCTCGCCGGGCTCTTTCTCGCCCAGTTCGTCACCGGCGTCTGGATCGAGCACGCGCTGCCGGTGGCGGACCAGGCGACGTGGTTCGGCTGGGAGAAGGCGATCTTTTCGCTGCTCTACGTGTTCCTGGCCCTGGGATGGCTCGTGCGTCACCGGCGGGACCTCGGGGCGATGGGGCGGCACGTCTGGAGAGAGGAGCGGCGCACTCGCCGCTGAACCCCGGGGATGGCCCGGGAGGAGGTTTCGATGGACTTCAAGCTGGCTCTTGCCCGCGCGTGGGCGATCGTGACCCTGAACAAGGAGGCCGTCCGCGAGGTGGCGGCGGACGAGAACGCGCTGATCCCGGCGCTGCTGATCACGGCGATCGGCGGCCTGCTCGGGTCGCTGATCACGATGAACCCCGCGTTCTGGATCGGGAGCATCGTCCTCGCGATCGTCGGGCTGGTCATCGGCGCCGGGATCCTGCACCTGCTGGCCGTCCTGTTCGGCGGCCAGGGGTCCTGGTCGGGCCTCTTCAAGGCCCTCGGGCACGGTGGCGGCCTGGTCTCCTGGGCCGGGATCGTGCCGGTCGTCGGAGGCCTGGTGGGCCTGTGGTCGATCCCGGTGGCGGTGATCTCGGTCGAGGAGCTCTACGGCCTGACCCGGGGGAAGGCGATCGCGGTCGTCCTGATCCCGGTGGTCGTGATGTTCGGCCTGCTCTGCGTGGGTGTCGCCATCCTCGGGGGCAGCATCGTCGCCATGCTGATGCACCAGGGCGGCTGAGCCGCCGGATCGACCGGGTTGACCGGCGCGCTCGCGGGGCCGATGTTCCCAGCGGGAGGGCAATCGGACCCATGCGCGTCGTCACCTTCGGATCGGGGAAGGGAGGGACCGGGCGGTCGGTCCTCGTCGCCAACCTGGGCCTCGTCCTGGCCCGGCGCGGGGTCCGTACCTGCCTCGTCGACCTGGATTTCGACTCGGCGGATCTCCACCTGCTCCTCGGGAAGCTGCACCCGGGAGAGGGGATTCCCGGTTTCCTGCGCGGACGGTTCCGCAACCTGGCGGAACTGGCCGAGCCGGTGGAGAGCGTCCCGAACCTCGACCTGGTGGCCGGACCGGGAGAAACGCTCCGGCCCACGGGTCTCCGCTGGCGGGAGATTCGTGCCCTGGCGGACGGGATCCTGGCACTGCCCCACGACGTGGTCCTCGTCGACCTGCCCGCCGGCGCGGCCCACCAGGTGCTCGACCTGTTCCTCGCGGGAGACCTCCAGGTGGCCGTGGCCAACCCGGACCCGGTCTCGCTCGCGGACGCCTCCCGCTTCCTGCGCCTCGCGCGGGTCCGGCGGGTCGTTCACGGCACGATCCGGACCGGCGGCAGCGAGCCCCGGGTCTACACGTCCCTGGACGACCTGGTGCGGGACATGACCACGATGCGCCGGGCGGCGGCGATCGAGAAGGACCCGGCGGGGGGCTTCCACCCGGCCCTGGTGCTCAACCGGACGCGCCCCGGGACCGACCCGGCGGCCGGCGAGCTGGTGGAACGCCTCGGCGAGGAAATCGGCGAGGGGATCGAGCTCCTCCACCTGGGGGAGGTCCCGGAGGACCCGGCGGTCGAGCGCTCGGTGCGTCTCCTCGCGCCCCTGGCGCAGCTCTCGCCCCGGTCCCCGGCCGCCCGGGCGATCGAGGCGCTGGCCCGGGAGATCGCGCCCGGCGAGCGATGGGAGGCCGCCGACGGCTCCCTCGCCGAGGAGCTGGGCCGGGAACCGGTACCGGTCTGACGTCCGGCCGGGCACGCGCGTCACGCGCCCCGGGGCACCGTGTCCCGGGGCGTTTCCGCGTGCGTGGACCCGCTCGCGGCGGGGACGTCGCTAGAATGGTCGCCGGTCCTCCGGAGGGGTGGCCGAGTGGTTGAAGGCGGCGGTCTTGAAAACCGCTGCGGGGTCCTCCCCGCCGTGGGTTCGAATCCCACCCCCTCCGCCAGCCCGCCCCCGGTGACGGGCGGAGGCGGCAGATCCGCAGCACGGGTGGATCGCGGTGCGTCGTCCTGTCGCGGGGGCGGGGGGAAAATCGATCCCGGTTCCCGCCCGCGCGACCCGGGGGTCGCGCGGGCCGGAAGGGAGCCGGGAGGACGAGATGGAACGGCAGTTGGCCGACTACCTGGGGCCCGGGCACCTCGCCGGCCTCGCGGTCGCGGAATACCGGCTGGCGATCGGGCTCGCCCTGGTGGCGTTCCTCCTCGCGGCCACGCTCGCCGCCTCCCGCCGGGAGCGGCCGTGGCTGGCCGCGGTCCTCCCGGTGACCTGCTCGGCGGCGATCTACCTCTGGGCGCTGCACGGCACCCTGTCGTTCCTGGCCCTGCTGGATCGAATCGGGATGGCGCCCCGGCGGGACGAGGTCTTCGAGGTGGCCATGATCCAGGCCGTCGCCCTTGCCGGCGTCCTTCTCCCGGTGACGGCCGGCATGCTGCTCGCGGGTCGGAAGGCCACCTGGCATTCCAGCCACTTCGTCGGACCCGTGGCTGCCCTGGCGACCATGTTCATCGACTGGGTGTTCTACCTGGTGCTGTTCAGCGCTCCCTGGCTCGTCTGAGGCTCCCGGCGCCCGGGCCGTGCGGGCCTCCCGCCCCGGGTCGGCTGCCGTGGGGCGGCGGACGCCACGGGCCGGGGACGGGCGAGAAGGCAAAGAAGCGGCGAACGAGGCTTCAGGATCGCGGGGGCCGGCCGATGAGGGAGGAGAGGATCGGCCCCGGGTGTGCCCCGGGCGAGAGGGAGGGCGTCGATGGCCCCGGACGTCGCAGCGGTCGGACAGGACTTCTTCTCGATCTCGCTCGACCAGCTCAAGCCCGACTCGGTGCCCGGCTTCGACCTCTACCTCCGGCACGCGGGGGGGGAACCGGTGCTCTACCGGGCGGCGAACATGCCGTTCACGGACGAGGTTCGCCGGCGCCTGCTGGAGAGCGGCGTCCACGAGCTGTACGTGCCCGGCGACCAGGCCGAGCAGTACCGGCGCTACCGGAGGGAGACCGGGGGAGACGACGAGGGGACGGTGGCCGCCCCGGGCGTCTCGCCCGAGGAGGCGCAGCTCGGGGAGATCCTGGCGGACCGGAGCCTGCCTCTCGAGCAGCGGTGTGACACGCTGCTCGGCGTTTCCCACGCCGTCGTGCAGGCGGCGTTCTCCGACCTGGGCTCGCCGGGCCTCCCGGAACGGGTTCACCGGGTGGCGGAAGAGACCGCGCGGTTCCTGCTCGCGGAGCCGGAGGCCTACGCGACCCTGGTCGGCCGCCTGCGGATCGACTACGAGACCTACGCCCACTCGATGCATACCGCCCTGTACGCGACCGAGCTGGTCCGGTCCCTGGGCCTGGGAGATCCCGGGGAGATCGCCACGATCGGTCGCGCGGCCCTCCTCCACGACGTCGGCAAGGCGGAGATCAGTCCCGAGCTGCTGCACAAGCAGGGACGGCTGACCGACCTCGAGTGGGCCGAGATCATGTCGCACACGGAACGCGGGGTGACGATGCTCCGGGAGGCCGGCTGGGACGACCCGGTCTGCCTCGACGTCTGCATGAACCACCACGAGCGGTGCGACGGTTCCGGGTATCCCCACGGCCTGACCTGCGACCAGATGACGCTTCCCGTGCGCGTCGTCGCGATCGCGGACGCCTTCGACTCGCTGACCTCCCGGCGGGGAAACACGCCCGCCCTCAGCGGGTTCCAGGCCCTGTGGAAGATGAAGCGGGAGATGCAGGGGCAGTTCGATGCCGACCTGCTCGACCGGTTCATCCGGGTGATGGTCGAGCCGGCTTCCCGCTGATCCCTCCCGGCGCGGATCGACCGGTGGGGGTAAGATCTTCCGATCGAACCACGTCCCACGAGGAGGTGCCCATGAAGCGTTTCGCACCGGTCGTGCTCCTCCTGCTCCTGGCGGGGGGGCCGGGCCTGGCCGGCAGCACGCCCCCCGCGCCCGCGACGGAAGGGAAGCTCCCGGGAGAGACCGTGCTGCGGCCGAAGCTCGTCGTCCGGCAGCCGGCGCTCGACATCGGCATCGTTGCCGAGGGGAAGGACGCCGTCGCCACCTTCGTCATCGAGAACGCCGGTGACGCCGACCTGAAGATCCTGCGCGCCAAGCCCAGTTGAGGCTGCACCGTGGCCGAGTTCGACTCGGTCATCCCTCCCGGTGGGAAGGGAAAGGTCGTCGCCAAGGTTCGCACGAAGGGGTACCAGGGAAAGCGCACGAAGACGGTCCGGGTCACGACCAACGACCCGTCAAGTCCCCAGGTGACGCTCCGCATGACGTTCACGGTGCAGGCCCCGGTCGAGGTCTGGCCCACGCGGCGCCCGTCGCTGAGTGTCCTGCAGGGCCAGCCGGGCAGGCTGGTCCTGGTGCTGCATCGTCCCGACGGAAAACCCCTCGAGGTGAAGGAGGCCTTCTCCAGCAGGCCCCGGCTGAAGACCCGGGTGGAGAAGGTGACGGAGAAGAACGCGGATCCCGAGGGGAAGAAGTACGGAGCGCGGCCCGGGGACTGGCGGCTGATCCTCGAGCTGGACGACACGTCCCGGCCCTACTCCGAGTCCGCGACGGTGAAGGTGGAGACGAACCACCCGGAGCGTCCCGAGGTCTCGATCCCGGTGCGGATCCGGGTGCGACCGCTGGTCGCGGCGACGCCGCGCGCCCTCTACGTGCGGCACCAGCCGGGGCGGGAACGGACCACCGCCCGGGTCACCCTCACCCACGGGGCGCGGAAGCCGTTCCGCGTCACGTCGGCCGAGCTGGTCGGGCAGTTCCCCGGGACGAGCGTGAGGGTCGTCTCGGAACGGCCGGGGGGTGCCCAGGTGCTCGAGGTGACGGTCAGCGGACAGGACCTGCCGGCCGGCACCTACCGGGGCCGGGTCGTCGTCCACACGAACCTGCCGGATGCCGCGGAGATCGAGGTTCCGCTGTCGGTACAGGTCCTCGCCCCGCCGGAGAACGACCGGTAGGTCCGGCGAGCGTCCGGCACCGGCGGGCGGCCTTCCGGCCGCCTCTACGGGACTCCTCGGAACGCGCGTCGCGGGGTTCCTGCAGGGGCCGCCGGGAGGCGGCCCTCCCCGGGGCCGAGGCGCAGGCCTGCGGGAAGACGAAGGGAAAGGGCCCCGCGTCCGCGGGGCCCTTTCTGGTACGACGAAGGGGGTATGGGGGGCGTTACCGGGTTCCGTGGAACCGCAGCGCGAGGAAGAACGTCCTCCCGGTCAGGGGACCCCAGTTGTAGTCGGTGGTCGGGTCGCCCAGGTCGTTCTGGATACGATCCGTCACGTTGTCGATCCCGGCGGCCAGGTCGACGTTCGGGAGCAGGCGGAAGTCCCCGGAGACGTTGACCAGCCAGAAGCCGGGGGTCCAGCGCATCCGCGGCAGCAGGATGTTGCCGAAGGACGTGGCGTTGCGCTCGAACTGCTGGATCTGCATTCCACCGGTGTAGCTTGCCTGGGCGGAGAAGGAGACGCCGGGAGCCGCCGTCCAGGAGAGGCCGAGGGAACCGGTGCGGACCGGGCGGTACGGGATGCGGTCCATCGGGACCTCGACCGTTGCCAGGCTGCCCATCGACGGCGGGTAGATCAGGACGCGAACCGGCTCGCTCCCGCGGTCGAAGAACGAGAGCCAGCCGAGGCTCCCGTCGATCGTCAGGGTTTCGACCGGCTTCCAGCGCAGCGTGAACTCGAGGGTCTCCGCCCGGGCGTCCCGCACGTTGGCCAGGGCGTAGGTCTGGATGTAGAGCTGGCTCCAGCCGACGAGCTTGACGATGTGATCATCGAAATCGGTCCGGGATGCGTAGACCGCGGCCTTCCACGTGGGGGAGGGCTGCCACGTCGTCTCGATCCCCCAGGTGGTGCCGACCTCGGCCCGAACGTTGACGTTCCGCTGGTAGCGCTGGCCGCAGCACACGGCGGAGAAGATCGGCTTGGGCGGCCGGAAGGTCTTGCCGCCGAACACCCGGACGGTCCAGCCGTGAGCCGGGAACCAGCGGATCGTCGCCCGGGGGAGGGTCTCCGCGCCGAACAGCTCGTCGTCGTCCCGCCGGACACCGAGCTGGAGGTCCCACCTGGGGGAGGGCGTCCAGCCGATCTCGGCCCAGCCGGACCAGGTCTTGTAGTAATCGGTCGCCTGGTCGAGAACCGTGCCCGTGCCCGGTTCGATTCCCTGGGCGGTGACCCGCTCGTGGACCGCCTCGAGGCCCGCGTCGAGGCGGAGCGACGTGCCGAGGGGCAGGCGCAGGCGGGCCTGGCCCCAGTCCTGGCGCTCGCGGATGCGGTACCGCTCGACGAGCCGCTGGAATGCCGGGCCGAAGAGGTCCAGCCGCGAGTACTGGGAGTGGACCGACTGGTGGCGAGTCGCGTCCAGGCCCCTCAGGGTGAACGTGCCGCCGGAGGGGAGCATCCACTCCCAGCCGGCGCGGAACGCCCGGCGGTCGACGAACGTGTCCTCCCGCGTCCACTGGGGCGCGCCCCGCTCCGGTCCGAAGAGATAGCCCACCACGTCGAAGCCGCCGCGTCCCCGGGTCGTGTCGTCCGCGACGAAGGACGCGCCGACGCTCACCACGTGGTCCTGCCCGAACGTCATCCGGAGCAGTGCATCGGCGAGGTTCCGCTCCATCTCGCCGACGTCGACCCAGGTGTCTCCGTCCGAGTCGACCGCGTCCGCGTACTCCCGGCCCAGCGTGACCGTCCCGGAGAGCCAGTCGAAGACCCGTCCGGAGACCCGGACCATGCCGGAGCGACGGCCGAAGGACCCGGCCTCCCCGGAAAACTCCCAGGTCGGCAGCTCGTCCGGCCGGGCCCGGGTCAGCTCGATGACGCCGCCGGCGGCCGGCCCCGGCTCCCGGGCCTCGCCGGGGCCCCTGGTCACGTGGGCCTCGGTCACGGTGTCCCCGGGAAGCATCTGGAGCACGTAGCTGACGGCGAGCCCGCCGAGGAGCGGCGTGCCGTCCCAGAGGACCGGGACCAGGTCCTGGGAGAGCCCCCCGACCTGGATGTTCGCGGAGTTGCAGTGGGTGCACATCGTCTGGATGTGCACGCCCTCCTGCCCCTGGATGGCACCGGTGACGTCCTGGCTCGATCCCTCGACGGCGATCGTGCCGGTGTCCGCGGGGGCTGCCGGCCGGGCCTCCTCCGCGGGGGGAGGCCCGGCCTCCCCGGGAAGGGGGGCCTCCTCCCCCGCGGCGAGGGCGGCGCCGGCCGAGAGCAGCAGGGCGAGCGCGAGGGCGGCCGCGGACCGGCCCCCGCGCCCCGTACCAGCGTGGCGGTGTCCTTCGATCACTCGCAGGTCTCCTCGTCCACCTCGCCCTGGATCAGGCCTTCGACGGTGGCACCGGTAATTCCACCACACTTGAAGTCGTAGATCACGTTGCCCTGGCTGATGAAGAAGTTCTGGGGGGTGCCGCCGCAGTCGTCCTGGTGCCAGTACTGCATCGAGACGTCCCCCTTCCCGTCGCCGTCCATGTCGACGTCGCACAGGACCGGGTTGATCTCGTTGTGGCGCGTCGCCCAGTCGGAGATCGCGGCGGCGCACTCCTCGGGAGAAGCGTAGGGAACGAGCCCGTGGTAGGTCTTCGTGAAGATCGTCAGGTTCGTGAAGTTGCGGGCGCGGTACTTCTGGTCGATCTCGTGGTTGTAATCCGCCTGGACGTTGCACCAGAAGCAGTCGTCGGCGGAGATGTCCATGCGGACGACCCATCCGCGGAAGTCGGCGATGGAGATGGACTGCATGTAGGTCGGCGAGTTCGGGTTGTAGTCGACGAGCTTCAACGGGCTGCCGTCGACCGGGTTCTGGAAGTCCGGCGCGCAGTTCCCGACCTGGATGCCCCAGCCGATGGTGTCGCACCAATCCTGGCCGGTCGGCCTCGCGTCGCCGTCGCTCCTCCGGCCCGTCGAGCCCTCCATGTTGTCCCCCTGGGCGGTCACGAGGTAGTAGCGGTTTCCGTCCCCGGGGGTGACCTCCGCCTTCAGCCGGAAGCCGTCGGCCGTGCCGTCGGTCGCGAGGATGCCCGTGTGATCGTAGTTGCCGTCCGTGATCGGGAGGGTTCCCTCCCAGACCTCGTACACCTCGGTGCGCTGCCCGGCGTTCCGCGAGGGGCGGCCGACGTCACGGTCGGGGAGCCGTTCCCAGCCGAGGACCAGGTTGCCGCCGTTCTTCTCGACGGTCAGGGGGACGAGGGAACCGGGGGCCGAGACCTCGGCGGGCCCGGGGAAGTCCTTCCAGACCATCCAGACGCCGGGGTTGTCGCCGGTGTTCGCGAAGAGCAGTCGGCCCGCGTTCTCCTCGGCCACGGCGTTGGGGGCCCGGGGGCAGCCCGTGTCCGGCGTGCCGTCCCCGTCCGCCTCCGGGTCGAAGAAGATGCCGTCATGGTCGAACTGGGCCAGCTCGTCGCCGGTCAGCCAGGCCTCCCTCATCTTGCCGTCGGCGGTGCAGGCGTAGACCAGGTGGCCGGTGCGGTCGGCACCGAGGGCGCCCGTCGTCAGGGCGGCGATCCCGACCGGCGTCACGCGGGGGGACTCGTAGCTGACCAGCGGGTCGTCGTAGCTGCCGCCGGAGTTGCCGGAGGCCTCGTTCCACCCGTGGTTCCCGCCGCGAACGACCGCGTTGACCTCGTCGGCGCTGTTGTCCGCGGCGTCACCGACATCGACCTGGTAGAGGGTTCCTCCCTCGCGGGTCGTGTTCGGATTGAAGGCGAGGTCCCGGCCGTCGCGGAAGCCCTTGGAGAAGACGTAGGAGGAGGGATCCGGGTTGTCGCCCGGGATCGTGCCGTCCGGGTTGACCCGGAGGACCTTCCCGAACAGGCTGCCGTCGTCCTGGGCGGCGGAGCCGTTCTCGAGGTCCCCGGTGGCCACGTAGAGCTTGCCGTCCTTGCCGACGGCGAGGCCGCCGCCGACGCGGCAGCCGGTGCTGGTCGTGCCGATCGTCAGCAGCGTTCCCTCGCGCGCGAGCGTGTCCCCGGACAGGACGACGGTGTCGACGCGCACCTCGCCGCCGGAGGCGACCAGGTAGACGAACGCCCGGCCGGTCGAACCGTGGTCGGCCGGGAACGCGACGTCGAGCAGGCCGCCGTCGCAGGCGGTGTCGACGCCCAGGGAGAGCGATGCCAGCTCCTTCCCGTCCCGGAAGACGCGGATCGTGCCGCCGCGCTCGAGGAGCCACAGGTCGCCGGTGGGCGACTGGGCGAGGTCCCCGAGTTCGGCGGCGTGATCCTTCACCCGGTCGACCCGCAGGCCGAAGGGCAGGACGTCCGCCCGAACGGCCGGTGCGAGGGCCGCGAGGAGGAGCAGGCTGGTACAGACGCAGGCAACGAGACGGGTTCCTGGACGCATGGCTACCTCTCTCCCGGAGACACGCCGGATCCGGGCACGGGCGGCGTGCCTCCTCGTTTCACCCTTCGACTGCGAGGTGCCTGGGGCTTGTGGGGGCTCGGGCACCTTCCACGGGTTTCCGGTATCTACTGGCGTCTTATACGCCGAACCTTCCCGCCGGGCCGGTTTTCTTGGACGCGGTCGGGGAACCGCGGGCGGATGGCGCCGCGGGAGGTATCATCGGGACGGCCGGGCGAACGATCCCGGGTAGGAGCGAACCCATGCGACCTTCTGCCGTCCTGCTTTCCGTCGCGATCGTCCTGGCCTGTGCGGTCGGGCCCGTTCTCGCCGGGTTGCCACGGGATCCGCGGGAGGTGCCCCGGGTCGCCGAGTTGACCGTCACCCGTACCGTGACCGATCTTGACGGTGACGGGCGCCGGGAGGGGGTGATCCTGGTCGTCGCGCTGACCGGTGAGAAGGATCCCTCCCGCGCGACGGAGGTCCTCCTCGGAACGTGGGACGCGGCGGCCGGGGAGAAGGGAGAGCTGCTTTGGTCGCGGCACGTGACGGCGGAGACCGGCCAACCGGCCCACGACGGGGAGATGGAAATCCTCGACCTGGACGGGGACGGTCAGCAGGAGATCGTGCTCTCCTGGGACCGTGGGCTCCGGCCGGGCCTCGTCGACCGGTGGGCGGAGATCTGGACCGTGCCGGACCCCCGGCGGCCGGTGAAGGTCTGGGAAGGGCCCTGGGGCCGGGACACCCGGCTCGACCGGGAGACCCCCGCCGGCCGGAAGGAGTCGTTCCAGCGGGAGATCGACTACGGCGCGACCCGTGCGGCCAAGGGCCGGGCGGTCGTCTTCCGCGACACGTGGCGGATGATCGCGGGGAAGGTCCTCGACCCGCCGCGCGTCACGACGAAGCGGGTGGAGGTCCTCCTGCGGCGGTGACCGGGAGGGTCCTGCCGGCGGTCGGTGCGATCATCGTCCTCCTGTTCTTCCTCGCCGGGCCCGTTCCCGCGCACGCGGCCCGGTGGCGCCTGGTTGCCCGGGACGGCGTGCCGGCCGCCTTCCGGGTGACGGTCGTTCTCGACCGGCCCGGCACCTGGGCCTTCCGGGCGACGTGGAGCGGGCGGGGCATCGGATCGCTGCGCCTGGAAGAGCCGGGGGGGCGGGTCGTCGGCCGGATCGCCGGGGCGTCCCCCCTCGAGCTCCGGGTGCCCGTTCCACCCGGGGCGGCGGGACGGCGGCTTCGCATCCACTTCTCCTCCCTCGGCGCCCGGGGAGCCCTCGCCGGGGAACTGGCGGCCGTGCCGCCGGCCCCCGGGCCGGGTGACGAGGACAGCGGAAGCGCCGGGGAGGAGGCGGCCCCGGTGGGCGTCACCGGCCCAGGGGCATGCCTGCTCGAGGGGATGACGGCCGACGACCGGGAGCCCGGGGCCCGCCGGCTCCGGGAGCTGGCCACCGCCCTTGCCGGGGCCTCACCGCGGTCTCTCGCATGGGCCCGCAAGTGGATCGGGCGGGCCGTGGCGGCCTCCCTCGACGTGGAGGTGCGGGGGAGAGAGGGGTTCGATGCGCTGTGGGAAGGCCTGCGCCTCGACCCCGCGCCCGACCCGGCCGTCGGACGCGCCGTGCGGGGCGTCCTCGCGGTTCTCGAGGACCTGGCCCGGCGGGAGGAGGCCCGGTCGGGGAGGCCCCGCCGCGCGGGAACGAGCCCGGGCCGGTGCCGGGCCCTGGCCCATGCCCTCTCCTGTCTCGCCGCCGTCGATCGGGCCCCCTGACGGGGGTATCCTGCTCCCGCCCCGTTCCCGGGGAAGGGAGGGATTGGATGTCGTCCCTGGCCGGCCGGAAGGAACACCTGGTCGCGGCGGTGCGTCGCGCCGTCTCCCGCGCCCGGCGGCACCGGCGGGCGCTCCACGAGATCCCCGAGCTCGCCTTCGAGGAGCGGGCCACCGCGGGCTACGTCGAGCGCGCCCTCGCGGACCTCGGTCTTTCCCCGGTGACCGGAGTCGCCGGGACCGGTCTCGTGGTCGGACTGCCCGGCACGGGGAAAGGGCGAACGATCCTGCTCCGGGCCGACATGGACGGCCTGCCGATCGAGGAACCCGAGGACCATGACCCGCGCTCCCGCCACGCCGGGCGGATGCACGCCTGTGGCCACGACGCCCACATGGCGATCCTGCTCGGGATCGCCGGGGCCGTGGTGGATGCCGCCGGGGACGGAACGGTCTTCCCGGGGCGGTTGCTGCTCCTGTTCCAGCCCGCCGAGGAGACCGGCGGCGGGGCGGCCCGGGTGATCGCGGAGGGTGTCCTCGAGGAGTACGGCGTCGATGCCGTGCTCGGACTGCACGCCTGGAGCCCGCTGCCGGCGGGGACCGTCGTGATCCCGGACGGGCCGGTGATGGCGTCGTCGGACGAGTTCTCCGCGGTCTTCCGGGGGCCGGGGGGCCACGGCGCCATGCCCCACGCGGCCCGGGACACCGTTCTCGCGCTGGCCGAGGGGATCGTGGCCCTCCAGGGGATCGTCGCGCGGGACGTGGACCCGGTCGTTCCGGCGGTGGTCTCCGTCGGCCGGGTGGCCGCCGGAACCGCCCCCAACGTGCTCCCCGCCCGGGCGGAGCTCGCCGGAACCGCCCGGGCCGCCGATCCCGGCACGAGGACGAGCCTCCGGGAAAGGATCCCCCGGGTCCTGCGGGCCGCGGCCGCCGCGCGGGGCGTGGAGGTGGACGTTTCCTTCGGCCACGGCAACCCTCCCGTGGTCAACGACCCGGCGGTCGCTGCACGGATGCGCGAGGCGGCGGGCGGGACGCCCGGGATCGAGCGGGTGAGGACCGGCCCGATGACGATGGCCGCCGAGGACTTCGGGCTCTACCTGGAACGGCGTCCCGGCGCCTTCTGCCTCCTCGGAATGGGCGACGCGGAACTCGGCACCGATCGGCCCCATCACTCGCCGGGGTTCCGCGTCAACGACGAGGTGCTGGGGCCGGCGATGGAACTCCTGCTGCGGACGGCGCTCCTCCTCGCCGGGGCGTGACCGCTCAGTCGTCGGCGGGGAACCGGACGTCCCGCACCGCGTCCCGGACGACGAAGATCCGGACGTTGTTGTCCTCGGGGTCGGAGGGATAGAGGTTGAACCCTACCGCCCCCGGCGACCAGTCGGGCGTCGTACCGAAGATCACCTCCCCGTCCTCGAACGTGACGACGCAACGGCGTCCCCGGGACGGCGCGGGCCCGAAGCCGGGCGGCGGGTCGTAGTCGCGGTTGCCCATGTAGTCGCGCACGTAGAAGAGGGCCTTGAGATCCCGGACCCGGAGCCGTACCGGGACCCCGCCGCCCTCCGCGGGCAGCAGGTGGAACGTCTCGCGCCCGGGGTCGAAGTCCGTCGTGACCCCCTTGAGGATCCTGCCGCTGCGGGTATGGGCGACGACCTTGTTCTCGTGCACGGGGTCCTCCCGGGGGCAGGCTAGCATCCGTCGCCTCGCGGTGCAGCGGTTTCCCAGGGCGGGAACCCGGGTCCGCCGGCGGGCGGTGGTCGCGTTCCCGGGAGGTGGACGGTGCGCTACGCTGGGACGACGACGGAGGACGCGCGCCGTGGATCGAAAGGTGCTGGCGGGACTGCTGGCGGAGCGGACCGGTCTCGCGCCGCGGGAGGCCCGCCGCGTGCTGGACGAGCTCCTGGGGCGCCGCCAGGCCCCGGGGCTGCTCGCGGAACTGCTGGTACGCCACGGTCGGCTCCAGCTCGCCGGGTTCGGTACCTTCGTGCTCCGTCCCGATCGGCGGCTGGCGCGGGAACCGCTTCTCCCCGGGTTTCCCCCGCCCCGGCGGGTGGCCTTCCGTCCCGCCCGGCTCCTGCGAGACCTGGTCGAGTGACCCCCCTCAGCGCCCCAGGCGGCGTCGCGCCTCGGCGATCCCCTTCTCGACGACCGGGCTCCGGGCACCGAGACGGCGAGCCTCCTCGAACGCCGCGAGGGCGCCCTTCCAGTCGCCCGCGCGAGCGCGGACGAGGCCGAGGTTGATCCATGCCGCCGGGATCCGGGTCTTCCGCTGGGCCAGTTCCTCGAGGACGGCCGCCGCCTCCGGTTCTCGTCCGGCCCGGAGGAGGGCGATCGCCTCGTTGACGCGCAGCCGGTCGTCTCCCGGGTCGAGTTCCGCGGCCCGGTGGAACGCCTCTGCCGCTCCCGCGACGTCCCCCTGCTCCGTGAGGATCAGGCCGATCATCTTCCAGTAGAGCTCGATCTTGGGGTCCTGCCGGACACCGCGCCGGAGGAGGGGCAGGAGCACGGCCCGGTCCTCGGGGGTCGCGGCCAGGGCCGCGTACCGCTCCGCGGCCCGTGCCTGGCGCGGGTCCTCGCGGAGGGCGGCCAGGTAGTGCTTCCGGGCCCCCTCCCGATCCCCCCGGGCCTCGGCGATCCTCCCGAGGATGGTCTCGCGGGTCGCCCCGTCCCGGGCGACCAGTTCGCGGTGGTTCTCGAGGGCCCGCTCGGCCGCGGCGACGTCGCCCTGCCGAAGATGGAGCTCGACGAGCCAGCGGACCGCCTCGGGCGTCATCTTGTCCGGCAGCTCGCGGAATCCCTCCTCGAGGGCCGCGATCGCGCCGGCCAGGTCGCCGCGGGCCGCCCGTGCCTCGGAGAGGAGCCAGTAGGTCTTGGGCAGCTTCCTCACCCGGTTCGCCGCGAGGAGCGCGCGTTCCGCGTCGGCGAACCGGTCCTGGTTCATGTACCAGGTGGCCAGGTTCCGCCAGTAGGTCACGCGGGGGCTCTGCTCCCCCCCCGCCGGGCCGGCCGCGGGCGCGACCGGTTTCCGGGCGTCACTCCCCGTGTCCCCGATGTAACCGAGACCGCGGAGCTGTTCGAGCATCTCCTCCCGGACGCGGGCCAGGTCCTCGTCGCCCATCTCGGCCCACGTGCGGGGAGGCACCAGCGGGTCCCACGAGGGGATCCGCCCCGGCGGCAGGCGGTCGCGGGTGGCGGGATCGAACAGGTCGGCTCGCACCTTGCCCGGCATGTCCTTCCCGGGGGGCAGGCCGCGCAGGGCGAGGATCGTCGGCGTGATGTCGTAGAGGGTCACGGGCGGAACGCGGACGCCCCGACGGACCGGCCCTCCCCAGGCGGCGAACATGCCCTCGTGCCGGTGCCACTCGACCGGCTGGCCCGTGGTGTAGGGCAGCATGTCGGTGCGCCGCCGCGGTCCCCACAGGAACCCGTGGTCCGAGTGCACGATGACCACCGTGCCGGGTCCAGCCGCCTCGAGGAGGCGTCCCAGCATGGCGTCCTGCTGGCGGTACGTGTTCTCGACGACGTCGCCGTAGAGCCGGACTTCCGCGGGGGGAGCACCGGGGAGGGGCGGGGGGGCCAGGTGCTGGAAGTTGTGCCCGACCATGTCGATCGCCTCGAAGTAGACGCCGACGACGCCGAGGTCGGGCCGCGCCAGGAGCGCCCGGGTCAGCACCTCGAGGTTGTGGTTCTCGGCGGCCAGCTTGACGAGGAACGCCTCGGGGGGCATGCGGCGGCCGCCCTTCTTCCGCCGGGCCTTCCACTCCTTCTTGAACGCGGGATCGGTCCACCAGCGGCGGCCCCGCTCGATCAGCGGGTCCGTGAGCCGCGGCGCATAGACCCGCACGGCGGCGGCGGGAACGGTGTCCGCACGCCACAGCTCTTCCCAGTGTTCCTCGATGAAGCCGGGAGGCCACTCGGTGCCGGCGGGAAGGGGAGGGCGAGTGTCCGGGTCGGCCATCATTCCCTTGGCCGTGTCGGCGACGAGGACTCCCCGCACCTGCTCGGCCGGGTGGGTCGCCCAGAAGGCGACGAACCCGGACGCCTGGCCCATCGTTCCCAGGATCTCCCAGATCGCCGGGACCTTCCGGGCCCGGGACGAGATCGGTTCCCGCTCTCCCCCCGGGCCGTTCATCGTGAAGTCGCAGACCCCGTGGGCGTCGGGCGTCCGGCCGGTCAGGGCCGTCGTCCAGAGGATCGGGGACATCATCGGGTCGTACGAGAGGAGGTCCGCCCGGACGCCCTCCCGCTGGAGCCGCCGGAAGGTCGGCAGGTCTCCCCGGGCGACCATCTCGTCGATGATCTCCCAGTCGGCGGCGTCGAGGCCGACGTAGAGAACCCGTGCGACCGGGTCCCGGACCTTCTCCCGCACGGCGGCCAGGGCGGCGGCGCGGGCCTCCTCGGGGCGGGTCACGAGGAAGGTGGCCAGGCGCTCGACTCCGATCCCGGCCGGCAGGCGCGCGGCGAGCTCCCGCCGGAGCGGGGGGGCGAGCCGTGCGGGAGCGGCAAGCAGCTCCCGGGTGGAGAGGTCCCCGAGGGCCGCCGGAAGCGCGTCCTCGAGGCGCGCCCGGAGCCAGGCGACGATGGACCCCGCGGCGAGGATCTCGTCCACGGTGCCGGGCTCGATCCGGGCGGCGTCGAGTGCAAGGGATCCCTCGACCCGCAGCGGCCAGGAGGCTCCTTCCCCGGTCGCCGCCTCGGTCTCGATGGCGAAGGGGGCCGGCGTCGCGAGGACGATGCGCGGGACCCAGGGGGCGGTGACGACGCGGGCCGGCCCGGCGACGGCCCGGTGGGGGACGAGCAGCACGCTGCCGGCCCCGGCGCCGGGAAGGGATCGCCAGGCGACGAGGCCGGCAAGGAAGAGCGCGAGAAGGACGAGGACGGCTGCTGCGAGGCGGGAACGGGTCACCGGTGGACCTCCTCCCGCGGGGACCGCGGGAGGGCCATTGTGCCACGGGCCCCGGGGGGCCAAAAGAGAACGGGGAGGGCCCGTTCGGGCCCTCCCCGGGTTGCGCGTGGGTCGATCCGGGAGACTACCAGTCCCAGATCACGCCGAGGCGGATGAACCGCGGCGCCTGGTACGCGAGGATCTTGTTGAAGTTCGCGTTCGGCACGTTGGCGATGTACTCCACCTCGTCGTCCAGGAGGTAGACCTCCTGGTTGTTGAACAGGTTGAAGACGTCGAGGGTGACCTTCAGGTTGGTGTTCTTGATCTGCCGCTTGTAGCCGAGGTGCAGGTCGATGGTGCCGATGTCCGGCGTGCGCCCGAGGCTGCCGCGCGGGGCATCGGTGTAGGACCCGAGGAAGTCACCGGAACCCGGCTGGAGGACCCACTGGGTGCCGTCGTGCACGAAGTAGCGCGGATCCTGCCCGGGGAGCTCGCCGCCGTTCTGGTAGTTCGGGTGGGCGAGCAGGGCCGTCCGCGGCACGCCGGACTGCCAGTGGAAGCCACCGCCGATCTCGAAGCCGTTGTCGAAGAAGTAGGTCCCGAGGATGTGCAGCACGTGCGGCCGGTCGGTGTTCAGCGGACCGGACTCGTACTGGCCGCGCATGATCGGGGAGTACGGGAAGTCGAACAGGGAGGTGATGTTCGGGTCCGACTGCCCGTTGTCGTTCCGGAAGAGACCCTCGTAGTTCCCCCGCAGGCGGGAGTACCGGTAGTTGGCGGTCAGCTGCCAGTTGTTCGAGAGCCGCTTCTGGATCACGATCTCGAGCGCCTTGTACTCGCGCTCGGGCTCGCCGAAGGCGCTGCCGGTGTTGTCACCGGGGTTCGCCAGGACGTACTCGCCGAAGGTGGCGAAGCCCATGCCGGGGAACGGGATCTCGGTGATGTCGTCGTCGAGGATGCCGTTCCCGTTGACGTCGACGCCGTAGTAGTAGTTCTCGATCGCCTCGACCGTGTTGAACTGCACGTCCTCGAGGACGCGGCCCTGGTCACGGTAGATCCCGCGGATCTCGAGGGAGAGGTCCGGGGCGAGAAGCTGCTGCCAGCCGATCACGTACTCGTCCTCGTACGGGAGCTTCGTGCCGGACTGGACGCGGGTCTTGCTGAAGCCCTGCAGGTAGATCGAGGTGCCGCGGTAGTTGGTCAGGAGCGGGTCGGTGAACTCGAACTTCGAGGTGCCGAACTCGTTGGAGAAGGAGCGCACCGCGAGGTCCGCCGGGACCCGCTCGTAGTAGCGGCCGTAGTGGGCGTAGATCTTGGTCTTGCCGTTGCCGTACGGATCGAAGCTGACGCCGATCCGCGGGGAGTACTCGGTGTCGAAGGAGTACTCGCTCGGGGAGAAGTGGGTCGGGTCGGAGGTGAAGCGGTTCGGCACGGTCGTGCTCCGGCTCAGGTTCATCGTGAACGAGCCGGCACCCTCGAGCTTCTGCTTCGAGGAGCGGAGACCGAGCTTGACGACCCACTTGTCGTTCAGCGTCCAGGTGTCCTGGACGAAGAACGCCTGCTCGTATCCCTTGACGGGACCGGGCTCCGGGTTGAAGCGGGCCCGGGTCACCCGGTAGTAGGGATTGCCGGCGGAGATCATGCAGGTCGCGCACGTCGGGATACCGCCGCGAACGCTGACCGAGGCACCGGACGTCGACTTCAGCGGGATCACGTCGGTCGGGTCGGCGTCGTAGTTCTCGCCGGGGAAGTAGAAGGTGGTGTTCGGACCGGAGTAGATCGAGGGCTGCTCGTACTCCAGGTCGAAGTACTCGTACCCGAACTTGACCTCGTGGTTGCCCCAGGTCTTGGAGACCTTGAGCGCGTAGTCCCAGGTCTCGTCGGTCTTCGGGCCGATGTAGCCCGGGCCGCCGGAGTACAGGGGCGCGCCGCTGTCGATGGTCGAGGGCAGCCCGAGGTAGGCCGGGATCAGCCACTCGTAGTAGACCCGGATGTCGGAGTAGGCGTAGTCGTTGACCAGCGGCTTCTCCTTGAAGTCGTTCTTCCGGTGGCTGATCTGGGCCTCGACGAACCACTCGCCGCCGAAGAGGCCGTTGTACTTCAGGGACTGCTGGTCGGCGCCGTAGTCGATGTCGGACCGGCGGCCGTTGTTGGAGAAGCCGGCCGCGATCTTCTGCATGTCGAGGACGCCGTCGCCGTCGGTGTCTCCGTCCATGACGAAGGTACCGGCGCTGATGCCGGAACGGCCGTCACCGTCGGACGGATCGCCGAACAGGGTCAGGTCGAGCCGGTGGTTCGGCGTGACGTACCAGGAGAACTTGGCCGCGTAGTTGTCGCGGTCACGCTCGATCTCCCGGCTGGAACGGGCTCCCGGGTAGAACAGGGGGTCCGGGTAGGTCGCCGCGGTGGCCGGCTCGTAGGCGACGATCGGGTTCGTGACCTTCTCGATGTAGCGCACCGAGGAACTGCTCACGGGGTTGTAGGCCGCGAACCAGAAGAGCTTGTCCTTGATGATCGGACCGCCCGCGGAGATGCCGAGGTCGGTCGTCTTGTGGTCATGGACGTTGACCGCTCCGGACGGCAGGCTGACGTCCTTCCCCCACGCCTCCCAGGAGTCGGGGTCGAGGAAGACGCGGACGGAGCCCTTGAGCTCGTTGGTCCCCGACTTCACGACGGCGTTGATGACGCCGCCGAGGGCCTGGCCGTACTCGGCCTCGAAGCCGGCGGTCTTGACCTGGACCTCCTCGAGGAAGTCGGTGGTGATCCCGGTGCCGAGGGAGCCGAACACCAGGGAGTAGGTGCCGACGCCACCGTAGCCGGAGTCGGTGATGTTGACGCCGTCGATGATGTAGGAGTTCTCGAGGCCGGAGGCGCCACCGATCGAGTAGTTGCCGCCACCGGTCCCGAGACCGGAGACGACGCCCGGCGCGATCGAGACGACCGAGGTGAAGTTCCGGCCGACCGGCATCGTCTCGATCGTCTCGGCCGCCTTGAAGTTGTTGATCACCTCGAGGCGCTTCGGGTCGACCAGCGGCGCCGCGCTGGTGACCGTGATCTCCTCCGTCTTCCCGGTGGTCAGGGTCAGGGGCAGGCGGGTCCGCTGCCCGGCGTTGACCTCGACCTCGGTCTCGATGGTGGCGTAACCCGGCATCGAGACCTTGACCGTGTAGGTCCCGGGCGGGAGGAACGGGATCGTGAAGTTCCCGTTCTCGTCCGTCTGGACGCCACGCTCACCCAGGGGCCCCGAGACGACGACCGTCGCGCCCGGCAGCGGCTTCCCGTCCCGGTCGCCGACGACGCCCTGCAGGGTACCGGTCGTCGGCTGCTGGGCGAGGACCACCGCCGGGAAGGCGAGGACCATCGCCAGGGCGATGATGAGCCACGCTTTCCTCATGCTTCTCCTCCTCTGGTTGGCCCCCGTGCCCGCGGGCCGGGGGATCTCCTTGCGCCTTGTCGCCGGGTTTCTCGCCCGGCATCAACTCCTCCCCGCGCCCCGGCACCGTGCCGGGGCGACGGTCACTTCTGCTGCCCCGTGGTCTGTCGGAGCGCGTCGATGATCTTCCTCACGTCGGCGGCATCCGGGGCGTCCGGAGCGGCCGCCAGGTACTTCTCGTAGGCCGCGATCGCCTTCGCCGTGTCGCCGAGCGAAAGCCATGCCTGGGCCTCGTAGGAAAGGGCCTGGACCATCTTCGGGTCCATCTCGTATGCCTTCTCGAGGTGGGGGATCGCGTCCGCGTACTGCTTCTTGCGGAGCAGGTTGGCGGCGAGATTGTAATGCAGGACCGCCGCGTCGTGGGGATCGATCCCGCCGGAGATCAGCTCGTCGGCGCGGGCCTCCTGGCCGGCCCGGATGTAGGCGTCGGCGAGCTGGAGGGCCACCTGGGGGTTGTCGGGCAGGGCGGCATGGGCCTCCTCGAGGGGCGGGATGGCCTCCCCGGGCCGGTCGAGCTCCAGCAGCGCCTGTCCCAGGGCGAGCTGGAAGAGCGCCTTCTGGTGCGGGTCCTCCGTCCGGGCGACTTCCTTGCGCAGGGCCTCCACCGCTTCCTCGTAGCGCCCCGCCTCGGCCAGGACCTCGCCGAGCAGGCCCCATGCCCCCTCGAGCTCGGGATCGATCTCGAGGGCCCTGCGCAGGGGCGCCTCGGCCTCGGCGGCGCGGCCGCTCTTCACCAGGGCGAACCCCTTGACGTACCAGAGGGCGGCGTTGTCCTGCTGCCGCGAGAGAAGGTCGTCGAGCTGTTCCAGCGCGTGGGCGTAGTTCCCCGCGTTGACGTCGTCGAGGATCGCCTGGGCCTCCTTGGCGTCCTTGTCGAGGACGATCCCGCCGGCCGGTTGCGGCTGGCGGGGCGCGCCGACGACCATGTCGATGATCACGGAGTAGACGATCCTGTGGGGGATCCGGATGTCGATGACGGGGTTCGTGGGATCGACCGGGCTGGTCCGGTCCTCGATCACGGTCCCGTCCGGCAGGAGCGGGGGATGGTTGTCCTTGTCCCGCATCTTCACGGTGACCTCGTGGAGCTGGAGGTCGCCCGCGTCCACCGAGACCAGGTACTCGCCCGCCTTGGCGAACCCGAAGATGAACCTGCCCCTCTTGTTGGTGCGGATCGTCAGCTTGACTCCCGCCGCCGGGTCCGGTTGCCCGTTGGTCGCGGGCTGGAGCGTCACCCGGGCCTTGCGCACCGGGTTGCCGTCCTCGTCGACGACCTTGCCCGTGATCTTCAGGGCGAGGGCGTCACCCTGGGCGGCCAGGAGAACCGCAAAAAGAGAAAGCGAAAGGATGGCAATCAGCCTCGCAACCCGGTGGGGCATCATGTCGCTCTCGTCTCCTGGTGAGGGCCCGCGCGTCCGGTCAGCCCTGAACGCACACGAACCCCCACGTGTTGGGTAGAATCGTTGTGCAAGAGTCGCGCCAGTGCGCGGTTGCCGTTGGAACTTCCCGTCCATCATCTACTTGCGGCTTTTTTTCCGGTCCCGCCCGCGGGGGCGACCTCCTCGCGGGATCCGGATTTCCGGGAGCGTACGGAATTTTGGATTCCCGGTGACACCGAGCCGTCGTCCCGGACCGTCACGTCGATCGCTCGCTCGGCGGTGACGCGGAAGTCGGCATCGGCGAGTCGGACCCGGATCCGGTAGCCCCCCGCGGGGAGGATGAGGCCGACCTGGTGGGCGAAACGAAGGCCGGCCCGCTGCTCGTAGCGCCGCTCGTCCACGTCGATGCCGACCACCTGGTAGCTCTCGCCCGCGATCGTCCCGTCCGGCCTCACCGCCTCGACGTACACGGCGAGGTCCGCGTGGTATCCCTTTCCTTCCTTCTGGAAGCGGAGGTACGTGGCCTCCGCCTGGATCATCACGGGGAGCAGGAAACCCCGCTCGAGGGGGCGGGTCTTCCCGATCGCCAGCTCGAGGGGGATCGAGCGGGGCAGCTTCTTCCGCGGGTCGTACCGGTCCGGGTAGCTGATCCGGAGGCGCCGCCGGGCGATCTTCACCTTGACCTTCGGCAGGCCCCGGGCCTTCGGGTCCCGGTAGAAGCCCACCGTGTACAGTCCCTCGATCGCCCGGACGGCGAGCGGCAGGTTCCGCTCGATCCTCGGGCCGTGGAAGGCCCGGCCGCCGGTTCGCAGGGCGAGGGTGTCCAGCGACCCGCGGGTCGAGTCGAACATGGCGGAGAACGGGTCCATGAACTGGCGCTCGTGCATCATCACCCGCTGCTCGGCGGTCCAGGAGCTGTCCCGCAGGCTCGACGGGCGCGTGTCGAAGGTGAAGAACGTGACATCCGCCCCGTTCGCCACCCGCAGCATGTCGAGGATCTCCCGGTTCAGGTCCCGCTGGAGCCGGAAGGACATGTTGCGCATCGAGATCACGTCGGTGCCGAAGGTCGCGAGGATCGCGTCGACCGCCGCCTGCCCGGGGTTGGGCAGGATGCCGGCGCTCATGTAGAGGATCACCTTCCGGCCCGGGATCGCTCCCAGCGAGGCCGCGAACCGCGAGAGTCCCGCCAGCGTCATCTCCCCCCGGACGCGCCACTCGTGGAGGTAGGGTTGGACGGCGCTCTCGGAGCAGAAATCCGGCTCGTAGGCGTTGACGCACGTCTGGAGATCGTCCAGCAGGCGCCGGATGTCCATCATCCAGTCCTGGTAGGGCACCGACTCGACGAAGCTCCCGTCACCGAGGATCGCGAGGAGCGGGTCCTTCTCGGACGTGAAGTTGAGCAGCATGCGGACCCTGCCGCTCGTCTCGAGAGCCGCTAGGGCGACGAGATCGCTCGGACGCATCTGGCTCTCGATCCACTCCCGGGCGGCCCGCACCCAGCGCTTGCGGTCCTGGGTCCGGGAGTTCCACAGGTCGAACAGCAGGACGATCCTCCGCCGCGGGGGAGGCGGGGGGATCACCGGCGCCCGTTCCGCCGGTTCCGGTGCCTCCTTGCCCTTTTCGACCAGGGGGGTGGGCTCCGGCAGCGGGATCGTGACGGCCCCGCGGTTGGTGAACGGCTCGAGGAACGCGAGCTTTCTCTTCCTGCCCCGCTCGTAGACCGTGACCTCCTCCGGCCGGAGGTCGGTCACCGGGTTTCCCTGCCGGTCGGTGACCAGGACCTGGATCTCGGCGAGCCGAACGGTGACCCGGTCCTCGTGGTCGGTCGGGAGCGGCGATTCCTTCCCGTCACTCCCGGCCGCGCCGGGCGGAGGTCCGGCCACGGTGCCCCTCGTCCCCGCCAGCGAGACCGCGAGGACGACCAGCAGCGCGGCGAGCATCCCGTCCCGGGCTACCCGGGGCTTGCGGAGGGCGATCCGGTCCTGGCTCATGCGGGGGAGTCTACCCGTTCCGGTGGACCGGGACGAGGGTTCCCGCCTGACCGGGATTCAGCGGGATCGGGTCACCCGCGGCCGGGTTCGCAAGGAAGAGGGCGGCCTGTCGGCCGCCCTCGGGCCCCCGGTCGACCGGGGGAGGAGGAGAGAGAGTTCGTCGATCAGTCACCCCAGAGGATGCCGTCGCCCCAGAGGATGCCGTCACCCCAGAGGATGCCATCGCCCCAGAGAATCCCGTCGCCCCAGAGGATGCCGGAGGGCTCGAGGATGGAATCCCCCCAGAGGATGCCGTCGCCCCAGAGGATCCCGTTCCCGTAGAGCGTGGAGTCGCCCCAGAGGATGCCGTCGCCCCAGAGGATCCCGTCCGGCCCGAGGCGGGAGGCTTCCTCGGACAGGTCGGCCGGCCCCAGGCTGGCATCGGCCCAGAGGATGCCGTCGCCCCAGAGGATGCCGTCGCCGGTCACCTGGCCATCGCCCCAGAGGATCCCGTCGGCGTACAGGATGCCGTCGCCCCAGAGGATGCCGTCGCCGCCGACCTGGCCGTCTCCCCAGAGGATGCCCTCGGCCCGGAAGAGCTCCCTGCCGAAGAACCAGCCGTTGGCGTAGACGACGCCCTTCCCCCAGGGGATCGACTCGCCGGCGATCGTCGCGGAGAACGGGGCGGCCAGGTCCAGCCCCGGCGCCGCCGGGTCGCCCGCCGCGAGGTCCGCCGGGTTCCCCACGACCAGGGCGGCCAGGTCGCCGGCGGCCGTCGCGTCCACGAGGCCCGCACCCTGCTCGACCGGGTAGAGATCCGGGAGGGGCTGCGCCGTGTACATCAGGATCGCCTTGAGCAGGGAGGGCGTGAGCCCCGGGTGCTGCTGGAGGAGCAGCGCCGCGATCCCGGACACGACGGGCGCCGCCATCGAGGTCCCGGACAGCTCCAGGTAGTGGGTTCCGCGGACCAGGTCCGGGTGGTCCACCGCGAGGGAAGCGTCCTTCGAGAGCAGGGAGACCAGGCGGTTACCCGGAGCGAGCAGGTCCGGCTTCAGCAGGTTGTCGTAGTTGCGCTCTTCCTCGGTGATCGTCCCGTCGCCGTCCAGGTCCTCTTCCCGGTAGGAGCGCGTCGGGCCACGGGACGAGTAGGTCGTCACCACGTCGTCGGAGCGGACGTCCGTCTGGAACGTGTTGGCGGCGCCGACGGTGATCACGAGCGGGTCGTTGGCCGGCGAGAGGATGCCGCCGTAGACCTTGTTGCCGTCCTCGTCCTTGCCGTAGTTGCCCGCGGCGACGACCACCGTGAGCCCCTCGTCGACGACCGCCTCCACCGCCTGGCAGAGGGGATCCGACTCGAACGACTCGTGGGGTGCCGTGCCCACCGACAGGTTGACGACCCGGATCCCGTACTCGTCGTGGTGCTGGACGACCCACTGCAGGGCGTCGAGCAGGCCGTCGAGGGTGCCGGTCCCGTCGGAGCGGAGGACGCGGAGGTCGACGATCGCGGCCTCCGGAGCGGTGCCCGCCACCGCGCGGTCCAGCTCGTCCCGGCTGTGCACGCCGTTCCCGGCCACGAGGCCCGCCACGTGCGTGCCGTGCCCGTACGGATCGAAGACGCCGGGCTCGAGGGGATCGTCCGTGAAGTCCTCGTGGAGGATCACCCGGGAGAGACCGGTGGCCGGGTCCTGCAGGTCCTGGTGCTCGTCCACCCCGGAGTCGACGATCGCCACGGCGATCCCCGTCCCCGTGACGTTCCGCCCGGTCCACGCCTGGTCCGCTCCGGTCGTTACCGGGACGTGGGCGTCCGTCGGAAGGGGCCATGCAGGCGGGGCATCACCTTCTCCGGTGCCTTCCGTCGAGGTCGCCGACGACCGGACCGTGGGGTCCCTGGGACTGACGGTGATCGCTGCCGGTTCCAGGGAACGGTTCGGAACCACGTAGTCGACCCCGGAGGTCTCGGAGGTCTGCTCGAGGCCCGACTGGGGCAGGTCGATCACGGCCAGGCGGAACTCGGGCATGTCCTGCACCAGCGTTCCGCCCAGCTCCTGGGCGGCATCCTGGCCGGTGCTGCCCGTGGCATACCGCACGATGACCCGGAGCGGTTCCCCCGGGTCGAGCCCGGCACAGGCGTCGTCCAGGTCGTCGGAACCGATCCCCTTCACCTGGAGGTCGACGATCTTTCTCGGCGTCCTGGTGGCATACGACGTCCCGGCCGCCACCGGCACGATGGCGAGCAGGACGGCTGCCGCGAGGACGGCCGCGAACGCCTTGACGTGGTGGTCTGACCTGGCACTCATGGGGTGTCTCCCTTCCCGCGCGGCAGGGCGCGGCACCCCGGGGATTCGCAAGGGCGGTGCCAGCGGCTAAACTGTTGTCGATCAATGGGAACGCGATGATGGTTGGCAGTGGGCCCGGAAGACGTTCGGACATCCTGTCCGGCTTCCGGGCGGAAAGGCAGGACCGATGGCCGAGCGCTACACGCGGAACGGGTCGGAGCGGGCCGCCCTCCGGGGCGAGTTGCACGGGGAGGCTCCCGTCCTCCAGGTGGGCCGGGAGGGATTGAGCGAGGCCGTCCTGGCGGCGGTCGAGGAGGCGCTGGCGGCCCGCGAGGTGATCAAGGTTCGGTTCGGAAAGGGAAGCCCGGTGGGGACGGGGGAGGGAGGCCGTCTCCTGGCGGAACGTCTCTCGGCGGAGCTGCTCGGGACGATCGGCCGGGTCGCGATGCTGTACCGCCCGCGGCCGGAGGACCCGGGGAACGGGTCAGAAGCGCATCAGGAGTGACGTCGCGAAGACCGTGTCGGTCGTGTCGTAGACGAAGACCGCCGGGGGGCCGCCCGCCGGGTTCGCGAACAGCTTTCGCTGGGGCTCCCTGTCGTAGCGGACCTCCCACGAGGTCTTGAGCGCCAGCTTGCTCGTGATCGCCACCTCGAGCCCGACGTTCCCGTTGACCCGCAGGTCGTGGGTGTCCTCCAGGTTTTCAAGGAATTCCAGCCCCGCCCGGAGCGAGGCATGGGGGCCCAGCTTCCGATCCCAGCCGGTGGCGAGGCGGGCCCCCGCGTAGGTCCGGGCGTCTCCCTGGACCGGCGACTCCCGCGTTCCGTCCAGGCCCGCCTCGACCCGCAGGTTGCCCAGCGGGTTTCCCTCGCGGACCGTCCAGGACAGTCCCGCGCCCGCCCGGGAGCGGGACGAGAGACCGGCGGGCCGGTTCTGTTCCCACTCGGTGAATGCGAACCAGCCGAGACGCTTGTGAACGGTCCTCTCGACCTTGAACGAGATGTCGAACTCCTCGGTGGTCCGGGTCCGGGTTCGCTCGACGAGCACCCGGGGGCTCGCGGGATCCGTGAAATCGGCCCGGATGTCGCGTCGCGTCGTGTCCACCCGGAGCATTCGGCTCGCCAGGATCAGCCGCGTCTTCGGCCACTCGACGGTCAGCGTGTTGTCGAACGTGACGTTCGTGTTCTCCGTGTTCCCGGACGTGGCGACCACCCCGAGGCTTGCCGTGTCGTGCCAGCGGCGCGTCGCCCCGGCCTGCGGGGGCGGTCCCGCGGGCGTGACCGGCGGGGCGTCGGCCCGCCCGTTCCCGGCCGGGAGCAGGCAGGCACAGGCGAGGAGCAGGATCCGGCAAGGATGCCGGCACGGCTGGTCAGCGGACATGGCGGTCGTGGCCGCCGGGGGAGGGGGTCCCGGTCGGCCCGGCGATCCTAAACGATGGACGGGGAGCCGGCGAGCGGCGGGGCCCACCCGGCGGCGCCCGAGCGGCGCACCGCGCGCAGGAGGCGCCGGGCGGCCGGCAGCGTCCCGGCCCGCCCGCGGCGCAGGGCGAATGCCTCCGGCAGGCGGCGCAGTGCCGCCGGGATTCCCCGGGCCGCGGGTCCGCCCCGGAGAAGGGCGGCCAGCCAGCGGACGGGCAGCCACGCGACGTGCTCGAGAAGGGCTCCCGTGCCGGCACCGTGCACCCAGGTGAAGAACAGCCGGTTGCGCTCGTAGGTCGCCCGCACCTCGGCGGGGGAGAAATGGGCGCCGATCGTCGCCTGGTGGTCGTGGTAGGCCCGGGTGTCACCGATCTCGAGGGTCAGCCACCCCTCGCGGAGCGCCTGCCACCCCAGGTCCGCGTCCTCCCAGTAGAACGGGCCGAAGATCTCCGCGAAGCCTCCGATCGCCCGGAACCGGTCCGCGCGACACAGCAGCGCGCCCCCGCAGCCGTAGGCGAGCCCCCGCGTCTCTCCCGGGCCCGGCGCCGGGATGCCACGGCGTCCCGGGAAGACGAGGTCGAACCCTCCCCGCCGCCAGCGCGCCCGGGTACTGCTCTCGGGGAACCCCCCGGCCCGGTTCTCGATCACCGGGGTGACCCCGAAGAGGCCGGGATCTCCCTCCAGGCGCGCGACCAGCGTTTCCAGCATCCCGTCCCCCGGGTGCATGTCGATGTTGAGAAAAAGGAGCAGGTGCCCGCGAGCGACCGCGGCGCCCGCGTTGCAGGTCGCGGAGAAACCGCCCCAGTTCGCCCTCGGGACCAGCCGGGCGGGGGGGCCGGCCGCGGCCACCGCGGCCGCCGTCTCCTCCCGGAACAGGGGAGACGCGTCGTCGACGACCAGCACCTCGGCGCCCCCGGGAAGGTCCCGGGCCTGCCGGACGACGGCCGGGAGGTGCCGCGCGAGGACCGGCGCTCCGTTGTAGCTCGGCAGGATCACCGACACCCGGGGCTCACCCGGCATCTCGCCCTCCCTTCGCCCCGTCCCGTTTCGTCCCGGGATGGGCCATCATGGTACCGCGCCCCCGGTTCCCGCCGGGCCGGCGCGGGAGGTGTCGCGCCATGGCCGACCCCCGGGCTTCCGCCGCCGACTTCGAGTCGACGCCCCTGACCAGGCCGGAGTACATCCAGGCGGTCGTCCACTTCTACCGCGGCGAGGTCTACCGTTCGAACGTGTGGCGACGCCGGCTCGACGCGACGACGAACTGGGCCGTCGTCACGACGGCGGCGGTGCTGACCTTCACGTTCTCGTCGCCGGAGAGGACCCACCTCCTGCTCGTCCTCTGCAACTTCGTGGTCCTGGCCTTCCTGTTCATCGAGGCCCGCCGGTTCCGGTACTTCTCGGTCTACCGGGCCCGGGTCCGGATGCTGGAGGAGAACTTCCTGCTCCCGATTCTCACCCGCCAGCTCGTCTCCCCGATCGAGGGCTGGCGGGACCTGGTCGCGCGCGACCTGGAGCGGCCGAAGTTCAAGAACACGCTGCTCGAGGCGCTGGCCCTGAGGATCCGTTACAACTACTCCTGGATCTTCTCCTTCATCGGCAGCGCCTGGCTGCTCAAGGTGTGGCTGCACCCCGCCCCCGCGCGGACGTGGCGGGAGATGTACGAGCACATGGCGGTTCCACCCCTGCCCGCCGGCGTCGTGCTCGGCGTGGGGACCCTGTTCTTCGCGGCTGTGTGGATCCTCTTCCTGGTGGCCGGGCGGATCACGGCGATGACGGAGGACGAGGTGCGCGGGATCGAGCTGGAACGGGACCGGTGGCGGATCTAGCGGCGGGGGGGTGGAGGGAGGACGCCTTGGACGGAATGGCACGGAAGCGCACCGGGAGCGTGCTGCCGCTGCTTGCCGGCATCCTGCTGCTGGCGGCATGTGCCGGCGGCGGGCCCTCGGGAGAGGCGCCGGCGGAGACGGGGATCCCGGGAGTCCTCCCGCCCCGGCCGAACGTCGTCATCGTCCTGGTCGACACGCTCCGGGCGGACGCGGTCGGCTTCGGCGGGGCCGCGCGGGACACGAGTCCCCGGCTCGACGCGTGGGCGCGGCGTGGTGTCGTGTTCGAGCAGGCGACGACGCCGGCGGGGTGGACCCGGACCGCGGTGGTCAGCCTGTTCACCGGCCTCTACCCCGCGGCCCACGGCGTCCAGGACAAGGATCACGTCGCCCCCGAATCGCTCCTGATGCTGGCCGAGGTCCTTCGCGGGGCGGGGTGGCACACCGCCGCGTTCGTCAGCAACTTCGCGGTCGCCGCCCGGTTCGGGACGGGCCAGGGGTTCGACACGTTCCGTTTCTTCGACAAGGGAGAAGCGCCCCCGGGTGCGCCGGAGAAGCTGAACTACCTCCCGATCGAGTACATGGATCCCGAGGTCCGCGCCTTCCTCGCGCACCCCCCCCGGGAGCCGTTCTTCGCCTACGTCCACACGACCGATCCCCACTACCCGTACCTGCCGCCGCCGGAATACCTCCGGTGGGGCACCGATCCCCGCTCCCGCTACGACGGGGAGGTGCTGTACACCGATCGCTACGTGGGGGAATGGCTCGACGCGATGGAGCGTTCGGGCGTCCTGGGCCGGACGGTCGTCGTCTTCACCGCCGACCACGGGGAGGAGTTCCACGAGCACGGGGGCACCGGCCACGGGGTCACCGTGTTCGAGGAGTGCGTTCGCGTCCCCCTCGTCGTCTGGGCCCCCGGCCTGCGCCCGGGTCGTCGGCGGGCCCTCGTCTCCCTCGTGGACGTTCCTCCGACACTGCTGGAGGCGGCCCACGTTCCCTCGCCGGCGGGTTTCGCCGCGGAGGGGCGCTCCCTCTGGCCGCTGATCGTGGAGGGGGATCCGCGTCGCGGGTGGAACTGGAACTACTCGGAGCTGGTCTACCCGAGCAAGGGGATCGCGTTCACGTACCGGGAGGGAGACGAGAAGGTCGTTCACATCGTTCGCGACAAGCTGGGGAGACGGGACTGGTCCGGTCTCTACGACGTCGCGCACGATCCGTTCGAGCAGCGCAACCTCGCCTCGCGGCGGCCGGACCGGCTCCGGGAAATGAGGGCGAAGCTGCGTGCCGTGCGGCAGGAGCACCTCCGGGCGGCGCGGGCCACGGCGAACCCGCAGCCTCTCGACGAGGACGCGATCGAACGGCTCCGGGCCCTCGGGTACGTGGACTAGGAAGGCCGGGGGCTCGACGCTTCCCGGCCGGCCGGTGGCCGGAACCGCGAGCGGGCCGACGACGCGCCGCCGGACGGCCCTGGCTGGGGAGCAGGGATTCGAACCCCGATGACCGGATCCAAAGTCCGGTGTCCTGCCATTGGACGACTCCCCAGCAACCGTCGCCGTGCCGCGGGCGGCTCCGCCCGATGATGCCGCGACCGGGATCCCGGTGGACGGCGCCGCGGGAGCGGGGGGTACAGGACGCGCTCCGTCCCCGGGGGACGTGGCTGGGGAGCAGGGATTCGAACCCCGATTCTGCGGTCCAGAGCCGCATGTCCTGCCATTGGACGACTCCCCAGCAGCGGAGCGAAGCAAAGGGTACGGACGGAACGGGCGGTCGTCAAGGCTGGGCGGCGCGCTTCCCGGCCGGGGGATCGGCGGTGGCCCCGGGAAGGAACGGCCACGAGAGGTAGCGATCGAAGCCCCCGGGGTAGACCCGGGCCGGGTGGATGCCGAGAACGCGCTCGAGGAGGAACCACGCGGCGGCGCCCGACGGAAGGTCTTCGCCCAGGACGATCAGGTCGGTCTCCGGGTAGGCACCCGCCGCCTCCGCCTCGCGGGCGAGCCGGGCGCGGTCGACCATGCCCCCGGGAGACAGCACCGGGGGGAGGGGGATCCGCAGGCTGCCCGGGATCCCGCCGGGTGCCGCCTCGTCGCGCACGTCGACGATCGCGGTCTCGGGGGCCGCCGTCGCCCGGCGGAGGTCCTCGAAGGGCGCATAGGCGGGGGGACGGGCGGGGATCCGCGGCGGCATCCCGGGCCGAACCGGGACGAAGCGGGCCGTGACCAGGCGTCCACGGGCCCGTCCCCATGCCTCCACTCCCCCTTCGAGGACGTGGCAGTCGTCGTGATCGGCCAGGGCGAGAAGCCAGCAGAGCGTCGCGGCCCGGGTGAAGCCGCGGGGCGAGCCCTCGTCCACGGCGATCACCGGGAGCCCCGGGCGAACGCCCGCGTCGACGAGCAGGCCGCGCAGGCGGTCCCGGGTGGCCGTGTCGAGGCCATCGTCCGGCACCCGCCCGACGTCCTCGAGGGGCAGGTTCACGGCGCCCGGCAGGTGTCCGACGCCGTAGTCGCCGGGCCGCCGCGTGTCGACCACGAGCGGGGGCTCCTCCCGGCGCAGGTGCTCGCGGAGGACGGAGACCGGCACGAGCGACTCGAGGGCGGGGAGCGGAGGGGGTGGCTCCCGGTGCCGGCACGATCCTGCCGCTCCGATCGCCAGGGCGACCAGCAGGAAGAGAACCCGGTGGCGTGCCGTCGGGCGTCGTCTGGTCATCGGTCTCCCCGGGCCCGCGGGAGGCCCCGGGGTCACGTTCGGTCCCGGGGAAGGGCCTGTCCAGCCGCGTTGACAGGGCTCCGGGCGGCGGCTAGGATTCCCCGCGCCCGGAACCCCGGGTGGACGGGGCCGTAGCTCAGCTGGGAGAGCGCGTGACTGGCAGTCACGAGGTCAGGGGTTCGATCCCCCTCGGCTCCACCACGTTTCCCGGGGGCGATCCCGGGGCAGCTCGAGGCAGGAACCCGCGCCGCGGCCCCGGCCGCGGCGGTTTTCGTCCGGGGGGGCGGGGGAGATCGTCACGATGACCCGCGAGAGGGCAGGAGGACCGGGCCGGTTCGTGGCGGCGCTGGACGTCGTCGGGTGGGTCCTGCTGGCGGCTCCGCTCCTCGCGTGGGCGGGGTACCGGGCCGGCGGGGCGATGAACCCGGACGGCATCGCCTACGTCCGGCTCGCCGGCTACTGGGCCTCCGGGAGGCTCTCCCTCGCGGTTTCCGGCTACTGGGGTCCGCTTCTCCCCTGGCTGATGGTCCCCTTCCGCTGGCTGGGCCTCCCTCCCCTGGCGGCGGGGCGGGCGGCGGTTGCCCTCTCCGGCATGGTCTTCGTCGCCGGGGGGCTCGCCTTCCTGCGGTCGGCCCTTCCCCGGAGCCGGGCGGCTCGCGGGGCGGGCGGGGTCCTCGTGGCCGCCGCCGTCGCGTGGTCCGTGCCGGCCATCACGCCGGACCTGCTGCTCGGGGGGCTCCTCTCCCTGGCCCTGGCCGTCCTGGTCTCGGAGCGGTGGCCCTCCCGCGCGGGCGCCCAGGCAGTGGCGGGGATCTTCCTCGGGCTTGCCTACCTGGCGAAGGCCGTGGCCTTTCCGCTGGCCGTGCTGTTCACCGTGGGTCTCGCCGGGACCCGCGTCTTCGCGGGAGAATCGCCGGCAGGCCGCGCCGGCCGGGCGGCGGCGCTGACGCTGCTCGTGTTCGGCCTCGTGGCCGCTCCGTGGGTGGCGACGCTCTCGGCCAGGTACGGGGGATTCGTCTTTTCCACCAGCGGGGGGCTGAACCATGCCCTCGTCGGGCCCGGTGTGTCCGAGCCGGTCCACCCGTACCGCGTGACGATCCACGAGGTCGAGCGCGGGCGGGTCACGGCCTGGGAGGACCCGACCCGGATGCCCTACCGACACTGGTCCCCGCTGGACGGACCCCGGGAGTTCCGGCACCAGGTGCGGCTTTCCATGCGGAACTACCGGGAGGCGCTCGACTCCCTGGCCGGCCTGGACCTGCTGCGGTTCGCTCCCGCCTTCCTCCTCGCCGGGCTGTTGTTCCATCGGCCGTTCCGGCAGAACCTGCGAGCCCACCGGTGGCGCTGGGCGGGCGTGCCCGCCGCGCTCCTCGTGCTGATCTACCTTCCGGTCCAGGCTTCCTCCACCCGGTACTTCTGGCCCGTCCTGCCCCTCGCGCTCGCGGCGGGCCTCGGCACGGTGGGCTGGATCGCGGGGGGCGCGCGGGGCCGGCGTCGCGTCGTCGCGGGCCTGCTGGCCTCCCTCCTGCTCCTCGACTTCACGGTCCCGGTCCTCGCTGACCTGCCCGGGCGCCTCGCGGGTGCCCGGAACCCGGAGGTCGTGGCGGCCCGGGAGATCGCCGGGGTCCTGGACCGGGAGGGAATCCGGGCAGCCGTCGTCGGCGGGGGACACGTGGGGCTGTACGTGGCGTTCCTGCTGGACCGACCGTGGGAGGGCGATCTCTCCGCCCACCCGTGGACGGCCGCGGTGGCACGCCGGGCGGTCGGGGTCCTGCGGGAGTCCTGTCGCCGGCGGATCCTGGTCGCCTGGGCGGAGCCGGCGGCGCAGGCGGTGCTCGCGGCGGCCGGGTTCGTTCCGGTGCCATTGCCCCGGCCGCCCCGGGTCCACGGGGTTCCGGTCCGCGCCTGGCTCGTGCCGGCGGAGCGGCCCCGCGTCCCCCGGCCCGGAGCGTTGACAGCGCCCCCCGCCGCCGAGGATGATTCCCCGAGCGGGGCGATCGCCCCCGCCGGCCCCGCCGGGAGGACCGACGCGCCGGGAGCGGGCCGGGACCGATGACCTTCCCTGCCGGGCGCCCGCCGGCGCCCGGGAAGAGAGGCGAGACGATGCGGACGACCCTGCGCACGAGCACGCTGCTGGTACTGGTTGCCGGGCTCCTCCTCACCCTGCTGCTGGCGGGGTGCGCGACGACCTCGCGGGAGAAGCTGGCAAAGGAGTTCCCCGACACCGTCGAGGCGGTGGTCGAGGCGGCTCCTCCCCACCCGGACCGGATCGAGTACATCGACGTTCGCCCCTGGGCCCCCAAGCCCGGGGACACGGTCACCATCCAGTTGCGCGCCACGGCGGGCCGCACCGCGGAGGTTGCGCTGGAGGGGATCGACGGGAAGGCGTCCGGCACGAAGCGGACGATCTCCCTGGAAGAGGGGAAGGACGGTCTCTACTCCGGCAGCCTGGCGATCGGGGAAGACCTTCCGCCCGGGCGTTACCGGGTGACCGCCGTCCTGACGGGCGGCCCGTCGGGCAAGCCGGTGACCCTGGCGTCCTCGAGGGCCCTCGTCGTGACCGTGCCCCCGCCGAAGCCGGACCCGTGCGCGGTCGCGGCGAAGAAGCTGTCGGTTCCCCGCGTGCACTTCGCCTTCGATCGCTACGACCTGGACGAGCAGGACCTGGCCTGGATCCGGCAGGTCGCGGCAACCCTGCGGGAACTCGGGGACCGGGTGGCCCGGGTGACGATCGAGGGGCACTGCGACGAGCGGGGGACCACGGAGTACAACCTCGCCCTCGGCGCGAAGCGGGCCCGGGCCGTGGCCGACGCGCTCCGGGCCGAGCCCGGGATGGACGGCCTCGTCATCGAGACGGTCAGCAAGGGCGAGGAGGAGCCGCTGGTGCCCCACGCCAGGACCGAGGAGGAACACGCGAAGAACCGCCGGGCGGTCTTCGTCCTGGAGTGCCGCCCGGCCCGTTGAGGCGCGGCGGCCACGGAATCGAAGGGCCCCCTCCCGCGGGAGGGGGCCCCGTCGTCTCGTCGTGGCGGCCGGGCCCTAGGCCGTGAAGAGCATCACCCGGAACACCCCGTCGCTGTCGCGGGTCACGAGGATGTGGTTGTCCCGCTGGTCCCGCGGATGGCCGAGGTACAGCCGCATCCGGATCCCGTTCTCCACCGGCCGCCGCGGCAGCTTCGCGAGGGCCGACAGGTAACGAACCTCGGTCTCCCGGCCGCGCTCGTCCTTGCGGACGATCCGGAACTCGAGCCGGTAGATCTGGTCGGGCTCGAGGACGCCGGCCAGGCGGATCGGCTCGAGGACCAGGCCGGGCTCCCAGGCCTTCTCGAAGACGACCGGCTGGCCCGGGGCCGTCCGCCGACCGTACTGCACCTCCGGGCGGACAATCACCTGGAGCACGTCCCCGGTGTGCAACCGGGCGGTGACCTCCGGGGGCAGGTCGAGACGGACCTTCAGGTCGAAGGCCTGGTCCGCCGCCAGGGCCGTGGGGACGGCGACCAGCGCCAGGAAGAGGAGGAGGAGGAGGGGGAATCGACGCAGCATGGGAGTGGCCTCCATGGTGAGGGGCGCGTCCGCCACGGGGGGGCGCGCTCGATCTGTCCGGTTCGAGTGAAACATCGGTCTCCCCATGTACCGCGAACCTGGGCGGAAGGAAAGGCGTTTTGCCCCCCGGGGAGGCTCCCAGTTTCCGCTTGCCGGGCGGTTCCGGCAACCCCATGATGAACGGCGGGCAACGGCGGACGCGTCCGGCCCGGTGCCTCCCGGCCGGGGTCCGGCCGGACCCGGAGGAACGATGACGATGCGGACCGGTTGGCGCCTCCCGACGTGGACGATTTCGTGCCTCCTCCTGCTCGTGACCCTGCCGGCGATCCGGGCCGCGACCGTGGCCCACGTCTCCGGCACGATCCTCGAGGTGGACCTGGACGAGGAGACCCTGACCCTCCGGGATCCGGCCCGGGGGGACCTGGTGATCGAGGTCCCCGAGGACGCGGTCATCGTGCTGGACGGCGAGGAGGACGCGATCCTCGACGATCTCTTCGAGGGGGACGTCGTCGAGGACGCCGAGGTCCGGGTCCTCGACTCCGGGACCCTCGTGCTCGTCCGGGCCGTCGTCACCTCGACCACGGACGACGAGCCGGAAGAGGATGACGAGGACGGTTCCGCCGACTAGCCCGCGTGCTCTTGCCGGGCGCCCGCCCCGGACCCACCTTTGCCGCAGGGGTTCCCCGCGTCCCGGTGCCCGCCGGGACGCCCGGGGTGCGCCCCCCGGGAGAGGCGATGGGTTCCGAGGGCATTGCGAGCGTGGCACCCCCGCGCCTGCGGGCGGGGCTGGTCGTGCTGCCGGACGGGGAGACCGGCCGGGGCCGGATCGTCAAGGATCCCCGGGCCCGGCGGTACTTCCGCTTCGACGAGCTCGAGGGAGCGATCCTCGAGCTGCTGGACGGTGAACACACGCCGGTCGACATCCAGGTGGAGCTGGCGGTCCGGTTCGGCGAGGAACTGACCCTCGACGAGATCGAGGAATTCCTCGACAACCTGCGCGAGAAGGGGCTCGTGGAGGACGACGGGGAGATCCGCCTTCCCGCCCTCGCGCCCGCCCTGGGAGCGCGCGTCCTGGCGACCCTGGAGCAGGGAGGCTTCCGGGTGCGGCGCGCCACCGATCCTCTCCCGCCCGGCGTCACGCGGGACGAGCGGCGGCAGAGGGAGGCGGAGAAGTTCGACGAAGCCGTCGACCTGCTTCGCCAGGGACGTTTCCGGGCGGCCCTCCGCGCCCTCGACGAGATTCTCGTCGACAACCCGGCCAACCAGCGGGCGGCGGCCCTCCGGGGCGTGCTGGTCCGGGCGGGCGCCCAGGCCGCCGCGGAAGAGGCGAAACGCCAGCGGCGGCCGCGGCGGCGGCGCAGCCTGTTCTACCTCCAGGTGCCCCTCTTCGACCCGGACCGGCTCTTCACGCGCCTCGAGCCGCGGGTCCGTTTCCTGTGGACCACCGGCTTCGTGGCCGCCTACGTGGCCGCCCTCGCGTCCGCCGCCTGGATCGCGGTCACGCACCGGGCGGAGCTGCTCGCCCACCTGCCCCACCTGGCGACCGGCGGCTGGCTGGGCGGGTTCCTCCTGGCGGCGATCGTCCTCACCGCCCTGCACGAGTTCGCCCACGGCCTGACCTGCAAGCACTACGGGGGGCGCGTTCCGGAACTCGGTTTCCTCCTGATCTTCTTCGTGATGCCCGCCCTCTACGTCGACGTGTCCGACGCCTGGCTCTTCCGGCGCCGCCGGCACCGGGTGCTCGTCAGCCTGGCGGGCCCGATGTTCGACCTGGGCGTGGCGGTCACCGCCCTGCACCTCTGGCGCTTCCTCGCGCCCGGGACCGGGAAGGTGCTGGCGTTCGTCGCCGCGGCCGCGTCCGGCGCGGGCGTCCTGATGAACCTGAACCCCCTGCTGCGGCTCGACGGGTACTACGTCCTGTCGGATCTCTCGGGGATCCCGAACCTGCGGGCCACCGCCCTCGCCTCGATCGCCCGGGGGATCGGTCGCCTCTTCGGGCGCCGGGTGGAGGCACCGCCCCTCGCCCCGCGGGCGCGCGCCTTCCTCGCCGTGTACGGCGCCCTCTCCACGGTGTACATCCTCGGGATCTTCGCCATTCTCGGGCACCTGGCGTTCAACCTCTCGACCGCCGTGGCGGGGCTGTGGGGGCCCCTCGGGCTCGCGGCGCTCCTCCTCTGGCTCGGCCGCCGCCCGTTCCTCGGCCTCGCGCGGGCCCTCGGGCGGGCGATCACGCGGCTGACCCCGGCGCGGCTCGCCACGGCGGGGGCCGTGATCGTCGTCGCCGGCCTCGTTCTCGCCCTTCCGTGGCCGCTCAAGGTCGGCGGACAGGTGGTCCTCGAGGCGGGCAGCCGCGTGGCGGTCCGTCCCGAGATCGCCGGGAACCTGGCGGAGGTCCTGGTGCGCGAGGGGGAGCGGGTGGCCGCCGGCCAGGTGGTCGCCCGGCTCGACCGGAGCGACCTCCTCGCCCAGCTCGCGATGACCCGCTCGGAGGTGGAGCGGGCGCGGGCCGATCTCTCCCTCCTGCTCGACGGCCCGGAGAAGGAGCGCGTCCGCCAGGCTCGGGAGAAGGTGCGGGCCGCCCGGGCCGAGGTGGATCACCTCAGGGCCCGCCACGAGCGACTGCGCCGCCTGCGGGAAGAGGGGCTGGTTCCCGCCGACCTCTACGAGCAGGTGACGAAGGAGCTGAAGATCAAGGAAGGGGTCCTCCGGGCCGCCCTCGACGAGGCGCGTCTCCTCGAGCGGGGGGCCCGCCCGGAACGGATCGCGGCCGCGCGCGCCGAGGTCTCCCGGCTGGAGGCGCGGGCCGCCGACATCCTGCGCCGGCTCGCGGCGTGCGACCTGCGCGCCCCCGCGGAAGGCGTCGTCGTCACGCCCCGTCCAGACGGGAAGATCGGGGAGAGGATCCCGGCGGGCGGCCTCGTCCTCGAGATCGCGGACCTGCGTCACCTGGTCGCCGAGGCCGTCGTCCCGGAGAGCGAGATCGGGGACGTCCATCCCGGGCTGCCCGTCGAGGTTCGCCTGTCCGCCTGGCCGACGCGGACCTTCTCCGGAGAGGTTCTCGAGATCGCTCCCCGCGCCGAGACCGATCCCCTGGGCCGCGCGGTCTTCCGGGTCCGCTGCTCGGTGGAGAACCCCGGGGGGAACCTGCGCCCGGGGATGACCGGGGCGATCAAGATCCTCTGTGGTCGCCGGCCCCTCGCGGCCCTCGCCTGGCGGCGTCTCCTGCGCCTCGTGGACCCGTCCCTGCTCTGAGCGACTGTTCGGTTTCCGCACACTCGTCCCCGATTCCGTGCCCGCCGCGACGACGCTGGAAACCGGCTTCCCTCGTGCCTCTCCGTCCCGAACCGGTTCGGGTGATTCCGTGCCGCGGCGAACGGCTCCGGATACCGGCCCGGAATGCGCGCCGTTGGCCCGGTACTTGCTCATGGGGGAGTCGGGTCCCGGCGTCCGTCCGGATGCCGGGGGAGAGAGAGTTCGGGGACCGCGGGTCCCCACAACGAGGGCGGGCGAAGGGCCCGCCGGAGGAGAGTGTGCGATGAGCCGTAAGCTGAAGGTCCAGGAGCTCGAGAACCGCATCGCCCCGGGTGTCGGCCTGTTCAGCTTCCTCCAGGGCCTGGCGCAGACCGACAGCCAGCTCGGGGATCTCTTCAACCAGTTCGTCAGCGTGAACGACGACGGCACCGCGGGGGACGTGGACGTCCAGGGGGCCGTGGACGCCGCCAACAGCATGTTCGACGCCAACGGGATCGGCACCGGCCTGCAGGCGGTGAAGGACAGCTTCACCCTCAGCGACAACGTCGTCATCTCCGACGCCACCGCCCAGCTGATCGCCGGCCTGTTCGGCAAGTGATCCGGGGCCGGGTCCTGCCCGGCGTTCGGAAAGGAAGGGGCGCCCGCGGGCGCCCCTTTCGCGTTCCCCTCCGGGTCCCGTCTCAGTCGAGGGCCGTCGGCCGGAAGGTCAGGGGATGGCGGACCGGACCCGGTGCCTTCCCCGACCGGGCGTGCTCCCGGGCCGCCTCGAGAACGTCCTTCATCGCCTCCCGGACCCCGTCGGCGATGCCGAAGGTCAGGCCACGGATCCTTTCTCCGCGGCCTTCCTCGACCTCGTAGAGGTTCCACCGGACGTGGGCCCGGCCGCGTCCGGGGCTCGGGTAGGCGAAGACCCGGTACGTCTTCCCGTCGACCTCGAACGACGTCTCGACACCCGTCTCACCGAACTCGCGCAGGATCTGTTCCAGGTTGCCCATGCTCGTTCTCCCGCGAACCCTCCCGGAAGGGAACGTAGGTTCCCGGGCCCGGACGGTCCAGCCCGGGCCGTGAGCGGGGCGGGATCAGGCGAGCAGGCGGCGGTGGAGCGCTTCCGGCCAATCACCGGTCAGGAAGCGGAAGAGCCACGAGCCCTGCCTCCGGAGGCGCCGGTAGGCCTCCCGGAGGTCGAGGATCAGCGTGATCCGCCGGCTCCGGCAGTTCAGCTCGCCGACCTCGTGGGTTGCCACCGGGACGAAACCCATCACGCGGGTGTGGAACTTGTAGGGCGAGTGAGGGTCGTCCTCGAAGACGTCCGTGATGTAATGCGTGTAGCCGCGGGCGACCGTCTCGGTGCTGGCCGCCCGCATCAGGGCGGCGACCACGACCACGTGCTTCCGGTACTCCGGCAGGACGGCGAACCGCCCGATCTCGGCGATCCGGTTCTCGCGGATGAACTTCTCGACGTCGATCCCGGTGTCGGTCAGCTCGAACCCGTATTCCCGGTACAGCTCGAGGGGCGGGTCGTAGAGGACCCGCAGGACGCCGACCGGCCGGTCTCCGTCGCAGACGACGAACCAGGAGACGTCGTCCCGCTGGAGGTCCTCGGGCGGGATCTGGCGGTCCTCCTCCTGGACCCAGCCCTTCTCGTCCCGGTACGTGGCCCGGAGGACCTGGCGGGCCTTCTCCCGGCCCTCCTCGTCCTCGACGCGGAAGACCACGAGGCGGTCCTTGAGGCTCATCGCTCCCTCCTCGCCGGGCGCGGGTCCCAGCGCTTGCCGCACAGCTCCGCGAGCCGGCTCATCACCTCATGATGCCATGCCCGGACCTCGTCCAGCGAGGGCCGCCCCGCCCGGGCCGGCCGGGGCGGGACCAGCGGCTCGCCGATCGTCACCTCGAAGGGCTCCCCGTTGGGGATCCGCCTTCCCGGGGGAAGCCGCGGGAAGGTGATCCCGGCCGGGAGGATGGGCGTCCCGGTCTGGAGGCTCACCTGGGCGGCCCGGGGGTGGCCCGGGAGCAGCCGTTCCGGGTCCCGGTTGATCGTCCCCTCCGGGAAGATCCCCACCGACGCGCCGGCGAGCAGCTTCTCCCGGGCGCGGGTCCATGCGGAGGTTTCCTGCTCGAACAGGGGGCGAAACACGTTGAGGAACGCGGGCCGGGCCGGCTTGGCGACGATCGTGATCACCTCGCTGCGGCGCAGGATCGTGCGCGCGACGGGGATCAGCTGGAAGTTCCAGTCGGAGACGAAGTGGATCAGCTTGCCGCCCCGGTGGAAGATGAGGAGGGTCGGCAGGATCACCGCCTCCTGCCACTGGTTGTGGTTCATCACGAGGATGAAGGGGTCGTGCTCGACGCCGATCCGGTCGAGGCCGTGGATCGCCAGGACGCTCCGGCGGAAGGCCAGCACCACCGTCCGCGCGATCAGCCGGTTGAGGAGACTGTGACGCTGGTAGGGGAGGGGATGACGCAGGATCTCCCCGACGGTGATCCCCCGCCACTCCCGGGGAAGGGACCCCGGTTCCGCGGGGGCGGGATCCGGTGTCCCGGTGCTCACTTCCCCCCGTCCTCGTCCGCCGCGACGACGGTGATCGCCGGGACGGCCCAGTGGTCGGTCATGTCGAAGGGCCGGTCGTCCGGTGGCGCCAGTTCGACGAAGGGCGCGGCCATCTCCGCGTCACCGGTGCCGATCGCCCGGAACTTGATCCGGATGTAGGAGCCGGTGGCGGAGATGCCGGTGCGTGGAGTGTCGTCGCGACGGTAGGTCATCCGCAGCCACCCGTCCGCCCAGCTTTCCTCGACCACCGTCGGGATCCTGTCCTCTCCCCCGGCAGAGCCGTCCTCGTCCGTGTCGCCCGCGTCCCCGCCGTTGCTCGAGACCAGCTGGTTCAGGATCCCTCCCTCTTCCCACTCGCCGGGCACGTACTCGAGGACCTCCGGGTTCCAGGTGAGCTCCGCCGTCAGTCGACTGAGGTTGCAGGGGGCCGTGACGTACCAGTGGAGGTAGAACTCCTCCCCGACCTTGGGCTGGAACGTCTCGGGCGTGAACTGCAGGAAAGGAGGGGCCGGGACGCGGATCGTCACGTCGTCGGAGCGGCCGTCGGGGAGGAACCCCGTCACCGTCACCTGGTCGGACGACGGGCGAGGCGTGGAGAGCTCGACGATCGCACGGCCCGCCTGGTCGGTCGCGGCCTCGACGGGATCGAGCGTCGCCTCCGGGCAGTCCGCCTCGAAGCGGACCTTCGTGCCGGTCGCGACGCTGCCGTCCTTGCCGAACACGGTGGCGATCACCTGGGTGGTCGCGAGCCCGGTGTCCTGGTCCCAGCAGATGGAGGTCGCGACCGCGCCGACCGCGATCCCCTTCTCCTTCGTGGAGAGCTCGGTGGGATCGTCACACGCGGCGAGGAGGACCAGGGCCACGAGGACCAGCAGGATGCGGTGGGCCCGTACCTTCGCGGAGCGTCGAGTACGCATGGTTCCTTTCCGGGGAAGCACCGGCTTCCCTGCCGGGGGATTCTCCCCGGGGGCCGCGGGAGGTGCAAGCCGGCGTGCCGACCGCCGGTCAGGCGAGGGCGTCGCGGATCACCTCGGCGATGTCCCGGGTCTCCTTCGTCGCCGCGTTGAGCATCATGTGGCACTCCGGGCACGCGGTGACGAGGAGCGGGGCTCCCGTTGCGCGCACGTGCTCGGCGCGGAGCTGGTCGATCCGGCGCGGCTTGACGTCGACCCGCAGCGCAAACCCGGCGTTCCCACCGCCGCAGCAGGTCGACCGGGAGCGGTTCCGGTCCATCTCCACCAGGTCCACCCCGGCCCGCCGGAGCAGGCGGCGCGGCGCCTCGTACTCGCCCTGGTAGCGACCGAGGTAGCAGGGGTCGTGGTAGGTGGCCCGGGCACCGGCGAGGGCTCCCTCCCGCAGGGAGAGCTTTCCTTCCTCGACGAGGCCGAGAAGGAAGCGGGAGTGGTGGACGACGTCGACGGAGAAACCGTCCTCGAGGTCCGGGTACTCGAAGCGGAAGGTCAACTGGCAGTGCGGGCACGGCGTGAGGATTTGCCGGACCCCCGCCTCCCGGAGGCGCTCGATGTTCTCCCGGGCCAGCACCTGGAACTGCATCTCCTCTCCCTGGCGGCGCGAGTGGTGCCCGCAGCAGCTCTCCTCCGGGAGCACGCCGAAGGGAACCCCGGCCCGCCGCAACAGCTCGGCGGTCGCCTGGACCGCTCCCTTCGCGTCCGGGTTGCCGCTCCAGACGCAGCCGAGCCAGAGCAGCCAGCCCTCCTGCCCGGGCTGCCAGGTCGGCAGGTCGAGCTCCTCGAGCAGCTTCCGCCGGGCGTCACGGGAGACCCCCAGGGCGTTCCCGGTCCGCTCCACGTCCCGCAGGAAGTCGGCCGCCACCATCCCGGTGCCGAGGGCGAGGGCCTGGGCCCGCTTGGCTCCGACCAGCACCTGCAGGTGCTCGACGCCGGTGGGGCAGATGTTCTCGCACGCGCCGCAAGACGTGCAGAGCGCGAGGGCGTCCTCGGTGATCACCGTGCCGATCACGGGGTCCTCGTCGGGACGCTCCTCGATGGCGTGGCGCCCGGCCAGGATGAAACCCCGCGGGTCGAGCACCTGTCCCGCCTGGTTGGCCGGGCAGTTGTCCGTGCAGCGCCGGCACTCGACGCAGGTCAGGAAGTCGAGGCGTTCCTTCCAGGTCAGGTCGCCGAGCTTCTCGAGGCCGAGGGAGATTTCTTCTCCCGATTCCTCGAGGGCCTCCAGGTCCAGGTCGAGGGGCAGCAGCTCGCCCAGGCGATCGGTCCGGAAGAAGATGTTCACCGGCGCCATCAGGAGGTGGAAGTGCTTGGAGCGCAGGATCAGGTGGGGGAAGACGATGATGATCAGCGCGTGGATCCACCAGTCGGCCTTGGCCACCGCCGGCGCCGGGCCGGTCTCGAGGTGAAGCCACGTGACCATCAGCAGGAAGATGAACAGCGCGACGACCCCCGAGCTCCAGGACCTCGGGTCCGGCGAGTACTTGACGAAGACGAACCGTCGCAGGGCGAGGCCGGTGATCGCGACGGCAACGAGGACGGCCCACGCGGCGAGCCAGTGGGTGAAGAGCTCGTGCCCCCGGGGGCCGAGGACGGCATCGAGCCAGGAGATCCCGAAGGGCTCGAGGAAGTGGTCGATCGTCTCGAACCCGAAGAAGACGAAACCGAGAAAGACCAGCGCGTGCATCGTGCCGGCCACCGGGCGGCCGGAGATCACCCGGGACTGGAGCAGGACCTCCCGGACGACGCGGGCGAGGCGGCGGCCCGGGTGATCCCAGCGGACGCGATCCGGGCGGCCCCGAAGAACGAGGGAGATCCGTCGCCAGAAGTCCCGGGCGAAGATGCCCAGGGAGACGGCAAGCAGGACGAGGAGGAGAATCCTCTCCCAGGGAGCGAAGGTCATCGGCGGTGGCCTCGAACCGGGCGGGGGCAGGGAGGATAGCACGCCTCCCGTCCGGGGCGACGGTCTACCGTCGGCCGGACTGGGCGAGCCAGAGGCCGAGGCGGCGATTGAGCGGGTGAGAGCGGTCGAGGAAGGGAATGGGCGGTGGCCGGCGGACACCGAGCTGCTGCCGGAGGGCCGTCAGCTCCCGGTCCCCGCGGGCGAGGCGCAGCCCCTGCTCGACCGCATCGAGGGCGCCCCGTCGGTCCCCGATCGCCAGCATCAGGCGTGCCGCGTACTCGAAGACCCGCGGCTCCCAGAAGGTCCGCTCGATCGCTTCCCGGACGAGGGCCAGGCCCCGTTCCCGGTCGCCGCCCACCACGCCGAGGAGCCAGCCGTACCAGGCGAGCACCACCCCGGCCTGGGGCGGCGCCCCGGCGATCTCGCGGGTCTCGATCCAGGCCGCCTCGGCGAGGGCGAGGGCCTCCCGCGTGCGGCCCTCGCGCCAGGCGGCGCGGCTGCGCTCGAGGGTCGTGAAGCAGGGATGGATCGCCATCGGCTCGCTCCCGGGGCCCGCAACGACCCGGCCCCACTCCCGAATGTGGGGCCCGGACGCCGCGGGCTCCAGAGCGAACCTGGTGATCGGGATGACGATTTCGTCAGCGGCCGCCCCCGCCCGACAGGTCGACGTAGCGCGGGTTGAAGCGGACGTCCGCGGACTCCCGCAGTGCCTGGACCTTCTGCTCGACCAGGCGCTGGGCCCGGGGGGCGACCAGGGCGCCGCGGATCTCGTCGGCCTCCCGGGCCAGGCGGTCCCAGTCGGGTTCCTCCCGGGAGAGCACCCGGAGCACGACCTCCGCCCGCTCGGCATCGATCGGTTCGCTGACCTGCCCGGGCTCGGTCGCGAAGGCGGCCTCTTCCACCGCCGGGTCCTTGCCCACCCCCGGCAGCTCCTGTCCCCGGACGAAGGCCGGCTCGGTCTTCCGGAGTTCCACCTTCAGGAGCCTGGCGGCCCGGGCCAGGTCCCCGCCCGACTTCTCGATCGCCCGGGCGAGGGCCCGGCGGGCCGTCTCGCGGGCCTTTTCCGCCCGGTACGCGGCGAGCACCGCCGCCCGGTTCTCCTCGAGGGGAGGCAGCCAGTCGGGGATGACCTCCTTGACGGTGGCCACCGCGGCCCCGCGGGGAAGCTCGACGACGTCGGTCACCTGCCCGGGCTCGATGGAGAAGATCGCCTCCACCAGGGCCGGCACCGGGCCGAGGCCGGGGATCGTGCTGGATCGCGTGACGACCCCGGCGTCGCGCACCCGGAGACCCATCTCCTGCGCCACCCGGGCCAGGTCCTCGGCCGACTTCACCTTGGCGTGCAGCTCGGCCGCGACCTTCTTCGCCTCCTCGCGCAGCCGGGGGAAGCGGAGCTGGCTCTCGATCTGGTCGCGGACCTCCTCGAACGGCCGGAGACCGGGCTCGCGGACGTCCTCGAGCAGGATGACGTGCCAGCCGTACGGCGTCTTCACCGGGTCGGAGATCGCTCCCGGCGACATGGAGAAGACCGCCTCCTCGAACTCCGGCACCATCCGGCCGCGGGGGAACCACCCGAGTTCCCCGCCGACCTTCTTCGAGCCCGGGTCGTCCGAGTATTTCTTCGCCAGGGTGGCGAAGTCCTCCCCGGCCCGGGCGCGGGCAGCGATTTCCTCGGCCTTCTTGCGGGCGGCCTCCTGCTCGGCGGGGGAGGCGTCGGGGGCGACCTTGACCAGGATGTGGCGGGCCCGCCGCTCCTCGGGCCGGGTGAAGAGGTCCTGGTGTTCCTCGTAGTACTTCTTCAGTTCCTCCTCGGGGATCTTCACCCGGTCGGCGACGGCCCGGTCATCGACCAGGACGAAGAGGGCGCGCCGGCCCTCGCCGCGGGACCAGCGGTCGCGGTGGGCCTCGTAGAAGGCCCGCAGCTCCGCCTCGGAGGGCTCCACCTTCTTTTCGTAGCGCTCCAGGGGGAGGACCAGGTACTCGAACGTGACCTTCTCGTGGCGTCGCCGGAAGGCGTCCCGGACCTCGTCCTCGGTGACCACCACCCCCCGCGCGACGAGGGCCTGCCACTTGCGGTAGAGCAGGTCGTCCGCGAGGGCCGCCTCGAACTCGGCCGCGTTCCGGAAGGGCGGGAAGAACCCGCGGGCGATCATCTCCTCGTACTTCTTCTTTCCGACGAAGGTCCCGCCGGGATTGAACTGGGGGAACTGCAGGATCGCGTTCGCCAGCTCCTTCCGGGAGACCTCGAGCCCGAGCCTGCGGGCGTCCTGGCAGACCAGCTCCTTCCGGACAAGCTGCTCCGCCACCTGGTAGCCGAGGTTGATCTGCTTGGCGATCTCCTCGTACCGCTTGCCGAACATCCGGCGGTACTGCTCGTCCTGCCGCTGGGCCTGCTCGCGCCACACGGATGCCGGGATCTCCTTTCCGTTGGCCGTCGCCACCCAGTCCTCGCCGGCCGCGCGGCCACCGCGCCACCACGACACGCCGAAGAACAGGGCGAAGCTCGCGATCACGAACCAGAGGATCCACTTGAGGTGCTTGAGGTTCTCTCGAAAGACGTTGAGCACGGGCAGAGTCCTCCCAGCTGGGCCCCCGCAGGGCGCACGGAATCTACCCGAACCCGCCGGGGGGGGCAAGTTCGCGCCGTTCGGGGATTTGCACGCGCGGACGCCGGGAACCAAGTTGGAAACGGGGCGGACCACCCCACCCGGAGAACACGGGCGGGGCGCGCCTCCGGCGGCCGGGGGCCGCACCGCGGCCGCGGGGCGACCGATCCCGGGGAGAGGGCCGGATGAACGACGCGCGGCAGGGCGGCAGGCGACCCTCCACCGTGGCGGTGGAGTGGGTCTACGTGCGCTACCGGACCGTCCTGGCCCTGCTGGTGGTCCTGGCCCTCGCCGCCGGTGGGGGGGCCTGGTGGTGGCTCGCCGGCCGGGGGGGGGCGGACCGGGAGGCGGCCGACCGGGCGATCGCCCGGGCGGAGGAACTGGTTTCGCGGGCCCGGGAGCGGCACGCGGGGACCGGGCCCCTCGCCCGGGCCGAGGAACACCTCGGGGCCGCGCGGGAGGCGCGGGCGGGCGGCGACTGGTCGGGGGCGGTCGACGAGGCGGAGGCGGCGGCCCTCCTCGCCCGGGACCTCCTCGACCAGGAGGGGGCGGGGGAGACCGGCGTACGGGTCGTCCGCGTCGAGGGGGACGTGCGGATCAAGCGGGCCGGCCAGTTCCTCTGGGAGGCGGCGACCGAGCGGATGGTCCTGCACGAGGGGGACCAGGTTCGCACGGGAAGCGACGGCACCGCGCGGCTCCTCTACTTCGACGGCGCGATGATGACCGTCAGCCCCGGAACCCTCCTGGAGATCCGGGAGCTGTTTCGGGACGACGGGGCGCGCCGCCAGCGGGTGGCCGAGCGCCTCGCCTGGGGGCGCCTGCGTGCCGCGACCCAGGCGGCGCCGGGCGTGGACTCCGTCCACGAGGTCGCCACCGAGAACGTCCGGGTTCGCGCGGAGGGAGGCACGGAGTTCGAGGTCGGGCACGACCGGGAGGCGGGACGCTCGGAAGTCGTCTCCCTCTCGGGCCAGGTCCACCTGGCGGCCGGTGGCCGGGAGCTGCCGCTGCCCGAGAACACCCGGGTGGCCCTCGAGGGGGGCAGGATCGTCGAGCAGGAGCGACTCCTGGCGCCCCCCGACCCGGTGGCCCCTCCGGACCAGAAGGCGTTCCTCGCGCCGCGGGAGGCGCAGGTGACCCTTTCCTGGGGCCCCGTCACCGGTGCGGCGTTCTACCACCTGGTGCTGGCGACGCGCCCGTTCTTCGCCCAGGCGACACTGGACCTCGACCACCTGGCCCGGACGTCCGTCGAACTGCCTCCCCTGGCGCCGGGGACGTACTACTGGCGGGTCGCGGCCGTCGACCGGAAGGGAAACGAGGGACGCTGGTCGCCGGTTCGCCGGTTCCGCGTCCTGGGCAGCGAGTTCCGGGATCCGGACGACCGCACGCCGCCGGCGCTGGACGTGCGGGAGATCCTGGTCGTCGGCGCCAACGCGATCATCCACGGCCGGACGGAACCCGGTGCGCTCCTCTGGATCGACGGGGAGCGGGTCGACCTGGAGGACGACGGGAGCTTCACGTGGGTGATCCGGCTGCGCCGGGACGGGGAGAACCGGATCTCCTTCCTCGCCCAGGATGCCGCGGGAAACGAGACCCGCCGCACGGGGTACGCCTACGTCGATGTCTACTGAACCGCGGACCGGCCGGGGACGCGCGCTCGCGCTCCTGGTGGCGCCACCGGAGCGGGCGTCGGGCCTGCTCGCCCCCGGGACCCGGGAACTCCTCCACGTCGTTCCACCCGACCCCCGGGCGATCACCGGGCGGCTGCCGGCCGCCCCCCTGGTCATCCTCGGCATTCCGCGGGCGGAGGAAGACCTGGCGGGCGCACTGCGGCTGTTGCGCCGCCGTCGTTCCGCGGCCTCGTGGTACGTGCTGGCCCGGCCGGCCGCGCTCCCCCGGCGGGTCGAGGCCTGGGACGGGTGGGTCGAGCGGGGACTCCCGGCACCCCTGAGGCCCGAGGTGCTCGCGGCACTCGCGGAGGCCCGGGGAAGCGCCGCCCGGGCCCTCCGTGCCCTCGGCCGGGCCCGGGCGCGAATGGGGGCCCTCGAGCACCGGCTGGCGATCCTCTCGGACACGATCCAGGCGGCGGGCGCCCTCCTCGACCCGGGGATGGTCTCGCGCTTCGTCATGGAGCGGGCAGGGGCCCTGGTCGGATGCCGCCGGTGGCGACTCTACCGCGTGGACGAGATCGGCGGGCGGCTGCTGCTGGACGCCGCCGACCGGGAGGAGCAGGAGCATCCCCCGTCCGGCGAGATGCCCCTCGACGCCGGGCTTGCCGGCTGGGTGGCCCGGACGCGGGCGCAGGCGGTCGTCGAGGATCCCGCGGCCGATCCGCGGGTCGACCGGCTCCGGGAGTGGCCCGGGCGGGCCCCGCGGGTGGTCCTGGCCCTGCCCCTCGTGTCCCGGGGGCGCGTGATCGGCGTCGCCGAGCTGGCCGATCCTCCCGGGGGGCGGTTCCGCCACCCGGAGGTGGGCCTGGTCGAGACCGTGATGGAGCCGGCCGCGGTCGCCCTGGACAACGCCCTCCTCTTCCGGAAGCTCGAGGAGCGGACCGTCACGGACGACCTGACCCACCTGTACAACGCCCGGTTCATGGAGAACTACCTCCGGCGGGAGACGAAGCGGGCCCAGCGGTACCGCCACCCGGTTTCCCTCCTCTTCATCGACCTCGACGGGTTCAAGCAGGTCAACGACGTTCACGGCCACATGGCCGGGTCCCGCACGCTCGTGGAGGTCGGCGAGGTGCTGCGCCGGAACGTGCGGGAGATCGACGTGGTGGCCCGGTGGGGAGGCGACGAGTTCGCCGTCGTCCTCCCCGAGACGGGCGGCGAGGGAGCGATGAAGATGGCGGAGCGACTCCGCGAACGGATCGCGAGTCACCCGTTCCTCGAGGGGTTCGGTCTCGACGTGCGGATCTCCGCCAGTATCGGGGTCGCCTCCTGGCCGGAGAACGGCCGCACCGCCGAGGAGCTGCTCGCCTCCGCCGACGCGGCGATGTACGCGGTCAAGAACTCCGGCAAGAACGGTGTCGCCCGGGCGGCCCCCGTGGCGCCTCCCGAGCCGGTGGGCACGTGAGGAGAGCTGTTCCGGGGCGTTTTTTCCTTGTCGGAAAGCCCCGGGTTCGCTAGCATTTGCCCGCGGCGCGGCCACCGGCCGCGTCCCCGGAGGAACCCTTGGGACTCTGGCCACGTTCGCTGCTGTCGCTCTTCTCCAACGACCTCGCCATCGACCTCGGGACGGCGAACACGATCGTCTATGCCCGGGGCAAGGGGATCGTCGTCAACGAGCCCTCGATCGTCGCCGTGAACCAGAAGACCGGCAAGGTCGAGGCGGTGGGCCGCGAGGCGAAGGAGATGCTCGGGCGGACGCCGGGGAACATCCTCGCGATCCGGCCGATGAAGGACGGGGTGATCGCCGATTTCGAGCACACGGAAAAGATGCTCGAGTACTTCATCCAGCGGGCCCACAACCGTCGGCTCGGCGTCCGCCCCCGGATCGTGATCGGCGTCCCGTCGGAGATCACCCAGGTCGAGAAGCGGGCGGTCCGGGACTCGGCCTACAAGGCGAAGGCGACGGAGGTCTACCTCGTCGAGCAGGCGATGATGGCGGCGATCGGGGCGGGACTCCCGATCACCGAGCCGACCGGGAACATGATCATCGACATCGGCGGGGGGACGACCGACATCGCGGTGATCTCGATGGCCGGCATCGTCTATTCCCGCTCGGTCCGGGTCGCCGGCAACGAGATGGACGAGGCGATCATCCAGTACATCAAGAAGAAGCACAATCTCCTCGTCGGCGAGCGCACGGCCGAGGAGATCAAGATTCGCATCGGGTCGGCCTTCCCCCTCGAGGAGGAGATGACCCTCGAGATCCGGGGCCGGGACCTGGTCGAGGGAATCCCGAAGACCCTCACGGTTACCGACGAGGAGATCCGCGAGGCGCTGGCCGAGACCGTCTCGGTGATCGTCGACGCCACCCGGGTGGCCCTCGAGCAGATCCCCCCGGAGCTCTCGGCGGACATCGGGGACCGGGGGATCATCCTCGCGGGGGGCGGCTCGCTGCTCCGCAACCTGGACAAGCGCCTGCGGGAGGAGACCGGCCTGCCGGTGGCGCTCGCGGAGGAGCCGCTCGCTTCCGTCGCCCTCGGCATCGGCCGGATGCTGACCGATTTCGACCTCCTGCGGAAGGTGTGCATCGATTGACGCCGGTTCTCCAGCGCGGGTACGCCGTCTCCCGGCAGCACCAGGGGATCCCCGGCTCCCGCGCCCCGTGCGGGAGGGCGGCCGATGGATGAACGGCGGACCGCCCTCCTCTACGTGGTGCTGGCGATGCTGCTCCTCGCCGTGCTCGCCTGGCAGGTTCCCGTCGACGGGCGGGGAAACGCTCTGCTCGCCGCCGGCCGGGCGGTCGTCGCGCCGGTGGTCGACGGCGTGATCGGCACGGTCGACCTGGTGCGGCGGGGGTGGACGGGATACGTCGCCCTCGTCGGGATTCGCCGGGAACGGGACGAACTCCGGGCCCGCCTGGAACGGTTGGAGACCGACGTGGCCCTCTGCGACGAGGTCCGGCGGGAGAACGACCGCCTCCGGGAGATGCTCGACCTGGCGCGCTCCGGGGCGTTCGAGCGGGCGCTGGTGGCGCGGGTCGTCGCCGATCTCTCGTCGGGGCCGCGGAACCGGATGCTGCTCGTCGACCGGGGGCGGCGGGACGGAGTGACCCGGGGCTGGGTGGCGGTTCACCGGGGCGCGCTGGTCGGCCTGGTCGTCCGGGCCGGGCGCCGCAGCGCCGAGGTGATGACCCTCGAGGACCCGGACGCCGCGGTCGCCGTCCGGCACCGGGAGGGCCGGTACGTCGGGGTGCTCCACGGGGGGGGGCGCGGGGCGGCCGTGGTCGCCCGGCTGGACTACGTTCCCCGGGATCGGCCGGTGGTCGTCGGGGACACGCTGGTGACCAGCGGCCTGGACGGTGTCTACCCGCCGGGCCTGGTCGTCGGCCGGGTCCGGGCCCTCGGCGGGAACTCCCCCCTGACCTGGACGATCCGGGTCGACCTGGCGTTCACCGGGTCGGCGCTCGAGGAAGTGCTTCTCGTGCCCCCCCCGCCCCCGGTCGAGCGACCGGGGGACGCGGAGGACGGCCCGTGAAACCGCGGGCCCTGGTCGTCTTCCTGCCGGGGGCGCTGGTCCTCGGGGCCCTGCTGCGCCTCGGGGGTCCGCTCGCACACCTGGCGGATCCGCTGCTCGTCGTCGCCCTCGTGGCGGCGCTCCCGGGACGGACCAGGCCCGCGCTCCTGGTGGGCCTGGTGGCCGGCCTCCTCGACGACGCGGCCTTCGGAAAGTGGTTCGGCTGCCACGCCCTCGTCGACATGACGCTCGCGTACGGGCTGGCCCTCCTCGCCGGCTTCGTGGATCTCGGCCAGGCCCTGCCCCGGGCGATCGCGATCTTCGGCGGCTCCCTCGCCGCGTGGGGGCTCGAGCTCGGCCTGGTGGCCCTGTTCGACCTCCCGCCCGGACCGGTGCCCGGCCCGGGGACCTGGCTCGCGATGGCGGCGGTGAACGCGGTGCTGGGCGTCCTCCTTGCCGGGTGGGCGGCCCGGCGGGGCTGGCTGGACTGACATGCGGATCGACTACCGCAAGCTCCGGCCCTACGTGGAGTACCAGTTGTCGCGGATGCTGGCGCGGCGGTTGCTGGTCCTCCGCGTGGTGGTCGTCGCCGTGTTCGTGGTCTACGCGGGGATCTTCTGGTACCTCCAGGTGGTCCGGGGACCCGAGTACCGGCGTCTCGCCGAGGAGAACCGGCTGCGCCGCCGGGTGATCCGCCCGGTCCGGGGTCTTCTCCGGGACGCCGGCGGCGAGCTGGTCGCGACCAACCGCCCCGCCTTCGCCGTGACCCTCGACCGGGAGCGTTGCCGGGACCCGGAGGCGGAGGTCCGCCGCCTGGCGGAACTGCTCGACCGCGACCCGGCCCCGATGCTCGAGCGGCTGGAGCGGGGCGCAAGACTGCCGCGCTTCCTGCCGGTCGTGCTGCTCTCCGGGGTCGACCTGGCGGCGGCCGCCAGGATCGAGGCGCGGCGGGAGGACCTCCCGGCCATCGACGTCGCGGTGATCGCCCGCCGCCACTATCCCCTGGGGGAGGCCGCGGCCCACGTGATCGGCTACCTTTCCGAGGCGACCGAGAAGGAGCTGCGGGAGCGGGACGATCTCCTGCCCGGCGACCGGGTCGGCCGGACCGGCGTCGAGCGCGCGTGGGACCGCGAACTGCGCGGCAGGCCCGGGTGGGTACTCGAGGAGGTCAATGCCCGGGGGCGGCCGCTCGGCGAGGTGACCGTGCTCCAGCCGGCCCGGCATGGCCGGGCGGTGCGGCTGACCCTGGAGGCCGCCCTCCAGCGTGACCTCCGGGAGGCGTTCGGGGAGCGGGCGGGCGCGGCCGTGTTCCTCGACCCGCGCACGGGGGCCGTCCGCGGGCTCTATTCCGGTCCGAGCTTCGATCCCAACGTGTTCGAGGGCCGCCTGACGCCGGCCGCGTGGGCCCGGCTCACCGAGGATCCGCGCCGCCCGCTCCACGACCGGGTGATCGGCAGCGTGTATTCCCCGGGGTCGACGTTCAAGATCGTCATGGCTGTCGCGGCCCTGGAGGAGGGAATGCTGGCGCGGGGGGAACGGATCCGCTGTCTCGGCGCCGCCCGGTTCTACGGCCGGACGTTCCACTGTCACCGCACCTGGGGGCACGGGGAGGTCGACCTGCGGGAGGCGATCGTCCGCTCGTGCAACATCTTCTTCTATACCCTCGGCCAGCGGCTGGGGATCGAGCGGATCGCGGCGTGGGCGAGGAGGTTCGGCCTCGGGGCCCGTACCGGGATCCCGCTCCTGGGGGAGGCGGCCGGGATCGTGCCCGACGACGCCTGGAAGCGCCGGACCCGGGGCGAGCCCTGGTACCCGGGGGAGACGATCTCCGTGGCCATCGGCCAGGGCCCCCTCGAGGTGACGCCGCTGCAGATGGCGGTCGTCGCGGCCGCGATCGCCAACGGCGGGTTCCGGGTCCACCCGCACCTGAAGGTCGGGGGAGAGGGGAACGTCGCGCCGGTTCCCCTGGGGCTGCACCCCGGAACGATCGAGCAGGTGCGGGCGGCGATGATCGACGTGGTCGAATCGGACCACGGCACCGCGCGGCGGGCACGGGTGCCGGGGGTGGTCGTCGCCGGGAAGACCGGGACGGCCCAGGTGGTCTCCCGGGACGCGGAGGAGGACCCGGGGGACAACGCCTGGTTCATCGGGTTCGGCCCGGTGGACGACCCGCGCCTCGCGTGGGCGATCCTGGTCGAGCACGGCGGGCACGGGGGCGAGACGGCGGCCCCGATCGCCTCCCTCGTGCTTCGCCGCTGGCTGGAACGGCACCCCCGGGGAGCCGGGGAGGAAACCGGTGCGCTGGCAAAGAAGTGACGTCGATCTCGGGACGCTCCTTCACCTGGTCGTCCTCGGGATCGTCGGCGTCGTCGCCGTGGCGTCGGCGACGCACGCACGCCACCCGGACCCGTGGACCGGGCCCGCGGCCCGCCAGGCGGCCTGGCTGCTGCTCGGGATCGTCGTCTACTGGATCGTCCAGCGGATCGACTACCACGACTGGGCGGACAACGCCTGGATCCTCTACGGGGCGGGGCTGGTCACCCTGGCGCTCCTCCCGCTGGTCGCCCGCCCGATCGCCGGCGCGCGATCCTGGTTCGAGCTGGGGCCGATCCGGATCCAGCCCTCGGAACCGATGAAGGCGATCACCGTGCTGGCGGCCGCCGCGTACCTGTCGGGTGCCCCGGGAAAGCTCGGTTTCGGCCGCCTGGTGCGGCTCGCCCTGATCGTCGGCACCCCGGTCGTCCTGATCGCCCTGCAGCCCGACCTGGGGACGGCGCTCACCTACGGGCCGCTCTTCCTCGGCGTCGCGTGGCTCGCGGGCATCCGCCCCCGCGTGCTGGTCTCCCTCGCCCTCGTCGCCGCCCTCGCCGCACCGGTCGCCTGGTTCTTCGTCCTCAAGCCGTACCAGAAGGAGCGGATCCTGACGGTCTTCGACGCCTCGCGGGACCCGTCGGGGACCGGGTACCAGGTGATCCAGTCCCGGATCGCGGTCGGGTCCGGCGGGGTGGCCGGCAAGGGGCTCTTCCGGGGCAGCCAGTCGCGCCTGGACTTCCTGCCCGCCCGGGAGACCGACTTCATCCTGGCGGTGATCGCGGAGGAGACCGGGTTCGTCGGGGTGCTGTTCGTCCTCGGGGTCTACCTCTCGCTCCTCCTCCGGACCTTCCGGACGGCAGCCCTCGCCCAGGACCACCTGGGGACGTTTCTCGCGGTCGGGGTCGGGTCCCTCTGGGCCGGGGAGATCTTCGTGAACCTCGGGATGGTCACCGGGGTGTTGCCGACCATCGGCGTGCCGCTCCCCGTCCTCTCGTACGGCGGGTCCGCGATGGTGGCGACCTTCTTCGCGTTCGGTCTCGTCGGATCGGTTCGCGCCGGCCGCTTCGTCAACGCGTAGACGGATTCCCGCCGAGGGAGGCGACGGTCTCTCCCCGGGGGAGGGGGCACGGCGTCACGACGCGCGCGGGATCTCCGCCGCCACCGTGGCCCGCCCCGGCCGCGCGGCGGGTCCGTCGTCTTCCGCGTCATCCTCCGTCTCCACCCGGCGACGGGCGTCGTCGAGGATCTCCCCCCGCCGGCGGAGGGCGGCGGGCGGGTGCCACGGGAGCCGGGAGAGGAGCGCGTCCCGTCGGCGGTGCATCTCGCCGACGGGACGGTCCGCGCCCCCGACGTCCGTCCGGAGGAGGAGATCGAGGGCGAGGAACTCCTCGACGGGGAGCCGGGCCGCCCGGGCGATTTCCGCCGCTTCCCGCAGGGCCGCGAGACGGGCCCGGTTCGCCTCCGGGTCCCTCCGCGGCAGGACCGTGGCAAGGTCGAGGAGCCGGCGAACGAGGGCCCCGCGGTGGCCGCTCTTCCGGGCCTCCGCGACCGCCTGCCGGGCGAGGACCGCGGCGACGTCCGGGTCGTGGCCCGCCACGGCGAGGGCGCGCTGCGCGAGTACTTCGGCGAGGGTCGCTCGGTCGCCGGAGCGACGGGCCAGCTCCCGCGCTTCGTCGAGCCGGCGCAGGCCGGCGACCCGGCGCCCGGCGGCGATGCGCGCCCTTCCTTCCCGCGCCAGGTGCCGGGGATGGACCGAGGGATCGCTCGACTTTCTCGCCTCGTTCCCGCAGGTGTCGAGGCGGGCGAGGGCAGCCCGCGGATCGCCCGCCTCGAGGTCCTCGTCCGCGAGGCGCCAGCATGCCTCCACGCGGGTCGCGCCGTGGCGGGGGGGCCATGCGACGTCCTCGAGGGTCCTCCGGGCGATCCCCTGGAGCCCGAGGGCCCGGGCGGCGGCCGCGCGGACCAGCCACGCCCCGCCCTCCTCCTTCCCGGAGGGGAAGAACGATCCGCCCGCCGTCCCCCGCAGCGCCTCGGTCCGGGCGAGCACCTCGAGGTGACGGCCCCGCGCCAGCGCTCCTCGCAGGGCGGAGAGCAGGTCCTCCCCGGGGAGCAGGGGGGGCGGTTCCCGCAGCGCCTCGGCCAGGTAGGCCTCCTCCTCCAGCTCGGCGGCCGGGACCCCGTAGAGCAGGGCCAGGCGGTGCAGCACGACGCGGCCGGGCACGACGAGGCCCGTCTCGGCGCGCCGGAGCAGGGAGCGATCGACCGGAACGCCCAGCCGCCGTGCCTCGTGGACGGCTCGACGGAGGGTCCAGCCGCGGTCGCGGCGAAGGGCGCGGAGCAGGCGCGGGAGCCCACGGTACCAGGGTTTCACGGGACAGCTCCTTGCCGGGGGGCCGAACCCGCGTCGTCATCATGGCCGTCCCGCAGGCCGGGTGCCATCGCGTCGCCCGCGACGCGTCCCGGGCCCGGGACGGGCGGGGCGGGGGCACGCGTGCCCCGGGGCAGGCCTGCCCCCGCGAACCGCGCCCCGGCCGGCCCGGGCCCTTTCGCGCCCCGCGGCCGCCGTGCATCGTCGGAACGGGTCACCGGGGCTCCCGCCAGCGAGGCCGGCGGGGGTCCTGCCGGGGCCCGCGAGTCGCACGCCCGACGACGGCCCGGTCCAGGGGGGACAGCGCCGGCGGCGGGCACGATCGCCGCGGAACGATGCTCGCGGCAGGAGGGGGAGTCTCATGTCCAGGAAGAACCGTTCACGGTCCGTTCCGGGGATGCTCACGGCCGGGTTGCTGGCCGCCGTCCTCGTCACCGGCGTCGCCCCGGGCGTCGCCGTCGCGGAGGGCGACGCCACCGCCAGCTTCGTTCCCGCCTGCGACGGGGGCATCGAGGGGGAGGCGACCGACGGGGCGGGGCGGCAGGTGGCGTTCCGGGTCTGCCCGGTGCCGGGAGGCGGGTTCGACTCCGTCATCCTCGACCGCGACCGGCGCGAGCTCTCCCGGGTCGGCATCCTCGCCGCGGGGAACCACGTGGTCCGGGTCGGCGGCGTCGTCCTCGAGGACCGGGACTACTCCGTGGAAGAGCTGGCCCGGGTGCGGCGCGCCCTCGCCTCCCCGGACGGGCCGCTGGCCGGCCGCCTGCCGCTCCTCCTCGTCGACGCGGGCCTGGAACCGGACGCGCTTCCCGTCCTCGCCCTCGGGGCCCACGGGCCCGCCTGGGAACGCGGTGCGGACGGGGAGAGTGACGGACTGCACCCGCAGGGAGGCGGCTGTACGGACCCGGCCACCGGTTGTCTCGGCTGCTGCGGACCGGGGTGCTGGGGCTGCACCGGGATCTGCACGCCGGAGTGCCTGGCCCACGACGAGTGCGTGCGGGACCACGGGCACCTCTCCCTCGGGTGCCTCGTCCGGCTCCAGGTGGCGATGCTCTCGTACCTCGAGTGCCTCGACTGCCCGGAACGGTGCAAGGACGGCCCCGCGGACTGCTGCAAGGGGGAAGGGCCCGCCTGTCTCACGATCCCCTGACGGGAGCGGCGGGAAGGGAGGGGAGCGGCCCCGGCTGCTCCCCTCCCGCTCACTTGCCGTAGCGGCGGCGAATCGTCGGGATCAGGTAGTCGCGGAACGCCTCCTCGAGGCCGTAGCGGGGAGCGAGTCCCCAGTCGTTCCGGGCCGCCTCGTCGTTCACGTCCGCGGGCCACGAATCGACGATAGCCTGGCGCTTGACGTCCGGCTTGAACGTGATGTCCGCCCCGGGAAAGGCGTCCACGACCAGCTCCCGGATCTCCTCGGCCGAGGGGTTGAACGCCGTGATGTTGTAGACGAGCCGGGTCAGGGACTCGCGTGGAGCGGCGGCGAGGGCGAGGATCGCCTCGACGGCGTCGGGCATCGCCATGAACGGGATCCGGGCGTCGGGGCGGACGAAGCAGGCGTACGGTTTTCCCTGGGCGGCGGCGTGGATCATTTCCGGGGCATAGTCGCTGGTACCTCCCGAGGGCACGGTGAGGGCGGAGATCAGGCCGGGAAACCGGATCGACCGGAAGTCGACCCGCCCCGCGTGGGACTCGGCGTCCAGCTGCTTGTAGTGGCGCGCGTAGTACCGGCCCAGGTGCTCGCAGTACAGCTTGTTGCAGCCGTACATCGTGACCGGGAGGTTCCACTCGTCCTCGCGGACCTTTCCCGCCCGGGCCTTGGTCTCGAGGTCCGGCAGGCCGTAGGCGGCGATCGAGCTCGGGTAGAAGAACAGCACCGGTCGGCCGTGGCTCTGGCCCTGCTGCTGGGCGAACTCCAGGAGGTTCAGCGTGCCCTCGACGTTGACCTGGTGGGCCGTCACCGGCGTGAACTCGGCGCGGGTCGAGAGCAACGCGGCGAGGTGGAACACCCGGTCGACGGCGAACTCGGCGAGGATCGAGTCGAGCAGGTTCCGGTCGAGGATGGAACCGGTGAAGTGCCGGGTGACCCGGGCCTCGAGATCCTCGTCGAGGGGACGGAGGTCGAGGGTGACGATCGGGGTGGATCCCCCGTCGGAAAGGCGCGTCACCAGGGCATGACCGATCTCGCCGGCAGCGCCGGTGATCAGGACGACGGGCTTGCGCACGGTAGTCCTCCTCGCGGACTCGCCGGGGGGCCCCGGCGGGGATGGCAAAGCCTTCCCGCACGCGCTCCCCGTGTCAAGGGGGCACGTCTGCCCGGCGGGCCCCCCGGTGTTATCCTTCCGGCCGTTCCCCTCCCGGGGGCCGCGGGCCCCGTTCCCGAGGAGCACCACGATGAGCGACGACGCGAAGCGGGCCGACCACCACGGCGCGACGGGCATCGAGTCCCTGGCGATCCACGCGGGGCAGTCTCCCGACCCGGTCCACGGGGCGGTGGCGGTCCCGATCTACCAGACCTCGACCTTTGCCTTCTCTTCGCCAGAGCAGGGGGCCCGCCGGTTCGCCGGCCAGGAGGACGGGTACATCTACACGCGGCTCGGAAACCCGACGATCGCCGCCCTCGAGGAATGCGTCGCGGCCCTGGAGGGGGGCACCGGGGGGGTCGCCTTCGCCTCGGGCATGGGAGCGATCGCCGGCGTGATGCAGGCCCTGCTCCGGGCGGGGGACCACGTGGTCGGGACGGACACGGTCTACGGCCCGTCGCGGCTGCTGATCGAGAAGGACCTCGCCCGGTTCGGCATCGACTCGACCTTCGTCGACACGTCCGATCTCGGGAAGATCGAGGCGGCGCTCCGGCCGGAGACGAAGGTGCTCTACCTGGAGACCCCGGCGAACCCGACCCTGAAGCTGGTCGACCTCGCCGGCGCGGCGCGGATCGCGGCCGCCCGCGGCCTCACCGTCGTCGTCGACAACACCTTCGCGTCGCCGGTCCTCCAGCGGCCGTTCGAGCACGGGGCCCACGTCGTGCTGCACTCGACGACCAAGTACCTGAACGGTCACGCCGACGTGGTCGGTGGGATCGTGATCTGCCGCGACGGGGAGACCCTCGGGAAGGTCCGGGCGGCCCGGTCCAGCTTCGGTGCCAACATGGATCCCCACCAGGCCTGGCTGGTCCTGCGGGGCGTGAAGACCCTGCCCCTCCGCGTGCGGGCCGCCCAGGAGAATGCCCGGAGGCTCGCCGCGGTGATCGAGGCCCACCCGGCGGTGGAGCGGGTTCACTATCCCGGCCTGCCCGGCCACCCGCAGCACGATCTCGCCGAGCGGCAGATGGACGGTCCCGGGTCGATGATCAGCTTCGAGCTCCGGGGCGGGTACGAGGCGGGCGTGACCCTGATGAAATCGGTCCACCTGGCGACCCTGGCGGTGAGCCTCGGCGGGGTCGAGACCCTGATCGAGCATCCCGCCTCGATGACCCACCACGGCCTGCCGGAGGAGGAACTGCTGGCCACCGGGATCACGCCGGGCCTCGTGCGCCTCGCGGTCGGTTGCGAGACGTACGAGGACCTCGAGCGGGACGTCCGCCAGGCCCTCGATCGCCTCGGGACCTGATGACGGCGGACCGCGTCGCCGCGGCCCTCGACCGGCTGCTGCCCCGGGTGGCGAAGCCGACCCGCTACCTGGGCGGCGAGTGGAACAGCGTCGTCAAGGACGCCGACGGCGTGGACGTACGGATGGCGCTCGCCTTCCCGGACGTCTACGAGATCGGCATGTCCCACCTCGGGTTCCGGATTCTCTACGCCCTGGTCAACCGGATTCCGTGGGCCGCGGCGGAACGGGTGTTCATGCCCTGGGTGGACATGCTCGGGCTGCTGCGGGAGCACCGGCTGCCGCTGGTCACCCTGGAGACCCGCACCCCGCTGGCGGAGCTGGACCTGGTCGGGTTTTCCCTCCAGCACGAGCTTGCCCTGACGAACATGCTGGCGATGCTCGATCTCGGAGGAATCCCGCTCCTCGCCGCGGAGCGCGGTCCCGGCGACCCGCTGGTGCTCGCCGGCGGACCGCTGGCCTTCCATCCCGAGCCGTGGGCCCCGTTCGTCGACCTGGTCCTGGCGGGAGATGCCGAGGAGGCCCTGCCGGAGCTTCTCTCCCGGCTGCGCGAGCTGCGCCGCGCCGGTGCGCGGCGGGAGGACGTGGTCCGCGACCTCGCCCGGCTGCCCGGCTGGTATGCCCCCGCCCTCTACGAGGCGGTGGAGGAGCCGGTGGAGGGCTTCCTCGTGGCCCGCCCCCGGCCGGGAGAGGACGTGCCGGCCCGGGTGAAGCGCCGCCTGCTCCTCGATCTCGACGCCTTCCCGTTTCCCGCGGAGATCGTCGTTCCCCACCAGGAGATCGTGCACGACCGGGTTTCCTTCGAGATCATGCGGGGATGCCCCGTCGGCTGCCGGTTCTGCCAGGCGGGGTTCGTCTACCGGCCGACCCGGGAGAGGGCGGCTCCCCGCGTGATCGAGGGCGTGCGGCGCTCGATCGAGGCGACCGGCTGGGACGAGTTCTCCCTGACCTCGCTCAATTCCGGCGAGTACTCGGCCATCGCCCCGCTGCTGACCACGCTGATGGACGAGATGGAGCCGCGGCGGGTGTCGGTCGGGCTTTCCAGCCTCCACGCGACCACCCTGACGCGGGAGCTCGCGGAACAGGTCCGCCGGGTGCGGAAGACCGGGTTCACGATCGCCCCGGAGGCCGGGACCCAGCGCCTGCGGGACGTGATCAACAAGAACCTCGCCGAGGAACAGGTCCTCGCCGCGGCCCGCCGTGCCTTCGAGGCCGGCTGGACCCTCGTCAAGCTGTACTTCATGATCGGCCTGCCGACCGAGACCGACGAGGACGTGGATGCCCTCGTCGAGCTGGCGGGCCGCATCGCGGAGGAGGGGCGCCGGGTCCACGGGAAGCGGGCGCGGGTCACCCTCTCGGCGTCGACGTTCGTGCCGAAGCCGTTCACCCCTTTCCAGTGGTGCCGAATGATCCCGGTGGAGCGCACCCGCGAGCTCCACGCGCGGATCCGGGGACGGCTGCCGCGGGGTGTCCAGTTCCGCCACCACGACCCGGGCGCCTCCTGGCTCGAGGGTGTCCTCTCCCGGGCCGATCGTCGGTTCGCGCCGGCGATCCTCGCGGCGTACCGGCGGGGGGCCGTGCTCGACGGGTGGACGGAGCACCTGCGGCTCGATGCCTGGCGGGAAGCCTTCGCGGAGCACGGGATCGACGCGGACGCATGGGCGACCCGGGAGGTCTCCCGCGAGGCGGAACTGCCGTGGGAGGTGATCGATCCGCTGGTCCGGAGGGAGTGGCTGGCGGAGGAGTACCGCAGGGCGCTCGGCGGGGAGACCGTCGTTCCCTGCGGGGAGGATGCCTGCACGCGCTGCGCGCCGTTCGCCGTGCACTGCGTCCGGGGCGTCGTCGCGGCCGGGCGCCGGGAAAACGCCGCCTGGGCGGCCCGGGTTCGCCGGGAAAGCCCGCGTCCCGGGGACGGGTCGGCGGAAGAAGCCGCACCCCCTGCCCCGGTCTACCGGTGGCGGGCCCGGTTCGCGAAGGAGGGGCCGGCCCGGTTCCTCGGTCACCTGGACCTCGTCCGGGCGATCGTCATGGGGTTCCGGCGGGCGGGGATCCAGCCCGGGTACACCCACGGGTTCAAGCCCCGCCCGAAGGTCGCTCTCTCGCCGGCCCTCGGGCTCGGGATCGCGTCCCGGGACGAGTACATCGATTTCGAGACCGCCGCTCCCCTCGATCCCGGGGACGCCCTCGGGCGCATCTCGGCGGCGATGCCGTCCGGGATCCGCTTCCTCGCCCTCGTCCCCCTGGATCACGGCGTCCCGGCCCTCCAGGACGCGATCGTGCGCGCGGTCTACGAGGCCGACGTGCCCGATCTCGCGCCCGCCGAGCTCGAGGAGCGGGTGCGGACGTTCCTGGGCAGGGAGCGCCACGAGATCGAGCGGACCCGGAAGGGGAAGACCCGTCTCCTCGACGTGCGGCCCCTGGTGGAAAGTGCCGGGGTTACCCCGGAGGGACGGCTTCGCTTCGTCCAGGTGCTGCGCAGGGAGGGAACGGCCCGGCCCGCGGAGATCCTCGGGGCGATCGTCGGGGAAGACGCGGCGGCCGCCGCCAGCCTGGTACGAACCGGCCTCCTCGCCCGGGTCGGGAACCGGCTGGTTTCTCCCCTGCTGGCGGCGAGGAGGAGGCGCGGGGCAAGATAGGAACATGCAGCCCCGCGCGCCGGAAGGCCCCCTGGTGGAACTGCGGGGGGTTCACCGTCACTACCGGATGGGCGAGACCGTGGTTCGCGCCCTGGACGGCGTCGACCTCGTCGTCGGGCGCGGGGAGCTGGTTGCCGTCACCGGGGCCTCCGGCTCCGGCAAGTCCACCCTGATGAACCTCCTCGGTTGCCTGGACACGCCGACGGCGGGAAGCTACCGCCTTGCGGGCCGGGACGTCGGCAGCCTGCCGGACGACGACCTGGCGGGAATCCGGAACCGGGAGATCGGGTTCGTCTTCCAGGACTTCCACCTGCTCGCCCGTCTCCCGGCGTGGCAGAACGTGGCGCTCCCCCTGGTGTACGCGGGGGTTCCCCCCGCGGAACGGCGTTCGCGGGCGTTCCGCGCCCTCGAGCGGGTCGGCCTCGGTGACCGGGCGGAGCACCGGCCCGACCAGCTCTCCGGGGGGCAGCGCCAGCGGGTGGCGATCGCGCGCGCCCTGGTGACCGGGCCTTCCCTCGTGCTGGCCGACGAGCCGACCGGCAACCTGGACACCCGGGCGACGGGCGAGATCCTCGCGATCCTCCGCGGGCTCCATGCGGAGGGAAAGACCGTCGTCCTCGTCACCCACGAGCAGGAGATCGCGTCGGCGGCCCCCCGCCGGATCGTGATGCGGGACGGCCGCATCGTGGAGGACACCGGTGCACCGTGACCGGCGCGGGCTGGCCGTTCTCGCCCTGCTCCTGGCCCTCGTGGCGGGATGCGTCTCGAGGCGCGAGGCGGCCGTGCCCGGTGCGGCCGCCGCGGATACGAACCCGGTGAAAGCGCCGCTCCTGCTCACCGGCCAGCTCGAGGCGACCGGTGGACAGCGACTGCTGGCCCCGATCACCAGCACCTGGGTCGACCTGCAGCTCCAGTGGCTGGCGGCCGACGGAAGCCGTGTCGAACCGGGGGACGTGGTCGCGCGCTTCGACCCGGGCGCCGTGCTGGACGGCCTCGCCGACCTGGAGGCGTCCCTCGAGGAAAAGGAGCGGGAGGCGCGTCTCGCCGGCGTCCGGTCGCGGCGGTCGCGGCTCGAGCTCGAGGTCAAGCTGGCCGAGGCCACGGCGGAGGCCCGGAAGGCCGCCCTCGAGGCCGCGGTCCCGGCCGAAGTGACGGGTGAATGGGCCCACCGGAAGGCGGCCCTGGCCGCCGCGCGCAAGGAGAACGAGCGGCGGCGGGCGGAGCTGGAGCTGCGGGTCCACGACCTGGTCGAGGAAGCCCGGAAGGCCCAGCTGGAGCTGGAGCTGGGAGAACTGCGGCGGAAGATCGAGGAACGCCGGCGCGACCTCGCCGCGCTGGAACTGCGCGCCGAGCGGGCGGGATACGTGCTGATCGGCGAGCACCCCTGGGAGGAGCACCGGCTGCGCCCCGGGGATCGCGTCGGAACGGGGTGGGAGGTGGCCACGATCCCGGACCCGGCCAGCCTGCACGTGCTGGGATGGGCACGGGAGGGAGACGTCGGCAGGATCGTGCCGGGGCAGCCGGCGCGCTTTCTCCTCGACGCCCTGCCGGGGAGGATGTTCCACGGCCGGGTGGAGCGCGTGGCCGTTTCCGGGGAGCGGATCTGGGCCTGGGGGAACGGGCGGTGGTTCCGCGTGGAGTTCTCCCTCGACGACCCGGACCCGGCGGCGATGCGCCCGGGAATGGGGGTGCGCTGCGAGATCGGGGCAGCGGAAACGGGGGCCGTGCTCCCCGCCGGTTCCGCGGTTTCGGACCCGGTGCGCGGGAACGGGCGCGTCGTCGCCCGGGACGCGGTGCCCGTCCTTCCCCCCCGGATTCACCGCGTGTGGCAGTTCACGGTGACGTGGATGGTCGACGAGGGGAGGGCGGTCCGGGAGGGAGAGCCGGTCTTCGCCCTGGACGACCGGGAGCTGCGGGACCGCCTCGAGATCGCCTCGGGGAAGCTGGAGACCGCGCGCAAGGAGCTCGAGGCCGCGGTCCTCGAGGAGGAAGACCAGCTCGCCGCCCTCGACCTCGAGCGGATCGAGCTCCGGGGGGAGGCCCGGAAGCTGGACCAGGCCCTGGCCGTCCCGGAAGAGCTGCGCGGCCGCAACGAGCTCGCGGCCCTGCGGATCGACCGGGACCTGGTGGCGCGCAAGCTGGAGCTGCTCGAGCGGCGGGAGGTAACCCAGCGAGAGGCCCGGGATCTCCGGGTCGGTCTCGCCCGGGCCCGGGTCGCCGACCTGGAAAGGGAGGTGGCGAACCTGCGGCGGGACATCGAGCGGCTCCGGGTGCGGGCGCCGCGGGCCGGGTACGTCGCGTACGTGACGGACTGGGACGGTTCCCACTACGACGTCGGCGACCGGGTCTGGCGCGGCTCGCGGGTCCTCGAGATCGCCGATCTCTCGACCCTCGAGGTCGCGGCCAGCGTCCCGGAGACCGCCGCCCCCCGGGTCCGGGAGGACCTGCCGGCGGAGATCCGGCTGGACGCGGCCCCGGACCGGCTCTTCCACGGACGGGTCCGAAAGGTCGGCCGGGTCTTCCACGCCCGCTCCGCGGAGGTTCCCGAGCGGGTGTTCGACGTGGTCGTGACGATCGACGACCCGGACCGGGAGCTGTTGCGTCCGGGGATGGCGGCCACCGTGACGATCTTTCCGCGGCCGGAGGCCACGCGATGAGGGCGGGCCCCCGTTTCCTGCTCCTGGCGGTTGCCCTCGCGGTCCTGTCGGGCGGCGCGTGCCGGGAGGGCCGGGAGGGGGAGGCCGTCCCGACCTGGCGGGTGGAGCGGGGAACGTTCGAGATCCGGATCGAGGGGCGGGGGATCCTCGAGCCCGAGGCGTCGACGACGGTCAGCGTGCCGACGGAGGCGGACGGTTCCCAGCGGATCGCCTGGCTCGCACCCGACGGGACGAGGGTCGCGGAGGGGGACGTGGTCGCCCGGCTCGACGGGCGACGCCTCGCGCGCGAGATCTTCCTCGCGCGTTCGGCGCTGCGGCGGGCCGGGCTCGAGATCAGGGCGCGGGAACGGGAGATCGAGCGCGAGCGCCGCTCGATCCGGGAGCGGATCGCCCTTCTCGAGCGGGAGGAGGAGATCACCCGCCGCTATGCCCCCGCCGACCCCGAGGTGTTCTCCCGCCAGGAGATCCTGTCCGCCCGGATCGATCTCGACCTGCTCCGGGCACGACGGCGGCACCTGGCGGAGCGCCTGGCCCGCTTCGAGGAGCGGGCGGGGAAGGAACTCGAGATCCTGCGGCTCCGGGAGCGGACCCGGCGAACGAGGCTCGAGCAACTGGAGCGCGCCCGCGAGGCGCTCGTCCTGCGGGCTCCCCACGGGGGGCGCTTCCTGCGGGCCCGGGGACGCCACGGTCGCCTGGCCCCCGGGGACACGCGCTGGCCCGGTTCGCCGGTCGGACGCGTCGCGCGGGAGGGCGGCTACAAGGTCAAGGCCTGGGTGCTCGAATCGGAGGCCGGGGGGCTCGAGAAGGGCCAGCCGGCGGACGTGTTCCCCGGGGCCGCACCCGGGCGCTCGTTCGCCGCGCGGGTCGCCTCGGTCGGCACCGTCGCCGCCACGATCGACTGGCGTTCGCCGGTGCGTTACTTCCAGGTGGAGCTGGCGATCGAGGACCCGGACCCCGCCGCGCTGCCCCTCGGCGGCACGGCGCGGGTCGTCATCCACGCCGCCCGCGAGGAGAACGTCATCGCCGTGCCGGTGCCGGCCCTGTTCGTCCGGGACGGGAAGACGTACGCCAGGGTCCGTGGGCCGGGGGGCCGCTTCGTGGCGCGGGAGGTCCGGACGGGGCGGAGCAGCCTCGCGCGGACGGTCGTGCTCGACGGCCTGCGGGAAGGGGAGGTGATCGCCCTCGCCGACCCGGACGAGGAGGGCCGGTGATGGACTGGCGCACCGGTGTCCTGGAGGCCTTCGAGGAGTTCCGGCACCACCGGCTCCGCACGTTCCTCACGCTGCTCGGGATGATCTTCGGGGTGGGCGCCGTGGTCAGCATGCTCGCCGTGGGAGAGGGGGCGCGGCGGGAGGCCCTTCGTGCGATCGAGACCCTGGGCCTGCGGACGATCCGGGTGGAAGCGGTGCCCCAGCCGGAGGACCGGTTGCGCGAGATCCGGAAGGACTCGATCGGTCTCTCCCTCCACGATCTCGCGGTGGCCGTCGAGGTGCTGCCGCGGGCGATCGGAAGCGCCGCGGCGAAGCGGATCAGCGTGTACTCCCTGCACGCGGAGGGTGGGGACTCGGAGGCCGAGGTCCTGGGCGTCACCCCGGGGTGGTTCCCGATGGGGCACCTGCGGGCCGCCCGCGGAAGGCTCCTCGACGAGGACGACGAGCGGGAACGCCGGGCCGTCGCCGTTCTCGGGTCCCGTGCCGCCCGGGAGCTGTTCGGCGAGCTCGATCCGCTCGGCCGACCGGTCCGGGTCAACCACCAGTGGTTCCGGGTCGTCGGCCTGCTGGCCGACCGGGAGCTGGGGAAGCAGGAGTTCGAGGGCGTGCCCCTCGAGAGCCCGTCGCACCGGGTCTACGTTCCCCTGTCGACGGCCCGGGAGGTCTTCCGCTTTCAGCCCCTCGAGGAAGAGATCGACGTCTTCCGCGTGGAGATCGGGGGAACGGGCCCGGTGCGGCCGGCGGCCCGCGCCCTCGCCCGCCTGCTGCGCCAGCGGCACCGGGACGTGGAGGACTGGCGGCTCGTACTTCCCGAGGAACTGCTGGCCCGCCACCGGAGGACCCGGCGGATCTTCGATGTCGTGATGGCGGCGATCGCCGGCATCTCCCTGCTCGTCGGTGGCATCGGGATCATGAACATCATGCTGGCGAACGTGCTCGAGCGGACCCCCGAGATCGGGATCCGGCGGGCGGTCGGGGCACGCCGGTCGGACATCCTCGGGCAGTTCCTCGTCGAGGCGCTCGGCATCTCCCTCGCCGGGGGAATCCTGGGGATCGGCCTCGGGTTCGTCCTCGCCTGGGGAATCTCCGCCTGGTCCGGTTGGCCCCTCGCCTGGTCCTGGGTGGCGCCCCTCGCCGCCGTGTTCGTCTGCACCCTGGTCGGCGTCGTCTTCGGGCTGTACCCGGCGCTGCGGGCGGCCCGTCTCGACCCGATCGAGGCTCTCCGTCGGAACTGACGGTCCCGCTTCAGGACGCGACCGGGACCTCCTGCGCGACGACGACCCGGTTGCGGCCCGACTCCTTGGCCCGGTAGAGGGCGGCATCTGCCCGGGCGATCCAGGCCTCGAGGGATTCGCCCGGCCGCCGGGACGCCACGCCGGCGCTGACCGTTACCCGGCGATCCCCGAGGGGACCGTCGAGCGTGAGCTCCTCCACCCGGCGACGGACCCGGTCGGCGACCTCGAGCCCGTCTCCCCGCCCGACGAGGAAGATCGCGAACTCCTCCCCACCGAACCGCACCGGGATGTCGGAGGCGCGCACGGTGTCCCGGATGACGCGCGCGACCGCCGCCAGGACCCGGTCACCCTCCAGGTGCCCGTACGTGTCGTTGACCGACTTGAAATGGTCGATGTCGACCATCGCGAGGGCGAGCCCGGCCGTTTGCTCCCGGTCGTGGAGGCGCATCAGCCGGGCGACCGCTTCCTTCATGTAGACGCGGGTGTAGAGGCCGGTGAGCGAGTCCCGGATCGACCGCTCGTAGATCTTCTCCTTCTCGAGGTCGAGAACCCGGAAGAGCACCTCCCGCTCCACGGCCGCCTGGAGGGCCGGGCGCAGGGGGCCGAGTACCACCTCCAGGTCCTCTTCGGGGACTTCCGCGGCGGCGACCCGGGCGAGCGCCACGGCGTCCGCGACTCCCCGGCCCGGTGAGAAGAGGGGCAGGACCACGCGGGTCGTACCGTCGTTCCCCGGCAGGAGGTCGAACCCGCGGGGATTCAGGTCGAACCAGAGCCGCTCCTCGACGTCGAGCACCCGGGAGACCTCCTCGGGTGGATCCTCGTACCGGCCCCGGTAACGGTCCCGGGGCGACAGGTGCAGGATCCGGTCTTCCACGTCCGTCCGCGACCAGAACTCCAGGTCCCGGAGCGGAAGGATCTCGCCGACCAGCTCGTGGAACGCGTGGGCGACCTCCCGGAAGTCCCGGTACGTGACCATTGCCCGGGTGATCCCGGAGAGGATTCTCTGGAGCCGCAGCAGGTGCTCGAGGTTGCTGTCGTCCCGCGCGAGGAGGAAGAGACCGCAGTCGAGCCCTGCGAGGCGGGTCATCAGGGGAACGACCAGGGGGCCCGGGATGATCGAGCCGTGCTGGGGGGCGATCGTTCGGATCGGCAGCTCGCCGAGACGGTCCATCGCGTGGGCCAGGATGTCCCGCGACGGGACGTAGTGCTCGTGGAACGGGCGCATCGCCTCGAAGTACGCCTCGTCTTCCGCGTAGAGGGAGAATCCCTCGGTGAAGCCGCCGAACAGGTCGCTCGAGAACAGGACCCCCGTCGACGGATCGAACGTGCAGAACGCCCCGGCGAAATGGGCGTACGGGGTGAAGACGAACTCCAGCTCGCGGTCCGCGAGGGGCAGCTTCCAGCCGTGTTCGTCGACCAGCCAGAACGGGATCCGCGGGGCGAGGTGCACGAGCATCGTGCGTGTCCGCCAGTGCGTCACGATCCGGGCGTCCTCCCGCGAAACCAGTTCGTCGATCACCGGGAGGGCTCCCGTGATGTCCGGGTCCTGGTGCTGGCAGACGAACCAGCGGATCGAGGAGAAGGGAACGATTCGCTCGATCTTCGCCAGCGTGTGCCGGAAGGTCAGCCGGGATCCCGGGTCGATCAGGACCGACTGGTCCCCCTGCTCCAGCAGGTAGGTGTGGCACTGGAAGGAATCGCCCTCGTGGTACCAGCCGACCCACCAGGTGCGCGGCGCGATCTCCACCGGTTCCGACGGGTCGATCGTGCCCGGTCGGGGCCACTCGGACGTGGGCATGGCTCGACCTCCTTCGTCTCCCGGCCTTCCCGGGGGACGTATCGGCCGTTCGCCCTCCCTCCTGAAGTGGGCCGCTTGCCACGGGGGGGACGGGAGGGAGATGATCCCCGGGACCCCCCGCACGGAGCCGCCGATGCCCGAGACCTCCTCCCGGATCGTGGTCGCCCGGGACCTGGGCGAGCGCTGGCTCGCCCTCCTCGAGGCGGGACGCGTGACCGAGCTCGTCGTTCGACCCCTGGCGGAAGGACGGCTGCTCGGGGCGATCTTCCTCGGACGGGTGGTCCGGGCGGTCCCGGGCGTCGCGGGCGCGTTCGTCGACGTCGGGCTGGGCAGGGACGCGTTCCTCCCCGTCCCGGAAGGCGACCTGCCGCGTGAAGGAGAGGACGTGCTCGTGCAGGTCACCCGCGAGGCGGACGCCGGCAAGGGACCGCGGGTGACCCGCGACATCACCCTTCCCGGGTGGCGCCTCGTCCTGGCGCCCCGGGTCACCCACCGGGGGATCAGCCGGAAGATCGTCTCGGAGGCGGAGCGGGAACGCCTCCGGGGGATCCTGGAACGGATCGCCCCGGAAGGCCTCGGGGTGATCGCACGCACGGCCGCGGCGGGGGCAGGGGAAGAGGACCTGCGCGGGGAGCTGGACGAGCTGGTGGCACGATGGGCCTCGATCGTGGACCGGGCCGCGCGAGCCCGGGCCCCGCTGCCCCTCCACGAGGAGGAGGACCCGGCGCGGGCCTTCGTCCGGGACCAGGGAGGACGGGACGTGGACGAGGTGGTGGTCGAGCCCGGCGACGAGGACCTCTTCGCCGGGACCGCGGGGGAGGAACGCCTGCCCCCGGTCCGCGTTCACCGGGGTCCGCTCCCCGCGATCGAGGCGTACGGCCTCGACCGGGCCCTCGACGAGGTCTTCTCCCCCGAGGTGCCCCTGCCCGGGGGCGGACGGCTGGTGATCCAGGCGACCGAGGCGATGGTCGCGGTCGACGTGAACTCGGGCCGCGACGTCTCCGGGGCCAGCCTCGAGGAGACCGCCCTGCGGACGAACCTGGAGGCCGCGGAGGAGCTCGGACGACAGCTCCGCCTGCGGGAGCTCGGCGGCCTGGTCGTCGCCGACTTCATCGACATGCAGCGGGGAGCGTCCCGCCGGGCGCTGGCCGCGCGGCTCGAGGAGGTCTTCGCCCGCGACCGGGCGCGGATCCGCTGGGCACCGCCGGCGGAGTTCACCCTCGTGCGAATCAGCCGCCAGCGCCGGCGTCCGCCCCTCGAGCGGCTGCTGGGGGAGCCCTGCCGGTGCTGCGGCCGCTCGATCGTTCCCGGGGCCGCCGCGCGGGCGCGCCGGCTCCTGCGCCGCCTGCGGGCCCTCGCGCGGCCGACCCGGGGCGGGGCGTGGAGGATCACCGCGCCGGCGGACGTGCTCGAGGAGGCGCGGGCGATCGCCACCGCCCACGGGGAGGCGTCGGGCCTGCCGCCCATCGGGGCGCTGTCCTTCCGCGTCGGCGGGGAGGATGTCGTCCGCGTGGACGGTGCCTGACGCGCGTCAGTACTGCTCCCGGGTCTCGAGCCGTCGCCGCCGCCGTTCCGCGGCCCGCTCCATGCGGGCCCGCTCCTCGTCGGTTTCCGGGACCAGCGGCGGGACCGGCGCCGGGCGCCCCGTGTGATCGATGGCGACGACCGTGATCAGGGCGCGGCAGGTCGTGACCCGCGACCCGGTGACCGGGTCTTCCGCCTCGACGGTGACCCCGACCTCCATCGACGTGCGGAAGGCGGCGTTCACGATCCCGGTCAGGATCACGATCATCCCGGCCTTGACCGGGCGAAGGAAGTCGACCCGGTCGAACGACGCCGTGACCACGGGCAGGTTGCAGTGGCGCATCGCGGCCATCCCGGCGCACTTGTCGGCGAGGGCGAGCAGGCGGCCGCCGAAGATGTGCCCGTAGTTGTTCGTGTCGGCGGGGAGGACCAGCTCGGTCATCACGGTCCGGCTGTGGGCGGGAGTGCGTCCCTCGGTCGGGCTCATCGTCGGGTCTCCATCGCGTCCCCCGGCCGGGTCTCGCGGACCTTCACCCGGAGGGGACGCCGTGCGAATCGTGACAGGAACGGCCCGGGAGGCGCCGCTTCCTCGAGTGGCCTGGCCCCCGGGGCGATCTCGCCGGCGGCGGCCATCTCGAGGACCGTCGTCGCGGGAAGGGCGGTGCAGCGTTCCATCGCCGTGAACCCGGTGCGCGGGTCCTCGCGGTCGAGGAGCTCGAGCACGACCCCCGCGGGAGTGCCGTCCCGCAGCCCGGTCACCTCGACCCGGAGGAAGACCAGGTCCGGGACCTCCGGGTGGTCCACCAGCGGAGCGAGGAGGCGGAGCAGGAGGTCCCGCGGGCGAACCGTGCCGCCCCGGCCGTCCGGCACCGGGTCTTCCGCGAGCAGGCCCAGCTCGGCGAAGGAGCGGATCTTCGCCAGGTGTCCCGGCCAGCGGAGCGTACGGTACTCGAGGACCTCGAGTCGCCCGGCCAGGCTGTCCGGTGCCGTGCCCAGCCCCCCGGACGTGGCGAATGCCTCGAGGGTGCCGAGGGGTGGGAACTCGACCCGGCATTCCTCGTCGAGGGCGGGCACGTCGACCGGGCGGCCGCCGCGAAGCCACCGTGCCGTCCCCGCGTACTCGTTGAGCAGCCCCTCCAGGCTGAACACCGCCCGGTAGCCGAGGGGCCCCACGGGGCGTTCCGGCAGGCCACCGCACCAGGCGCGGGCCTCCCGCGGTTCCCCGAGGCGTTCCATGCCGGCGACGACCAGCGTGACCACGAGGCCCGGGGCGAGACCGGTGTCCGGCACCAGCGCGATGCCCGCCTCCCGGGCTTCCCCGTCCAGGGAGAGGATCTCCCGCGAGAGCGCCGTGTTCCCCCCGAGGTCGACGAGGTGGACCCCGGCCTCCAGTGCCGCCCGGGCCGCGGCCGGTCCCAGCCGGTACGGGAGTGCCGACAACGCGGCGGACGTTCCGCGCAGGGCGGCCGCCGTCGCCACGGGATCCGAGGCGTCCACTCGCCGGGCTTCCACCGGCGCCCCGGGGCAGAGGTCGGCCAGCCGGGCCGTCGCCCGGGCCAGGCGGCCCGGGTCGGCGTCGATGAGGCGGATGCCCGCCGCCCCCCCGTGCACGAGGGCATCCCACGCCGCGGCGCACCCCTGGCGCCCGGCCCCGAGGATCGCCACCCGTCGGGCGTGGAAGCCTCCGTCCGCCATGCGCATCTCCTCCCGCTCCCGGGATCTCCTGGAACCGGCCCATGGTACCCGACACGGGGGGACCCTACATTCCGCGGGGGGAGGTCCGGGAGGCCCCGTGATCCTGCTGCCGATCGGCCACGACAGCCAGACGGTTCGCCGGCTGCCCTGGGTGACGTTCGCCGTGATGGGGGCGTGCGCCGTCCTGTGGCTGGGCCTCCTGCCCCTCGTCGCGAAGGCGCACGTGCGCGTCGCGATGGAGTTCGCCCGAACGATGGAGTGGTGGCAGGCTCATCCGGGCCTCGCGCCGGATCCCTGGCTGGTCGACTATCTCGAGGGGACGGTCGGCACGGCGGAACCGGGCCGTCTTTTCCCGGGGACCCGGCGGCAGCGGGGACGTTCCTCCCCGGGGCGGGACACCCCCGATCCGCGGGAGGAGTTCGCCCGGCGGACCGGCGCCCTGCGGGCCGCGGTGGAAAGCCATCCGTGGCGACGGTTCGGCCTGGTGCCCCGACATCCCCGCCCCCACGCGTTCCTGACCCACATGTTCCTGCACGCCGGGATCGGGCACCTGCTCGGGAACCTCCTGCTGCTGTTCCTCGTCGGACCGTTCATCGAGGACGCCTGGGGCCGGCCCCTCTACGCGGCGTTCTACCTGGGGGCGGGGCTCGTCGCGGCCCTCGCCCACGTGGCCCTGCACCCCGGCTCCGCGATCCCGGTGATCGGGGCCTCGGGGGCGATCGCCGGCGCGATGGGGGCCTTCCTCGTCCGGTACTGGAACACCCGGATGCGGTTTTTCTACATGGTGGGATTCCTCGTCCGCGGAACGTTCAAGGCCCCCTCCTGGTTGATGCTGGGTCTCTGGTTCGCCCTGGAGGCTTTCTCCGGCATCGTGAGCGCCACGCAGGGAATCGTGGCCGGGACCGCCCACTGGGCCCACGTCGGCGGGTTCGCCTTCGGGGCGGCGTTCGCCCTCGCGATGCGCCGCTGGCGGATCGAGGAGCGGTTCATCCGGCCGGAGATCGAGGCGAAGATCACCACGCGGGCAGCCTCGGCGGGCATCGTCGAGAAGGCGTTCGCGGCCCGGGAGGCCGGTCGTCCGGACGAGGCCTTCGCGATCCTGCTGGAGGCCGCCCGGAGGCATCCCGCCGACCCGGACCTGCCCCCCGCCCTCTGGCAGGTCGCCGTCGAGACCGGCCGCGCGGGAGAGGCGGCTCCGTTCGTCGCCCGCTGGATCGAGGGGCGCCTCCGGGCCGGGGCGGTCGACGATGCCGTGGCCCAGTGGCGGGAACTGCGGGAGCTGGTCCCCGGGGCCGGGCTCGGGGCGACGGGGTTCCTCCACCTGGCCCGCGAGCTCGCGGCGCGGGGAGACGCCGCGGAGGCGGCCGCGGCCCTGCGCGGGGCATTCCTGGCCGGGGGAACCGGGATGCCGGAAGGCCTCGCCCTGAAGATCGCGGAGGCGGCGCTTCCGATCGACCCCCCGCTCGCCGGGGCGGCCGCCCGGCTCCTGCTGGGGCGGGAGGACCTGGACCCGGCGGTGCGCTCCCGCGCCGCCGACATCGAGGCGCGGGCCGCCGGCCTCCAGCCGACCCTGCGCTGAGCGGGCTTCTCCCGTCAGGGGCCTCCGAGGATCTCCCGGATCGTGTCGACCATCCGATCCCTCGGGACCGTGACCTGGGCGGGGCGTTCCCGGCGCCACGTTTCCCGGTCGTCCACCTGCTCGGCGAGGACCCGGCCCCGGGCCAGGTCCTTGATCGAGACGGTCCCCGCGGCGAACTCGTCCTCCCCGGCGATGACGACGGCGGGAAGGCGGCGCCGATCGGCGTACTTGAGCTGCTGGCCGACGCCCTTCCTGCCCACGTAGACCTCCGCCGCGATCCCCGCGTCCCGGAGCTCGCGGGCGATCCGAACGTACTCCGGCAGGCGGTCCCGGTCCATCACGGTGACCAGGACCGGGCCCTCCCAGGGTTTCTCCCGCCCCCGCTCCAGCTCCTCGAGGGCGGCGAGGAGGCGGTCGACCCCGAGCGCGGCACCGGTGGCCGGAACCTTCCGGCCGAGGAACCGCTCGACCAGGTCGTCGTAGCGTCCCCCGCCCGCGACGGAGCCGAACCGGCGAGCCCGGCCCTTCTCGTCGGTGATCTCGAAGGTCAGCTCCGCCTCGAAGACGGGGCCGGTGTAGTAACCGAGGCCCCGAACCACGGTCGGATCGACGATCACGCGGTCGCTTCCGAGCCCCGCCGCGGCGAGGAGCGTGTCGATCTCGGAGAGCTCGGCGAGCCCCTCCTCTCCGATGGCCGACCCGGTCACCAGGGGCTCGAGTTCCCGGATGGTCGCGGCCCGGTCGTCCCGCGGGACGGCGAGGAGCCGCACGACCGCGTCCACCTGGTCCGGCGAGAGGCGAGCGCCTGGCGTGAAGTCGCCGGAGGGATCCCTGCGGCCGGGCCCGAGCAGGTCCCGCACCCCGCTCATGCCGACCCGGTCCAGCTTGTCGATGGCGCGGACCACGGTGAACCAGCGGTCGCCGTCCGCGAGGTCGATCCCGGCCTTCTCGAGCACGCCGTTGAGCAGCTTCCGGTTGCTCACCCGGAGCACGTAGTCGCCGCGGCGGATCCCGAGGGCCTCGAACACCTCGCACAGGACCTCGAGAATCTCCGCGTCGGCGACCATCTGCGCGGTGCCGACCGTGTCGATGTCGCACTGGGTGAACTCGCGAAAACGTCCCGGGCCCGGCTTCTCCTGGCGGAAGACGAGACCGACCTGGTAGCGCCTGTAGGGCAGGGGGAGGTCCGGGTACATCGCGACCACCCGGGACAGGGGGGCGGTCAGGTCGTAGCGGAGGGCGACCCACTCGTCCTTCTCGTCCCGGAAGGCGAAGATGCCGCCCGCGGGCAGGTCCGCGTCCGGGAGGTACTTGCCGAGCACCTCGGCGTACTCGATGGTCGGCGTCTCGAGGGGACTGAAGCCGTGCCGCTCGTAGACGCCCAGGATCGTCTCGATCATCCGCCGGCGCCGGACGAGGGTCGCCCCGAAGATGTCGCGGAATCCCTTGAGGATCCGGGCTTTCGTGCGCTGACCGGCCATGGGACCCCCCTCCGGGGGGACCGGGGCGGCGCCGGAGAGAGGTCCCCGGGTGCCGCGGGGGCCCGGCCCGCCCCGCCTGGTGGCGGTGATGGGGCGAACTGGTACAGCCGCTGGGATTTGAACCCAGGACCTCCTGATCCACAGTCAGGCGCTCTTGCCAGCTGAGCTACGGCTGCACGCGCGGCGCATTCTACGGGAAGGTCGCCGGGCGCGCATCCCCGGCCCCGCTCGCGGTACCCTTCCCGGGAGGAGGCGATTCGATGGAGAAGGGGGACACGCGGTTCGACGAGGAAGCCCTGGCCCGCGCCGCGGAGATCCTGCGCGGCGCCCGCCGGGCGGTCGCGTTCACGGGGGCCGGCATCTCCGTCGAGAGCGGGATCCCGCCCTTCCGGGGCCCGGACGGCCTGTGGTCCCGGGTGGACCCCTCCCTCCTCGACATCGACCGGTTCCGTGCCGCGCCCGGGGAGTGCTGGCCGCTGATCCGGGACCTCTTCTACGGGCACTTCCGGGACGCCCGGCCGAACGCGGCCCACGAGGCGCTGGCCCGGATGGAGCGCGCCGGCGCTCTTGCCGGCGTGATCACCCAGAACATCGACGACCTTCACCGGCGTGCCGGGAGCCGCCGCGTCATCGAGTTGCACGGGAACTCGCGGCAGCTCGTCTGCCCGGCCTGCGGGGCGCGGTTCCCCGCCGGGGAAGAGCTGCTCGAACGGCTCCCGCCCCGCTGTGCCCGTTGCGGGGACGTGCTGAAGCCGGACTTCGTGTTCTTCGGCGAGCCGCTGCCGGACGGGGCGATGGCGGCGGCCCTCGCGGAGACACGGGAGGCCGATGCGTGGCTCGTCGTCGGGACGACCGGCGAGATCCACCCGGCGGGAAGCCTGCCCGACCTGGCGTGCTCCCACGGCGCGCGGATCGTCGAGGTCAACCTGGAGCCGACCCGCTACACCGGAACGGTGACCGACGTGTTCCTCGGCGGACCGGCCGGGACCGTCGTGCCGGCCCTGGTCGCCGCGATCCAGTCCTGACGCCGCGCGGGCGGAATCGGCCGGTCGCCCTATCATGGGACCGGGCGGAAGCGGCGGGCCGCCCCGGGAGGTATCGATGACGCGCGGACGGAAGATCCTGGTCGGCCTGGTCGTCCTGCTGGTCCTGCTCGTCGCGGTGGCGGTCATCGTGCTGCCGCGCCTCCTCGACGTGGAACGCTACCGGCCCCGGCTCGAGGCGCTGGCCAGGGAGAGGCTCGGCTGGCCGGTGGAGCTCGGCGAGATCGGCGTCTCCCTCTGGGGCGGCCCGGCCGTCGTCCTGGGCCCCGTGGTCGTCCACGATCCGCGGGACCGGACCCGCATCGAGATCGAGCGCATCGCGGCCCGGGCCGAGTTCCTCCCGCTGCTGCGGGGCCGGCTCGTCGTCCGGGACATCGACGTTCTCCGGCCGGAGGTGGTCCTGGCCCGGGCGGAGGACGGGTTCGTCCTTCCCGCGCTGGCCGCCGGGGCCGGCCCGCCGGAGGGAGCGGTGAAGGCGGAGGGACCCGGGTACGACATCCAGGTCGACGAGGTCCGGGTCAAGGGCGGCTCCCTCGTCGTCCGGGAAGACGGGCGGGACCTCGTGCGCCTCGAGGAGGTCTCGGCGGTGGTCACCCCGGCGACCGGGCGGCTGTGGGGGACGGCGCTCCTCGGCGGGGACCGGGGCCGGCTGAACTGGCTCGGCGCCCTCGGGGACGACGTGACCCTGGAGCTCGAGGACGTGGCGACGGAGGTGCTCCTTCCCCTCCTCGGGCCGGGCCTGCTCCACGGCGGGGGGAAGCTGTCGGGCGAGGTCACGATCACGCCGCAGCTCGTGGTTCGAGGGGTTCTCCACGGGCGCGGGATCCTGCTGCTGGCCGGCGAGACGCCGCTCGACCAGGTGGACGTGGAGTTCGAGCTGGCGAAGGCGGGGGAGGCCCTGGCGCTCGACCGGCTCCGGGTCACGGCGGACGGCTTCGTCCTGAGGGGTACCGGCCCGCTGCTGCCCGCGACGGAGCTCGGCCTCGAGGCGGTGGATGTTCCCCTGGCCGACGCCCTCCGGGTCGCACGGGCCGCGTTTCCGCTCCCGATCAAGGTCGAGCCTCCCGGCATCGTCCGGCTCGGCGTCGGTATCCGCCGCCCGGAGGGAGGCGAGCTCTCCTGGTCCGCGGAAGGGCGGGCCACGGCGGCGCGGGTCCGGGTCCACGAGATGCTGCCCCCCCTCGAGGAAGTCGAGGCGCCCTTCCGGGTCCGCCGGGGCGTACTGCGGATCGATCCGCTGGTCGCCAGGGTGGCCGGTGGCCGGTTCCGGGGGCGGGTCGTGCTCGACCCGGTCGCGCCCCCCGGCCGGCTGACCGTGCAGGGCCGGGCGGTCGGCGTGGACCTGGCCGGCCTCGCCGCCCTCGCCTCGCCGACGGCCGCCAGCGGAGTGTCGGGTCGCGCCGACCTGGACGTGGACATCGGGCTCGACCTCTCGCGGGAATCCCTGGATCTCGCCGCCCTGCGGGGGGGAATCACGGTGACGGGCGAGGGGTGGGGCCTGCCCGGGTGGAACCTCGAGGAGAGCCTCCTGTCCCGGTTCGCGGAGGCCGGGAAGGGGCCGCTCGGGGGACTCGCCGGTGCCCTGGGTGGCTCGAAGGCGCTCGGGGCCGGGGGGAGCGCGAGGCCCGTCGAGGAGGCGGGCACCCGGGTCGTCGTCGACCGGGCCTCCCTGCGTCTCTCCCTCGGCGGAACCCGGTGGAAGATCCCCTCGTTCGAGCTGGCCGCGGGAGACCTGGTGGCCTCGGGGGAAGGCTCCCTGCTGCCGGTGGAGGGCAGGGTCAGCCTCGACCTTTCGCTGCGCGTGGCCCGGGCGCGCGCGAAGCAGCTCGTCGCCAGGTGGCCCTGGCTGAAGCCGCTCAAGCAGCGGGGCGGGCCCCTGGTGATCCCGCTCCGGGTCGAGGGACCGCTCCTCTCCCCGTCCTTCTCGCCGGACCTCGGGAAGGCCCTGGGCGGAGACCGGAAGAAGGACCTCGAGCGGAAGCTGCGGCGGAAACTCGAGAAGAAGCTCGGCAAGGACGGGAAGCTCGAGGGGGTCCTCGACGGGCTCCTCGGTGGACGGGGTGACTGAAGACCGGGGACGGAACGAACCCCTCCGGGTCCGGCGGGTGGGCCCCCTGGTGTTGCGTGCCTTCCCGCCGGACCACCCGACGGCCGACCTGGAGGTGGCGATCACCACGGTCGGCCTGCTCGTGGTGCTCGTGCTGGCGTTCCTGCCCCTCGAACCGCTGGTGCGGCTCCTTCCCCCCTGCACGTTCCATCGCCTGACCGGTCACCCCTGTCTCACCTGCGGGACGACGCGCCTGCTGCTCGCGCTGGCGCGCGGGCACGTCGGCGAGGCGCTCGCGTGGAACCCGCTGGTGGCCGCTGGCCTCCTCGCGTTCCTTGCCTGGACCCCGGTGGCGGCCGTCCAGTGGCTCTTCCGCCTTCCCCGGTGGCGGATCGGTTTCGGCTCCGCCCGGGCCCGGTGGATTGCGGCCGCGGCCTTCGCGGTGCTGCTCGCCCTGGACTGGGCCTACGTCGCCTGGCGCGGCGTGTGAACCGGGGGCGCGAGCCGAGCGGGGGGCGCGGTCACCAGGAACTCCCGCGCTGCCGGGGGGAACTCCTCCCCGGGCTGCCAGGTGCCGAGAGCGACCGCCCGCGCCCCGGGAACCCCGGGTCGCCAGGACGCGAGCACCGCCTCGATCGGTGCGGGCGGAAGGTCGGGCGCCCGGAGCCAGCCGAGTTCCGGTCCCGGGCAGGCCTCGTGAAGGACGAGCAGGAAGTCCTCGACCCCGCGCAGGAGACCGGTCCGTGCGGGGAACCAGGCCAGGATCCGGGACGTGGCGGCCAGGCCCCACCGGAGCACCGGCCCGTCGGTGGAGGGGACCGGCATCACGCCGGGACCGTCGATGAGCACCCGCCGGGGGCCGGTCCTGGCACGGAGGAGGGGATGGACGGCGCCGGGTTTCCCGGACGGGAGGGGCAGGGGGCGCGCGACGTCCCGCGCGGCGCGGAGGAGTGCGGGGCGCGGTTCATCGCCCCCGTCGAGGGATGTCAGCAGGCAGAGGCCCGCCGCGGGAGCCGGCGCCGGGGTGGTCGCCGCACCCGGCGAGGTGGGCGCGGGGGAAAGGAAGATCCCGGCCAGCTCCTCGAGGTCGCGCCGGTCCCGCTCGGAGAGGTTCACGGATGGTCGGGACGGGGCGCCGGACGGACCGCGGCCGGCTCGGCCGGCAGCGGCGGCGGAACGTCGACGAGGGAGTTCTGGGTGCCGAGGCGACTCACACGGACCCGGGGATTGGCCGGGTCGGGGATCCATTCCCCGTCCAGGATGAACTTGTACTCGTACGTTCCCGGGGGGACCGGCAGGAACTTCTCCCAGGAACCGTCCCGGTCCCGCCGCAGCTCGACGCCCGCGTCCGGCTGCCAGTCGTTGAAGTCGCCGGCGATCCGGATCCGCTCGGGGGGGAGGTCCGGGTGGCCGAACGCGACCCCGCCGGGAACGACCCGGAGGCCGGAGAAGGCCGACGCCGCCGCCCCGAGGTGCTCGGCCCACGCCTCCGCGAGCACGTCGGCCAGGGCCAGGTAATCCTTCCAGCCACCGGCCCGCGGGTTCAGCTCGGCGACCGTGCGTCCCCGCGCCGCGGCGCGGGGAAACAGGACGCTGCGGCGGACCGGCGGCTCGAGGACCAGGCCCGGGTGCTCCTCGCGGAACCGCTCGACCAGGACCCGTGCGTGCCAGTCCCGGGCGTTCCAGAGGGTGGCGAAGGCGCGGGCCCTGGCGCGGTGCCGGGTGTGCCGCTCGACGAGTTCCAGGGTGGCCAGGACCCGCCCGACCCCGTGCAGGCCGAACGGCGTCGCGTCGAAGGGCACGAGGACCTCGTGGGACGCGGTGATCGCGTTCACGGTCAGGAGCCCCAGGTTGGGAGGGCAGTCGAGGAGGATGACGTCCCAGCCCCGGCGGACCTGGGCGAGGTGCTCGGAAAGCCGTTCCTCCTTGCCGGGCACCGCGGCCAGCTTGATCTCGAGGCCGGCCAGCCCGAGGTTGGCCGGTACGATGTCGATACCGGGACGCGCCGCGACGATCGCCTGCTCGATGCCCGGGCCGAGCCCGGTGAGGGGCGTGTGGGACAGGATCTCCGAGAGGGAGGGACGGTCCGGCGGTACGCGGACGCCGAGGCCCAGGGTGGCGTGCCCCTGGGCATCCAGGTCGACCAGCAGGACGCGCAGTCCCCGCCGGGCGAAGGCGGCCGCCAGGTGAATGGCGGACGTGGTCTTCCCGCAGCCTCCCTTCTGGTTGGCCAGGGCGACGACGATGCTCACGGTTCCCTCCTGGGTCTCCCGGATCGGTGGGGATGGGCCGACGCCGCGGCGGAGACGCGGGACGGGGCGCCGGGACGGGGGGACGAGCTCTCCGAGACCATGGACGGCATGAACGCCCTCCGGATCCGGACGATACCAGACGGATCCCCCGGGGGTCAACGAGGCGGCGGCCGGTCGGCGCCCGTGCCACAATCTGCCGGCCGGGACGCCGGCCCCGGGGAGATGGCATGCTGACGCGAGTGGTCGACGCCTGTGCGGTTTTCTTCGACGTGGACGGAACCCTCGTCCATCACCCGGAGGAACAGACCGTCTGGCAGGTTCTGAACCGCGCATTCCTCGGGGACGACGCGCGGAACGAGGAGCGGTTCCGGCGGTTCCTCGCGGGAGAGCTCGCCTACGCGGACTGGGTCGCCCTCGACGTGGGCGACTGGATGGAACGGGACGTCCGGCGGGACGACATCGTGCGGGTGATCCGCCGGGAGCTCGCCCCGGCCCCGGGGGCCCGCGAGACCGTCGTCGAGCTTCACCGCCGCGGCTACCGGCTCGCCGTGATCTCCGGCACGCTGGACGTGGTGATCGAGACGCTCCTGCCCGGGTTGCCGTTCGACCGGGTCCTCACCAACCGGGTCGAGTTCGGCCCCGACGGGCGGATCACCGGGTGGCAGGCCACCCCGTGGGACGTGGACGGCAAGGGCGAAGCGGTCGAGATGATCGCCCGGGAGATGGGGCTCTCGCCGCGGCGGTGCGCGTTCGTCGGCGACCACTGGAACGACCTGGCCGCCTTCGAGCGGGTCGGGACGGCGATCGCCTTCCACCCGAAGGACGAGCGGGTACGGGCGGCGGCCGACCTGGTGATCGAGTCGGGTCCGCTGACCGCTCTCCTGCCGTGGTTTCCCGGGGCGGCGGACTGTCCGCCGGGGAGGAGGCAGCGGTGAACGGGGAGGACAAGGGCCGGGTGGTTTCCTCGGAGCGTGTCTTCGAGGGGAAGCTGATCAGGGTGGACCGGGAGGAGGTCGTGCTGCCGGGCGGGAAACGGGCCGTGCTCGAGACCATCCGGCACCCGGGAGCCGCGGCGGTCCTCCCCTTTCTCCCGGACGGCCGCGTCGTGCTGATCCGGCAGTTCCGCCACGCGGCGGGCGGGTTCATCCACGAGGTCCCGGCGGGGAAGCTCGATCCCGGCGAGCCCCCGGAGGCCTGCGCCCTGCGGGAGGTCGAGGAGGAGACCGGGTGGCGGGCGGAGCGCCTGGTTCCCCTGGGCTCGATCCTGACCACCCCGGGGTTCACCGACGAGGTGATCTGGCTCTACGAGGCCCACGGGCTCGCGGCCGGGAGCCGCCACCTCGATCCCGACGAGGTGATCGAGGTCCTCGAGGTTCCCTTCGACGAGGCGGTGGAGATGGTTCTCCGGGGAGAGATCCGGGATGCCAAGTCGGTGGCCGCGATCCTCCTCGCCCGCGTTCGTCGCTGAGGCCGCTCAGTCGCCCGGGAGCGGGCGTGCGGGCGTTCCCTCGAGGCGCGCGATGGTCGCCGCCCCGATCGTGTCGGACCAGACGTTCGTCGCGGTGCGCAGCATGTCGAGCGGACGGTCGACCGCGAGCAGCAGCAGGGCTCCCTCGAGGGGCAGGTCGAGGGCCTTCAGGATGATGGTCATCATCACGAGGCCGGCGGAGGGGATCCCGGCGGCCCCGATCGAGGCGAGGAGAGCCGTGCCGACCACGATCGCCTGGCGGACCAGGGTCAGCTCGTAGCCCGCCGCACCCGCGTAGTGCTGGGCGAGGAAGACCACGGCGACGCACTCGTAGAGGGCCGTTCCGTCCATGTTGATCGTTGCCCCGAGGGGCAGGACGAAGGAGCTGACCTCGTTGGGCACACCGCCGCGTTCCTCGACCGACTCGAGGGTGACCGGCAGGGTCGCGCTCGAGCTCGAGGTCGAGAACGCCGTGAAGAGGGCGGGCGCCACCGCCCGTGCCCAGCGCAGGGGAGAGATCCCCGCGAGAAAACGGGCGACGAGCGGGAGGGTGACGAGGGCGTGGAACGCCAGGGCGAGGACGACGGTCAGCACGTAGAGACCGAGGGCCCGGAACGCGGCGGGATCGCTCCGGGCGACCACCCGGGCGAGCAGGGCGACGATGGCCGGGGGCAGGAGCACGAGAACCAGCTGGGCGACGCGGGTCATCAGCTGGAAGGCGCCCTCGACGACCTCCCCCAGGGGACGCCGCCAGCGGTCGGGCAGCGTGGCGAGGGCGGCGCCCGCGAGAAGGGCGAAGAAGATCAGCTGGAGCATGTCCGCCCGGACCAGGGCGCCGAAGACGTTGTCCGGGATCACCCGGGAGACCAGTTCGCCGGGCCCCCCGGGTCCCGTCGAGGGAAGCTCGGCCGGGGCCGCGAGTGGCAGCGTCGCCCCGCTGCCCGGCCGGATGACGTTGACCAGGACGAGGCCGGTCAGGATCGCCAGCAGGCTGGTGACGACGTAGTAGGCGAAGGTCCGCACGCCGAGGCGCCCGAGGCGGGACGGGTCGGCGACACCCGCCACGCCCGCCATGATCGAGAAAAGGACCAGGGGCGCGACGATCATCTTCAGCAGCCGGAGGAACACGTCGTCCGCCACGACGTCGCAGGCCGCGAGCAGCCCGGAGGCGAGCCCGGGCGGGGCGAGGCGGAGCCCGAGGCCGACGAGAATGCCGATCCCCATCGCCGCCCCGGCCAGGGCGGGAGACTGGGCCCGGGCGAGGAAGTTCCCGGGGGACGTGCGCTCGGCGTTCAAGGGGTGTTCTCCTCCGCGGTGCCCGCAGATGCTACCACCGGCGCGGCCTATACTCGGAACGACGACGACCAGGGAGGACCGATCGATGTCCCCACGCGATTCCTCGTTCCGTCCCGCGCGGGCGGGGCTGCTGTTCGCCCTCGGTGCCATGCTCGCCCTCGTGGCCGGTTGCGGCCCCCGGGAGGAACCGTCTCCCCCGGCGCCGCCGACGGTCGTCCTGGTGACGATCGACACGCTCCGGGCCGACCGGCTCGGCTGCTACGGACGGGACGGGGCGGGGACCCCGCACCTGGACCGGCTGGCGGCGGAGGGGGCGCGGTTCGCCCTCGCCCAGGCGACCGCGCCGCTGACCCTGCCGTCCCACGCCTCGATCCTGACCGGGCGCACCGTTCCCGCCCACGGCGTGCGAAACAACGGCACGTTCGCCCTGCCCGGCGCCGTGGAGACGATCGGCGAGGTGTTCCGGGCCGCCGGCTGGGAGACCGGCGCCTTCGTGTCCTCCCAGGTGCTCGCCCGCCGGTACGGGCTCGACCGGGGATTCGACGTGTACGACGACCGGGTCCCCCGGCCGTCGGCGCGGGCGGGCCTGGTCGTCCACTACGGGGAACGACCGGGGCGCGTCACGGTCGACCGGGCGCTCGCGTGGCTGGCGACGCGCAGGAAACCAGCCTTCCTGTGGGTTCACCTGTGGGAGCCGCACTACCCCTATGCGCCGCCCCCTCCGTTCCGGGAGCGGTATGCCGACGATCCGTACCAGGGCGAGGTGGCGGCGGCGGACGCGGCGGTGGGTCGGCTGGTCGACGGGATCGGCGCCCTCCGGAAGGGAGGCAGGCTCCTGGTCGCCGTCGTCGCGGACCACGGGGAGAGCCTGGGGGAGCATGGCGAGTCGACCCACGGTGTCTTCGTCTACGGGGCCACCATCCACGTGCCGATGATCGTCTGGGGTCCCGGCCACAGGGTCCGCCCCGGCGTGATTCCCGAGCCCGCCTCGACGGCGGACCTCGCGCCGACCCTCCTCGACCTGCTGGGGATGCCGCCGCTCGACGGGGCGGACGGGGTGAGCTGGGCGGACCGGCTCCGGGGGGAGGCGCAGGAGAAGCCCCGGCTCGCGGCCTTCGCCGAGAGCCACGAACCGTTCCTCGAGTTCGGCTGGTCCGGGCTGCGGACGGTGGTCTTCGATCACTGGCGCTTCATCGACGCCCCGCGGGAGGAGCTGTACGACCTCGCGGCCGATCCCGGCGAGACGGACAACGTGGCCCTGCGTCGCCCGGCGATCGTCGGGACCGCCCGGGAGCTGCTCGCCGACCTGCTGCGGAGGGCCCGGGCCGTGGCCCCGGCGGCGGACGCCGGGCGCGGGGTGTCGGAGGAGGACCTGGCCGAGCTTCGCAGCCTGGGATACGCGGCCAGTGGACGGCGAGGGGGGGGCGGGAGGCTGGTCGACCCGGGACGTCCCGATCCGAAGGACCGGGTGGACTTCCTGGGCCGGTACGACCGGGCGATGGCACTGCTCGGCCGGGGGAAAGTGGAGGAGGCGATCCAGGTGTTCGAGGCCCTGGCCCGGGAGGATCCGCGGAACCCGTCCCTGCTCCTCCAGTGGGGCCAGGCCCTGATCCTGGCGAAGCGAGTTCCCGAGGCACGGAAGGTCTACGAGCGCCTGGTCACCGTCGACCCGGAGTTCGGGCTCGGCTGGTACCGGCTGGGCCAGGTCCGTGACAACCTCGGGGACCTGGCCGGGGCGGAGGCCGCCTACCGCAAGGCGATCGAGGTCGATCCACTCGCCGTCGACCCGCGGAAGGCCCTCGCCAGCCTGCTGGCCGAGCGGGGCCGGGTGCGGGAGGCGATCGACGTGCTGGAGGCAGCCCGGGACCTCGATCCCGGAGACGAGGCGATCCGCCGCGACCTCGAACGGTTCTGGAGACGGCTCCAGGGCGGCTAGGGACCGGTTCCCGGACCCCTTCCGGCCGGGGGGGGCTTCGGGTATGCTGAACGCGGTCAAGGCGGAGGATCCGCGGGAGCTGCGCGTGATCATCGACCGCATCCAGCATGCCGGCTGGAAGGTGAACAGCTGGCTGGTCGCGGGCCGGGAGGAAGGACGGGGACTCCTGGTCGATACCGGTGCGGACCCGCCGGCGATCCTCGAGATGGTCCGGCGTCACGGGGTCAGGATCGTGGCGATCCTCTGCACCCACGGGCACTACGACCACTCGGCGGGGAACGAGTTCCTCGCGCGGAACCTGGACGCCCCGGTCCTCGCCCATCCCCTCGAGAAGGCCCGGACCCCGGGGGCTACCGGCGTCGTCAAGGAAGGGCACCGGTTCGAGTTCGCGGCCTGGACCGCCGAGGTCGTCCACCTGCCGGGGCACACGCGGGGCCAGCTCGGCCTGCACGTCCCCGGGGTCGGGTTCTGGTGCGGGGACACGGTCTTCCGCGGCAGCGTCGGCAGCACCGTCCACCCGGGCCACGGCACGTTCGAGGAACTCCAGCAGACGATCCTCGAGAAGGTCCTGGCCCTGCCCGGGGAGACGACGCTCTATCCCGGGCACGGGGAGCCGACCACCGTCGCCCACGAGCTGGAGCGGAACCCGTTCGTCCGGGTGTGGCGAGGGATCGACCGCCCTTCCTCGCGCCCGGGGCGGTACGAGGGGAAGCGGGTCGCCATCGAGGTCTGGGCGAAGGACTACGACGGCGGTCACAAGGCCCAGGTCCGCTTCGCCGACGGGCGGAGGGACATCGTGCCCGGCAGCCGGGTCCAGAAGGTCACCCTGTAGGGCCGGTGCGGGTGCGCTCTGCGCCCGTCACTCTCCCGGGACCGGCCGGCCGGTCAGGGCCAGCCGGGTGACGAACTTGCGGGGCTTCGCGTCCTCCGACGCCCGGACCTGCGCCTTGACCTTCACCTTCAGCCGGAGGGATCCCCCGTCCTTCGCCACCTTTCCCCTGGCCCGGTCGGTCCGGATCCTCACGTCCGGCACGTCCGCCGTCGTCCGGTAGATCATCAGGGCGAGGGGCTGGATCAGGGCGACCAGGTCCGTGTCGTTGAAGTCCACGGTGAAACGCGTCTTCCTGCCCTGGTGCCAGCGACCGGAGACGCAGAGGTCCACCGGGCAGGACGTCGCCCCCAGCGGGGTCCTCGCGGACGCGAGGGAGAAGGCCGACCGCTCCGGCAGGTCGATCGTCAGCAGGCACGTACCGTCCTCGTGGAACTCGAGGCGCACCTCGGCGGAGGAGAGGTCGAGGGACATCTGGTCCACCTTCCTGATCTTCCCGTAGAGGTTGCCGCCGAGGTCCCAGGTGGTGCCGGCCAGGTCCGCCGCCAGGGTCGGCACGGGGGCCGCGAGGACCGCGGCGAGGACCAGGAGGAGAACGATCCGGACGAGGGTCTTCGTCGTCATGGCGAGCTGCTCCTTCCGGGCATGACACCGCCCGGCGTGCGACCTCCCCGGCAAGACGCTGGGTCCGGCCGCCCCGGAAGGCAAGTCACTGGCGGCGACGAAGTTCGCGCCCGTTCAGTCGTCCCCGGCGGCGTCCGACAGGGGATCCGGCGGCGTGCAGGCGACGACGCGGGGCGCCGCGTCGAGCCGGGCCTCGCTCGCATCGACGGGTCCCCCGAAGCGGCTTCCCGAGAGGACGACGTCTCCGTGGATCGTGCTCTCGCCGAGGTCGATACCCTCCTCGATCGACGAGTCGGTCACCCGGAGGCCGCGTTCGAGCCGGGCCTCGTCGAGGTAGACCTCTCCCTCGGTGCGGACGGCCTGCAGCTCCACCGGCCCCTTCACCGTGGCCTCCATGAGCTCCAGGTCTCCTTCGAGGCTGGTGTCGGCCACGCGGAGACCGCCGCGGATCCTGCCGGCGATGGAGACGTCCTCGGCCACCTGCGCGCCGACGATCGCCATGTCGCCCCGCACGTCCAGCTCGTCGGTGTCGAGGGAGCCACCGATCCCGACCCGCTCCAGGTGCACGTCCTCGTCGATCCGGGTCGACTCGAGGACCAGGTCCTCGAGCACCGCGACGTTGGTCACCGAGATCGACGTGCCCCGGTCGAGGGAGAGGTCGGCCTCCCCGGTGACCAGGCTGTCCGCCACCTGCAGCGCGCCACCGGTCTCGCAGCCGGAGACCGAGAGGTCGCCGACGACGCGGAGGCGCCGGAGGCTCAGCCCCTCCCGGATCCCCGCGTCGTCGCCGACGATCCCGCGCGACGCCAGCACGTCGTCCAGGAGGACGTCGCCGGCGATCTCGGCCCCGGCGAACCGGACCGCCCCCAGGACCTGCACCCCGGCGAGATGGAGCGAGCCCTCGAGCTCCGCCCCGTCGAGGACCAGGTCCCCGCGCACGACGATCCCCGCGAGGTCCACGTCTCCCGCGACGCGGGTACAGGCGAGGCGTACCGGCCCGGGAACGACGCAAGGGATCCCGTCGGGCAGGTCGGGGCAGAGCGTCTCCCGGTCCAGGGTGGCGAGGAGCGTGGCGCCCGGCGCCAGCTCCACCGGGTTGCCCCCGCGGGAGAGGGCCAGCACGTCCTCCCGGTCGACGGAGGGACCGGTCCCGGGCTCGCAGGCCGCGCGGGGGGACTGCTGGGCAAGGACGGCTGCCGGCACGAGGAGTAGCGCGGCCAGGACTGCCGGAACGACGAGACGGAAAGCGGGCATCGCGAATCCTCCGTGGACGTGCGATCCAGTCTGCCACGGGGGGCGCCGGGCGCCCACGCGGGCGTGGCGATCGCCGGCGGGGCGGTGCCATGATGGCGCCGGTGGAGGAGACCCGTGGCGCGAGGCCGGAAGACGACGACCAGGAGGCGGAAGGTGGCGGGATCGTCCCGGCGATCGCCTCGGCGCTCCCGGCCGTCGCGGGCCCGCTGGTGGGCGGGGGGGATCGCCCTTGCCCTTGCCCTGGCCGCCTGGGGGTTCCTCGCCCTCGCCGTCAGCGGAGAACGGGCCGTGCGGCGGCTGCGCCGGGCGCCCCGGCTGGCCCCGGTCCGGGTGCTCTCGGCCCCTCCCGTCCTCGAGGAGGGGATGAACCTCGACCCGCGCGGCCTCGCCGCGGCGCTCCGGGCCCTCGGGTACCGGAAGGCGCGGGAGGCCGCCCGCCTGCCGGGGAGCTGGCGGGAACGGGGGGATGGGCTCGAGATCCACCGGCGGGCCTGCCCGGTTCCGGGCGGCCGCCTCCCGGCCGCCTGGGTGCGCGTCGTCGTGCGGGACGGCAGGATCGAGCGGCTCCTCGGGGCCGACGGGCGACGCCTCCGCGCCTTCACGCTGGAGCCGTTCCTGCTCGGGTCATTCCACGGTCGGCACCTGCAGGAACGTCGGCCGCTCCCCCTCGCGGCCTTCCCCGAGCGCCTGGTTCGTGCGGTGCTCGCCGCCGAGGACGGCCGTTTCTGGCGACACCGGGGGATCGACCCCCGGGCGATCCTGCGGGCCCTGTGGGCCGACCTGAGGGGAGGGGGACCGCTCCAGGGCGGAAGCACGATCACCCAGCAGCTCGTCAAGAACCGCGTCGTCGGCAGCCGCCGGACGCTGGGGCGCAAGCTCCGGGAGGCCCTCCTCGCCGCGTGGATCGAGACCCGGATGTCCAAGGAGGAGATCCTGGAGGCCTACCTGAACGAGGTCTACCTCGGGCAGGACGGTTCCGTCTCGATCGTCGGGATCCCCGCGGCGAGCCGCTTCTGGTTCGGCAAGGACGTGGGGGACCTGCGCCTTCCCGAGATGGCCACCCTCGCCGGGATGATCTCCTCGCCGGGGCGCTTCGATCCCCGCCGCCATCCCGAGGCGGCCCGGGAGCGCCGGAACTGGGTGCTCGGGAGGATGGCGGCACTCGGTTGGCTGGATCCGTCCGAGGCGGAGGCGGCGCGGAGAACGCCGCTGGGGGTCGCACCGCCACCTCGCCGGCTCGACCCCGGCGGGGACGTCCTCGACGCGGTTCGCCGCGAGCTCGCCCGGCGGGGATGGGAGCCGGCTCCCGGGCCGGTACCGGTCACGGTCCACACCAGCATCGATCCGTTCCTCGAGGGCCTGGCCCGGCGGGCCCTCGAACGGCAACTGCGCCGGCTGGAACGGGACCGGCCCGCCCGGCGCCCCCTCGAGGGCGCGGTGATCGTCCTGCGCCCGGCCTCCGGGGAGGTGATCGCGCTGGTCGGTGGGCGACGGGGAGTTCCCGGGGGATTCGACCGGGCCCTCGCCGCCCGGCGGCAGCCCGGTTCCTCCTTCAAGCCGTTCGTCGCGCTCGCCGCCCTGGCCTCCGGCCGGTTCGTTCCCGCGAGCCGCCTCGAGGACGCTCCCCTCGAGATCGCCACCCCGCGGGGCCCGTGGCGACCCCGCAACCACGACGGGGCCTGGCACGGCGAAGTGACCCTCCGGGAGGCGCTCGTGCACTCCTGGAACGTTCCGTTCGTCCGGCTGGGCCTCGCCCTCGGGCACCGGGAACTGGCCCGGTGGGCGACGGCCGCCGGCTTCCCGGGCGTTCCGGACGTCCCGTCGCTGCCCCTCGGGACCCTCGAGGTGTCGCCGCTGGATCTGGCGGCCGCGTACGGTGCGCTGGCGACCCTCGGGCGCCGGGTCCGGCCCCACCTGGTCCGGGGGCTCGCCGCGGGAGCGGGGGAGGAGGCGCCGGCCCTGCGGCCGGTGCCCGCCGGGGAACGGGTCCTGCCGGCGGAGGCCTGCTGGATGGTCCTCGACATGATGCGGGACGTGGCTCGCCGCGGTACCGGCCGCCGCATCCTGGCCTGGACGGGAGACCGCGTGCCCGCGGTCAAGACCGGGACGAGCCAGCGGGGACGCGACGCCTGGTTCGCGCTGGTCTCGGGCAACGCGGTGGTCGTCACCTGGGTCGGGCGGGACGACGGGAAGCCGGCCGCGCTGTCGGGTGCGGGCGCGGCACTGCCGGTCGTGGGCGAGATCGTCCGGGCGCCCGCTCCCGACCTTCTCGCGCCGCTGCCGGAGGCGCCGGCCGGCGTTGCGGTCGTGGAGATCGACCCGGAGACCGGCGGCCGGGCCACGCCCGGCTGTCCGACCCGGGTCCGGGAGGTGTTCCCGCGGGACCGGCTTCCGGGCCCGTGTCCCCGGCATCGCTCGTTCCTCGGCCGGGTCGGCGGCAGGCTGCGGGAGCTGTTCCGCGGCCGACGCGGTGGACGCGGCGGGGGGGTGCCCCGTAGGTAAGGACCGGAGGAAGCGATCGATGACGACGGAACGCGAGGGGCACGAACGGGGACTGACGTTCATCGAGATGCTGGTGGTCCTCGCCCTGATGTCGATCCTGGCGCTGGCCGCCCAGCCGCTGGTCCACCATCATCATCGCAAGCTGAAGGAGATCGAGCTGAAACGGAAGCTGCGGATGATGCGGGACGCGATCGACCTCTACCACGAGTACGCGGTGCACGGACAGATCGAGCCCTGGGACCTGGAGTGGATGATGTACCCGAAGGACCTCGAGATGCTGGTGGAGGGGGTCGAGGTCAAGCCGGCGGCGGACCAGGAGCCGGTCGTGCTCAAGTTCCTGCGCCGGATCCCCGTGGACCCGATGACCGGGGAGGCGTCCTGGGACTGCCGCGGGTACGAGGACGATCCGGACGAGCGGAACGATTCCTGTGACAACCTGTACGACGTCTTCTCGAAGTCCCAGGACTACGCGCTCGACGGGTCGCGCTACTCCGACTGGTAGGACGTCGGCGATCCTTTCCCCGCAACCCGGGGCGCTTGCGGGCCGCAGGGAATAGACATATTTTGTCCGCCTGCCCGCCCTCGGCTCGCGGGCCCGTCCGGCCTGTCCCCGCATCGACTGGCCGGGGAAAGGATCCTCTTCATGGCGAAGCGTGCGAAGACGGCGAAGCGTGTCGACGGCCTGTTCCGCGAACTGGTCGGAGAACTGGTGGACGCCCGCCTGCGCAAGCTCGACGGCGCGGAGGGGCTGGCCCGGCTCCTTCGCTCCATCGAGCGGCGGCTCGATGCCCTGGAGCGCAAGGTCACGCGGCTGGCGTCGGGTTCCCGGTCGCGGACGGCCTCGGGCAAGAAGCCGGGACGACCGCCCCTCCACGAGCGGTGTCTCGTCGAGGGATGCGGCGCGGACCACTACGCCCTCGGGCTGTGCAGCCGGCACTACCAGCAGTGGCGTCGCGGCCGGAAGGACCTGCAGGCGATCGTGGACCGGGCGAAGGCCGCGGCCGGGAAGAAGGCCGGGGGGCGGGCCCCCGGGACGTCCCGCAAGGCGTCGCGGAAGGGTGGCCGCAAGGCGGCCCGCTAGGCGGACGCTCCCGGGGGCCGTTCGCCGGGAGCACCGGCCCCGGCGAGGGGGGCGTAGGCCCGGTCGACGTACTCCCCGACCATCCGCGCCGCGCTGAACCGCGGGACGAGTTCCCCGATGCAGGCGCGCATCCGCGCGATCCAGCCCCGGGGCAGTCCTTCCTCGTCCCGGTCCCAGAACAGGGGGATCACCTCGTTCTCCAGCAGCTCGTAGAGGGCCGCCGCGTCCCGTTCGTCCTGCTCCCGTTCGTCCGGGAGGGCCTCGACACCACCGATCGACCAGCCGACGTCCGGCGAGTAGCCCTCGATCCACCAGCCGTCCGGGACCGAGAGATTGAGCGCACCGTTGGCCGCCGCCTTCTGGCCGGACGTGCCGCTCGCCTCGAGGGGACGCCGGGGGTTGTTCAGCCAGACGTCGACTCCCTGGACCATCAGGCGCGCGATCCGCGTGTCGTAGTCCTCGAGGAAGACGATCCTGCCGCGGAAGTCGTCTCCCTGGGCGATGCGGAAGATCTTCGCGATCAGGTCCTGCCCCGCCAGGTCGGCGGGATGGGCCTTGCCGGCGAAGATGATCTGGAGCGGACGGTCCGGGTCACCGAGGATGCGGCGCAGGCGCGGGATGTCCGTGAAGACCAGGCCGGCCCGCTTGTAGGTCGCGAAGCGACGCGCGAAACCGATCGTGAGCGCCCGCGGGTCGAGCATCTGCTCGATCGATGCCAGGAAGCGGGGGGAGGCGCCGTGGCGCGCGTACATGCGGCGGAGGTTCTCGCGTGCCGAGCGGATCAGGCGCCGCTTCTGTGCCTCGTGGGCGGTCCAGAGCTCGTCGTCCGGGATCCGGCTCACCGCCCCGCGCCAGTCCTCCGGGCGGCCCGCGGTCTCCTCCCAGTCGGTGCCGATCACCCGGACGAAGAGGTCGCGCAGCTCGAGGCCCACCCACGTCGAGACGTGGACCCCGTTCGTGATCGAGGTGATCGGCGGCTCCTCGCCGGGGAACAGGTCCCTCCACATCTCGCGGGAGACCTCGCCGTGGCGACGGCTGACGCCGTTGCGGAACGAGGAGACGCGGAGCGCGAGGGCGGTCATGTTGAACGGTTCTCCGTCGCGTTCCGGGTGGACCTGGCCGAGGGCCATCAGGTCCCGCAGGGAGACCCGGAGCTGCAACGCCCAGCCCCCGAGGTAGAGGCGCGCCAGGTCCGCGTCGAACGTCTCGTTGCCCGCGGGAACCGGCGTGTGCGTCGTGAATGCGACGTTCCGCCGCGCCAGCTCGATGGCCCGGTGGAAGCGTTCCCCGCCGTGCATCTCCTCGCGGATCCGCTCGAGGGCGAGGAACGCGACGTGCCCCTCGTTGAGATGCCAGGCGCTCGGCTCGATCCCGAGCGCGCGGATCGCGCGGGCCGCCCCGATGCCGAGGCACATCTCCTGGGCGAGCCGCATTTCCCGGCCGCGTACGTAGAGAATGTGCGTGATCGGGCGGTCCTGCGGCTCGTTCTGGGGGATGTCCGAGTCGAGCAGGAGGACCGGGACCCGTCCCACCTGGACCTTGTACACCTTGAGGTGAACCTTCCGGTCCAGGAGGGGCACCGAGACGACCAGCGGGCGACCGTGGTGATCCAGGACGGGCAGCACGGGGAGACGGCCCAGGTCGAAGTCCGGGTAGAAGTGCTGCTGCCGTCCCTCGGCGTCGATCGTCTGCCGGAAGTACCCGCGCCGGTAGAGCAGGCCCACGGCGACGAACGGCAGCCCCAGGTCCGAGGCCGCCTTGACGTGGTCGCCCGAGAGGACCCCCAGCCCGCCGGAGTAGATCCCGAGGCTCTCGTGGATGCCGTACTCGGTGGAGACGTAGGCGATCGGACCCCGGTCCCACCCGGGGAAGGCCCGCCGGAACCAGGGCTCCGGCCTGCCTTCCATGTAGCGACGGAACTCGGAGAGCACCATGTCGTAGGCGGCCTGGAAGGCATCCGAGAGCTGGAGGGACTCCCAGTGGGGCGGGTCCACGTGCATCAGGACCTCGACCGGGTTGAGGTACCGGTTCCACAGGGCCGGGTGGATGCTGGAGAACAGCATCCGCGCCCGGGGGTTCCAGCTCCACCAGAGGTTGTAGGCCAGCTCGCGCAGCCCCTCGAACTCCTCGGGCAACCAGAAGTCGGCGCCGGCGAGGGTACGGATCTCGATGCCGACGTCGTGGGGACGGGAACCGTTCATCGGACGGACCTCCGGGGAGCGGGGTGGCCCGGGGCCGCCCCGTGGGCCGAGGCGAACCGACCCGGGCGATCCCGGAACGTGACATGCGGTGATCCTGCCACGGGTTCTCGTTGCGGGCCGGTGCGGAAGGGCGTACTTCTCAGGCGAAGGCCCCTCGGGCGTTCCGGGTTTCCTGCGGGAGCCGGGGGCGCCACGCGGGAGCACGGACTGCACCGGGCCCGCGGGCGGCGGAGCCGCCGACCCCCATCGGTTTCCCCGGGCCCGGTGGGACGGGAGAGATTTCCGTCCCCGGCGGCCGGGGGGATCCGCCCCTCCCGGCCGCCGGGCAGATCATCCCGGCGCGACAAAGACAAGGAACCGCCCCGCGGGGCGGTTCTCCTGGTGTCCGGGGAATGGTGCCGAAGGCGAGACTCGAACTCGCACGGGCTTGCGCCCACATGGCCCTCAACCATGCGCGTCTGCCAATTCCGCCACTTCGGCACCCGGCTCGCGCTGCGCCGTAGTGTAGCTCAGTTCCCCTCGGCCGGCACGTCTCCGGCGGGCGTCTCCCCGGCCGGCGCGGGGGCTTGGTCCCCGGTGGTGGCCGGGGCCTGCTGCCCGGCCTCCTGCTCGCCTCCGGGCTCCGCGGGAGCGGTCTGGACGGCGGGAGTCGGCGCCGGCGTCTCCACCTCGTCGAGCACCGAGCCACCCCGGTCCTGGGACAGGAAGACCAGCAGGATCGACGTGACCATGAAGATCGCCGCCGACCAGGTGGTCGCCTTGGTCAGGACGTTGCTCGAGCCGCGGGGGCCGAACGCCGCCTGGGAACCGCCGCCACCGAAGGCGCTGGCGATGTCGCCCGCCTGCCCGCTCTGGAGGAGCACCACGAGGATCAGGAAGACGGACACCACGACGTGAACCGCCAGCACGAGCGTGAACCAGAGCACAATTACCTCCCGCCCCCGGTGAGGGGCCGGGAAACCCTAGCACGGGCCCCCGGGCCCGGCAACCTGCGGGCGACGGCCCCGGGGCGGGAGCGCCTCCGCGGCATCCCGGTGGGAGTGGATCGGTCGCCCCCCCTGCGGGCCCGGGAAGGGAGTCGCCCGGGCCCGGCCAGCGGGGGGATGATCGCTAGCCCTCCTCCGCCCCCGGCCCACCTCCGAGGAGACGCGAGAGCCGGGCGAACGTCGCCGCCTCCAGGCTGGCGCCCCCCACGAGGAACCCGTCCACGTGGGGCAGCCCCGCGAGACCCGCCGCGTTTCCCGGCTTGACCGAGCCCCCGTAGAGGATCCGCACCCCGGAGGCGAACCCGCGGCCCCCGATCGACGCGAGCACGTCCCGCAGGAACCCGTGGACCTCCTCGACCTGCCCGGGAGTGGCAACCCGGCCGGTCCCGATCGCCCAGACCGGCTCGTAGGCGACGACCAGCCGCGCCGGGTCCCGCGGTTCGATCCTCTCGAGGCCCTTCCTGAGCTGGGTCTCCACGACGCTCCGGGTGCGATCGGCGTCCCGCTCGTCCTCCGTCTCGCCGACGCACAGGATCGGCACCATCCCGGCGTCCACGACCGCCGCCACCTTTCGGGCGACGCGCTCGTCCGTTTCCCCGAACAGGTGCCTCCGCTCGGAGTGGCCGACGATCACCATCCGGCATCCCAGCTCCGACAGCATTCCCGGGGCGATCTCCCCGGTGAACGCGCCGGACGGTTCCCAGTGGACGTCCTGCGCGGCGAGGAAGACCGGCAGCTCGCCCAGGCCCTCTCCGACCACGTCGAGGGACGTGAACGGCGGCGCGATCCCGATCTCGGTACCGGCGGGGAGGGGACTCTCGACGTGTCGTTCCCGCAGCTCCGCGCAGAAGGCCCGCGCGGTCGCCCGGGTGTGGTGCATCTTCCAGTTGCCGACGATCAGCGGCATGCGGTCCACGGACACCTCCCTTCGTTCACGCGGTCTCCTCGAGGGCGACGATCCCGGGAAGCCGGATGCCGGAAAGGAACTCGAGCGCCGCACCGCCCCCCGTGGAGACGTGGTCGTACTTCTCCTCCGTTCCGAACCGGGCGGCGGCGGCGGCGGTGTCGCCGCCTCCCAGCACCCGGAAGGCACCCGCCAGGCCGGCCAGGTGGTCGGCGATCTCCCGGGTGCCGGCCTCGCACCCCTCGGCCTCGAAGAGGCCCAGGGGGCCGTTCCAGAGGACCGTGCGGACGTCGGGACCCAGCTCCGCCCGGAAGAGCTCCCTCGTCCGGGGCCCGATGTCCACGCCGGCGAGCCCGGGCGGAATCGCCTCCCCGTCCACGGTCGCGAGGCCGGAGACCCGTTTCCCGTCGACCTTCTCGGCGACCACGTGGTCCACCGGCAGCACGAACCGGACGCCCCGGACCGTCGCCTTCTCCTCGAGTTCCCGCGCGAGATCGAGCCGGTCCGCCTCGACCCGGGAGGCGCCGACCTCGATGCCGCGCGCCGCCAGGAACGTGTAGGCCATCGCCCCGCCGACCAGGACCCGGTCGACCCGGGCGAGCAGTTGCTCGACGAGACCGATCTTGTCCGAGACCTTCGCGCCGCCGAGGATCGCGACGTAGGGCCGCTCCGGCGCCTCGAGGAGCCGGGAGAGGGCCGAGATCTCCCGGTCCATCAGGAATCCCGCCGCACTCGCCCCGACGTGGCGGGGAACCCCGACCACGGAGGCATGGGCGCGGTGGGCCGCGCCGAAGGCGTCGTTCACGTAGAGGTCCGCCGGCTCGGCGAGGGCCCGTGCGAACGCGTCGTCCCCCTTCGTCTCCCCCTCGTGGTAGCGGAGGTTCTCGAGCAGGCCGACACCTCCCTCCGCCAGTGCCTCCGCCAGCCGGTGGGCCGGCTCGCCGACGCAGTCCTCGGCGAAGGGCACGTCCCGGCCCAGGAGTTCCCCGAGCCGGCGGGCGACCGGGGCCAGGCTGAGCTCCGGGACGCGCTTCCCCTTCGGCCTCCCGAGATGACTGGCACAGAGCACCCGGGCCCCGTGCTCCGCGAGCCAGCGGATCGTCGGCAGGGCGGCCCGGATCCGGCGATCGTCCGTGATCTTCGTGCCGTCGAGCGGTACGTTGAAGTCCACCCGGCAGAAGACGACCCGGCCGCGCACGTCCAGGTCCTTGACCGATCGGTAAGTCATCGCGCAGCTCCTTTCCACGCGGTGTCGTCCCGGTGGGCAAGGACGACGTCCCGCACCCGGTTGGCGTAGCCCCACTCGTTGTCGTACCAGGCGATCACCCGCACCAGGCGCTCCCCCGGCCGGGCGAGCAGGGGCAGGTCGATCACCGAGGAACAGGGATTCCCGACGAAATCGATCGAGACCAGGGGCTCGTCGCTGGTGCCGAGGAGACCGGCCAGGTCTCCCTCCGCCGCCGCCCGGAAACGATCGGCGAGCCGGCCGGGAGGATCGACAGGCCGGCGGGTGGCGGCGACCACCTCGACCAGGCTGCCGGCCGCCACCGGCACCCGGATCGCGAGACAGGTCAACCGACCCGCCAGGGCGGGGAGCACCGTGACCAGGCCCCGGGATGCCGAGGTCGTCGTCGGGATCATCGACAGGAGCGCCGAGCGCGCCCGCCGCGGGTCCCGGTGAGGCTGGTCCATCGTGACCTGGGACCCGGTCGTGCAGTGGACCGTCGTCATCTCCGCGGCCTCGATGCCGTACCAGCGGTCGATCAGCGCGAGGGGCAGGCCGGCGGCGTGGGTCGTGCAGGATCCGAGGCAGATCATCCGCGCGTCACGGCCGGGTACGACCGGCGTCACCCCGGGGACCACCATCGCGTCCGCCTCGGGGGCGACCGCGGTCACGATCACGCGTTCCACCGGCCCCCGCAGGTGCCTGCGCGCGGCCGACCCGGCCGCGAATCGCCCGGTCGCCTCCACCACGAGGTCGACGCCGGACTCTTCCCAGGGGATCGCTCCCGGGTCCGGTTCCTCGTGGAAGCGAATCTCGCGGCCGTCGATCACCAGCAGGCGATCCCCGGTCTCCACCAGGCCGGGAAACGGTCCGTGGACGCTGTCGTGGCGCAGGAGGTGGGCGACGGTCTCCACTCCCGCCGTGTCGTTGACGGCGACGATCTCCACGTCCTCGCGGCCCGCGAGGAGGCGGAGCAGGGCGCGACCGATCCGGCCGGCGCCGTTGAGCCCGATGCGCAGCGTGGTCATCGACGTCCTCGACCCCCGGCGGGCGGGGTGGTCTGCCGGGAGGTCCCCCGGGGGGCTCAGGGTAGGAGCGGGGGTTCCGGGCTGTCAACGAGCGGCGTGCGGCCCCCGCGCCGCCGTGCCGCCGGCCGCGGTGCACCGAGGATCTCGCGGGCGGCACGGCGCTCCCCGGGCTCGAGGGAGTCGAGGAAGCGGCCGGTGCGGCGCACCCGCTCCCGGCGGGCCACCTGGAGGACCGCGTCCCGCAGGGCGAGGCGGGTCACGCCCCGCGACCGCCGGTAGGCCCGGAGCATCGCGGGCAGGTCGCCGCGCGTCCCGACGAGGCCGATCGCCTCGGCGACCTCCGGGGCGAGGGACTGCGCGGTGTCCTCCAGGATCCGCCGAAGGTCCGCGATCCCCAGGCGGGAGCCGGCCCGGGCGAGGGCGAGATGGGCCCGGTAGCGCACCCGGTCGAGGGCGCGGGCCTCGTCGGCCGGTACCCCTTCCCGCAGGCGGGCGACACGCCCGACGAACCCGGCGAGCCGGGCGAGGAGGGCCCGGCTGCCGGCCTCCTCGACGACCTCGACGAGGGCTTCCAGGTGGACGGGATCCCGTACCAGGTCGAGGTAGGGTCCGAGGCGCCCGAGCTGCCGGCTCGAGAGCGACCGGAGCACGAGAACGACCCGGCGGGCGTACTCCCGGTCCCCGGGCCGGTCCAGCATCGCCTGGACCAGCGGTTCCACCACCGCCGAGCCGGCGCGGCGGAGCTGGGCGACCGCCTGGCGCCAGGTCGCCAGCCTCCGGCTGCCGAGGTCCCCGAGAAGGCGCTCGAGCACCCAGGGATCGAGGCGGGGGCGGGGAGCGCTGGCCAGCATCCGGCGGGCCTTGCGGGGAACCGGGCCCCGCCGCTCCCGGGCGAGCCGCTCGAGGAGGGATCGGCCCTCCCGGGACAACTCTTCGCCCGGCGCCCAGGGGATCGCCTCCATCGCCGCCATCCGGACGCGGGATTCCTCCCGCCGGTCGGCAAGGCGCTCGAGGGCCGGGGGGAGCGCATCCTCGTGCCCGGCCTGGACCAGGCGGACCAGGGCCCGGGTCGCCGCAAGGCGGACCCGGGGCGCCGTCTCCCGCCGGAGCAGGGCCGCCAGCGTGGGCACGACGAGGGGGCTCGCGATGCGGCCGAGCGCCGTGGCGGCGCTGCGGCGGATCTTCTCGGAGGGATCGTGGAGGAGCGCGGCCAGCGGCTCCGCGGCCCTGGGGTCGCCCAGCAGCCCGAGGAGGCCGATCGCCCGCAACCGGGTCCGGTCGTCGTCCCGCTCGAGGCACCGGAGCAGGGGCCGGACGGCGCGTCCTCCCAGGGAGACGAGCCCCTCCTGGGCGGCCTCCGCCTCGGCCGCGTCCCCGGACGAGATCGCTTCCATCCAGGCACGGAGCCGCGCCTCCGGACCGCGGGGAACCCGCGTCCCCAGGACCTCGTCGGCCGGGGAACCCTGCTGCGGACGCGAGGACAAGCTCCCACCTCCCGTGCCCACCGGACACCCACCGCGCGCATTCTCGCAGAGCGGCGGCCGCCCGGGCAAGGTGGCGGCGCGCGGCCGTCGGACCGACGTTGAACAGGGGGGACAGGAGGACGCGATGCCCGGATGGGAGCGGCCCGTCGCGCTGGCGTGGCTGCTGGCCGCGGTGCTCTTCCTCGGCCTCGTCGGGTGTTCCTCCCGGCAGGCCGAGGAGGCGTTCCGCGAGGCGGTCGCGCTCGAGGAGACGGCGTCTCTCGAGGCGGCGCGGGTGAAGCTCGAGGAGGTCGTTCGCCGCTGGCCGGACACGCCGGCCGCCGAGGACGCCCGCCGGGAGATAGAATGGATCAACGCGGTGCTCGAGGCGGCGGCCCACGGGCCGTCCCTCGAGGCGTGGGACGCCGTGCGGAAGGTGTCCCGCGCGGCGGAGGAGTTCCGCCTCGCGGAGGGACGGTATCCCCGCTCCCTCGAGGAGATGATCCCGCGCTGGCTCGCGGGGCCGGTCCACGACCCGTGGGGCAACGAAGTGCGGTACGCGCCGACACCGGACGGCTACCGCGTGGTCTGTTACGGCTCCGACGGCCTCCCGGGGGGACAGGGTGACGCGACCGATCTCGTCGTGGAAAACGGTAACGAGGTGCACCGGGGCGGCCACCCGTCGCCCTGAGCGGGGCCGGCTCACCCCGGCGGGTGTCGCCCTGTTCCTCCTGGTCGTCCTGCTGGTCGTACCCCCGGCCCGGGGAACCACGGGCGTGCCGCCGGGGACCCGCTGGGCCACCGCGGCCACTCCCGCGGGGGAGATCCTCGTCCTCGAGGTGGCGGCGACGCCCGGGGCGCGGGCCCGCGGGCTCGCCGGGCGGAACGAGGTTCCCCCGGGCACCGGGATGCTCTTCGTGTTTCCGCGGCCGGCCCCGGAGCCGTTCTGGATGAAGGGGTGCCGGGTTTCCCTCGACATCGCCTGGCTCGACCGGGACGGCCGGGTGGTCCATCTCGAGGAAGGGCTGCCCCCGTGCCGGGAAGAACCGTGCCCGACCTGGGCCCCGGACCGGCCGGCTTCCTACGTCATCGAGGTCGCGGCGGGAGAGGCCCGCCGGCTCGGCCTCGTCCCCGGGGCCGTGGTCCTGCTCGCCCCCCTCGGGGGGGACCGGTGAGGCGCCCCGTTCGTCCGATCCTGCTCGCGGTGGCCGCGGTCGCCGCGCTGCCGGCCGCGGCGACCGGACCGGTTCCCCGGGAGACCGTCCGGGTGGGAACGCCCCCGGCGGCCCTTGCCGCCCAGGCGGGGGAGCGTCTCGGAGGGGACTTCGCCCGCGCCGACGTGCCGGTCGAGGCCGCCCCGGCGGTGGACCGGGCGCGGGTCGCCGCGTCGTGGCTCTCCGAGGCGTTCGCCCCGGCGGATGCTCCGGCATGTCGGCCGGTGCTGGCGGCCCTCGGGCTGCCGTCCTCCGGGCCGGGGGCGGGGGTCGTCGGCGCGGCCTGGCCGGCCGACCGGCCGGTGGCGGAGGACGGCGGGAAGGGGCGGATCCTCGTCCCGGAGGCGTTGCCTCCCCTTTCCCCAGGGGACCTGGAGCTCTTCCGCCTGGTCGGGCTCGTCCCGTTCGAGATCGCCGCCACCGGGGAGCGGGCCCGGGCCGTCGCGTTTCGCCACCTCGGTCCGCCGGTGGCGGACCCGCTCCTGCGGGCCGCCCGTGCCGCCCGCGCGGAGGGTGTCGCCCGGCTCGCCGGAATCGTCGTCACCGTGACCGGGGCGGGGCTCGCGGGGGACGACGTGGGCCGTGCCCTCCCCGAGCTGGACCGGGACCGGGCCGGGTGGCCCCGGGCGGCGATCGGCCGGCTGGGGCTCGACCCGGTCCGGCGGGTCCTCGCCGAGGCGTACCTCCGGGACGGGCTCCGCTGGGCGGCGTACGCCTGGCTGCGCGGCGGATGGGAGGGGCTGGCCGCCGCCCTGGAACGCCCGGGAATCGGGCCGGCGGAACTGCTCGTCCCTGCCCGCCGGGGCCACACCACCGCCGGGAGCGGCACCTGCCGGCTCGGCCCCCGGGTCGCCGGCCTGCTCCTCGCGGGGGACCCCGACGCCCCCCTCGTCGACCGCCTCCTGGACGACCGCTGGCAGGTCGGGCCGGGCGGTGGCCGGATCCGGGCGACCCTCCTGGTCGAGGACGGGGCCGTCGCCGACCTGCTCGCGGCCCTTCCCGACGGTTCCCGTGTCGTCGCGATCCGCGGCGCCGAGGTCACGGTCGAGCTCTTCCCGCGCCTTCCCCGCTGAGCGGCTCGGTCCCGCGGGACCCGGCTGACCCGGACGCGGTTGCCGGTTTCCCGGGACCGCGTGCGGGCGCCCGAAAACGTGGTTGAGCCGCGGGGGGCGCTTTGCTAGGCTTGCCCCCCTTTTGGGCCCCCGGTGACGGGACGGAAGGGAGCTGCGGGGGCCGGTGCACCACGAGCGGGAAGGACGGGAGCTTTCGGTCCCCGGCCCGTCGGGCCGCGGGGCCGTGCCACGCCGGCCGGGGCCGTGCCGCGCCCCGCGCCGGGACGAGGTCGAGGGATGACCGGATACCTTCCGATCGCCGTGATGATCCTGATCGGGGCGGGGCTGCCCCTCGTCACGTTCGGGGTCTCGATGCTGCTCGCCCCCCGGAAGCCCGAGCCCGAGAAGTACACGTCGTACGAGTGCGGTGTCGAGCCGACCGGAGGGGTCCGCGAGCGGTTCTCCATCCGGTACTACGTGATCGCGGTGCTCTTCGTCATCTTCGACGTGGAGACGATCTTCCTGTTCCCGTGGGCGGTCCGGTACCGGGTACTCGGCTGGTTCGGCTTCGTGGAGATGGCCCTTTTCATCGGCGTGCTGGTCCTCGGCTACGCGTACGCCTGGAAGAAAGGAGCCCTCGAATGGGCCTGATCGAGGGGAAGCTGCCCGACGGCATCCTGACGACGACGGTCGACTCGGTCTTCGCCTGGGCGCGGAAATCGGCGCTCTGGCCGATGACGTTCGGGCTCGCGTGCTGCGCCATCGAGATGATGGCGGCCGGCGCGTCGCGGTTCGACCTCGACCGCTTCGGGGCGGGGATCTTCCGCGCCACGCCGCGCCAGTCCGACCTGATGATCGTCGCCGGGACCGTGACGGAGAAGATGGCGCCACTGGTCCGGCGCCTCTACGAGCAGATGCCGGAGCCCAAGTGGGTGATCGCGATGGGAATCTGCGCGACCTCCGGGGGGCCGTTCCCGACCTACTCGACGGTCCAGGGGGTCGATCGGATCATTCCCGTCGACGTCTACGTTCCCGGCTGCCCGCCACGGCCGGAGGCGCTGATCTACGCCCTGATGCGGCTCCAGGAGAAGATCCAGCAGACCCGTACCCTGGCCCGCCCTTCCGGGGCGGCGTAGGGGGCACGCGACCATGGCCGACGAGAAGACCGGAACCCCCGAGGAGCAGCCCGGCGATCCCCGCGCGGCGGAGGTCCCCTCGGCGCCCGTCGACCGCCTTCGCGCGGCGATGGGGGAGTCCGTCGAGGAGGTCCGTTACTGGGCCGGGGTCCCGATCGTCCGCGTACGCCGGGACGACGTGGCCCGGGTGCTCGAGTTCCTGCGGGACGACCCGGACTGCCGGATGAACCACCTCTCCACCCTGTTCGCCACCCACTGGCCGGAGGGAGAGCACGGCACGCTCGAGGTGACCTACTGCCTCTACTCGACGGTCCACGGCCACCTGCTGACGGTGAAGGCCTGGACCCGCGACGAGGAACCGGTCCCCTCGGTCGCCGAGGTGTTCCCCGTGGCCGACTGGAACGAGCGGGAGGCGTACGACCTGGTCGGGGTCCGGTTCTCCGGGCACCCGGACCTCGCCCGGATCCTCCTGCCGGACGACTGGGAAGGGCATCCCCTGCGCAAGGACTATCCCCTCGAGGGAAAGCCGGGGGACCACAAGAGCTACCGCTGACGGGAGGCGACCGTGTTCCGCACCCAGGAGCTCGAGATCAACATGGGGCCGCAGCATCCCGCCACCCACGGGGTGCTCCGGCTGCTCCTGAAGCTCGACGGCGAGACGATCGTCGGGATGAAGCCGATCATCGGCTACCTGCACCGGGGAGTGGAGAAGCTCGCCGAGACGCGGACCTATCCCCAGATCATTCCGTACACCGATCGGCTCGACTACGTCGCCTCCTTTGCCGAGAACCACTCCTACGTCGGTGCCGTCGAGCGGCTGCTCGGGATCGATCCGCCGCCGCGGGCGAAGTACCTGCGCGTGATCCTCGCCGAGTTCCAGCGAATCGCGAGCCACCTGCTGTGGCTGGCGACCCATGCCCTCGACATCGGCGCGATGACGATCTTCCTCTACGCGTTCCGCGAGCGGGAGAAGATCCTCGACCTGTTCGAGGCGTACTGCGGGGCGCGGCTCACGTACAACGCCGTCCGGATCGGTGGGATGCCGTTCGACCTGCCGGATGGCTGGGCCGACGCGGCGAAGCGGATGCTCGACGAGTTCCCGGTCCGGCTCCAGCAGTACGAGACGCTGCTGACCAACAACCGGATCTGGCGCAAGCGGACCGAGGGAATCGGCGTGATCGATGCCGACACGGCGATCTCGTGGGGCCTGACCGGCCCGTCCCTGCGCGGCTCGGGCATCGACTACGACGTGCGCAAGCACCTTCCCTACGAGGTGTACGACGAGCTGGACTTCGACGTGCCGGTCGGGGAACGGGGCGACACCTACGACCGTTACCTGGTCCGGATGGAGGAAATGCGGCAGTCCCGCCGGATCATCCTCCAGGCGCTCGCGAACCTGCCGGACGGCGACGTGATGACGAAGGTCCCGAAGCGGATCAAGGCTCCCGCCGGCGCGGAGGCGTACTTCATGACCGAGTCTCCCCGCGGGGAGATGTCGGTCTACCTGCAGGCGGACGGCTCGGACAGGCCGTACCGCGTGCGCTTCCGCTCGCCGTCCTTCAACAACCTCCAGGCGCTGCCGGTGCTCTCGAAGGGGCACATGGTGGCCGACGTGATCGCGCTGATCGGGACGATCGACATCGTCCTCGGCTGCGTGGACCGTTGACCGGGGAGGAGCGGCCGTGCAGACCTTCCTCGAAGCGTTCCTCGTTCCCGCGATCCAGGCGCTGGTCGTGGTCATGCTGTTGCTCGGCGTCGTGGCCTACATCACGCTCCTGGAGCGGAAGGTCATCGCCTTCATGCAGGTGCGGATCGGCCCGAACCGGGTCGGCCCCCGCGGGCTGCTGCAGCCGATCGCCGACGTGGTGAAGCTCCTCCTGAAGGAGGACATCATCCCGGCGAAGGCCGACCGTTTCGTCTTCTGGCTCGCGCCGGTGCTGGCGACGATGACGGCGATCGCGGCCCTCGCGGTGATCCCGTGGGCGGGGACGGGGGCGACGCTGCACGTCTTCGGCTACGAGATCCGCCCGGTGATCACCGACGTCAACGTCGGGATCATCTACATCCTCTCGATCTCCTCGATCGGGGTGTTCGGCATCGTTCTCGGCGGGTGGGCCAGCCATTCCAAGTATCCCCTGCTGGGCGGCCTGCGGAGCGCCGCGCAGATGATCTCGTACGAGGTGCCGCTGGGGCTCGCCATCATCGGTGCCCTGATGATCGCCGGGACGGCCTCCACGGTGAAGATCGTGGAGTGGCAGGCCGAGCACACGTGGCTCTTCTGGTTGCAGCCGGTCGGCGTGCTGCTCTTCTACGTTGCCGGGGTCGCGGAGAACAACCGGGCGCCGTTCGACCTGCCGGAGGCGGAGACCGAGCTGGTCGCCGGGTTCCACACCGAGTACTCGGGGATGAAGTTCGCCTTCTTCTTCCTGGCCGAGTACATCGCCATGATCGTGATCTCGGCGCTGGTCGTCACCGTCTACTTCGGCGGGTGGCTGCCGATCACCCTCGGGCTCGGCCACCTGGTGCCCGCGGTCCCGGCGCTTCTCTCGGGGGCCTGGGGCGGCCCGGGGGTCCAGCTCGCGCTGGGGCTCTTCTGGTTCGCCCTCAAGACGTTCCTGGTCCTCTACGTGTACCTCTGGCTCCGGGCCACCTTCCCGCGCTACCGCTACGACCAGCTGATGGAGGTCGGGTGGAAGTTCATGATCCCCGTCAGCCTGGCCTGGATCCTCTTCACCGGCGTCGCGCTCCTGGCGTTCGACGCGCTCGTGGCCTGAGGAGGCGGACGTGGCGATCAAGGTCAAGCGCACCCCGCGACCGGAGCGCCCCCCGCTCTGGAAGCGGCTGGTTCTCGGCGAGCTGATCGAGGGCCTGATGGTCACCCTCGTGCACAACTTCCGCGCGCTGCGCGAGCCGTTCACGATCCAGTACCCGGACGAGCGCCTGCCGCTCGAGCCGCGGTACCGGGGCGTCCCGCGCCTGCGGTCCCACCCCGAGACCGGGGAGGAGCTCTGCATCTCGTGCCACCAGTGCGAGCGGATCTGTCCCGACGAGTGCATCCACATCGAGGACGAACCGCATCCATCCGGGCGGGGGAAGCGTCCGAGGGTGTTCACCATCGACTACGAGCGCTGCTGCCTGTGCGGCCTCTGCGTCGAGGCCTGCCCGACGAAGCCGATCACCTCGATCTACATGAGCCACGACTACGAGCTTGCGCGGTACCGGAGGGACGAGTTCAAGGCGGACCTCCGGGAGCTCTACTTCGGCAAGGACAAGGTGGTCTACGGCCGCCGGTCCTGACGGCGGGGAGGACGGAACCGTGGAACTGCTGGTGTTCTCCATCCTGGCCGGCCTCGTCCTCGCGGGGGCCCTCGGCGTGATCCTCGCCCGGAACCCGGTCTATTCCGCCCTCGGGCTGCTGCTCGGGCTCTCGGCGGTCGCGGGCCTGTTCGTGGTGCTCTGGGCCGAGTTCCTCGCCGTCGTTCAGTTGATGGTCTACGCCGGCGGGGTCCTCGTGCTGTTCCTGTTCGTGATCATGCTGGTCGACCTCGAGCAGCGGGGCCTCGACACCGACGCGGGGCGCATCGGGCCGCAGCCTTCCGCCGGGTGGCGAATCGCCGCGGCGATGCTCGGGATCCTCTTCACCGCCTTCGTCGGGGCACTCCTCCTGCAGGAGCCGGCCCGGCAGGTTCCCGGGGCCGCCGCCCTCGAGGAGGTGCTGCGGGGCGGCGGCGCGGCGGGCGCGCTGGGGAACCTCGAGCACGTCGGCCAGCTCCTCTACACCTCCTACCTCGTCCCCTTCGAGCTGGCGTCGGTGCTGCTGCTGGTCGCGATGATCGGGGCGGTCGTCCTGGCCCACAGGGAGCGGTGAGGGAAGCGATGCTGGAACTCCACCACGTCCTCCTGGTCTCCGTGGCGATGCTCGGCATCGGCACGATCGGGATGCTCGTCCGGCGGAACGCGATCGTGATGTTCATGTCGGTCGAGCTGGTCCTGAACGCGGGGAATCTCAACTTCATCGCCTTCTCGCGCTTCCTGCCCGACCCGGTCGGCCAGGTCTTCTCCGTGTTCGTGATCGTGATCGCCGCCGCCGAGGTCGCGGTCGGCCTCGCCATCGTGCTCGCCCTCTACCGCAACCGGGACACGGTGATGGTGGACGAGGCGGCGCGAATGAAGTGGTAGAGGAGACGGTGCGATGAACGTGCTGCCGTACATCTGGCTGATCCCGCTGTTCCCGCTGGCCGGGTTCCTGGTGGTGGGGACGCTGTGGACGATGGGTGTGCTGCGTGGTGCGTGGGTGCACCGGGTGGCGGTGACGGCGTCGGCGCTGGCG
>CAYQTA010000076.1:0-3525 GCA_964420365.1 uncultured Acidobacteriota bacterium | reverse complement strand
GCTCGACCCTGTTCAGCGTGCCCTGTGGGAACCCGTTTCCACCGCCCCGGTGGACCGCCGAAGACTACCACCCGCCGGGGGCCGCGGACAAGGGTCCCGGGCGAGTTTTCCACAACCCGAGACGAGAGAGGCGGATCCGGGGATGGTGGGGTTCCCCGGATCCGCCGTGGGCAGAAAGAGGGCATGCCGGCGCCCCGCGGGGCGCCCTTCGAGACAACCCTTCAGAACAACTCGATGGCCGGCCCGTCCGCGTTCGCGGAGACGGCCGAGGGATCACCCGTGCCACCCGCGAGCGCGTCGTGGACCCTTCGCTGGGAGGCCATGACGTAGGACTCGGCCATCCGGTCGGCCCGGAACGCCTCGATCTCGCACAGGGCGTCGGGGTGGTCGGCGTTCTCCACCGTCGCGGCGACCCGTTCCCACCAGCCGACGAGGTCGCGCATGGTGTCCTGCACTTTCTGGACCTTCTGCCGGACGATGTCCTGGAACTGGATGCCGGCGATCGTCTCCATCACCAGGTTCGAGGCCCGGTGCGACAGGACGTCCACCTGCTCGTGGAGGTTCGCCGAGACGTCGCGGAGGCGGCCGACCCGGTCGAGGCTTTCCCGGATCTCGCCGAGCAGCTCGAGCTCGCGGGCGACGGCCTCGCGGCTGAGGGACTCGTGGAGCTGGCTGCGGATCGTGCCCACGACGGCGGCGATCCCCTCGTCGATCTGTTCCGCCGCCGCCTTCGCCTCCCGCGCCAGGGCCTGGACCTCCTCGGCGACGACGGCGAACCCCTTCCCGTGCTCTCCCGCCCGCGCCGCCTCGATGGCGGCGTTGAGCGCGAGCAGGTTCGTCTTCATCGAGATGTCGCGGAGGGTCCGGGTGAACCCGGTCATCGGCTCGGTGGCGGCGAGGACCGCCTCGGCCCGGGCCCGGTCCTCCTGCATCCGGGTCCCGCGCTGGTCCAGGTAGCGGGCGATCTCGGCGAGGTCGTCCGCTCGCCCCGCCGTCTCGGGGGAGAGCTCCGCGATCATGCGGCTCGCCTCCTCCACCTCGCGGACGATCGAGCCGACCACCCCGTCCAGCTCCTGCAGGCGGGAGACGATCGACCCGGAGGCCTCGTCCGTGTCGTCGACGACGGTCTGCAGGTGGGCGACGAGGATCTCGACGGTCCGCTCCAGCTCCGGCAGGTTCTCCCGGAGGAAGCGAAGGGAACGGGCAGCGTCCGTCCCGCTCGCGTCGAGCGGCGCCTCGTGCGCGGTCCTGGCCTCGACCGGGACCGGATCGGTCGCCGGGGCCTCGGTCAACGCGTCCCCCGCGGGCTTCCCGCCCGGTTCGTCGGCCGAGGGTTGCTGCCCGGCGCCCTCCTCGCCCGGGGCGTCTCCCACCGCGGCGGGGAGGGACGCGGACGACGGTTCCTCGTCGGCGGACTCCCGGGAACCGGCGGCGGCGAGACGGCGGCCCGCGGCGAGGCCGACGCCGATCCCGGCGAGGAGCAGGGCGGCTCCCGCCCAGCCGAGGAGCCAGGAGAGGAAGCCGCCGGCGACGACGCCCACCGGCAGCCAGGCAGGCAGGAGGCGTGTGCAGGGTGAGGCGGCCATCGGGATCCTCCGTCTCGTCGTTCAGCGGGACGCCATCGCCCCGGCCCGCGGCAGGACGCGCTGCAGGACGCCGAGGAGGTCCCGTGCCGACACCGGCTTGACCAGCCAGCCGGTGGCCCCCGCCTTCTTCGCCTCCTGCCGCTTCGCCTGCTGGGACTCGGTCGTCAGCATCAGGATCGGCGTGAAGCGCATCGCCGGGATCTTGCGCAGCTCGCGGATCATCGTGATCCCGTCCATCCCGGGCATGTTCAGGTCGGTGATCACCAGGTCGGGCTTGCCTTCCTTCCGGACCAGCTCGAGACCCTTCCTGCCGTCGGGGGCCGTCCGGACCTGGTGGCCCGCCTTCTCGAGGATCGCCTTCAGGCTCATCAGCATCGTGGTCGAGTCGTCGACGAGGTAGATCCTGGCCATGGTGTTCCCCCCCCCCGGCCGGGCCGGGTCGTTGTCCTCCTAGCTGTTCTCCACGTGATCGACCAGGGCTCGCTCCACCCAGGCGGCGAGGTCCGGGTCCTCCGGCATCCTCGAGATCCTCGGACGGAGGGCCATCAGGACCTGCAGGTGCGCCGCGTGGAGGTGCTCGCACCTGGCGAGGTTGACCTTCCCCCTCGGGTTGTCGGCCAGCCATCCGAGGAGCTCCTCGACCTCCTCGATGACGCAGGCCCCCTCGAGGTTCGCGACGGTTTTCTTCAGCGTCACCGGCATCTGTTCCTCCGTCAGGCCATCCGGGAGAGCAGGTCCTTGAGGTTGAGCACGAGCAGCACGCTCCCGTCCCCGAGGAGGGCGCTGCCGGAGTACTCGCGGACGGATGCCATCAGGCCCTCCAGGGGTTTCAGGATGATGTCGATTCCCTCGAGGAAGCGGTCGACGACGAGGCCCGCCTCCTGGCCGTCCACCTGGACGACGAGGAGGGGGAGTTCCTCCGACCCCGTCCATCCTTCCGGACGCTCCAGCCCCAGCAGGTCGTGCAGCCAGGCGACCGGGATCACGCGGTCCCGGAGGTTCACCACGTCCCGGTCCTTGACCCGGTGGATCGCGCCGGCGGGGAGACGGACCGTCTCGACGATGCTCTCGAGGGGCACGCCGAAGGTGTTGTCTCCCACCTCGATCGTCAGGACGCGGCTGACCGCCATCGAGAGGGGGAGCTTCAGGGTGATCGTCGTTCCCTTCCCCTGCTCGCTGGTGACGTTCACCTCGCCTCCGCACCGCTGGACCATCGCGCGGACGACATCCATGCCGACCCCGCGGCCCGAGAGGTCGGAGACCTGTTCCGCCGTCGAGAAGCCCGGCGCGAAGATCAGCTGGAGGGCCTCCTGGCCGGGCATCGACTCCAGTTGTCCCTCGTCGATCAGCCCCTTCTGCCAGGCCTTGCGCTTGATGACCTCCGGGTCGATCCCCCGGCCGTCGTCCCGGACCTCCAGGGTGACGTGGTCCTCCCGCCGGGTGGCGACGATCTCGATCGTCCCCTCCCGCGGCTTTCCCGCCGCCTCCCGCTCCTCGGGGCTCTCGAGGCCGTGGTCAAGGCTGTTGCGCACCAGGTGGATCAGCGGTTCGCCGAGCTCCTCCACGACCGTCTTGTCCGCCTCGACGTCCTCGCCGACGACCCGGAGGTTGACTTCCTTGCCCAGCTTCCGGGCGACGTCCCGGACGAGACGCGGCAAGCGCTGCACGGCGCGGGAGACCGGGACCATCCGCACCTGCATCACGGCGGCCTGGAGCTCCTCGGCGATCCGGTTGATCACCGCGTGCTGGGCCTTGATCTCCTTGGCCAGCTCGCGGCTGCCATGCTCCTCCTCCGCCCGGCGCGCGAGGAACGGCAGGCCGTTCTTGGCGACGACCAGCTCGCCGACCAGGTCCATCAGGGCGTCGATCCGGGCCGGGTCGACCCTGAGAGGCTTGCTCGATGCGCCCCGTGACGGGGCGGTCGGCATCTCCTCCGGGG
>CAYQTA010000075.1:0-3906 GCA_964420365.1 uncultured Acidobacteriota bacterium | reverse complement strand
GGCAATGACGGCAAACTAGTACGCCGCTCAGTGAGAGCGTCTCGAAAGCCCTTGCACCGCCAGCGGCGAGCCAGGCGAGGGGGGCGTAGACCTCGGCCGAGTAGCGGGCGTAGGGGACGATCGCGGCGTAGGCGAGCCAGTAGAGGGCGATCGTGGCGAGGGCGAGGGCCGCGAGGGGGTCCGAGCGGAAGCGGTCGCGTCGCCAGCCGGCGGCGGCCCCGAGGAGGGCCAGGAGCAGCACCGGGGGGACGACCAGCAGGTACTGCCGCTGGCGGGCGACGGTCTCGGCACCGATCCAGAACCTCCAGAGCCCCCGGGCCACCCGGGCCAGGTACCCGAGGGGGTCCTCGCGGACCCGGCGGAGGGCGGCGGCGCGGAGGGCCGGCTCGAGGCGGGCGACCTCGGCGGGGGTGAGCCGGCCGTACCAGAAGTCCCGGGGGTCCCGGTCGGCGAGGCCTCCCTCCTCGAGGACCAGGCGGGTCTTCGCGACGAAGTGGTCGCCGCGGCGGGCCTCCGCCCCCAGCCGGTCCTGCGCCTCGCCGAGCCAGAAGTTGTAGAAGGCCAGGGAGCTGATGACGACGGGCCGCCCCTCGAGCAGGCTCGACCGGACCGACCAGGCGAGGGCCGGGGCGAGGGCGAGCAGGAGCACGGCCAGCGCCTCCCGCCAGCGGGCGCGCTCCCGGAGGCCGACGACGAGGCCCCACCCGGCGAGGGTCAGCAGGCCCGTCGAGCGGGCGAGCAGGTGGGCCCCCATCAGGAGCCCGGCCGCGAGCGCCCGGCGGAGGCCGTGCCGGGGACGGTCCCCGGGCGGGGCGCCCCCCGCCGTCCAGGCGAGGAGGGCGAGGATCCCGAGGGCGCCGGAGAACTCGTCCGACATCACGCGGCCGGTGACGAGGGACGGGATCGGGTGGAGCACGGCCACGGCCGCGGCCACCCACCCGGCGAGGGTCCCCCACCGCCGGCGGGCGGCGACCGCCAGCCAGGTCCCGGCGACGATCGGCACCAGGGACGCCCAGAAGGCGAGCCACGACGGACGGTCGCCCCCGAGAAGCATGCCGAGGGCGAGCCAGGCGGGGAACACGGGCGTGCGGACGGTGGTCGGACTCGCTCCGTGCTCCAGGTACCCCAGCTCGTGGCGCTCGAGGAGCGACCGGGCCAGCACCGGGTAGGCGTCCGGCGCGGGGGCCACGTTCGCCCGGGCCTCCCACCACGGCACGAACCCGAGGCAGACGAACGCCCGCCACGCCAGCAGCACCACCAGCACCGCGACGACGAAACGGCGCCCCCCGGCCCGGGTCCCCCCCGGGGCGGCCTCCCCGGGAGGCGCGCTGCCGGCCCCCCGCGCCGGGTGGCGCGGCTCCCCGCCCGCCGCGCCGGAAGGGCCGGCCGCCCGGTCGCCGCCCGCGGCCGCGTCCTCCCGAACGCTCCCTCCGCCGTCCCTCTCGCGCATGTCCCGGATTCTACTCGGGATCCCGGGAGGGAAGGAGGCGCGGGAAGGACGGGCCCGGGGTGCCGCGCGGGTGGACGGGGGCGGGCCGGGCGGCGCGGGTGGACGGGGGCGCGGCGGGCGGGGGCCCGGACAGGAGCGCGGGGCGGCCTGGCGCGGCGGGGACCGGGAGGCCCGGTGATCGCGGCGCTTCCTGTTGCATGGATAACGCTAAGATACGGATATGAGTCGTTTATGACTCATTTCTTCATATCAGCCTTGACCATGCAATATCTTTGGCCTCACAATGGATTCCGAACGCAGATGAACACTTCCTCCCCGGCTTCCGCCCCCGCCCTCCGGGACGTCGCCGTCCTGGTCGGGGACGTCCACGCCTCCCGGAAGATCGACGCGACCGAACGGGCCCGCCTGCAGGAGCGGCTCCGCCGGGTCCTCGGCGACCTCGAGGGGCTCCTCCGGCGGGACGGCCTGGTGCCGGGCGCCCCCGCCCCCCTCGCCACCCGCCTCGCCCTCACCGGCGGGGACGAGTTCCAGGGGGTCTTCCGCGAGCCGGCCGCGGTGGTGGTCGTCGTCCGCGAGGTCGCCGAGCGCCTCCATCCCCACGGGGTCCGCTTCGGCCTCGGCCGCGGCCCGGTCACGACCCCCTGGGCCGACCACCCCGCCGAGATGGACGGCCCCGCCTTCCACCGGGCCCGGGCCGCCGTCGACGCGGCCAAGGCCCGCAGGGCCCTCCTCGTGGCGAGGGGATTCGGGGATCCCTGGGACGACACCCTCACCGCGCTCTTCCACCTGGACGGCGCCGTCCGCGCCCGCTGGACGAAGCGCCAGCTCGAGTATGTCTGGGCCGTCCGCTGGCACCTGCCCGGTCCGGCGGACGTTCCCCCCGAGGACACGAGCCGGGACCTCCTGCGGATCCTCGCCGCTCCCGCCGAGGCCGGCGGTGGCCGCGACCCCTTCCGCGGCGCCCAGCGGCCCGCGGCGGAACGGCTCGGGATCGCTCCCGCCACCCTCTCGCGGGGCCTCCGGGCCGCCGGCTTCGACGCCGTCACCTCCGCCGAGCACGCCGCGGTGCGTCTCCTCGCCCACCTGGCCGGGCGCGCGCCCGCCCCTTCCAGCCCCCCGTCCCCGGCGCCGGGAGACCGCCCGTGACCGCCGCGGACCTCTTCCACGCCCCCGCGGGCGCGCTCGCCCTCCTGCTGCTCGCGGGCCACGTCCTCGGCGACTTCTACCTCCAGGGGAACGACCTCGTCGCGGCCAAGCAGCGGCACCCGGCCTGGGGGCCCCAGGTGCGCCACGCCGGCATCGTCGCCCTCGCGTCCGGCCTCGTGCTCGCGCCGTTCGTCCCGTGGCGCGCCGCCCTCGCCGCGGCGGCCGTCACCCTCGCCACCCACTTCCTCGTGGACCTCCTGAAGCAGCACGCGGTCGCCCGGGGGTGGTCGCCGTTCCGGGCCTTCGCCCTGGACCAGGCGGGGCACCTCGCGGTGATTGCCGCCCTCGCGGCCGTCGCCCGCTGGGGATGGCCCGGGCTCCCGGCCTCGGCTTCCCCCGGCAACCTCCTGCCCGGCGGCCCGGTCCCCCTCCCCGGCACGTGGCTCGACGCCGGGCGGGTGCTGCTCGCCTTCCTGCTCTGCGGACGGCCCGGGGCCGTGCTGGTGGCCGACCTGCTCCGCGGCCTCGCCCGCCCCGTCCCGCCCGGGGACGCCGCCGCCGGGAGTCCCGCTCCCCCCGACATCTCCGCCGGCCGCCTGGTCGGCATTCTCGAGCGGTTCCTCGCCCTCGCGCTGCTGCTCGCCGGGGCCTTCGGCGCCCTCGGCCTCGTGATCGCCGCGAAGTCGATCGTCCGCTTCCGCCGCTTCGAGCGCGACCCCGACGGCGACGCCTTCGCCGAGCAGTTCCTCGTCGGCACCCTCGCCAGCCTCCTCGTCGCCCTCGCCGCCTTCACCCTCGCCACCTGAGCCCACCCGGCGGCCCGGCGCCGCTGGCCCGCACCGCCCGCGAACCCGGTCCGTTCCGGCCGAACGTTCCAGCGTTTTGCAACAGGACGGCCAACGTTCCGCCGGAATGCGACAGTTCTTGTTGCAATAGCGGGGGAACGTTGGGCTCTCCGGGGCCGAGTGTCGCATTCCCGGGGAACGTCTCCCCGATTTGTTGCATTCCCGGGGGAACGTTGCCCGGAAAGTCGCATTTCCGCGGAACGTTGCCGCCCCGCGCCCCCGTCGCCCGGACCCTCCACCCCATCACCGCGCGAGGCGCGGCCCATTCACGCCGTCGAGCAGGGGCGGTATCCTCAGGTTTACCTGGCGCGGGAGTTCTTCGTCCTCGAGACGAACACCGCGCTCTCGGAGAGCGGGGACTAGCGGATGAGCGTGCAGGGAGATCGGCCGGGGCGGCGGGACGCGTGGCTCCGCGAGGTTCTTCGAGAAGTCAAGGAAGAGGTCCGGACGTGGCCTCCGGAAATG
>CAYQTA010000074.1:0-24879 GCA_964420365.1 uncultured Acidobacteriota bacterium | reverse complement strand
CGGACGGGGAGCATCGGCGACCTCTCCTCCTCCCCGGCCGGAACGCTCCGCGCCCCGGCCCGGGGGCATCCCCCCGGAACCGCGCGGACGCCGCGCCCCTCCCGGCACGCGCCCGAACCCGGGCCGCCCGTGGCCCCGCGCGGTGCGGCGCTCCCGCGCCCGACCGCGGGACCGGCGGCCCGCGACCCTCCTCCCGGGTGCCCCGGGCCACCGGGGTCACCCGCGGTAGGGGGTACGGGGATCCGGTCCCCCCGGCAACCGGCACCCCCCGTGCTTTCCCCCGAACGGTCGCCTTCGGCCACCGAGAGGTGGAGACGGGACGGTCCGCGACAGAGAACCGTTCGTTCTGCACGAATCTCGACAGGGAAGACGTCGTTCTGCAATGTCCGCGACAGAGAATGCGGGTTCCTGCAATCGGCGGCCCCGGGCAGCAGTCGGGCCGAACAGGGGCGAACGCTCGCGGACATTCGGGCCACCCCCCGGGGCACGGGACCGGGCCGATTCTCACGAATACGTCGCGGGAACCCGCGTTCTCTGTTCTGGAGATTGCATCTGACCCCGTTCTCTGCGGGAGAGGAGGACGACCTGGCGGAGGCAGCGAGTGCGATGGCGGACGGAGGACAGGGAACGGGGGACAACAGGAGTTGCCGTCGTGGTCGTGAGTAAGGCAGGAAAGAAACGGGAGAGGGTGAACGGGGGACAACAGGGATCCGCCGGGGGGCGGGAACACCAGCCGCAGGCGCAGGAAGCGGAGCGACCGTCCGCCGGGGGGCGGGAACGCCAGCCGCAGGCGCAGGAAGCGGAACAACCGTCCGCCGGGGGGGCGGGAATGCCAGCCGCAGGCGCGGGAAGCGGAACGACCGTCCGCCGGGGGCGGGGACGGCGACAGCGCGCCGGCGGCCGGGGGGCCGTGCGGACGGGTGGGACGACCGGTCACGGGGAGAGGGAACCGGCGGCGGCGCCGGCGGGGTATGCTGGCCGGCCATCGGTCACCGGCCCCGGGAAGACCGGCAACCAGCCCGCCGACACGGGGCCGACACGGCCACGCACGAGGGCAGCACCAACGGTAGCGCGAACGGAGGCCCGAACCGTGCCCGCGATGCCCGAGAACCGCCCCGCCCGGGTCCCGCAGCCTCGCCCGGTCTGCACCGTCCGTCCCGTCGGCCCACGCCGGCGGTGGCGCGGGCTCCGCGGACGGTCCCTTCCCCCGCTCAATCTCCTCGTCCGCTCCCTGGTCTTTCTCGCCGTCGCCCTGCCCGCCGGCTCGGCGGCAGCGTTCGCATCGGGCCACGCCCGGAGGGCCGCCCCGGTAGCCCCCGAGGTCCCGCCAGCCTCCGCGGCGCCGGGGCCGAAGGTCGTCGTCGCGGGGCGGGCCGAGGGACCGATCAGGATCGACGGGAAGCTGGACGAGCCGGACTGGCGGAGGGCCGGGCTGATCGAGGACCTCGTCCAGCAGGAGCCGCGCCCGGGGGAGCCGACGCCGTACCGGACCGAGGTCCGGGTGCTGGTCGACGAGCGGAACCTCTACCTCGGGATCGTCTGCCGGGACCCGGAGCCGGACCGGATCGCGATCCACACGATGCAGCGGGACGGGAACATGTACGGGGACGACACCGTGATGGTCGTCCTCTCGACGCTCGGGGACCGGCGGCGCGGGTACGCCTTCCGGGTCAACGCCGCGGGCGCCCGCCTCGACGGGCTGATCTCCGGCCCGGAGGACTTCTCCACCGACTGGGACGGCATCTGGGACGCGCGGGCCCGGGTCACGCCGGAGGGATGGGTCGCCGAGATCCGGATCCCGGCCCAGACGCTCCGCTTCACGCCCGGGGCGGACGCCTGGGAGTTCAACGTCGAGCGGTACGTCTCCCGCGACCGGATCACCCTCCGCTGGGCCGGGACCACCCTCGACTCGTTCATCACGGACTTCCGCCGGGCAGGGAAGCTGGTGGGCGTCGGCGGGCTCCGCCAGGGACGCGGCCTCTCGATCAGTCCCTACGGGCTCGTCCGCTACCACCGGGTGCGCGGGACCGACGACGAGGCGACGGAAGGGGACGGCGGACTCGACGTCACCTGGAACGTGACGCCGGAGATGACGGCGGTCCTGACGGTGAACACCGACTTCGCGGAGACCGAGGTCGACACCCGCCAGGTGAACCTGACCCGGTTCCCGCTGTTCTTCCCGGAGAAGCGGGCATTCTTCCTCGAGGGGTCCAACCTGTTCCGGTTCGGCGCCGGGCTGCACGTCGACTTCATCCCGTTCTTCTCCCGGCGGGTCGGCCTGTACCGGGGCCACCAGGTGCCGATCGACGTCGGCCTCAAGCTGCTCGGCCAGGCCGGGCGCTGGGGGGTGGCCCTGCTCGACGCGCAGACCGGTGACGCCCCGGGCGCGAAGGGGACCAACCTGTTCGCCGGGCGGGTGACCTACGACGTCGACGAGCACCTGACCGTCGGCGCCATCTCGACGAACGGCGACCCGGACGGCGTCCACGACAACGCCCTCTACGGCCTGGACGTCAACTGGCAGACGTCGACCTTCCGGGGGGACAAGAACTTCTCGGTCGGAGCGTGGACCGCGACGACCCGGGGGGACGTGCCCGACGGGGACCGGTCGGGCTGGGGCCTCAAGATCGACTACCCGAACGACCTGTGGGACGTCTTCTTCGTCTACAAGCAGTTCGGGGAGGCGATGGACCCGGCCCTCGGGTTCCTCCCGCGGCCGGGGACCCGCTGGTTCCAGGGGGGCGGCGCCTACCAGCCGCGGCCGCCGGACGGGAGCCTCTTCGACTGGGTGCGGCAGTTCTACTTCGAGTTCTACGTGACGGTCGTCCGCGACCTGCACGGGGACGGCGGCACCCAGTCGTGGCGGGTCTTCACCGCGCCGTTCAACGCGGCGACGGAGACCGGCGAGCACCTCGAGGCGAACTGGGTGCCCCAGTACGAGCGGATCGACGAGCCGTTCGAGATCGCGCCGGGCGTCGTGATCCCGCCGGGCGACTACCACATGACCCGCTACCGGGTGGAGGCCCAGTCCTCGCGCCACCGGCCGGCCCGGGTCGGGGCGACGATCTGGTTCGGCGAGTTCTACGACGGGCATCTCACCCAGTACGAGGGGTTCGTCACCTGGACCGACCCGGGGGGACACCTCTCGCTCTCCCTCGAGGGAGAGACCGACGTCGGGCACCTGCCGTACGGGGACTTCATCCAGCGGCTCTGGCAACTGAAGGCGGTGTGGGCGTTCACGCCCGACGTCGTGCTCTCGAGCTACTTCCAGTACGACAGCGAGTCGCGGAACCTCGGGATGAACACCCGGCTCAGGTGGACGATCCGGCCGGGCAACGACCTCTACGTCGTCTGGAACCGCGACTGGCTGCGACCGTTCGACGAGGAGGCCGGCCGGGACGTCGGCGCGTTCGCGTTCCGGCCGCTGGACGACCAGGTCGTGGTCAAGCTGCGCTGGACGTTCCGGCCGTAGCGGCGGCCGGGGCGGGTCCGCCGCGAACGGCCGCACGGCGCGCGCGGGGGCCCGGCGCGGGAGCGGAAGGGAGCGAGGCGATGGCGGCAGGCGGACCGGCACCCCGCGTCGTCAGCCTGGTCCCCTCGCTGACGGAGACCGTCACCGCCCTCGGGGGCGCGGGGCTCCTCGCCGGGAGGACCGCCTTCTGCCCGCGGGTGCGCGGGGCGGAGGGCCCGGTGCCGGCGGTCGGCGGGACGAAGACGCCGGACCTCGAGCGGATCGTCGCCCTGCGACCGGACCTGGTCCTGCTCGACCGGGACGAGAACCGCCGCGAGGACGCGGAGGCCCTCGCCAAGGCGGGGATCGAGCTTCTCGTCGCCCGGGTCGAGGACCCCGCGGACGTCCCGCCGCTCCTCCGGGAGCTCGGCCGGCGCCTCGGGCTCCCGCGGGGCGACGAGGAGGCGGCCGCCCTCGAGGAGGCGCTCGCGTCCCTGCCGGCGCCGCCCGCCGATCCGCCCCGGGCGCTGGTTCCCGCCTGGCGCGACCCGTGGATCCTGGTGGCGCGGGAGACGTACGCCGGCCGCCTGCTCGGTCGCCTCGGCCTCGCGGTGGTGCCGGCGGGGCCGCCCCGCTACCCCCGCGTTCCCCTCGGGGAGGCCGCGGCCCTCGAGCCCGCGGTGGTCCTGCTCCCCAGCGAGCCGTACGCCTTCACGAGGGACGCGGCGGCGCCGCTGATCGACGCGGTGGCGCGCCGCCGGGCCGCGCCCCCGCGCGCCGTTCCCGTCGACGGGCGCGACCTCTTCTGGTACGGGACCCGGACCCGCGAGGCCCTCCCCCGCCTGGCCGCCCTCCTCCGCGACGCCCCCTGACGCGCCCGCCGCCCGCGGGCAATGCGGGTCTCCCGCAGGGGACCTCGTGTAGGGGTCGCCGGAAGGCGACCCGCGGGTTTCGTGTAGGGGTCGCCGGAAGGCGACCCGGGCGGCGCGAAGCGCCGCGCACCACGCGGCGACCCCGGAATCAGAAGTCGAGGTGCACGCGGAGGGTGCCGACCAGCGCGTCGTCGATGCCCTCGGCGCTGCCGGACGGGTGCCGGATGTACTGCACGTCCGGCTGCACGTGCAGCCACGGAGTCACCTCGAAGGACCAGAACACTTCCCAGGCCGTTTCGTCGTCCGGGAAGCCGGCCGCCGGCACGTCGCTGAGATCGACCCGCGAGACCATCACGCCGGCGACGTCCCCGGGGCGGCCCGGCACCGGGCCCCTCGCGAGCAGCCCGATCCCGTAGTGGTGGGCGAAGTCGCCGACGTCCTCGTCCGCGCTGCCGTACTGGGCGAACAGCGAGAGGGCCCGCGCCGGCTCCGCGTCCTCGCCCGCGCCGGCCGCCCAGAGCCGCTGCTCGAAGACGGCGAACATCCCCGAGGTGCCGTCCTCGGTGCCGCCGTCGAACCGCTCGAGGGTGGCCGACTCGTGCCAGCCGCCGATCCCGAGCTTCCCGGTGCCGCTCGCGTCCCAGCGCACGTCCACCTCGCCGACCAGGAACCGCTCGTCCGGCGAGAGGGTGAGCACGTGCCGGGCGAGCGCGCTGCGGTAGATCCCGAGGCCGACGGTCACCCGGGGCGCCACCTCGACGAACAGGTTGACGCTCGGCTCGGGCGAGGGGTAGGTCGGCAGGGTCAGGATCGTGGGACTGAAGCCGGCGGACGAGTTCAGGAAGTCGCCGGCGGCGTCGATGCACGCGAACTCGGTGTTCGCGTCGACGCGGCCGACCTTGAGCCGGACCCGGTCGTCGAGGAGCCGCTGCTCGAGCCACAGCTCGTCGATCTCCGTGAACCGGTCGGCGTCGATGTTCGAGTAGGCCTGGATGTCGCCGGCGTCGAGGGACCCGTCCCGTCCCCGGTGGACGTGAAACCCGGCGAACCCCGTGGCCCCCTTCCAGCCGGCAAGGCGCTCGAGGTCGAACGTCGCCCCGAGCTGGAGCAGCCACCGGGTGGTCCAGCGCTCGCGGACGCCGCCGTCGAGGACCCGGGACCCGTCCCACAGCAGGTGGGCTTCCGGGGAGATGCCCGCCTCCTCGAGGTGGACCAGCCAGCCGGCAACCGTCCCCGCCCGCCGGTCCCCGCCCGCGGATTCCTCGAGGTCGCACGCCTCGCAGGTCCGGGTCGGCGGGACCGGTTCCGGCGCCGCCTCGACGATGGCCTCGGCGGACGCGGCCGGCGACAGCAGCACCCCGCCCACCAGGAGCGCGACCGCCAGGGTCGTTCGGCGGCACGCGCCGCCTGCCGTCTCGGTGGGAGCCTTCATCGGTCCAGCCCCTCCCTCCTTCGCCGTTCTCCCGGGAAAGGGGGAGTCTACGTGCGAAGCGGTCGCAGGCCAAGGCGGCCCCGTCTACCCCGCGGGCCCCGGCCCGGCAGCAACTGCCGTGCAGGACCGAACATGAACGACACGGACCGGAGTCCCGGAGCCCGCGTTACAGCCGGAACCGCCCGACGAGGGCGCGCAGCTCGCTGGCCTGGCTCGCCAGCTCCTCGGCCGCGGCCGCCGACTCCTCGGAGGCCGCCGCCACCTCGCGGGTGACGCCCGCGATCGTCTCCACCGCCGTGCCGATCCCGTCGATCTCGGTCTCCTGCTCGGTCGCCGCGGCCGAGATTTCCTCGACGAGGGCGTCCACCTGCTCCACCCGCTGACGGATCTCGGCAAGGGCCGCGATCGTCCGCTCGACCAGGTCGACTCCGCTCTCCACGCTCTTCCCGGCGTGCTCGATCATCTCGGAGGTCGAGCGGGCCGCTTCCGCGGACCGCATCGCCAGGTTGCGGACCTCCTCGGCGACGACGGCGAACCCCCGGCCCGATTCGCCGGCGCGGGCAGCCTCGACGGCGGCGTTCAGCGCCAGCAGGTTCGTCTGGAACGCGATCTCGTCGATCGTCTTGACGATCTTCGCGGTCTCGAGGGAGGTGCGCCGGATCTCCTCCATCGCGGCGGCGAGCCGCTCCATCATCTGCTCTCCCCGGCCGGTGGCATCCCGGGCCTCTCCGGCGATCTGGCGGCCCTCCCGGGTGCGCGTCACGTGGAAGCGCGTGCGCTCGGTGAGCTGGCCGAGGGTCTGCTGGATCTCCTGGACCATCTCGGCCTGGCGCGAGGAACCCCGGGCGAGGGACTGGCTTCCCGAGGAGATCTGGCCGGCGGCGGTCTCCACCTGGCTTCCCGCGGCCGCCACCGATTCGAGGCTCCGGTGCAGGCTCTCCACCGCGCGGTTGACCGCGTCGCGGATCCGGGCGTGGTCCCCCCGGTAGTCCCCCTGTACGCGCGCCGTCAGGTCCCCGTCCGCGATCGCCTCGAGGACCCGCGCCGCCTCCTCGACCGGGTGGACGAGGGTGTCGATCGAGGCGTTGACGCCCTCGAGGATGCCGGCGAACGCGCCCTGGAACCGCCCGGCCCGGCACCGGTGGGAGAGATCCCCGCCGAGACAGGCGTCGTTCAGCGAGGAGAGCTCCTCGACGATGCCCCGCAACGTCTCCGCGATCCGCGAGAGGGCCCGCCCGATCTCGTCGTCCTCGCCGGCAACCTCGATCCGCGCGTCCAGGTCTCCCGCCGCGAGCCGCTCCGCCGCCGCCGCCTTCTCCGCCAGCAACGCGGCGAGTTCCTCGAAACCGCGGGCCAGGTCGCCCAGCTCGTCACCGCGCCGGACCTCGGCCCAGCCGCGCAGCCTGCCCTCCCGGAGATGGCCGACCATCGCCCGGATCGGCCCGGAGATCGAGGCGGCCAGCCATAGGCCGAGAACGGCCGCGAGCCCTAGCCCGGCAACGACCCCGACGGTCACGAGGCGAACGCTCCGCCTGGCGGCGGCCGTGTCGCGGGCCGCTTCCGCCTCCGCCGCCCCGCGGATCACGCGGTTGGCGGCGGCCAGCTTCTCGATCATCTCCTGGCCGCGACCGTCGATCGCCGAGTCCAGCTCCTCGAGGCGCGCCTCGAGGGAGGACCGCTCCCGGTCGGAGGCGGCCAGGGCCCGGCTCGCGACCTCGTGCAGGTTCTTCACGAGGGGCAGGAACTCCTCGTCGTGGTAGCGGCGGACGTCCGCGACGGCGCGCCGCGCCGCCTCCCCGCGGACCGGCCGGACCTTCCCGAAGGGCGTGTCCCCGCCCTCGAGGATCGCCCGGGCGCACGTGTCGAACAGGTCCGCGAAGCGGAAGCACGCGTCGGACTCCGCGGCGAGAGCCTCCGGCGTGTCCGCCTCCATCATCTCCATCACCTGCTGCATCTCCCGGGCGGTCGCGTACTGCATCGCCCCGGCCGCCTCGACCACGGGGAGATCGGCGGCGCACTCCTCGAGTCCCCGGGAAACGGACCGCAGGGCGCCGACACCGAGGACGGCGGGGACGAGCAGGACGGCGGCCACGATGCCGAACGCGAGCAGGAGCCGGGGCCGGATCTTCAGGCGGTCGAACACGGGTCGTCTCCCCTCCGGGGCCCCGGACCTCCCCCCGGGGTGCAGACGGGGCCCTCGTCTTCAAACGTCGTTTCGCGCGGGTGGGGGCTTACTTGAGGATCACCACCTGGCAGGCAAGGAACCGAAGCGTCGCCCGGATCAGCCTCCCGGCCCGGGGGGCCGGGGTCGCTTCCGGGCTCGCGGGCCCCGGGCGGGTGGACGGCCGCGGCGCGGCGGGGCGCCGGGACGACTCCGCCCCCGGGCGGCTCCCGTCTTGCCCCCGGGCGCCTGGAGGGAGAGGATGGGGTCGCCGGGCCGGGCGCGTTCCCGGGCCGCCTTCGCCACGACCGGAGGATCGACACGATGACCCCCCTGTACCATCTTCTCCGCCGCCCCCTCGTCGCGGCGGCGTTCTCCCTGCTCGTCCTCGGGGGCCTCGCCGCCCCCTCCGCCGAGGCCGGGCCGCCCGTCGTCCCGGAGATCGGCTCCTGGCTCTACCAGCTCCAGGACGTGGTGCCGGCGAGGGTCGCCGACACCGGCTTCGAGCTGCTCGTCACCGACTACTCCGCCACCGGCGAGGAGGACGGCGAGTGGTCCCCCTCCGAGGTTGCCCTGATGAAGTCCGGGGGCCGGGTCGTCCTCGCCTACCTCAGCATCGGCGAGGCGGAGGACTACCGGTACTACTGGGACCCCGCCTGGGCCGACGACCCTCCCGCGTGGCTCGGCCCGGAAAACCCCCACTGGAAGGGAAACTGGCGGGTCCGCTACTGGGACCCGGACTGGCAGGAGATCGTCCTCGACTACCTGGACCGGATCCTCGCCCAGGGGTTCGACGGCGTCTACCTGGACATCGTCGACGCCTACGAGTACTGGGGCCCGGACGGCCGCGACGAGGTCCCCGACGCGGCGGAGCGGATGGTCGAGTTCGTCCGCCGGATCGCCGCCCACGCCCGGGCGGAGGACCCGGACTTCCTCGTCGTCCCCCAGAACGCGCCGGGCCTGGTGGAGGTCGAGGGGTACCTGGACGTGGTCTCCGGGATCGGCGCCGAGGACACGTGGTTCCGGGGAAACCGGCGCCAGCACCGCGGCCTCACCCGGGAGGTCGTGCCGCTTCTCGACCGCTTCCGGGACGCGGGCCGGCGGGTGCTGGTCGTGGACTACCCGCGCTCCCGGAAGAAGGTCGATCGCTTCTACGAGGTGGCCGAGGCCCGGGGCTACGTGCCGTACGTCGCCCGGCGGGACCTGGACCGCCTGACCACCTGGCGGCGCCATCCGGCCCCGCCGATCGCCCCCGTGAGCCTGCGGGCTCCGGCGACCGGGACCGTGGTGTCCCGGGACGAGGCCCCGACGTTCTCCTGGTCGCCCCTCGCGGGCACCCGGGGCTACCGGGTCTCCTTCTCGGGGGACCCGGTCTTCGGCAAGGTGGTCACCTGGCCACGCGGCCGGAAGAAGGTTCTCCGCGACGCGGAATTCACGCCGACGAGGAAGCAGTGGAAGAAGATCCGTCGCCAGGCGCGGCGCAACCGGGACGGGGTCGTCTGGTGGTGGGTGACCCGGGTGGACGACGACGGTCGGCGACGCACCTGCCGGGCGGGCTGGTTCCGGCTCGGCGACGGCGCGGGACGCTGACGAGCTGACGAGATGACCCTGCTCGAGGAGCTCCTCCGGGGCGCCCGGGAGCTGGTCCCGTTCGGGATCACGGTCGCCGTCACGGCCATCGCCCTCTACCTGCTCGGGTGGTGGCTCGACCGGCGGGCGGCCGCGGGGCGGACCCCGCTCCTGCGGCGGCAACTGCTGATGCTCGGGGCCGGCCTCGCCGCCCTGGTCGCCGTGCTGGTCGCCGCGCCGCTTCCCAGCGAGCTGCGCGCCCAGCTCCTCGGCCTGCTCGGCATCCTGCTCAGCATCGCGGTCACCCTCGGCTCGACGACGTTCGTCGGGAACGCGGTCGCCGGCCTGATGCTCCGCGGGGAGCGGGCGTTCCGGGCGGGAGACTTCCTCGAGGTGAACGGTCACTTCGGGAGGGTCGCCGAGCGGGGCCTGTTCCACGTGCAGCTCCAGACGCGCGACCGGGACCTGGTCAACCTGCCCAACCTCTACCTGGCGACGCACCCCTACACGGTGGTTCGCGAGTCCGGGACGATCGTCCGGGCGGACGTCTCCCTGGGCTACGACGTGCCCCACGCGGAGGTCGAGCGGGCCCTGCTCGCCGCCGCCGAGGCGGCCGGCCTCGAGAGCCCGTTCGTCCAGGTGGCCGAGCTCGGGGACTTCTCGGTCACGTACACCGCCGCCGGGCTGCTGCGCGATCCGCGGCGGCTCTTCACCGCCCGGTCTGTCCTGCGCCGCGAGATGCTCGACGCGCTCCACGGCGCCGGGATCGAGATCGTCTCCCCGTCCTTCATGAACCAGCGGGTCTACCCGCCGGAACGGAGGTTCGTCCCGCGCGCGGCCCCGCCGCCGGCACCCGGGACCGACGACGACTTCCCCGAGGAGCTCGTCTTCGACAAGGCCGACGAGGCGGCGAGCCTCGAGCGGCTCGAGGAGCTGCGGGGCCGGGTGGCCGCGCGGATCGAGGAGCTCCGCGACCAGGCGAAGAAGGCCCCGAGGGGGGACGAGCGGGACCGGCTGGATGCCCGGGTCGCCACCCTCGAGGAGCGGCTCGAGCGGATCGAGGCCGCCCTCGCCGAGCGGCGCGGGGACGGTTCCGGTTCCGCCTGAGGGAGGACGGCGGGCGTGGGTCTCCTCGTGTCGTCGGGACCGTTCGGGGGGCTGCTCGCCGCCCTGCTCGTCGCGCACCTGCTGTCGGACTTCGTGCTGCAGACCGACCGGTTCGCGGACGCGAAGCGGAGGGGCCTCGCGAGCGGAGCGCTGCTCCTCCACGGGCTGGTGACCGCGGGCTGCGCGGCGGTCGCGCTCGTGCCGTTCGTGCCGCCGCGGGCGGCGCTCGCCGCCGGTGCGCTGATCGGGGCGGCGCACCTGGGGATCGACGCCGGGAAGATCGCGCTCGAGCTGCGGCACTGGCGGGAGCGCGGGACGCCGATCGCGGGGCATCTCCTCGACCAGGCGCTGCACGTGACGACCCTGGTGATCGCCGCCCGCTGGCTCGCGCGGGCGGCCGGAGCGGGTCCCCTCCCCTGGTCGCCCGCGGTCCTCAGGGGGCTCGGGCTCGTTCTCGGGCTGCTCGCGGTCACCTGGGGGGCGGGCGCGCTCGCGTTCCAGGTGCGGCGCGCCCTCGGCCTCGCGGGCCGCGCCCGGAAGGCGGACCCGGCGCGGGACCCCCACTGGCCCCGGGGCGCCCGGTGGACGGCGACGGCCCTGCGCGCCGCCGCCTTCGTCGCCGGCTTCCTGCACGCCTGGCCGCTGGTGATCGCCCTCGCGCTGGCCGGGCGCCTCCTCGCGTGGCGGCGGGCGGCGGCGGACCCGGCCTTCGCCCGGTGCCTGCGGGTGGAGCTTGTCGTCGGGCTCGCGTTCGTCATCGCCGCGGCGCTGCTGGTCGGCTGATCCCGCCGGGGACGACCCCTCCCGGCTAGCGCCCGGCGTCGGAACGCCCGCCCCGCACGACCCTGGCCCTCGTCTCCCACCCGCCGGCCAGGCACCCGACGTAGAGCTCCGCGAGCCGACGCCACTCGCCCCGCAGGAAGGCCGGGTCCAGGGACCGGTTCCGGCGAAGGAGCCGGCGTCGGAAGGCCTTCACCGCGCCCGCGTCCCCGGTGCGGAGCAGGAACGCCCCGGCGCCGAGCAGCGCGTCCCCGAACGGCATCCGGGCCACCGCCCCGTGCACGATCCAGCCCTCCTGCACGTCCCGCGCGAGCGCGGGATCGACCACCAGGTAGCGTTTCTCGAGCAGCAGGTCGCGGAAGAAGACGGCTCCCGGGGCGCGACGCTCCACCTCGAGGAACGAGTACGCGCTCCCCAGCGCCGCGTCGAGGTACGCCCGCTCCCGGCGCGAGAGCCGGCGCCCCCGCGCGAACCACTCGTCCGCCAGCGTGGGCTCCCCCCAGCCGCAGTCGGCGCGCAGCGGGTCCGTGGGCCCGGGAATCCACCAGAAGAGGCTCCACGACGTGATCCAGGCCGAGACCTGCTTCCAGGTGAGGTTCTCGAACAGCACGTTGACGCGGGCGCCGGGATCGCCGCCGGCGAGGTCCCGGATGGCATGCGCCTCGGGCGGGTCCTCCAGCAGGTCGAACGCGAACCGGAGCACCCGGTCCCCGAGCCGCAGCCAGCTGCGGGCCCAGTCCCGGATCACCGGGATGTCCCGCTTCACGCGGGGCCGGCAGCACCGGTCCCACGACCGGCCGGACCCGCACGGGCACGGGGCCTCCCCCGGGAGCGGCGCCGGATCCCGCGCCTCGTCCCGCCGGCCGAGCCCGCCGTCGACGAGGCGCAGGCGGGTGGCGGCGCCCCCCGCGCCTTCCCCTCGTGCGTCCACGTCCCGGCGGGGCCCGGCGCTCGTCCTCGTCCCGGTCCTCGTCCTCGTCCTCCGCGCCATCGGTCGTCTCCCCGCCGCCCGGCGGCCGCGGGGGGCGGGCGGTCCGGGCGGACACGGCGGACGCTACGCCGGGCCCGGCCCGCCGGCCGCCCCGATCCGCCCCCGCGCACGGCGCCCGGCACCGCGCAACGGGACGGCCGCGCGGGTTCCCCGCCGCGTCTCCTCCCATCCCGGGAACCGATCCCGCGGGGAAGCCGTGCGAGGCGTCACTCGCAGCGGGCCTCGGCCTGCTCCCCGGTGGCCCGGATGCGGACCTCCGCCGCGCACCGGCCGCCGTCCACCTCGAGCCGCCAGCGCCCGACCGGCAGCGGGCCGAGGTCGAGGACCGCGGTCCCGTCCTCGTCGCGGACGGCGTGCCCCGCGAACTCCCACCAGTCGATGCCGGCCTCGTCCACGAGCGTCGCGCGGTCTCCCGCCGCGCCCGGGGGCAGCTCGACGCGCACGAACCCGCCGTACTCGAGGGTGGCGTCGAGCTCCGGCCAGGATTCCTCCCCGGCGAGCGGACCGAGAACCGCGGGCGCGTACCCGTCGGCCCGGACGACGATCACCCACGGACCGTCCCCCGGGAGCGGGATGTCGCGGGGCACCGGCGGGCCGCCGAAGACCCGGCCCCCGGCGCTTCCATCGAGCGGCCGCACGAGGAAGGCGACGCGCGCGGGCGCCGGCCCGGCGAACGATGGGCGGACGGTGACGCCCGCCTGCCGGGGGAGCAGCACGTCCAGCGTCGTCCCTTCTCCGTCCTCGAGCTCGTCGGCGGTGAGCGAGGCCCTGCCGTACCGGGCGCGCTCGTCGACCGGCCCCTCGACCAGGAGCCCGTCGCAGGACGCCGGGAGGCGGAACTCGATCCGGCCGCCGGCCCCGGCGAGGGCGAGCAGGCCCGGATCACCGGGCACGTACCGCACGGCGTCGGTCCCGAGCTGCAGGGGCCCGGTCCCGCGCCGGAGGTCGAGCCGCGCGGGGGAGGGTTGCCCGCCCGCCACGAGGCACCGGACGACGGCGCCACGCACGGGGTCCTCCGTGCCCTCCGCCAGGACCCGCAGGGACACCTCGCGCCCCCCCAAGACGACCGGCCGGGGAGCGAGGGCATCGTCCTCGTCGGCGGGAGGCGGCAGCTCGCGCACGACGAGGCACGCGTCCCGGCGCACGACCACCAGCGTGTCGGCCGGCGGCGCCCCGGGGAGGTAGAAGGTCACGGCCCCGTCGGCGCCGGTCGCGTCCTCGGCCAGGATCGAGGAGGCTTCGCCGTCGCGGCCGGGCCGGAGGAGCAGGACGGGCGTCGCGGGCAGCGGTCGGCCCCCGGCCTCCTCGACGACCAGCCGGAGGGAGGGGGCGACGTAGAGCCGCACCGTCTCGCGGGCGCCGGGGCCGAGGCCGGGCACGTCCAGCGCGGCCAGCTCCTCGGCCCCGTCCGGGGTGACCACCCGCACGCGGACCGGCCGCCGCGCCGGGATCCCCTCCCGGACGAGCGCGCCGTCCCCCCCCGTGATACCGCGATCCTCGAAACCGGGCCCCTCGAGGACGACGTGGATCCCGGGCAGCGGGGTCCCCGTCACCTCGTCGAACACCCTCGCCTCGAGCGTCGCCGTCGCGGGAAGGCGGACGAGCACCTCGGACCGGTCCCCGGTCGGGAAGTCGAACAGGAACGGGAGGCGTCCCTCCGCGATCGCGCCGAACCGGGCCGGGGCGCCGGGCGGGGGGCAGACGACGACCCGGCCGTCCTCGCCCGTCGTCCCGAGGGCCCCGAACGCGGCCAGCATCCCGCGGGCCGCGGGCAGGTCCGCGCCGGCGTGCCCGAGGATCGCCAGCATCCGCCCGGGGACGATCCGCACCCCTTCGACGGGCCGATCCGTCCCTTCCTCGACGACCCGGACGGAACGGCAGGCCGAACCGTCGAGCTCGACCTCGACGGGGTCCCCCGGGCCCAGCCGCACGAGCGCGAGACCGTGCCCCGGCGAGACCACGAGGGCGCTGGCCTGGCCGGCCGGCGCGTCCCGCACCTCGACGGTCCCGTCCTCCCGCTCCCGGTCGAGTTCCACGTGAACGCGCCGCGACGCGGTGATCCCGATCCAGGCCTGGTCCCGGCAGGCCTCGTAGTCGGGAAACAGCACGAGGTCCGCCCCGGGCACGGGGCGCCCGGTGGCGCCGTCCACGATGCGCAGCCGGAGCCGCCTCGCCTCCGGCAGGGTCGCCCGCATCTCCCGCGCGGATTCCGCCGCCTCCAGCACGACGGGGGTGCGGTGCCGCGCCGTCACCAGCACGCACTCCGGGCGCCGCGCCAACCGGGGGAAGTGCGCGATCCCGTCCGAGCCGGTGGCCGACGTCGCGAAGGCGGGCCCCTCCGCCGCGAAGAGGTGGACGCGCGCCCCCTCGACCGGCTTCCCGCCCGGCTCCGTGACGCGCACGGCCAGGCCGACGGCCTCGCCCGCGCGGGCGGCCGGAGCGACGGGCACGGAGACGAGCAGGGCGAGCAGGACCGGCAACGACGGAAACGACATGGAAATCCCGGCCGGGCGGTTCATCGTCGATCCTCCGTGGAAGCGGTGGAAGCGCGGTCCCGGCGGGAGGGCCCGGCCGCAGGGGACACCGGGGGGCACCGAACGATCACGTCACCGGGGGCCCCGGGCCGGACGTGGACCTCCCCCCGGCAGGCGCCTTCGCCGAGATCGAACTTCCAGGCGCCGGGCGGCAGGGGGCCGACCCGCAGGGCGCCGCCCGGCGACGTCGCCTTCTCGAGCAGGGGCCACCAGTCCCGGCCCCGCTCGTCGAGCAGGCGGCCCGAGGCGACCGCCCCGGGCGGAGCATGCTCCCAGCGGACCGCGGCGCCCGCGAGCGGCCGGATCTCCACCTCGGGCCAGTCCTCCCGCGCCTCGAACGGACCGACCAGGACCGGGGCGAAGCCGGGGACGCCGACCAGGAGCGCGGCCCGTCCCCCGGCGGGCAGGGTCACCCGGGTGCGCCGGAGCGCACGGGTCAGCACGGTGCGCCGCGCGAGGGCATCCGGTCCGGGCGGCCAGGGAAAGATCGCGATCGTCATGGTGCGCGCGGAGGAGGGCACGGCCACCGGGACCAGCGTCACGCCCCCCGCCCGCGCCAGCCGGACCACCCCGGCATCTCCCGGGCGCGCATCGACGACGGTCTCCCGGAAGGCCCGGTCTCCACCCCCCCTCGGCACGGACACGCGCACGCGCGGGCACGCCGCCGGCAGGAAGGCGTCCAGCAGGCCGTCCCCTCCGGCGACCGCGATCATGCCGGGCTCGAACGGGATCGCCTCCGTGCCGGGGATCGCCTCGAGGGTGCCCCGCGAGAACCCGCCGCCTTCCAGCCAGAACACCCGCAGCGGCGCGGGGCGGCCGTCGGGACGGACGCACGTGGCCAGCGCTCCCGGCAGCGGCTCGCCCGTCCCGTCGTCGACCACGCGCAGGCGCATGCGGCGGTCGCGGAGGTCGAGCCGCAGCGTCTCCCCGGCGGGAACCGGGGCCACGAGCAGCTCCCGGCCGAGGCGGCACGCCAGGAGGAGCCCGTCCCGCCGAGGGAACTCGAGCCGCGCCCGGCCGGCGTCGTCCAGCGCCGTCTCCGCGAGGACGGCCGCCTCCCGCGGATCCGCCGAGGGCCGGATGACCGCGACCGACGCGGGGGCCGGCAGGTGCCCGCCGACGTCGACCTCGACGGCGAGGGTCCTGGATCCCGGATCCGCCCACGGCGCCGGCATCGCGCCGGCAACGCAGGCGAGCACCAGGGCGATCGGCCACCGCCGGGCCCACCCGGCGAACACGGCCCCTCCGGCCTTCCGCGGCAGCGTCAGCAGCGTCCTCCGCACCATCCGTCGACCCTCCTTCCCCGGCGAACCCGGAACCGCCACCCCGGCGCCCGCCCCTCCGTGCCGGAGAGACGGGCGCCGGGACGGTCGTCAGCCCTGGATCTCGGGATCCAGCGTCCTGTCGTAGTGACATTCTCCGTAAGGAATGCAGTCGCAGTCGACCGCCGCCTGGCCCCCGAGGATCGCGCAGGGTGGTCGGACAGCGGGCGCCGCGACGGCACGCGCGATGCCGGTGACGGCGCGGCCTCGGGGTCTCCCATTCCGAGGGGCAGGCCGGCAGGAGGCGGCCGGCGCCGCGGGAAGCTCAGCGGAGTCGTTCCCTCGAGCGCCCCTTCCCGAAGAGGAAGGCGGCGGCGGAGAGGGCCGTCGTGGCGATCACCAGGGCGAGCAGGAGGTCGGCGGTGGCCGTGTCGTAGTAGATGATGCCCTCCGCGACCGGGGCCGCATGGAGATGGCCGGCCGGTGAGACGAGCTTCTCCAGGAAACGACCCGGCCGGATGCTCATGTCGCACGCGGCGGCCGCCCGGTCGAGGAGCGACGGCGCCAGAAGAAGAACGACCACCGCGAGCACGTTCACGCGCCGGGGGAGCAGCGCCCCGAGCAGCGTTCCGAGGCAGAAGACGACGAGGGCATCCGCGGGAGCGAGGGCGACGGCCAGCAGGACCGACCCGGGAACCGCCGTCCCCCGCGCGAGGGCGAGCACCAGGATCGCGCCGCAGGCCCACGTGCCGAGCACGACGAACGAGGCCCACGTGAGCCCCAGCCCCCACGCGAGTCGCCGGGGAGCGATCCCCGCCGAGAGCAGCAGGTCCGCGCGCCCCGAGGAGACTTCCCGGGAGAGGATCCCGGCGAGGGCCCAGAGGGCGATCACGCTGGACCCGGCCTCGGCGCCTCCCGCGACCGCGGTCCACACCGTGGCGGGAGCTGCCGGGTCGACGCGCAGGCCGAACAGCAGCCACGCGAAGGCGGCCGCGATCGGGACGATCGTCCACGTCCACGGAGAACGGGACGCCTCCAGGAGGGCGCACCGGGCAACCACCGCGAGATCACGCATCGTCGTCCTCCCCCGGCGCCTTCCCGGACGACACTTCCCGGAACGCCTCCTCGAGGGAGATCCCCTCCCGTCCGCCGCCGATGACCTCGATCCCGCGCTCCTCGAGGGCGGCCACGATTTCCGCGAACCGGGGCGCGACCTTCTCGTCCACGGTGACGATCGTCCGATCCGCCAGGTCTTCCATCGACAGGATCCACTCACGGGGCAGGGCCCGTTCGACCGCGGCCCGCGGTGCGGCCACCTCGACGCGCAGGGCGGGCACCCGGGACAGGTCCTCCCTGCTCGCCACCCGGACGACCCGACCGCCACGCATGAAGACGAACGTGGACGCGAGCCGTTCCAGCTCGAGGAGAGCGTGAGAGCTGACGAGAACGATGCGACCCCTCTCGGCGTGTTCCAGGATGCGCCGGCGCCAGTCCATCACGGCGTCCGGGTCGAGGGAGGCCAGCGGCTCGTCGAGCAACAGGACCGACGGATCGCCCCACGTGACGAGCGCCAGCATCGCACGCCTGCGTTCTCCGGAGGACATGCGGCGGAAGGGACGCCGAGCGACCTTTCCCAGGCCGTGCCGTTCCAGCCAGCCCAGGGCATCCGGCCGGGAGATCTCCCTGCCCCGGGCCCGCGCCAGCAGCCGCAGCCACGCGAGGGGGGAGAGGTCCGTCCCGGGAGGGAAGGTGTCCAGGAACAGCCCGAGACGCCCCCGCCTGACGACCGCGTCGAACGGTTCCGCGTCGAGCCGGACGCTCCCGTCGACGGGCTCGAGCAGCCCGGCAAGGAGACGAAGCAGCGTCGTCTTGCCGGCGCCGTTCGGCCCGATCAGCGCCGTGACTTCCCCGGGACGGAGCAGCAGCTCGGCCACCTGCAGGGAGAAGCCCCCCGCGTACCGGAAGGAGAGATTCGACACCCGCAACCCGCTTCCATGCTCGCCCATGTCGCCCGTCTCCCCCGACGGCCCGCGGAGCGTCCGAACCGCCGTCTCCGTCCCGGGAACGAGCCCGGAACACCAGGCCCCCCGGGCTAGTCGAGGAGGGCCTCGATGTCGGGCCAGCCGCCGATCGCGGCGCTGGCGGTCGGGCGCTGGACCTTGAGGGCGGCGGCGGCGTTCGCGAGGCGCAGGGCGCGCTCCGGCGACTCGCCCCGCCACAGCGCGGCGACCAGCACCCCGTGGAAGACGTCGCCGGCCCCCGTCGTGTCGACCGCCGTCACCGGGTGGCCCGCGATCCGCAGCACGGGGCCGCGGTCGACGCGGGCGATCACTCCCTCGGGCCCGAGGGTGATCGCCGCGATCGTGCCCCTCCGGGCGCCCGGGACGCCCTCCTCGCCGGGCGCCGGCATCGCCGCGGCCACCCGGTCGAGCGCGTCCTCCGGGGCGAGTCCCTGCCGGTCGCCCCAGGTGCGGGAGAGGACCGCGACGTCCGCGAGGGGCAGGAGCGCGTCCACGCCGGGCCGCGGGTGACCCGCGTCGAGCACCACCCGCCCGCCGTGGCGCCGCACCTCCCGGGCCGCGGCCTCCTGGAGCGCGGGAAAACGCGCGTCGACCAGCAGGAACCGGGTCTCCGCGAGCCGGTCGGCCAGCACGGGCAGGAGCTCCTCCCCGAGGAAGTCCGCCACCTCCACCTGTCCGCACTCGACGATCGCCCGGTGGTCGCCCCGGGCGATCACCAGGCTGGTCGGCGTCGCCAGCCGTGGCCGCACGAGCAGGTGCCGCAGGTCGATCCCCTCGGCGGCGAGCACGTCGCGCACCAGCCGGCCCGCCGGGTCGTCCCCGACGACGCCGACCAGCGCGGCGGGCACGCCGAGCCGGGCCGCGGCGAGGAGCGCCATCGGCACGGGTCCGCCGGGGGTCTCCCACCAGTCCTCGGCGGCCAGCTTCTCGTCCGACCCGGGGAAGCGCGCCACCCGGGCCGTCACGTCCCGCACGACGATCCCGATCCCCGTGATCACCGGCCTCCCCTCACCAGCGTCGCCGGTCCCTCGCGCCGGCGCGCCAGCGCCAGAACAGGACCAGCAGGAAGAGGGGCACCAGCACCACGGCGGCCGCCTGCACCCACCCGACCGCCAGCAGGATCCTGTGCAGCAGCCCTCCGTGCTCGTCGGCGGTCACCGGGAGCTGGCCGGTCACCCGCGCGACGTGGTGCAGGAGCGACACCGCCAGCGACTCGCCGGGGATCTCCCGGTGGCACGCGAGGCAGACGCCGCGACGATCGAGGACCGCCCGCTGCCGGTCCCCGAGCGGCCCCGAGCGGGAAAGGTGGTGCCCCACCGTCATCAGTTGCTGCCCGTCCTCGTCGACGATCGCCATCCAGTCCCGGAGACCCGGCACGGCGGGAACCTGGACCCGGGCGCTCGCCGGGATCGGCTCGTGGTCCGCGGTCTCGAGGTCGACGACCGTGTCCTCGTCCCAGGGCCGCTGGGCCGGGTCGCCGTAGCCGATCGCCTTGCGGGAGGCGTGGCACGACTCGCACGACCGGGCGGGGCCGACCGTGTGGGGCGTCGTCGGGCTCATGTCGAGGGTGAGCTGGCCCTCCGCGCCGGCGCCCTCGGTCCCGCCCGGCGACCGGAAGACGTGGTTGCGCAGGACGACCTTCCCGTCCGGGCCGATCACCGTCCACGTGACCTGGCACCCGGGCGCGAGGGGCGTGACGCGGCCCTCGCCGTTGACGCCGAGCACGGGCTCCTCCCAGCGCAGGTAGGAGCGGGACTCCACGACGTGGCCGGGCACCGGGCGCGGCGTCACGCCGTCCGCCACGCCGGTCGCGACCCAGTCGTTGGCCGTGCCGCGGACGGAGTAGTCGACCTTGACGTGGCAGCCGTAGCACTGGGGCACCCAGGCGCTGTGGCAGGCACTGCACTCCATCCGCCGCACGTGGGACGCGACCTGCCGCATCGCCACCCGCGCGGCCAGCGGCAGCTCCCGGGCCCTGAGCGGGACCAGCCGCCAGGTCTTCCCCGAGGCCCCGCGCACGACCACGGTGTCGCCGTCCCGGGTGACGTTCTCGAGGGGATTGCCCCGCGCCGTGAGGAGCGCGCCGCCCTCGGCGACGCCGCGCGGCGCGTCTTCCGCTCCCGCGATCTCGTCCCCGAAGCCCAGGGGCAGCTCCCAGGGAAACGCCTCCGGCGTGCCGTGGCAGTCGGCGCACTCGATCTCGACCATCGCGAGGCCGGAACCGGCGAGGCCGCCGTCGCCGTGGACGTCGATCGTCGTGTGGCAGTCCTGGCAGAGCATCCCGCGCTGGTAGTGGAGGTCCATCTGCATCGCTACGTAGTGCTTGGAGTGGAGCGCGGGCTGCTCCCCGCCGTCCTCGGCCCACGGCGAGGCATAGGGAGACTCCATCAGGCCCTGGTAGGACACGCCGATCCGCTTGCCGCGGTCATGGCAGCTCGTGCACGTCTCCACGGGAATCCCGGACCAGCGCTTTCCGTTCGCCTCGACGCGCAGGCCCGCCGTCCCCTGGAGCCGGTGGACGAGCGGGTGCCCCGGCTCTTTCCGTGGAATCGTCGGGTCCTCCCCCTCGTAGAGGCCCTCGTTGCCGTACGGAACGTGGCAGGCCGAGCACCCCGTCCCCCGCCAGTCGCCGCGCGCCTGCCGGCCCCGCACCGCGAGGTGGCAGCGCAGGCACTCGGTGCGGACGTAGGTGTAGGCGGCGGTCTCGGGGTGTTCCGCGACCGCGGCGAGGTCCCCGGCGTCCTCCGGCGCCCGGGGCACCTGGACCATCTCGCCGGGGAAGACCTGGGGCTCGGCCTCCTCGAGGCGGCGCCGGTACTCCCGGTAGGCCTCCGTGCCGCGGCGCTCCCCCGGGGGCAGTGCCCGGACGTCGTAGTTCGCCCAGCGGTGCTGGTAGCCGGTGAGCCCGCCCGCGGCCCAGGCGACGCCCTGGATCTTCCCGGCCTCGGTCATCATCAGGGACTGCCACTGGACCCGGACCTGCTCCCCGTGGCAACGACCACAGGTCTCCTCGTTCACCCGCGGATCGCCCGGGTCGCGGACCAGGCCCGCGTGGGCCTTCCAGCCGATCCGGGTCGCCGGGTTCCCCCGGTGGCAGACGGTGCAGGCGGCCGGGTCGCCTTCCGGGGCGGCCGCGGCGAGGGCCTCGGCCATCGGGTGATCCTCCGGCACGATCGGCTCGATCCCCCGGTGACAGTCGAGGCAGCCGGCCCGGGGGAGGACGGGGCCGGCGAGGAGCGCGGTGAAGACGGCGAGGGCGAGCGGCAGGATCGGCACCCGGGGGGTCACGGTTCACCTCCGTCTCAAAGGTACACTATGCGCCGAGGAGGTCCGCCCGTGATCGCTCGCTGCTCCCGCCGGGAGGCGCTCCGGCTCGCCGGGGCCGGGGCCCTCGGTCTCCTGCTGGCCCGGTGCGCCCCCGCCCGCACGCCGGTCCCCTGGAAGACGACCCGGGGACCGTTTCCGCTGCTCGAGGTCGCCGGCACCCCGTGGCAGATCGGCTACGCCCACGGGAAGGGATTCCGCTCCCGGATCCACCAGGTGCTCGGCGTTCTCTCCGAGCGGTGGGAGGCCTGCCGGCGCCGCGCCGGCGACCCGGCGGTCCGCCGGTTCCGGGAGGCGACCGGCGATCTCTTCCCGCGGGTCCTCGAGGAGATCGAGGGGATCGCCGAGGGGGCCGGCCTCGATCCCGGGGAGCTGTTCGCCTGGAACTGCCGGTCCGAGCTCGACGTGCTTCCGCCTGGCGACGCCGACGGCTGCTCGACCATCGGGATGGTCCGCGAGGGGAAGGTTTACCTCGCGCACAACGAGGACGGTCACGGGGCCTACCACGGCCGGATGGTCCTGCTGCTCGCCCGGCCCGAGGGGTCGGTCCCGTTCCTCTGCCTCGTCTACCCGGGGACGATCCCGGGGGTCGGCCCGGGCCTGAACGCCCGGGGCGTCGTGCAGACGACGAACTACATCGGGCCCCGGTCGATCCCCGGCGAGGGAGTGCCCCGCTACGTCCTCGGCCGGGCGATCCTCGAGGCCGGGAGCCTCGACGAGGCGGTCCGGATCGCGACGACGCGCCCGCGGGCGTTTCCCTGGCACCACAACCTGGCCGACCTGCCCGGCGGCCGCCTCGTGTCGGTGGAGACGTGGCCGGCCGACCCGGAGCGGGAGGATCTCCTCGAGGTCACCGACGAGATGGCCCCGTACGTCCACACGAACCACCTCGTCCACCCGCGGATGCGCGGCCTGCCGGAGCGGCGCGACTACATGGAGCGCTCCTCGCTGCCCCGGTACCGGGCGCTCTCCGACTGGCTGGCGTCGAACCCGCCGCCCCGGGGCCTCGACGACCTGCTGGCCGCCCTCTCGATCCACGAGGGGGACCCGACGCCGGTCTGCCGCCACGCGGAGGACGGCCGCACCCTCGCCACCGGGCTCTTCGCCTCGCCCGGGGCCGAGATGACGCTGGTCACCGGCCCGCCGTGCCGGGGGGTGCGCCACGCATGGAGGATTCCCGCCGATGCCTGAGTGGATGACCGAGCCGTGGGTTCTCGGCGCCGCGGCCGCCGTCCTCGTCCTGCTGCTCGTCGTCGCCGTGCTCCTCCTCCGCGGGCGCCGGAAGCCGGGGCGCCCGCGTGCGCCGCGCCCCTCGGAGCGGATCGTCGGGAAGACGGGCACGGTGATCCAGGTGGTCCGCGCCCACGGCTGGACCGGCCTCGTGCGCGTCGGCGAGGGGGACGGCGCCGAGGAGTGGCGCGCCGAGTCGGAGGGACCGGTGGAGATCCCGGAGGGGACTTCCGTCGAGATCGTGCGGGTCGTCGGCACGCACGTCGTCGTCCGGGCCCGGGAGGGCTGAACGGTGCTCCGGCCGCTCGCCCGGCTCTTCGATCGGCTCGAGCACGCGTGGGAGTCCCCCTGGGCGCACCGGGCGATCGCCACGACCCTGGTCGCGGTGTTCCTCGGCGCGCTCGGCGTGGCGGAACTCGGGGCGCTGGGAATCCTGCCCGCCCCCGAGGGCTTCGCCTGGACGATCAAGCTCGCGTTCAACCTCCTGCTGGTGATCGAGGTGATCGGCCTCGTGTTCTCGCTCGCCGAGTCGGTCTCGATCTCCCTCGGCAAGCAGTTCGAGATCCTCTCGCTGATCCTGCTGCGGTCGGCGTTCAAGGAGTTCGTCCGGCTCGGCGGAAGCCTCGACTGGGGCGTCGCCCGGGAGACGATCGTGAACGTGGTCTCGGACGCGGTCGGCGGCCTGGCGATCTTCCTCGCGCTCGGCTTCTACTACCGCCTCCAGCTCCACCGCCCGATCTGCACCGACGAGGAGGAAATGGCCTCCTTCATCGCGATGAAGAAGTCGCTGGCGCTGGTCCTGCTCGGGGTCTTCGTCGGGACGGCGATCGCGATGGGGGAACGCACGTTTTCCGGCGAGGGATTCCACGCGATCTTCGAGCACTTCTACTCGGTCCTGGTCTTCTCCGACGTGCTGCTGGTGCTGATCTCGCTGCGGTACTCGTCGACCTACGCCGTCGTCTTCCGGAACTCGGGCTTCGCCGTGGCGACGCTGCTGATGCGGCTCTCCCTCGCGGCGCCGCCGATCTGGAACTCGGTCCTCGGGCTCGGGGCGGTCGCCTTCGCCATCGCCCTGACGCTCTCGTACAACGTGTTCCTCCGGAACGCCCGCCAGGCGACGTGATCCACCGATGAACCGGGTGCTGGCGGCGGCGGGGTTCCTGGCGATCGTCGTCCAGACCCTCCTCCTGCGGGAGCTGATCGTCGCCGGCTCGGGCGACGAGACGACGATCGGGATCGGGCTCGCCTGCTGGCTCCTCGGGATCGTTCTCGGCACGAGGCTGCCGTTCGTCCGCTGGCCGGTGGCCTACGGGGCCCTCGTCGCCTGGGGGGTCCCGGCCATCGTCCTGCTGCGGGCCGGGCGGTTCCTCCTCGCCCCGCCCCCGGGGGAGGTCCCCGGCCCGGGCACGGTCGTCCTGCTCGCAGCCTCGACCCTCGGGCCGGGCGGCGCCCTCGTCGGCTGGACCTTTTCCGTCCTCGCCCCCGTGCGCGGGGTGCGGCATCTCTACGTCGCCGAGTCGGTCGGCGCGGCCCTCGGAGGGATCCTGGTCACGGGGGCGCTCCTGCTGCCCCGGGTCGTCGCCCCGGAGAGCGTCCCGGGGCCGGTGACGATCGCGATGGCGGCCGGCGCGGTCGCCCTTCTCGCGGCCGCGGGGGCCGACGCGTGGGGCAGGCCGGCGGTCCTCCTCGCCGTCCTGCTCGCCGCGGGCCTGGTGGCGGGGGGCGATCTCGACTCGTGGACGAACCGCCTCCGGTTCGCCGGGATCGCCCCCGGCTTCGCGCTCGCGGCCACCCTGGACACGCCGTACCGCCACCTCGACCTCGCCGGGAGCCCCGGCGCATGGAACCTCTGGTCCTCGGGCCTGTACGCGGGCAGCTTCCCCGACCCGGACACCGACGAGCCCCTCGCCCACGAGCTGGCCTGCCTCGCGGAGAGGCCGCGGCGGGTGCTGGCCACCGAGGCGGTGACGCGGGGGATGCTGCGCTTCCTGCTGCGGCACCCGGTGGAACGGGTGGACGTGGTCGTCCTGGACCGGGCCGGCTTCGCGTTCCTGCGCGACCGGCTCGACCCGGCGGACCGGGCGGCCCTCGCCGACCCGCGGGTCCGCGTCCGTTTCGGCGACCTCCGCCAGGAGGTTGCCCGGG
>CAYQTA010000073.1:0-17987 GCA_964420365.1 uncultured Acidobacteriota bacterium | reverse complement strand
CCGGCGACCCCTACAAGAACCCCGTCGCCTGCCGGCGACCCCTACGAACCCCGCGGCGCGCGTTTCGAGGGTTTCCGTGGGGTCTTGTAGGGGCGGCCGGGAGGCCGCCCGCCGTGGTCAGGGCGCGTGGGCCAGGTAGAGGGAAAGGACGCCGGCGAGGTTGTTGAGGGCGTGGGCGAGCACCGGTGCGACCAGGCCGCCGGTGCGGTCGCGCAGCCAGGCGAGGAGCAGCCCGATCCCGAAGTAGGCGAGGACCAGCGGCAGGTAGTCGAGGCCCCCCGCCAGGTGCAGCAGGCCGAAGACCCCCGCGCTGACCAGGTACGCCCATCGGCGGCCAGCGGCCTCGAGAAGGACGCCGAAGAGTCGCCCCCGCAGGTAGAGCTCCTCGCCGAGGGGTGCGACCACCACCAGCAGCGGCACCACGACCAGCGGGTGGGTGGCGCGCATCACCTCGAAGGCGGCCGGCGTCTCGCCGCCCGTGATGGAGGAACCGAGGGCGCCGATGGCGAGCATCCCGATGCCCCCGAGGAGCCCGTCCCGGACGATGGCGCCGTTCACCCGGAACCGCCCCCGGAGCTGGCGCCGCCCGAAGACCACGGCCCAGGCGAGGAGGGCGAGGGGGAGCGACGCGAGGGCCGCGAGGGGAAAGGCGCTCGCGTCGGTACCCGCGGCCCCCTCCGGCAGCGGTTTCCCCTCGAGAATCGCCCGGGCGTTGCCGGCGTCGAGGGGCATCCCGGCGGCCACGGCCACGACGATGATGCCGACCAGCAGGCCGACGGCGAGCACCGGGATCCCGAGCGCGTCCCCGAGGAGAACGAGCCACGGCCGCCACCGCCGCGGTGGTGGTTCCGGTGGGGGGGACGGAACCGGATCCTGAAGGGGATCGCCGGGGCCCCCGAGCCCGCGTTCGTCGTGGTCGCCTGGCCTCACGCCACGCCTCCCGGGCGCTCTCCGCTCCCGGGCGCCCGGGGGAGCATAGCGCGGATCAGCCGCGACCGTGGTGCCCCGCGGCCTTGCCGCTGCCGGCCTGGCGGGGGACCGGCAGGTACTCCACCGACGGCAGCGTCCGCTTCGGCTGCGGGTAGAGCTCCATCAGCTTGTAGACCTCCCTCGGGACGCTGTCGGTCACCGGGAGGCCGAGCTGGCGGGCGTGCTCGGGGGTGATCGGGTAGTCGTGGGTCCAGCGGCCCTCGGAGAGGGTCTCGGCGATGCGACGGGCCTCGGCCTCCGGGTAGCGGTCGCCGATCAGCTCGAGGATCGTCTCCTGGAGCTGGGCGATCGCCTTGCGGCCCATGTCGGCCATCACCAGGGTCTCGTCCTCCACGTGCTCGACCGGCTTGTCCTCGACGACCTTCAGGTAGGACGCCGCCGGCATCTGGCCGAGCTGAGGATCGACCGGCCCGAGCACCGCGTGCGGGTCCATCACGATCTCGTCGGCGGCGAGGGCGATCAGGGTGCCGCCGGACATCGCCATGTGGGGGACGAACACCGTCACCTTTCCCTCGTGGCGCTTGACCGCCCGGGCGATCTGGGTCGCCGCGAGGACAAGCCCGCCGGGCGTGTGGATCACGAGGTCGAGGGGGACCCCGGGCTCCGTCAGGTGGATCGCACGGATCACCTCCTCGGAGTCGTGGACGTCGATGTAGCGCATCACGGGGAAGCCGAGGAGGGACATCGTCTCCTGCCGGTGGACGAGCAGGATGACGCGGCTACCACGCTTCTTCTCGAGGTCGGCGATCAGGCGCTGGCGGGCCGCCTCGAGCATCTTCTGCTTGAGGACCGGCTGCAGCGAGACCAGCACGAGGAACAGCCAGAAGGCGTCCATCGGGGTCATCGGGTGGGCTCCTTTCCCCGGGGGCACATCCCCGGCGGTCCCTCTCATGGGATCGAGTGCGCCCGCGGGCAAGCCGGCGGCGTCAGGGACTGCCGTGGGGACCGTTGCCGCCGTCGGTGCCCTCGCTGACGACCTGCCAGAAGATCGCGTCGTGGTCGGTCTCGAACGTCGTCGCCCCGGTCGCGCCGACCCGGTTCCGGACGATCCATGGCCAGGGAGCGCGGTCGCCCGCGTAGACGCGGTAGCGGCGGTGGCAGTCGTCCTCGACCGGGTCCCACGAGAGCCGGATCCGGTCCCCCCCGTCCAGCTTCTCGACCCCGAGCCCGGTGACGTGCGCCCCCGGGCGGCAGCCGGTGACGGCCGCCGGGTCGACGACGGAGACGACGAGGCGCGTCGGGTGGTCCGCGTCCTGGTAGACCCGGTTGGTCGCGACCTCGCTGCCGGTCTCCTGGTGGAACGGTTCGCCGGTCTGGGGGTTCATCCGGAAGCGGGGCCAGTTGGACGAGGCGATCGCGACCCGCAGCGCGTGTCCCGCCGGCAGCGTGATCGACGTGTCCCAGAGGCGTACGGTGAAGTGGTGGATCTCGCCGGGGACGAGCAGGTCCTCCTGCCGGAAGCTCACCCGGTGGCGGCCCATCAGGACGAGGTCGGTCACCAGCATCGCCCGCCCGTCCGGGTAGACGTCCTCGAGCTTGACGACCCAGTCGGTGTCGGTCCGGTCGGACGAGGCCCACAGCTCGAGGCGGACCGGGCCCGAGATCTCCAGCGGCTCCGCGAGGGCCGGGGTCTGCCAGGTCAGCACGTCGGCGCGGTCGTCGACGGGGCGCTGGTCCATCGGGCCCTGGCCGATGTCGTCGTAGAGGTTCGACCCGCCCCGGGTCGGCACCGGGTCGTCCGGGTCCGACACGTACTCGGCGAAGGCGCCGCCGGCGGGCGGCGGCTCGGTCGAGAGAAGCCCGCCCGGGTGCAGGTAGTACGCCCGCTCCTCGCCGGGGGGCGGCCAGTCGTCGCCGAGGCGCCACGCGTTGCCCGGGGCCGAGGCGGCCTCGGGCATGCCGGGGCCCATGACGTAGTAGCGGGCCGGCGGCTCGTCCAGGATCCCGTTGTCCTCGCCCCGGAGCCAGAAGTCGTACCACTTCATCACGGTCTCGGCGTAGTCGGCGAAGACGCTGTTCCAGGGGTACTGGAGCTCCCCCTGCCAGGGGCTCGCGTACAGCCCGTGGATCCAGGGCCCGATGACGAGCTTCTGGTTGAAGCGGGCGCCCTCCCCCCCCTCGTTCTGCAGGTGGTGGAAGAAGTCGAGGGTTCCCTGGCTGAAGATGTCGTACCAGCCGCCGATGTGCAGGATCGGCACGACGACGTGGTCGAGGCGGTTCATCAGGTTGCGGCGGTCCCAGTACTCGTCCTCGTCCGGGTGGGCCCAGATCTCGTCGAGCTTGTGGGTGGACCCCTGCCCCTCGAGCCAGGTCTCCACCATGTGCTTGCGGAACTCCCCGCCGGGGTAGTTCATGTGGTGGTAGAAGTTCGCGGAGGCGATCTCGGCGACGCAGCAGACGAGGTGCGGCGGGGCCGCGCCGGCGACCAGGTACTGGGTGATGCCGGGGGCCGACCCGCCGAAGGTGCAGATCCTCCCCGTCGACCAGGGCTGCTCCGCGATCCACTCGACGGTGTCGTAGCCGTCCTGGTTCTCGAGCCAGCCGTCGTCGTCGAAGACGTTGTCCTCCCCCTCGGAGTCCTCCCGGCCGCGCGTCGAGTTGATCACGACCGCGTAGTCGCCGTCGATGAACATCCGGGGCGGGGTGTCGCGCCCGTACGGCGTGCGCTTGAGCAGCGTGTCCCAGCTCATCCCGGGGATCCGCGAGGGGAGCCAGACGTCGGTCCCGAGGTGGGTGACCCCGTCCCGCATCAGGACGTACTCGGTGCGCCTCGAGGAGGCGACCTGGAAGTCGACGTTCTCCACGTCGCCGCCGGCGGCGTCGACGGTCTGCACGGCGGGGTCGTCGACGTCGACCTTCCAGGGGACCATCGCGTGGGTGTCGGTCGCCGGCCAGGCCTCGTTGAAGACCGTCTCGTGGCTGGTGAACACGTAGAGCCGGTCGACGCCGGGGGCGGTCTCGTCGACCGGGATCCGGTAGACGCCGTCCTCGTCGGTGACGCCGGTCGCCTCGACCGGGATCCGCTGGTCGGGTCGCAGCCCGGCGCACGAGTCCGCCCGGGTGAGGCCGACCGTGATCCCGGCGAGCGGTTCCCCGGTCTCCTCGGACGTCACCCTCCCGGAGACGACGTGGTCGGCAAGGACCGGCGCGGCGAGGCCGAGCGCGAGGCCGGCGAGGCAGGGCAGGAAGGCGAGGCCGCGCGCGGCGCGCGGCAGGAAGGGACGACGGGACATGGCGGACCTCCCCCGGGACGGACGGCGGCCCCGGCACCGGAAAGGTACGCCGGGCCTCCCTCGCCCGGAAGCGGGCGGTTGCCGCGGGGGCGCGGGGCTGGTTCACTTGGCCGCGATGGCCCGCTTCCGGTTCCTGCACGTCGCCGACCTGCACCTCGACACCCCGTTCGAGGGGGTCGGTTCCCTGCCCGGCGGGGCGGGCTGGGCGGAGCGGCTGCGGGACGCCTCCCTCGGCGTCCTCGACGAGATCGCCCGCCTCGCCCGGGCCGAGGACGTCGCGTTCGTGCTCCTCGCCGGCGACCTCTACGACGGGCCCGAACGGGGCCTCCGGGCCGCGCTCCGGTTGCGCCGGGTCCTCGCGGAGCTGGCCCGGGACGGGATCCCCTCGTTCCTCGTCCTCGGCAACCACGACCCGGTGGAGGACCCGGCCGCCGTCCTCCCCGGGCCGATCGACGGCGTCACGCTCTTTCCCGGGGGGCGTCCCGCCACCGCCGCGGCCGTCCGCGACGGCGCGACCGTCGCCCTCGTGCACGGGGCGAGCCACGGCCGCCCCCGGGAGACCCGGAACCTCGCGGCCCGCTTCCCCGCGGCGGGCACCGTTCCCCTCCCGGGGGACGCCCCGCTCCCGGCGGGCCCCCCGGGGACCCGGCCCCTCGAGATCGGGCTGCTCCACGCGAACCTCGCCGGGATCGAGGGCCACGATCCCTACGCCCCGTGCCGCCGCGAGGACCTGCTCGCGACCGGGTACGGGTACTGGGCCCTCGGGCACGTGCACCGGCGGCAGGTGGTCGAGCGGGGGGAGACGTTCGTCGTCTACCCGGGCGACACCCAGGGGCGCAGCTTCAAGCCGAGCGAGCGGGGGGCCAAGGGGGGCATGCTCGTCGAGGTGGAGGATGGCCGGGTGGTCGACGCCGGGTTCCGGCCCCTCGACCGGGTCCGCTTCGAGGAGGTCACCGTCGAGGTCCCGGAGGGCGAGGCCCCGGAGGAGCTGCTCGACCGGCTCGAGGAGGCGGGACGCGGGCTCCTCGACGCCGCCGACGGCCGCGCGGTGATCGCCCGGGCCCGGGTCCGGGTCGCCGGGGCCGGGTCCCCGCTGCTCGCCCCCGGCCGCGCCGCCGACCTCCTCGCCGAGCTGCGGGAGGCCGCCCCCGCCGACCTCGCCTGGGCCGGGATTCGCCTCGCGCCCGCCGGCGATCCCCGGGACCTCGCCGGCCGGCGGGACCTGGCGGGCGAGCTGGCGGCCCTCCTCGCCGAGCTGCGCGACGACCCGGAGGCGGCCGGGCGGCTCGCCCGGGAGGTCGCCGGCCGGATGCCGCGGCTGGGCCCGGTCCGGCGGGCGCTCGGGGACGCCCTCCCCTCGCCGGGCCCGGACGAGCTCCTCGAGGCGGGCGCGGCGGTCCTCGCCCGCCTGGTCGGCGGCGACGCGGACGCCGGGGACGGCGAGCCGGGCGGCGGGGAGGACGCGCGGTGAGCGGGGAGACCCGCGGCGCCCCGGCCCCTACCCCCGTGCGGATCCGGTCCCTCCGGGTCGACGGGTTCGGGATCCACCGGGGGCTCGCGCTCGGGCCGCTCTCCCCCGCCGTCCAGGTGATCGCCGGGCCCAACGAGGCCGGCAAGTCGACCCTCCTCGCGTTCCTGCGCTGGATGCTGTTCGCCCCCTGGGCCGGGCGCGGCGTGAACCCTCCCCTGCCTCCCCTGCGCGGGGGGGACGCCGGCGGGGAACTCGAGCTCGACGGGCCCGGCGGGAGCTGGCGCCTCGCCAAGCGCGTTGCCGGCAGCCGCCGGGACTTCCGGCTCGTCCGCCCGGACGGCACGGAGGGGGACGCCGCCGACCTGGCCGCGCTCCTCGGGGGGACGACCCTCGACCTCTTCGAGCGCGTCTTCTTCTTCGACCTCGCGGACATGGCCGAGATCGGCCGCCTCGGCGGGGAGTCGCTCGAGGGGAGGCTCCTCGCGGCCGGCCTGACCGGCGCCGGGGCCGGCGCCCGGGAGCTGGCGAAGGAACTCGCCGACCGGGCGCGGGAGCTGGCCGCGCCCCGGGGGGACTGCCGGTTGAAGCGCCTCCTCGAGCGTCGCGCGGAGCTGGCGGCCCGGCTGGGCGACCTCCGGGCGGCCGCCCGGGCCGCGGCGGACCGGGGCGAGGAGCGGGCCCTCGCCCGCGAGATCGCCGACCTCGAGGAGGAACGGAAGCGACTCGTCGCGCGGCGGGAGTTCCTCGGGGCGGTGGCGGGACTCGCGGAGGTCCGCGGCCCGGCGGACGACCTGCGGCGGGAGCGGGCGGCCCTCGTCCTCGACGACCGGCTCGACGCGCTCGCCGCGGAGGCGGAGGGCCTCGCCCGGGAGGAGTCCGCCGCCCGGGCGGCCCGGGACGAGGCGCTCGACCTCGAGCCTCGCCGCGCCCGGGCAGCGGCCCGGGCCGCGGAGCTGCTCGCGGCCCTGGGGGATGGCTGGGACGCCGGGCGCCTCCGGGCCCTCCCTCCCGCGGACCTCCTTCGGGGGGAGGGACTCCGTCGCAGCCGGGCCCGGGAGGAGGCCCGCGAGCGGCTGCGGGAGGCCCGGACCGCCGCCGAGGCCGCCCGGGAGCGGGAGCGGGTCGTGCTCGAGGGAGCCTCCCGGGTGGGGCCCGCCCTGCTCGAGTGGGTCTCGTGGCCGGTCGCGGCCCTCGCGGTGCTCGCCGGGGCCTGGCTCGTCGCGGGAGCGGGCGAGCGGCTCGCGGGAGCGCTCGCCCTGCTCGTCGCGGCGATCGCGGCAGCGGCGGGGCTCGGTCTCGCGTGGCGCCGCCGGGCGGCGGGCCGGGAGGAGACGGCCCGCCGGGAGGCGGCCGCCCGGGAGCGCCAGGGCGCCGAGGAGGCCGTCCGCCGGGCAGAGGAGGACGTGCGGGAGGCGGACGCCGCGTGGGACGCGTTCCTCGGCGAGCACGGCCTGCCGGCGGTCGACGGCGTGGACGGGCTCCTCGCGTTCCTCGACCGGGCGCGGGAGGCCCGGGCCGCCCTCGCCGAGGCCGCCCGGATCGGGGCCGACCTGGCGGCGCGCCGGGAGCGGGTCGCCAGGTGGTGCGCGGCCACGGCCCGCCTGCTCGCCCGGGCGGATGCCGGCGTCGACGTCGAGGAGGCCGACCCCTTTCCCGCGCTGTCCGCCGCCCTGGTGACGCTCCGGGAACGGATCGCCGCCGACCGGGAGGCCCGGGAGCGGGCCCGCGAGATCGACGCGCGCCTCCGGGAGCTGGAGCGGCAGGAGGAGCGGCTGCTCGCCGGCAGGGACCGGGCCGCGGTCGAGCGGGAGCTGGCGGAGGGGGACGCGGACGCGCGCCGGGCGGAGCTGGAGGCGATCGAGGCGCGCCTCCGGGAGATCGACGAGATGGCCGGGGAGCGGCACCGCCGGCTCGGGGGGCTCGAGGCGGAGCGCCGCCGCCTCGAGGGGGACGCGGACCTGCCGGCCCTCGAGCAGGAGCTGCGGGCGGTGGAGGCGGACCTCGCGGAGACGGTCGCCGCCTGGCAGCGGCTCGCCCTGGGCGAGGCCCTCGCCCGGGAGGCCCTCCGCCGGTTCCGGGAGCGGCACCAGCCGGCGGTGCTCCGCCGCGCCTCGGAATGGCTCGCGCGGATGACCGGGGGCCGGCACCCGGCGGTCCGTCCACGGGAAGACGGGGAGGGCCTCGAGATCGCCGGACGCGCGGGCGAGGCGCTCGCGCCGGACCGGCTCTCCCGGGGCACGCGCGAGCAGCTCTGGCTGGCGCTGCGCCTCGCCCTCGCCGTCGACGTGGCCCGCCGCGGCCCGGCGCCCCCCCTCGTCCTCGACGACGTCCTCGTGGATTTCGACCCGGAACGCCGCGCCGCCGCCGCCCGCGTCCTCGCCGCGGTCGGCCGGGAGCTCCAGGTCCTCGTCCTCACCTGCCACCCGGACCTCGCGAGCCTCCTCGCCCGCGAGGCCGGCGCCTCGGTGACGGAGCTTCCGCCGGTGTTCCCCTGACCCCTCGCGGCCCCCCGCGTTCCCGCCCGCCCCCGGTCCTCCCGGTGCGCCTAGAATGGGGGTGTTCCGGGACCGGGCCGCGCGAGCGGACCCGGTGCCGGGACGAGGAGCGTGCCGATGCTGCGAGAGCCGGACCCCCGCCTCGAGGGGGAGCTGCTGATCGAACGGATCCGCGAGGAGATCATCGGGTCGGACCGCGCCCTGCCCGGGCCCTACGGTCCCCGCCGGATGACCTACGCCGACTACACCGCCTCGGGGCGAAGCCTCGCCTTCATCGAGGACTTCATCCGCGAGGAGGTGATGCCCCTCTACGCCAACACCCACACCGAGGCGTCCGGCACCGGGCTGCAGACCACCCGCTTCCGGGAGGAGGCCCGCCGGATCATCCTCGAGGCGGTCGGCGGAACCGACGAGGACGTCGTCATCTTCTGCGGCTCCGGGGCGACCGGGGCGGTCAACAAGCTGATCGACATCCTGAACCTGCGGATCCCGGCGGACCTCGACAGGGAGCACGGGCTGACCGACTGCATCCCCCCGGAACGGCGCCCGGTCGTCTTCATCGGGCCGTACGAGCACCACTCGAACGAGCTCCCCTGGCGGGAGTCGATCGCCGACGTCGTCCCGATCCCGGAGGACGAGGACGGCCAGATCGACCAGGCGCGCCTCGAGGAGGAGCTGGGGCGCTACCGGGATCGGCCCCTCCGGATCGGGAGCTTCTCGGCCGCGTCGAACGTCACGGGGATCGTCTCCGATACCTACGGCATCTCGGCCCTCCTGCACCGCTACGGGGCCCTCGCCTTCTGGGACTTCGCGGCGGCGGCCCCGTACGTCCGCATCGAGATGAACCCGTGCCACGAGGGGGAGGATGGGCACCTCGCCTACAAGGACGCGATCTTCATCTCCCCGCACAAGTTCATCGGAGGCCCCCAGACCCCGGGCGTCCTCGTCGTCAAGAGGCGCCTTTGCCGGAACACCGTGCCGACGGTGCCGGGGGGCGGGACGGTCTCCTACGTCAGCTTCGACGACCACACGTACCTCTCCGACCCGGCACACCGGGAAGAGGGAGGGACGCCGGCGATCATCGAGTCGATCCGGGCGGGCCTCGTGTTCCACCTGAAGTCCGCGGTCGGCGAGGACCTGATCGAGGAGCGCGAGGAGTCGTTCGTCCGGCGGGCGATCGAGTCGTGGTCCGGGAACGAGAACATCCTGATCCTCGGGAATCCGCGCGCGAAGCGGCTCTCGATCGTCTCGTTCGTGATCCGCCACGGGAGCCGCTGGCTGCACCACAACTTCGTCGTCGCCCTCCTGAACGACCTGTTCGGGATCCAGGCGCGGGGCGGCTGCTCCTGCGCGGGGCCCTACGGCCACCGGCTTCTCGGGATCGACCTCGAGCGGTCGGCCCGCTACCGCCGGGCGATCGAGAAGGGATGCGAGGGGATCAAGCCGGGCTGGGTCCGGGTGAACTTCAACTACTTCATCTCGGAGACGGTCTTCGAGTACGTCCTCGAGGCGGTCCACATGGTCGCCCGGGAGGGATGGAAGCTCCTGCCGGACTACGAGTTCGTCCCGGAGACCGGCCTGTGGCGCCACCGGGGGCACCCGGGGACGGAGGGACTGCTCTCCCTCCACGACCTGCGCTACCTGGACGGGAAGCTCCAGTACCGGGCCCGGCACATCCTCGAGCCGGAGACCGCCCTCGCGGAGTACCTCGAGGAAGCCCGGCGGATCTTCGACTCGGCCGCCGACCGGCACGACCTGGTCGGCCCGGGCCCGGCGCACCTCGACGACGACATCGAGCCGCTGCGGTGGTTTCCCCTGCCGGGAGAGGTGGTCGGCCCCGCCCGGCCGGGAGCCTGACCGCCGGGCAGTTCTTGGTAAAATGTTTCAGCCCGGCTCGCCGGAAGGGCCGGGAAGGGCGGAGTCGCAAGCCGATCGAGCGCTCCCCCCGGGGGGGGAGCGGAGGGAGGTCACCATGACGAGACGGGAGACCGGGGTCCTGGTCGTCGCCGCGGCCGTGGCGGCGCTGGCCGCGTTCCCGCTCCTGGCGGGGGGCGGAAAGGCCCCCGCCGGGAAGCCGGCCGCGACGGGGATCTTCCCCTACGAGAAGTTCGAGGACGATGCCACGTGCGCCGGCTGCCACGAGGAGATCGCGGCCCAGCACGCCCGCGGGATGATGTCGAGGTCGTTCACCCACGGCTGGGACGAGGTCGAGTACTTCAGGCTCGCCCTCCCCCACGCGCTCAAGGAAGCGAAGGTCGCCGGGGTCAAGGCGGGGTGCATGGGTTGCCACGCGCCCCTTGCCTTCCTCGCCGGGGACATCCCGCCGAAGCCGGTCGCCGAGAAGACCCGGGCGAACGACGGCGTCGCCTGCACGGTCTGCCACTCGATCACCGGGTTCACCGGGGATACGCCCTTCAACTTCAACTGGACGATCGCCCCCGGCGAGGCCATGCAGGGGACGCGGCCCGGCGTGAAGAGTCCGCACCACGGGATCGCCGTCAATCCCTTCCTCGGCACCGCCGAGTTCTGCGGCACCTGCCACAACGAGAAGGACCCCTGGGGCCAGTGGGTCAAGGCGACCCACCTCGAGTGGAAGGAGAGCCCCTACGGGAAGCGGGGAATCGTCTGCCAGGACTGCCACATGACCAGGACGGAAGGGAACCCGGCCCCGGACGCGGGAGGCGCGATGCATGCCGACATGCGGACCCACCTGTTCTTCGGGGCCCACACGAAGGCCCGCCTCGAGGGCGCCGTCGAGGTGGAGCTCGTGCCCGCCCCGGCGACCGCGCGGCCCGGCGACACGATCATCGTCCAGGCGAACGTGATCAACCAGAAGGCCGGGCACATGATCCCGACCGGGTCCGCCGAGGAGCGGGTCGTCTGGCTCCACGTCGAGGCGATCGATTCCACCGGGAAGGTCTTCCACCTGCCGGTCGACCGGAAGGGATTCGAGGGCGAGGACTACACCATCTCCTCGCCGGGAACCCTCGCCTACCAGGACCTGGGCGAGATCATGGGCCTCGCCGACTTCCAGGGGCTCGAGCGGGACGGGGACGTTCCGGCCGGCGACCGGATCTACCGCCTGCCGTACCTGGACCCGAAGGGCCGGATGACGGTCGCCCAGTGGAACACGAAGAGCTTCGGGCCCGACTACCGGCTGCCGCCGCTGACCGCGGTGCCGGAGACCTTCACGTGGAAGCTGCCGAAGGACGTGGCGCCGGGCCCGGTGACGATCCGGGCCACGGTCTGGTACTCGAAGCTGGTCTCCTCCGTCGCCCGGTTCCTCGAGGTGCCGGAGGACGAGGCGCGGCCGGTGAAGATGGCCGAGACCGTCGCCACGATCAGCGTCGGCGACTGATCCCGGCAGGCTTGCCGGGGACGCGGGGCGCCGGGCGGCAAGCCCGGCGCCTTTCGTGTTTTCTTCGCGGGGCGACGGATGGTGGCAGCGAATGTGGACCGCGCCGGGACCAATAAGCTCGAGCGGATGTCAAACAGTGGTGGACGCGGGACGCCAGGGGACCTAACGTCCTCCGTGCGGGAAGGACAGGTGCGACAGGACGCACCAGGTGAGAACACGCTCGAACGATCGACGACATCCCCGATTCGCGGGGGCGACGGCGCTCGTGGCGGCCGCGTTTCTCCTCTGCAGCATCACGATCGCCGTTGCCGGTGAGTGGAAGCTCGAATCGAAGGACGGCGGTTCCTCGGTCAAGCTTGGTTTCCTCGTCCAGGCCCGGGCGGAGTTCACGGACCTTGCGGACGACGGGGGCACGGCGCGGGACCTGTACTTCCGGCGCCTGCGCCTCATGGCCGGGGGGAAGCTGACGGATCGCTGGACGTTCTTCCTCGAGACCGACAGCCCCGGCCTCGGCAAGGGGAACGCAGCCTCCGACGTCTTCATCCAGGACTTCGTCGTCACGTACCATCACGCGAAGAACCTCATGGTCGATGTCGGGCTCCTCCTCGTTCCCCTGGCCCACAACTCGAACCAGTCGGCGGTGACCCTGCTTCCGGTGGACTACGGGGCCTACTCGTTCCTGAACTCCGCGCCGACTCGCAGCCGCGTCGGTCGGGACTATGGCATCTCCGTGCGGAGTTACCTCGCGAACGACCACCTCGAGGTGCGGCTCGGTGTCTACGACGGCTGGCGGGGGGAGGACTCCACGAACGGCCTTCGGTGGGTCGGTCGGGTTGCCTGGTATCCCTTCGAGATCGACCGGGGTTTCTTCTACACCGGGACCACGCTGGGAAAGAAGCGGATCCTGGCGATCGGCGCCGGGTTCGACAAGCAGGAGGACTACCTCGCCTGGTCGGCGGACGTCTTCTGGGACCAGCCGCTCCGGGGAGGAAACGCGATCACGTTCCAGGCCCAGTTCGTTCGCTACGACGGGGACACCTTTTTCCCCTCCCTGCCGCCCCAGGACACCTGGACGGTGGAAGCGGGATACCTGTTCGGCGCAACGAACTTCGGCATCTTCGCCACGTGGCTGACAAAGGACCCGGACGACCCCGGGATCGAGGGAGAGGACCGCTGGCAGGCGGGAGTCGCGTTCTACCCGGCGGGCTACTCCCGCGTCCTCAAGGTCGCCTGGGGCCGGATCCGCCCGGACGACGGCGAGGATGTCGACCAGTTCATCGTGCAGCTCCAGCTGTTCCACTTCTGATCCTGATGACGGTTCTTACGAGGCGGAACCACGGGAGTCCGGAGACCGCGTGCGGCGGCTCCTGGGGGGGGACACCGCCCTCGCTCCGCGGGGAGAGGGGAAACGGTGGCCCGTGGCCTCGCTGACAGGAGAGGCCAGGATGACTCTTCGGGTTCGACACAAGCTGCTCCTGATGGCGGTCGTGCCGATCATCGGCGCCCTCAGCCTGCTGATGGCCGCGTTCGGCATCCAGATCTCGCGGATCGACGACCAGCTCTTCGAGACGCTCGACCAGCAGGGACGGGAATACCTGGAGCGTGTCAACGGTGACGTCCAGGGTCTCCTGCGGGCGGCGTACCAGGCAGAGATCGAGCGACTCGGGAGCGACCTGCGACTGGCGCTCGAGTCGGTTCCGGGAACGGCAGCAGGTGCTCGCGCCCTCGCCGCCAGGCTCGGGGCCGATGTCACCGTCTTCCGCGTGGGCGGAGACGACGACCTCCTGCCGATCGCGTCGTCCATCGAGAACGCCACGTCCGGGATCTCGTTCCCGGCCGCCACCGGGTCCCCGGTGATGCGCCTCGCGGAGCGGGAGCCGGTGGATGGCCGGTTTTGCTGCGGCCGGGCTTGGCACCTCGGCCTGTTCGCCCGGGCCGGGCGAGACCGGGTGGTTGCCGTCAGCCACCCGGTGCGAGACCTGCCGGGCGTTCGCCAGGCGATCATGGACATCACCGTGGGGCGGAGCGGGTACGTCTACGTGCTCGGCGGCCGGGACGGTCAGCGCGGCCACTATGTCGTTTCGAAGGGTGGCGAGCGGGACGGCGAGGACATCTGGAACGCCAAGGATGCTTCCGGGAACCTGTTCATCCAGGAGATCGTCCGCAAGGCGGTCACCCTGGGCCCCGGAGAGACCGCCGCGATCAGCTATCCGTGGCAGAACAAGGGAGAGGCACGCCCCCGGGACAAGTTCGTCGTCTACTCGTACTTTGCCCCGCTGGACTGGGTGATCGGGGCGGGCCTCTACGAGGAGGACATCCAGGCCGCGCGCGCCCCCCTCGTGACTGCCCTGTGGCGCCTGCTGCTCGGCACGAGCATCGGCGGGCTCGTGGCCGCCCTCCTGGCGGCGGCGGTGTCGTTCTGGATGTCGCGGCGAATCTCGGTGCCCCTCGAGGAGATGGCGGCGGCGGCGAACCGGATCGCGGAGGGAGAGATGGACGTCCATCTGGCCCACGTGTCGAACGACGAGGTCGGCCACCTCGCGGACGCGTTCCGCCGGCTCCTCGCGAACAACCGGGAGAAGATCGAGGCCGCCGAGCGGATCGCCGAGGGGGACATGGACGTGGAGATCCGGCTCGCCTCCGAGCGGGACCGGCTCGGCCAGGCGATGAACCGGATGAGGGATGCGATCTACGCCCTCGTCCGGGACATCGAGGCCCTGACCGAGGCGGCCGTCGCGGGGGACCTGGATGTTCGCGCGAACGGTTCCCTCCACCGCGGCGAGTACCGGCGCATCGTCGAGGGAATCAACGCCACCCTCGAGGCGACCATCGAGCCGATCCGGGAGGCAGGGCGCGTGCTCGAAGCCGTGGCGGCGAACGACCTGACCGCCCGGATGTCCGGGGACTACCGGGGCGAACACGCCCGGATCAAGGAGTCCCTGAACAGCGCCATCGAGGCCCTCGAGGGAGCAATCTCCGAGGTTGCAGCGAGCGCGGAACAGGTGACCCAGGCCGCCGGCGAGGTCAACGAGGGCAGCCAGAAACTGGCCCAGGATGGCATGAGCCTCGCGGCCTACCTGCAGGAGATCTCGTCCGGGCTGCGGGAAATCAACGAAGACGTCAAGAGGAACGCCTCGACGGCCGTCGAGGTCCAGCGAATGTCGGAGGACACGCGAGCGACGGCAACGAAGGGTTCCGCCTCGATGGAGGCGATGCGGACCTCGATGGAAGGGATCCGGAAGGTCTTCAACGACACGGCGCGGGTCCTGGACACGATCAACGAGATCGCCTTCCAGACGAACCTCCTGGCGCTGAACGCCGCGGTCGAGGCGGCGCGGGCCGGGGACGCGGGCAAGGGGTTCGCGGTGGTCGCCGAGGAGGTTCGCGCGCTCGCGATGCGGAGCGCCGAGGCTGCCAGGGAAACCGCCGAGCTGGTGGAGCAGACGGCGGCGCGGGTGGACGAGACCGCGCGGGTCGTCGACGAGACGAGCACGCTCCTCGATGAGATCGCCTCGGAGGTGGAGCGGATGAACCAGGCGGTAGCGGAGGTCGCGTCCGCTTCCGCGCGCCAGGCGGACAGCGTCGAGCAGCTGACGGGAGCGGTCGGGGAGGTCGACTCGGTCGTCCAGTCGACGGCCGCGGCGTCAGAGGAGCTGGCGAGCGCGGCCACGGAACTGGCGAGCCAGGCGGACGCCAACCGCCAGATGGCCGCCCGTTTCCGGGTGAGCACCGGGAAGGCCGGCTGAGGGTCGGGCCGGGTCAGCGGTAGCGCGTGGGATCGGCGATGCCGGCCTCGGCGAAGCCCTTCTTCCGCAGGAGGCAGGCGTCGCACGCTCCGCAGGCCCGGCCCTCTTCGTCGGCGTCGTAGCAGGAGACCGTGAGCGAGTAGTCGACCCCCAGTTCCGTGCCCAGCCGGACGATCTCCGCCTTGGTCATCTCGAGCAGCGGTGCGTGGACCCGGAACCGGCCGCGACCCTCGACGCCCGCCGCGGTGGCGACGTTCGCGAGGCGCTCGAATGCCTCGAGGAACGGGGGCCGGCAGTCCGGGTAACCGCTGTAGTCGAGGGCGTTCACGCCGAGGAAAAGGTCGAATGCCCCCAGGGTCTCCGCCCAGGCGAGGGCGAGGGCCAGGAGGACCGTGTTTCGAGCGGGGACGTAGGTCACCGGGATCCCGTCCCCGATCTCCGCGGCATCCCTGCCTTTCGGGACCTCGATCCCCGGGTCGGTCAGGGCCGAACCGCCGATGGTCGAGAGGTCCAGCGACACCACCAGGTGCCGGACGGCGCCGAGGCGGGCCGCCACCCGCCGGGCGGCCGCCAGCTCCGCCCGGTGCCGCTGGCCGTAGTCCACCGAGAGGGCATGCGGGGCGAAGCCGTCCCGGCGCGCGACGGCGAGCGCCGTCGCGGAGTCGAGCCCCCCGGAGAGGAGCACGACGGCCCGAGGACGATCGTCGCGTGGTTCACCGGTCATGCCCGCAGGATAGTCTCTCGCCCGCCGCTTCCGCGAGGCGGTCGGGGGGGCAGAGAGCTCGCGACCCGGGGGCCGCCGACCAGCCGGGGGCGGTCCACGTGACGGTGCTGCCGGCGTGCAGGACAAACCCGGGAGGGAACGGGAAGAGAGAACCGGGGGAAATGCAATGGCCGGAACAGAGAACCGGGTTTCCTGCAGGATGTTCGGGACATTCATTGCCAGGCATTCGTCCCGTTTTGCCTTGGCTTTCGTTTTCCGGGGGCTCCTCGGGGCTCTGGATCGCGTGAACCCCGGTTCTCTGTCGGGGACATTGCAGAAATGCTCCCTCTTTGTCGAAATCCGTGCATTTTCGGCCGCTCTCCGTGACGAGGACCACCCCGGTGTTCGCGAGGACCCTTCCGGGGGCCATCGAGGGTTTCCGCGGAGGGGCGCGGGCGCTTTCGCGAGACGACGGGAAGAGACGTCCGGTCAGGCTGGAGCGGCAGCCCCGGGGATCCGGGCACGGATCGTGGCCAGGAGCTTCTCCGGGGCGACCGGCTTGGTGATCACGTCGTCGCACCCGGCGGCGAGGCAGCGCTGGCGGTCCTCCTCGAACGCGTGGGCCGTCAGGGCGAGCACCGGCAGGCCCTCGCGACGGGGGTCGCGGCGGATCCGCTCGGTCGCCTCGAGGCCGTCCATCCCCGGCATCGAGATGTCCATCAGGACCAGGTCCACCGGGTGATCCTCGAGGGTGGCCAGCACCTCGCGGCCGTCTTCCGCGAGCACCACTTCCGCGCCCCAGCGCTCGAGGATCCGGCGCAGGAAGGCACGGTTCACCGGATGGTCCTCCGCCACGAGGATGCGTACCCCGGCGAGGGGCTCGTCGTCCTTCCCCGGGCCGGTGGACTCGTGTTCACCGGTGGCGAACCTCTCCGCCAGGACGCCGGGGGTCACCGGGCGCAGCAGGGTCTCCCGTCCCGGGGGCAGGCCGGGCGGGACCGATCCGGCCGGAACGAGCACGAGGCACCTGCGAGCGGCGCACGCGGGGAGTTCTGCGAACGCCGCGTCGAGGAAGGCAAGATCGGCGTGAGCCGTCCCCGGGGCCGGGGGCGTTTCGGCCTCCTCGACCCGGGCCCCGAGGGCCCGGAGCAGTCCGGCAAGCCCCGCGGCACAGCGGGGATGAGGGTCGGCGACCAGGACATGCCGCCCGGCGAGCGCTTCCCGGGCCGGGAGGTCGCGGAACCTCGCCGCGAACGAGCGCCACGGGATCGTCACCCGGAACGTCGATCCTTCACCTGGACGACTCTCGACCTCGATGTCGCCCCCCATCGCCCGGGCGATCTCCCGGCTGATCGCGAGCCCGAGACCGGTTCCCCCGAAGCGACGGCGCGTGCTGGCCTCTTCCTGCCGGAACGGCTCAAAGATCGCGTCGATCCGGGCCGGGTCGATCCCGATCCCGGTGTCGATCACCTCGAAGGTCGTCTCGTAGACCGGGGCCTCCTGTCCCTGGACCTTCCGTCCCCGGACCCGGAGGACGACCTCTCCCTGCTCGGTGAACTTCACCGCGTTGCCGAGGAGGTTGACCAGCACCTGGCGGAGCCTGCCCGGATCCCCGGCGAGGTGCGGGAGTTCCAGGGGATGGAGGTCGAGGCCGAGGGCGATTCCCTTCGCCCCGGCCATCGGGGCGACGGTGGAGAGCGCGCCCTCGACGAGGTCCAGCGGATCGAACTCGACCTCCTCGAGCTCGATGCCTCCCGCCTCGATGCGGGAGAACTCCAGGATGTCCCCGAGGAGGTCGAGAAGTGACCTGGCCGAGGAGCGGGCCATCGTGAGCATGCCGCGGCGCTCCGGGTCCTCTTCGTCGGCGAGGAGCAGCTCGACCATGCCCAGGACCCCGCCGACCGGCGTCCGGATCTCGTGGCTCATGTTGGCAAGGAACTGCTGGCGTGCCCGGAGTGCCTGCTCGACGTCCTCCCGGGCCCGGGCGAGCT
>CAYQTA010000072.1:0-34466 GCA_964420365.1 uncultured Acidobacteriota bacterium | reverse complement strand
CGGATGATCGCGGCGGGCGCGGACCAGGTTCGTGCGGCGTCGGCGGAGGTCTCGTCCGGGAGCCAGGGCCTGGCCCAGGGGACCACGGAGATGGCCGCCTCGATCCAGGAGATCACGACCAACATGAAGCAGATCTCCGCGATGAGCGCCCAGACTGCCGCGAACGCGGAGGAGGCCTCGGCCATGGCGATGGAGAGCCTGGCCAGCTCGGAACGGACCGCCGGGCAGATGGAGCGGCTCGACGCCGCGATGGCGAAGATCAAGGAGGCGGCCGACCGGACGGCGAAGATCGTCAAGACGATCGACGAGATCGCGTTCCAGACGAACCTGCTGGCGCTGAACGCCGCCGTGGAAGCGGCACGGGCCGGGGACGCCGGGAAGGGCTTCGCCGTCGTCGCCGAGGAAGTGCGAAACCTGGCGATGCGGAGCGCCGAGGCGGCCCGCGACACGGCCGAGCTGATCTCCGAGTCGGTCCAGCGCGCCGAGCAGGGGGTCGCCATCAACCAGGAGGTCCTCGAGGAGATCGAGCAGACCAAGAAACGGGTCCAGCAGGTCAAGGAGGTGATGGCGGAGATCGCGAGCGCGGCGAAGGAGCAGGAGACCGGGATCCAGGAGGTCGAGCACGCGCTCGGCGAGATGGAAGGCGTGATCCAGTCCAACGCCGCCCATGCCGAGCAGTCGGCATCTGCGGCCGAGGAACTGGCAAGCCAGGCCAGCGAGATGCGGGCGATCATCGGGAGGTTCCAGTTCGAGGGAAGCGGCGTGGCCGAGTCGGGCGGCGCGGCCGATCCGCTGCCGATGGACCCGGGGCCGGACTTCCTCGACCTCGACCGGGACCCGGAGAGCGAGATTCCACCCGTCGCAGCAGAGCAGGCGCCGCCGGGCAGGCCCGTCGACCCGGCCCCGGAGGCTTCGCCCGAGGCCGTGATCCCGTTCGAGGAGGACGAGGAAGCGGTGCTGGCGGAGTTCTGAGCGGGGAACGGCCGTGATGCTGGTGGCGGCGCGTGAGCTCACCGACAGGGCGTTCCGCGAGATCGCGGAGCTGGTCCACGCCGTGGCGGGTATCCACCTCGGGGAGGGGAAGCGGGAACTGGTCCGGGCGCGCCTCGGAAAGCGCATCACCGAGCTGGGGTTGGCCGGGTTCGAGGAGTACGTGGCCCACGTCCGGAAGGACCGGACGGGGAAGGAACTCCTCGTGATGATCGACCTGCTGACGACGAACAAGACCAGCTTCTTCCGCGAGCCGGCCCACTTCGAGTTCCTCCGGGAGACCGTCATCCCGGCGACCCCGCCGGGGCGGTTGCGGATCTGGTCCGCCGCCTGCTCGTCGGGGGAGGAGCCGTACTCGATCGCCATCGAGCTGCTCGAGGATCTCCGCGGAGAGGGCTGGGACCCGCGGATCCTGGCCACGGACATCTCCCCGACGATCCTCGCCCTGGCCCGGCGGGGGATCTACCGTGGCGAGCAACTGGAGGACGTGCCCGGGCCACTGCGAAAGAAGTACTTCCGCCCGGCGCCGGAGGCGGGCGCCGACTGCTGGACCGTGGTTCCCGCGGTGCGCCGGCTCGTCCGTTTCGCCCGGCTGAACCTGATGGACCCCTGGCCGATGAGGGGGCCGTTCGACGTGATCTTCTGCCGCAACGTGATGATCTACTTCGACAAGCCGACGCAGGCGCGGCTCGTCGCCCGCTTCCACGACCTGCTGCGGCCGGGAGGTTGGCTCTTCGTCGGGCACTCGGAGAGCCTGACCAACGTCGAGCACCCGTACGAGTACGTACAGCCGGCGATCTACCGGCGCCGCGGGGAAGGCCGGTGACGATCACGGTCGGCGTGGCGGACATGAAGCACTCGTCCTCGCCGGAGGACGTGATCATCACGCACGCCCTCGGGAGCTGCCTCGGGATCACCGTCTGGGACCCGGTTGCCAGGATCGGGGGAATGCTCCACGTGATGCTGCCCTGCTCCCGCATCGACCCCGAGAAGGCTGCCGAGCGACCGTTCATGTTCGTTGATACCGGCGTGCCACTGCTCTTCAAGGAGGCGTACCGGCTGGGAGCGGAGAAGTCGCGGCTGATCGTCCGGGTCGCGGGCGGGGCAGCCGTGCATGGCAAGTCCGACGAGGAGGACCTGTTCAAGATCGGCAAGCGGAACGTGGCGATGCTGCGCAAGCTCCTGTGGAAGAACGGTGTCCTGGTCGACGCGGAGGACGTCGGCGGGCACTGTTCCCGGACGATGAGCCTCGAGGTGGGCACGGGGCGGGTCATCCTCCGGGTCGACGGACGGGAGCGAGAGCTGGCGGGAAAGGTGGGGTGACGCGATGGGCCTCAGGGTGCTGGTGGTCGACGACAGCGCGGTGATGCGCTCGATGGTGATCCGCACGATCAGGCTGGCCGGGTTCGACATCGAGACGATCCTCGAGGCGGCGAGCGGCTGGGAGGCGATCGGCACCATCGTCCAGGAGCCGGTCGACCTGGTCCTCCTCGATATCCACATGCCGCGGATGAACGGGGAGGAGTTCCTCCGGGCGATCCGCAAGAAGGAGGAGTTCCGGGACCTCCCGGTCCTGGTCGTCACGTCGGACCGGCAGGAGGCGCGCCGGGAGCGGATCCTCGCCCTCGGTGCGGACATCATCCACAAGCCGTTCAAGGCGGCCGAGCTGCGGGACAAGGTGGCCGCGCTGCTGGGAGTGACGACCAATGCGTGACCTGGCTGATGTTCTGCGGGAGTACGTCGAGGAGGCGTTCTCGACGGCGGCCTTCATCGTGCCGGAGGAACTGCCGGAGCCGCCCGAGCCGGCCGACGACTGGATCACGGTCGTCGTCGACTTCGAGGGGGACGCCGAGGGCCGGTTGATTCTCTCGGCCGAGCCATCGATGGTGGCGGCCATCGCGGCCAACATGCTCGGCGTCGATGAGGAGGAGCTGCCGCTGGATCGGCAGGTGGACGCCTTCAAGGAGATGGGGAACATCGTCTGCGGCAACCTCTTCTCCTGCGAGCATTTCCGGGAGGCCGACATCACGATCCTTCCGCCGATCCAGGAACGCGCGCCGAGGCTGCGGGATGACATTCCCGGGTGCCGGGAGGCGCGCCTGGGCCTCGAGGGGATGATCGAGGGACGGGTCCTGGTCATCCTGCAGGTGAGGATCGGCGTACCGGAGGGTGAACCCGCATGATCCGCGTGCTCGTCGTCGACGATTCCGCCGTCGTTCGCAAGGTCCTGACGCAGGAGCTGAACAAGGAACCCGACATCGAGGTGGTCGGAGCGGCGATGGACCCGTACGTCGCCCGGGAGATGGTCGTCAAGCTCGACCCGGACGTGATCACGCTCGACCTCGAGATGCCCCGGATGGACGGGCTGACGTTCCTGCAGAAGCTGATGCGCCACTACCCGAAGCCGGTGGTCGTCGTCAGCTCGCTGACGCCGGCCAACTCGCCGACGGCCCTGCGGGCCCTCGAGCTGGGTGCCGTCGAGGTGATCAGCAAGCCGGGCTCGGCCTACACCGTCCCCGAGGTCGCCGGGCACCTGGCGCGGGCGATCCGGGCGGCCGCGCGGGCGAAGCTCCAGGTGCAGCGCCGGTCGGCCGAGGCGCCGCCCCCGGTGGAGGCGACGAAGCTCCTGCAGACGACGACGCACAAGCTCGTGGCGATCGGGGCCTCGACCGGCGGGACCCGCGCGATCGAGGACGTGTTGCGGCGGCTCCCGGCCAACGTCCCGGGAACCGTGATCGTGCAGCACATGCCGAAGAACTTCACCCGGCCGTTCGCGGAGCGGCTCGACGGGCTGTGCCGGATGGAGGTTCGCGAGGCGAGGGACGGAGACGCCGTCGTGCCGGGCGTCGTGCTGATCGCCCCCGGCGACCGTCACATGCGGCTCCGGCGCAGCGGCGCCCGCTACCTCGTCACGCTGCACGACGATCCGCCGGTCCACTTCCAGCGGCCGGCCGTCGATCCGCTGTTCGAGTCGGTGGCGGAGGTCGCGGGGCCGAACGCGATCGGGGTGATCCTCACCGGCATGGGCCGCGACGGGGCGGCGGGTCTCCTGAAGATGAAGGAGGCCGGTGCCCACACGATCGCCCAGGACGAGAAGACGTCGGTCGTGTGGGGCATGCCGGGCGCGGCCGTCGAGCTCGGGGCCGCCGAGGACGTGCTGCCCCTCGACCGGATCCCCCGGGCGATCCTGGAGTCGCGGGTCCTCGGCGAGCAGGGGGCGCTCGCCCCGGCCTGACCCGCGGAGGCGCAGGCCCCTACAGCCCGAGGAACGAGGCGGCGAGCGCGATCCCGTTGTACGTCACGTGGGCGGCCAGGGAGGGCAGGAGGGAGCGGTGACGCTCGTAGAGGGCCGCCGTGCCGAGGCCGACGACGAAGAGGGGCGGTGCCGAGACCGGCATCAGGTGGATCAGGGCGAACACCAGGGCCGATGCCGCGGAAGCGAGGGGGAAGTCCAGGCGGGAGCGGAGACCGCCGAAGACGAATCCCCGGAAGAAGACCTCCTCCACCGCCGGGGCCGCCACCAGGGCGGCGACCAGCAGGAGGGGCCACGGCGCGGCCAGGAACTCGAGCTGCCGGTGCTCCTCCAGCAGCAGCCGGGCATGGAGCGGCGGCGCCCACCGGGCGAGGGCGAGGGTCCAGCCCCGCGTCATCGCCGCCAGCAGGGCGCCCACGGCGATGCCTTCCCCCAGGGCCCCGGTCGGCCGGGCGGGAGAACGAAGGCCCAGGGCTTCCGGGCCCGTTCCGGCGAGAAGGAGCGCCGCCGAGGCGACCACGACGAGGCACCCCTCCGTCGCGACGAACACCGCGTAGCGGAGCAGCAGCGCCCCCTCTTCCAGGCCGGCCAAGACGGCGAGCCCCGAGAGGGCGAAGACGAGGAGGATCGAGAGGGAGATCGCCGCCACGAGGCCGAGGGCGACCTCGCCGGGCCCCCACGGGGGCGGGTACCCGGCGCCCGGTCGTCGGCCGGGTCGGAGGTCAGCCACGGCCCACCATTGCCGCCAGTGCATCCGGGTCGACCGGCACGTCCCGGGTGAGCACGCGGCATCCATCGTCGGTCACGACGACGTCGTCCTCGATCCGCACCGCCTGGCCGCGGAACTCGGCGGGTACGGACTCGTCGTCGGGCGGCACGTACAGGCCCGGTTCGACGGTCAGGACCATCCCGGGCTCCAGCGGCCGGGAGACGCCGCGGACCCGGTAGTCGCCGACGTCGTGCACGTCCATGCCGAGCCAGTGGCTCGTGCGGTGCATGAAGTAGCGCTCGTAGCGCTTCTCCTCGAACACCTCTTCCCACGGACCCGCGAGGAGTCCGAGCTCAACCAGGCCCCGGGAGAGCGTCCGGAGCACACCCTCGTGGATCCCGTCGATCGTCGCCCCGGGCCGGGTCGCCTCGATCGCCTCCTCTTCCGCGGCGAGGACCAGGTCGTAAAGGGCCCGCTGGGCGGGCAGGAACCGCCCGGAGGCCGGGAAGGTCCGGGTGATGTCCCCGTTGTACCCGCCGAGCTCGGCCCCGGCGTCGACCAGGACCAGGTCGTCTTCCCCGATCACGGCCGAGTTCTCGATGTAATGGAGGATGCAGCCGTTGGCCCCGGCGCCGACGATCGTCGGGTACCCCGGCCCGGCCGCCCCGCGCGCGAGGAAGACCTCCTCGATCGCGGCCTGGACCTGTCGCTCGGTGGCGCCCGGCCGGCAACGGGCGATCCCCGCCAGGTGGCCGGCCGCGGTGACCCGGCAGGCCTGCTCGAGCACGGCCAGCTCCGCCGGGCCCTTGACGAGCCGGAACTCGTGGAGGAGGAGCCCGGGATCCGCGAGGATGCCCGGGGCACGGCGGCCGAAGCGCTCCTTCGCCCGGAGGGACTGGAGGGCCGCGCGCACGTGCCGGTCCAGCTCCGGGTCCCGCCACGGCGCGTACCACAGCCGCTCCGCCCCGTCGAGGAGATCGGGCAGGCGCCGCGGGAACTCGGCGAGCGGAAACGCGGCGTCCGCGCCGTACCGTTCCCGGGCCCCCTCCGGCCCGAGGCGCCGCCCGGTCCACGTTTCCTTCTCGGGATCCCGCGGAAGGACGAACAGGGTGTACGGCGCGTCGGCCCCCGGCCGGAGCACGGCGATCGCCTCCGGTTCCGGGTAGCCGGTGAGCCAGAGGAAGTCGCTGTCCGGGCGATGCCGGTGCTCCACGTCCCGGGAATAGGTGGGCGGGCGCCCGGCGGGAAGGATCATCGCGTCCCCCTCGATCCGGGCGAGCACCTCCCGGCGGCGCCGGGCGTGCTCCTCGAGGGGAACGCCGGGGAGAGGAGCGGGCTGGGCCATCCGAGCAACCTCCTCGCGGCCGGCACGGCCGCCGGGCCATTCTAGCGGGGGCGGGCGCGGCCGGCCGGGCATAGAATGGCTTCCTCGCGGCCCCCGGGGGGCCCGCGCTCCGCAACCCGTCAACCTGGAGGGATCCCGATGAGCCAGAGCAATCCGTTCGAGGGGCTCGAGCCCCGCATCCTGTGGCAGCACTTCGCGGCGCTGACGCGCCTTCCCCGTCCATCGGGCAACGAGGCAGCGGCGCGGGAGTACATCCGGAACTGGGCGAAGGAGAAGGGCTACGAGGTCCACGAGGACGCGGCCGGCAACCTGGTCGTCCACGTCCCCGCGAGCCCGGGCCGGGAGGGCGCCGCCCCGATCGTGCTGCAGGGGCACATCGACATGGTCTGCGAGCGGAACGCCGACAGCCCGTACGACGCCGAGACCGGCAACATCCACGTCGTTCGTGACGGGGAGTGGATCCGTGCCGACGGCACGACCCTCGGGGCGGACAACGGCGTCGGCGTGGCCGCGGCAATGGCGGCCGCGGAGGACCCGTCGGTCGCCCACGGTCCGCTCGACCTCGTCTTCACGATCGACGAGGAGACCGGCCTGACCGGGGCCCAGAACCTCGACGCCTCCCTCGTGCGGGGCCGCACCATGCTGAACCTCGACTCCGAGGAGGACGGGGTCCTGTTCGTCGGTTGCGCCGGCGGATGCGACACGAAGTTCCGCTTCCGGGCCGGGCGGACGGCGCCGCCGGCCGGGACCGCCGCGATCTCCGTCGCGGTCAAGGGGCTCCAGGGCGGTCACTCGGGCCTCGACATCAACAGGAACCGCCTGAACGCGATCAAGGCGCTCGTGCGCCTGCTCCAGGCGGGAGGCCGGGCCGCCGAGGTTCGCGTCGCGACGATCGCCGGCGGCAGCAAGCGGAACGCGATCCCCCGGGAGTCCTCCGCGGTCGTGTACGTGCCGGCCGATACCGAGTCGGCCTTCCTGGCCGCCGTCGAGAAGGAAAGGGAGCTGATCGCGGCCCAGTACCGGGGCCTGGACGACGGGTTCACCGTCGAGACCGGCCCCGCGGGCTCGGCGGCCCCGGCCGATGCCTTCTCCGCCGCCGACTCGGCGCGGCTGCTCGACCTGCTCCGGGCGATCCCGTCCTCGGTGCTGGCGATGAGCGCCGACATCCCCGGCCTGGTGGAGACCTCCACGAACCTCGGCGTCGTCACGACCGACGGCGACGTGGTCGAGGCGGTCTCGTGCTCGCGCTCGTCGGTGGGGGAGGCCCTCCGGGACGTGCTCGACACCCTGAACGCCATCGGTCGCCTCGCCGGCGTGGAGACCGAGGAGGTCGGCGGGTACCCGGGATGGAAGCCGAACATGGACTCGCCGGTCCTCGCCGCGACGAAGGAGGTCTACCGCGAGCTGACGGGGCGGGAGCCCGAGGTCACCGCGATCCATGCCGGCCTCGAGTGCGGCCTCCTCGGGGAGCGGGTCCCCGGGATGGACATGATCTCCTTCGGGCCGGAGATCCGCGGGGCGCATTCGCCGGACGAGCGGGTGCACATCCCCTCGGTCGAGCGTTTCTGGAAGCTCCTCGCGGCGCTGCTCGACAGGATGTCGGCCTGATCCTCGGTCGAGAACAGGGATGGTGACCGCGCGGCCCGGCCTCGTGCCGGGCCGCGTTTCTCGCGGCTTGACCGGAGGTCGGAACGATGTTACCGTTTTGACCATGATGGTCGAAAAGTCAAACCGGTCGCAGCCCACCAACGGATCGAGGCAGGCCCTGACCCGGGAGCGGATCCTCGATGCGGCGATGCGCCGCTTCGCCCGCTACGGGTTCCGCAAGACCTCGATGGCGGAGATCGCCCGGGATCTCGGGGTCGTGAAGGGGGCTCTCTACTACCACGTGCCGGGAGGAAAGCAGGAGCTCCTGGACGCGGTCGTCTCCCGGGAGGAGGAGCGGCTCCTCGCCCGGATGGTCGCGGCGGCGGAACGCGCGCCGGACCCCGCGGCCGCCCTCCGGGCGGTGATCGAGGAGAAGCTCCGCGTGCTCCGCGAGCTGCGGGAGGTCCTCGGCCTGCGCCGGGAGCTCGGCGAGGAGTTCGCCGCCCTGGTGCTCTCCAAGGAGCGGGAGTTCTCGCGCCGGGAGCGGGAGCTGTTCACCCGGCTTCTCCGGGACGGGGTGGAGCGGGGCGTCTTCCGCCCGATCCCGCTGATGGACACGGCGGTCCGGGCGCTCCAGGCGATGGTCCGGTCGCTCGAGCTTCCCGAGATGTTCGGCGGGGAGAGGATCGCCGGCACGGAGCTGCTCGACGGCCTGCTCGAGCTGGTCTTCCACGGGCTGCTCGCCCACGGGGAGGGCGGGAACCGATGAGAGCCCGGGCGGCGGGCCTTCTCGCGGCTGTCCTGCTCGCCTGGTGGTCGTTCCCGGACCTCGTGGTCGCTGCCTCCGCCCCCCGGGTGATCCCCCTCGGCGACCTCGTCCGGGAGGCGCTCGCCGGTCCCGAGGCGGAGCGGGCCCGGGCCCGCCTCGAGGAGGCGGCCTCCGCGGAGCGGGAGGCCCGCTCCGCGTTCCGGCCGCACGTCGACCTCTACGGGGCGGCGTGGCGGATGGCCAGTGCGCCCGGCTTCGGGACGCCGGCCTCGATCCTGCCGACCCCGCTGGGCCCGGTGACGGTTCCCGCGCACGAGGTTCCGTTCGCCGAACGGAACGCCGAGTTCCTCGCGGTTACCGCGATGCAGCTTCTCTGGGACGGAGGCCGTGCCCGCCACGTGCTCCTCGCCGCATCCCGGGCCCGCGAGGCCGCCCGTCTCGGCGAAGAGGTCGTTGCCGAGGCGATCCGGCTCCGGGTGCTCGGGGCGGCCGCCGCGTGGGAGGCAGCCGCCCGGCGGCGCGCGGCGGCGGAGGCGACCGTCGCCGAGCGGGAGGAGCTCGTCCGGCAGGTCCGGTCGTTCCTCGAGCACCAGCAGGTTCCCCGGCAGGACCTGCTGGCCGCCGAGGCGGCCCTGGCGATGGCCCGCCACGACCTCGCCCGGGCCCGGGCCGACGAGACCTCCGCGCGGCTGGCGATGGAGCGCCTGGTCGGCCGGGACCTTCCCCCCGGCGCCGTTCCGGGCTGGCCCCCCGAGCTGCCCGCCCTGCCCCCCGGGGACGAGGACGACCTGGTGGCCCTCGCTCTCGCCCGCCGCCCTCTCCCGGCGGCCCTTTCCCTGCGGGGCGAGGCGGCGGAGGCCGCCGCGGAGGCGGCGGGCCGCGCACGACGCCCGTCCCTGTGGCTCCTCGGGGAGGCCCACCGCCTGGACGACCGGTGGCAGGCGCGGCGCGACAACGCGGCGGTCGCGGTGGCCGTGCGCGTTCCCCTGGCGACCGGCGGCGCCCTGGCCGCCCGCGAGGCCCGGGCCCGGGCCCGCGCCCGGGAGCTCGAGGCGGAGCTGGAGTCCGCCCGGCGCTCGATCCGGGAACAGGTCCTGCGGGCGCTCGCCGAGGACCGGGCCGCCGCGGAGAGGGTGCGGGCCGCGGAAGCCGCGCGGGAGGCCGCCGCGGCGGCCTGGGAGGCGGCGCGGGCCCGGTACCGGGAAGGCCTGGTCGGGGGCCGGGAACTGCTGGACGCCGAGGAGGACCTGGCCCGTGCCCGGGAGATGCTGGCGGCGGCGCGGGCCGGCCGGGCCGCCGCCCGGCTGGCGGCCCTGGTCCTGGTGGGTGCGGACCTCCCGGGGTCCGCCGAGGAGACGCGATGAAGAGGGAAGACCTCGTCCGCTGGACGAAGATCGCCCTGGTCGTCGCGGTGCTGGTGATCGTCCTCGCCTGGGGTGGTCACTGGCTCGCCTGGCGGCTCGGGCACGTCGTGACCAACGCCGGCTTCGTGAAGGCGGACATCACCCTCGTCTCCCCCGAGGTGCCGGCGCGGATCGAGAAGATCCTGGTCGACGAGGGGGACCCGGTGAAGCCGGGCCAGCTCCTCGTCGTCCTCGACCGGGCGTCCCTGGATGACCAGGTGAAGGTCGCCGAGGGCAAGGTCGCGGTGATGGAGGGGAAGGTCGCCCGCTACCGGGCGAAGCTGGAGCTCGCCCGGCGGGAGGTCCCGGCGGCGATCGACGCGGCCCGGGCAGCCCTCGAGGCGGCGCGGAAGAAGGAGGACCAGGCGCGGGCCCGCGAGGCGTATCTCCGGCGGCAACGGGAACGGTTCCAGGGGCTGCTCGACGACGAGGCGATCGGCCGGGCCCGCTTCGACGAGATCGACGCCGCCTGGAAGGCGGCCGCGGCCGACCTGGCGGCGGCCCGGGCCGGGGTGGCCGCCGCCGAGGCCCAGGTCGCCCGGGCGGAGGCCTCCCGGGCGAAGATCGCGGAGGCGGAGGGGGCCCTGGCCGAGGCGGAGGGAGGCCTGGCGGCGGCCCGGAATGCCCTCTCCCTTGCCCGTGTGGCCCGGGAGAAGGCGGAGATCCGTGCCCCGGTGGGCGGAGTCGTGGCCCGGGTGTTCCCCGAGCCGGGGGACCTGGCCATGCCCGGGCGCCCCGTCGTGGCGGTCTACGACCCGGCCACCCTCTACGTGGAGGCCCGCTTCGAGGAGACGAAGCTGCGCCACCTGCGGCCCGGGCAGCTGGTCACCCTCGAGCTGGACGCCCTGCCGGGAGAGCCGCTCCGGGGGCGGGTGCGGGTGATCCACCGGGCGGCGGCCGGCGAGTTCGCCCTGATCCCGCGGGACGTCACCGCCGGCGAGTTCACCAAGCTGACCCAGCGGGTTCCGGTGGAGATCTCGTTCCTGCCGGAGGAGCGGGATCGGTGGGAGCGGTTGCTTCCGGGCCTTTCCGTCACGGTCGCCGCCCGCAAGGGAGGCCGGGACGAGCGGTGACCGGGACCTCGCCAGCTCGGGGTACCGGGAAGTGGCTGGCCGGGAGCCTGGTCTCGGTCGGCATCTTCATCGCCCTCCTGGACACGACGATCGTCGACATCGTCCTGCCCAAGATGATGTCGTCCCTCGAGACCGACCTGTACGGCGTCCAGTGGGTCGTCATCGTCTACTTCATCGGGTCGGCGGTGGCGATGACCGCGGCGGCCTTCCTGGCGGAGAGGCTCGGGCCGCGCCGGCTGTACGTGCTCGGACTGCTGCTCTTCGTCGGGGCCTCGGCGTTCTGCGGGATGGCGTGGAACCTGGCGGCGATGCTGACCGCCCGCTTCGTCCAGGGCCTGGGGGAGGGGATCATCGTCCCGGTCGGACTGATCATCCTCTACCGGGTCTTTCCCCCGGAGGAGCAGGGGGCGGCGATGGGCCTCTACGGCCTGTCGGCCTCCTTCGCCCCGGCCCTCGGCCCCACCCTCGGGGGCCTGATCACCGAGCACCTCTCGTGGCGGTGGGTCTTCTACGTCAACCTGCCGGTCGGCATCCTCGACGCGTTGCTGATCCTCGCCCTGCTGGCGCCACTGGCGCGCGGGACCCGTCGGCGGTTCGACGTGCTCGGGTTCGGGCTCGTCTCCCTCGCCCTCTCGGCGCTGATCGTGCTCCTGGGGAAGGGGCAGGAGCTCGGCTGGTGGACGTCCGACACGATCGTCTGGCTCGGCGTGGTGACGGTCGTGGCGGGGGCGCTCGCGGTCCTGCGCATCGTCCTCGCCCGGGAGCCCCTCTTCCCGCGGCGGGTCTTCACCGTGCGTTCCTTCGTCCTCGCCCTCTGGACGATGGCCTTCCTCTCGATCAATGCGTACGGGTTCTTCCTGCTGCTGCCCGTCTTCCTCCAGCGGCTCCGGGGGCTGACGACGCTCCAGGCGGGGCTGGTCCTCCTTCCCGGAGCCCTCGTCTCCGCCGGGACGACCCTCGCCTCGGGCCTGTTGTCCGACCGGGTCGACCCGCGCAAGGTCGGGATCGTCTTCCTCCTCGCCACCGCGGTCGCCTCGTACGTCTTCCGCACCGACCCGGACACGCCCCTCCACGTGCTGGTCTTCTACTACGTCCTGTGGGGCGGAGCGGTCGGCGGGACCTTCGCACCGGTCACGGTCGTGGCCCTCGAGAGGCTGCGGGAGGACGAGGTCAACGACGGCTCGACGCTGGTCAACGTACTGCGCCTGGTGGCGGGCTCGATCGGCACCGCGTTCGCGACGGCCACCCTTTCCGCCCGCACCGCGGAGTACATGCAGGCGACGCGGTACTTCCTCGAGCCGGACCGGCCCGCCCTGCTGGCGGTCCTCTCCTCGCTGGGCCCGGCGGACCCGGTCCGCGCCCGGGTCCTCGGCAAGGCGCTGATGCTGCGGGCGACGACGTCCTGGGCCTTCGACGCGGTCTACGACCTGCTGGCGGTCTTCATGCTGGCCGCGGCGGCGCTGCTGACCGTGGAACTGGTTCTCAGTTCCCGTCGCCGAGATCGCCGGTGAAGAGGGCCGGGGTCGCGCCCACCGTCCGCATGTAGACCCGCAGTTTCACGTACGGCAGGTCCGGGTTGTTGAGGGCGCCGGCGTTCACCCTGGGGTCGCCGAGCTTCGGCTCGAGGAGCAGGGCGGCCTCGAACTCGGTGAGGGCGTCGTCGTGCCGGCCGAGCCGCTGGTAGGCGAGCCCCAGGTCGTAGTGACCGAGGGCGTGGAACGGCTCGATCTCGAGGGCGTCCCGCAGGGCCTTGACCGCGCCACGGAGCTCGCCGGCCCGGACCAGGGCGGCGCCGTAGTCGACGAGGGCGTCCGGATCTTCCGGCGCCATCTCCACGGCGTGCTCGAGGGCCCGGATGGCGTCCTCGTGCGCCCCCTGCTCGGAGAGAACCCGGCCGAGAGCCCGCCATGCGGTGACGTCCCCCGGGTTCGACCGGACCGCCTCCAGGGCGGCGGCCACCTCGGGCATCCGGGAGAGGATCTCGGAGCGGAGCTTGAATCCTGTCGCCCCCTCTTCCGGCGCCGCATCCTTCTTTTTCTCGTGCCGCGCGCGGCGGCCGGCGGTGGCCGGGGCGAGGGCGAGCAGGACCGCGAGGACGGGGACGAGCAGGAGGAACCGACGCATGGACGTCTCCCGCCGGGCGCCGATCAGTCGCGTCCGCGGGTCCGGACGGGGCGCACGGCGAGTCTCACCTTGCCACCGACCTCGTCCACCCGCAACTCCAGGTCCCGTCGGCCCGCGCGTCGCCGGGCCTCCTCGAGGCGCTGCTGGAGCTTCCGGGCGAACGGTTCGTAGGCGAGGTTGGAGACGTTCATCCCGCGGGCCTTGCGGGCCTGGCGATAGGCGAGGTAGAGGTCCCGCAACTGGTTCCCGTTCGGCCTTCCGTCCCGGGCCCGGACCGCAGCGAGCACCTGGGGGCGGTTCGGATCCAGGTCCTCCCGGCGGACGGCTCCGCCCGGCCCCCCCCGGCGTCCTCCCTCCAGCTCGACCTGCCGCATCCGGCGCGCCCAGCGCTCCATGTTCGTCCGGTAGCGATGCACCAGGGTGTTGAACCGGAAGCGGTCGGCGGTGCGCCGGGGGGGATGCTTCGTGTAGTGCCGAACGATCGCCTCGATCTCCGCGATCGTGCGGTGGGGCGGCATCCTGGCCGCGTCCATGAAGAACATCTCGTACTCGGTCGAGAGCTTCTTGAAGAGCTTCTCGAAGTGGTTGAGATCGCTCTGGACGTCCGTCGGCGTGAAGAGCTGGTCGCCCACCGCGCGCTCCTTGCTGCCCGGGCCGGTCGCCCGTCCCATGCGCCCCCCCGGAGGAACGTGGGGTCCGGATCGCCTGCCCGCCAGTCCCCCCGCCCGTCCCCGCCCGCGGGCGTTCGCGGGCGCCCGCCCCGCGACTTGTCGGCGCGGGCGGGGCGCGGCGAGAATGGCCGCCCGGTCCCGGACCGGGAGGAAGGAATCGCCGATGGACCCCCGCAGCCGACTGCCCTCCGTCGATCGCCTGCTCGAAGATCCCGCCCTGGCCGAGGCGTTCGCCGGCCTTGCCCGCCGGACCCGCTTGGCCGTCGTGCGCCGGGCCCTCGAGGCCGCCCGGGAGCGGGCGCGGCGCGGGGGACCGGTTCCCGGCCACGGGGAGATCGTCGCCGAGATCGGTGCCGCCTGTGCCCGGCTTCGCCGGCCCCGGCCCCGCCGGGTGATCAACGCGACGGGCGTCGTCCTCCACACGAACCTGGGACGGGCTCCCCTGGGCCCCGGGGTCCTGGACGAGCTGGTCCGGGCCGCGCGGGGGTACTGCGACCTCGAGTACGACCTCGCGGCGGGGCGGCGGGGGTATCGCCACGACCACGTGGATGACCTGCTCGGGCTGCTGTTCCCGGGGCACGCGGCGATGGTCGTCAACAACAACGCGGGCGCCGTCCTGCTGGCCCTCAACACGTTCGCCCGCGGCAGGGAGACCGTCGTCAGCCGGGGCGAGCTGATCGAGATCGGTGGCTCGTTCCGCATTCCGGAGATCCTCGAGCGTTCCGGCTCGGTGCTCCGGGAGGTCGGGACGACGAACCGGACCCACCTGCGGGACTACGAGGCCGCGATCGGTCCCGGGACCGGGCTCGTGCTGAAGGTGTGGCCGAGCAACTACCGGGTGATCGGCTTCACCCGGTCGGTGCCGCTGCCGGAGCTGGCGCGCCTCGCCCGGGAGCGGGGAGTCCCCCTGGTCGCGGACCAGGGTTGCGGGCGGCTGTTCCGCGACTCGCCGGGACCCGCCTCCGAGCCCGCGGTGGAGCAGCTCCTCGCCGAGGGGGCCGACCTGGTCTGCTTCTCGGGGGACAAGATGCTCGGCGGTCCCCAGGCGGGGATCCTCGTCGGCCGCCCGGACCTGGTCGCCGCCTGCGGGAAGAACCCCCTCGCCCGCGCCCTGCGTCCCGGGAAGCTGACCCTCGCCGCCCTCGCGGCCACCTGCCGGGCGCACCTCTCGGAAGACCCGGGTGCCCTGGTCCCGGCGGCGCGGATGCTGTCCCTCGGCGAGGAGGAGCTGGGCCGGGAGGCCCGGTCCCTCGCGCGCCGGGTCCGGCGAGCGCTGGCCCGCGCGGGGGTGGGAGGCGTGTCGGTCCGGGTGGTCCCGGGCGCCTCCAGGGTCGGGGGCGGGGCGGCTCCCGAGGAGGACCTGCCCACCCGGCTGGTGGCCGTTCGCCCGCCGGACCCGCCAGGGGACGAGGGGCTCCTCGCGGCGCTGCGGGCCGGCGATCCCCCCGTGGTCGCCCGGGCGCGGGAGGGGGAGGTTCTCCTCGACCCGCGGACGCTTCTCCCGGGGGAGCCGGCCGAGGTCGCCCGGGCCCTGGCCGCCGCCCTCGGGCGGCCTTCCGGCCGCCCCTGCGAACCCCCTTCGTGACGCGCGTCGTGCAGGGGCCGCCGGCGGGCGATCCGGGTTTCGTGCAGGGGCCGCCGGGAGGCGGCCCGGGCGCCGCGCCTCCCGCGGCGACCGCGCACCACGGGACCGCGCGCGTCGATCGCACGGTGCGGATCCGGCACCGGCGGGCGGCCTTCCGGCCGCCCCTACGAGAACCCATGCCGACGGGTTTCATGTAGGGGCCGCCGGGAGGCGGCCCGGGCGCCGCGCCTCCCGCGGCGACCGCGGGACCCCGGGCCACGCGCGGCCCGGGTCAGCCGGAGTGACGGACGTGGACGACGTCGCCGTCCTGGACGACGTAGTCCTTCCCCTCGAGGCGGAGCCACGCCTTCTCCCGGGCGGCCGCCATGGACCCCGCCTCGAGGAGCCGGTCCCACGGCACGACCTCCGCCCGGATGAAGCCGCGGGCGAGGTCGGTGTGGATCGCGCCGGCCGCTTCCCGGGCGGTCGACCCGGCGGGGATCGACCATGCCCGGCACTCGTCCTCCCCGACCGTGAAGAACGAGATCAGCCCGAGGAGCCGGTAGCTCGCCCGGATCAACCGGTCGAGGGCCGGCTCCTCGATTCCGAGATCCGCCCGGAAGGCGGCGGCGTCCTCGGGCGAGAGGGAGGCGATCTCCTGCTCGATCTTCGCCGACAGGGCGACGAAATCGTGGCCGGGCCGGGAGGCGAGGTCGCCGAGTCCGAGCGCCGAGGCGTCCTTCGCGAGGTCGGCCGTCCGGTCCTCGGGCAGGTTCAGGGCGACGAGGAGCGGCTTGGCGGTGAGAAACGCGTAACCCCGCAGGAGCTTGCGTTCCTCGGGGGAGAAGTCGGCCTCGCGGAGGGGACGCTCGCTCTCGAGCCAGGCGACGACCTTCGCGAGGAGCTCCTTCTCCTTCCTGTCCTCGGGACGGCCCGCCTTCTTCACCAGGGCCTCGAGGCGCTCGAGTCGCCGCTGGGCCACGTCCAGGTCGGCCAGGAGGAACTCGGTCTCGATCAGCTCGAGGTCGCGGGCCGGGTCGACGGATCCCTCCGGGTGAGGGTCCGCCGGGTCGTCCCACGCGCGCAGCACGAGGACCAGGGCGTCCGCCGGCCGCAGCTCCGCGAGGACGGGGTTGTCCGCCCGGCCCTGCCCCCGCTCGACGGGGCGCACGTCCACGTAGGTGACCGTGGCCGGCGTCGTCTTCCTCGGGTGGTACAGGTCCGCGAGGCGCTCGAGCCGCTCGTCCGGGACCCGGGTCACCCCCTTGCGGGTCTCCGCCTTGGCCCCCGGCGGCACCTCGATGCCGGTCAGGATCGTCCAGAGCGTCGTCTTGCCGGAGCGGGGCAGCCCGCAGAGCGCGATCTCCATCTTGGGTCTCCCTTGCCGGGCGCCATTCTACGGAGGCGGCGGCGAGTCCGCCCGCGGTGCCTCCCGGGGGGCGTCCACGCTTCCCGGCGCGGGTTGACGGGCGCGGGAAGGGGGCCCTAGCCTGCCCGGGAAGGAGCGGACGATGCTGAAAGGGGTCGTGCTCGCCGGGGGCCTCGGGTCCCGGCTCTACCCGCTGACCAAGGTGACGAACAAGCACCTCCTGCCGGTCTACGATCGCCCGATGGTCTACTACCCGATCGAGTGCCTGCGCCTGATGGGGGTGGAGGACGTGCTCCTCGTCACCGGCGGGACCTCGGCCGGCGACTTCATGCGCCTGCTCGGGGACGGCCGGGAACTCGGCCTGCGGTCCGTGACCTACGCCTACCAGGAGGGGGAGGGGGGGATCGCCGACGCCCTGCGCCTCGCCGAGCCGTTCGCGGCGGGGGAGCCGATCGCCGTCGTGCTCGGGGACAACCTGTACGAGGGGAACCTGCGCGGGATCGCCCGGGCCTTCCTCGACCAGGGGAAAGGGGCCCGGGTCGTCCTCAAGGAGGTCCCGGACCCGGAGCGGTTCGGCGTTCCCCGCTTCGAGGGGGACCGGATCGTGGCCATCGAGGAGAAGCCGGCGCAGCCTCCCTCCAGGTACGCGATCACCGGCGTCTACTTCTACGACGCGGAGGTCTTCGACATCATCCGGGGCCTCACCCCCTCGGCCCGGGGCGAGTACGAGATCACCGACGTCAACAATGCCTACCTGGCCCGGGGTACCCTCGCCTGGGACGTCCTCTCCGGCTGGTGGACCGACGCGGGGACGTTCGACTCGCTGCTGCGGGCCCAGAACCTGGTCGCCCGCACCGGGGCGAACCGGGAGGACCTGGTGGAGGGAGGACGGCGATGATCGAGGGAGTGACGATCGACCGCATCGAGTGGCGGCCGGACGAGCGCGGCCGCCTCGGCGAGCTGTTCCGGGCGGACGACGGGAGCCTGCCCCCCTTCGGCCAGGTGCACGTGACCACCGTGCTCCCGGGGGCGATCAAGGCGTGGCACCGGCACCGGGAGCGGACCGACGTGCTGGCCGTCGTCAGCGGGATGGCCCGGCTCGGCCTCTTCGACGACCGGCAGGGCTCCGCGACGTACGGGGAGCTGATGGAGCTCTTCCTCGGGGACCACCAGCCGCTCCGCGTGAAGATCCCGCCCGGCGTCTGGTTCGGGCTCAAGGGTTACGGGGAGAGGGAAGCGGTCGTCGTCGTGCTGACCGACCGGCCCTACGACCGGAAGGACCCGGACGAGGAACGGTGGCACCCGGTGGCCAACGAGATCCCGTTCGACTGGGACCGGAGGGACCGGTGAGCCTGCCGCGGCGCGTCCTGGTGACCGGGGGCTGCGGGTTCATCGGCAGCAACCTGGTCCGGATGCTGGTCCTCGAGCGGGGCGTCGAGGTGATCAACCTCGACAAGCTGACCTACGCCGGCAACCCGGAGAACCTGGCCGACCTGGCGGGCGATCCGCGCTACCGGTTCGTCCGGGGGGACGTCGCCGACGAGGCGGCGGTGGCGGCCGCGGCGGAGGGCGCGGAAGCGATCCTCCACCTGGCAGCCGAGTCCCACGTCGACCGGAGCATCGAGGAGCCGGAGGCGTTCCTGCGGACCAACGTGCTCGGCACCCGGGTCGTCCTCGACGAGGCGAGGCGTCGCGGCGTCCGGGTCGTCGTCGTCTCCACCGACGAGGTCTACGGCGCCCTCGCGGAGCCCGACGACCCGCCCTTCACCGAGGAGACGCCTCTCCGGCCGAGCTCTCCCTACGCCGCCTCGAAGGCCTCGGCCGACCTGCTCGCCCTCGCCTGGGCGCACACCTACGGCGCCGACGTCGTCGTCACCCGCTGCTCGAACAACTACGGGCCCTACCAGTTCCCGGAGAAGTTCCTGCCGCTGATGATCGTCCGGGCGATGGAGGCGGGGGAGCTGCCGGTCTACGGCGACGGCCTCTACCGCCGGGACTGGCTCCACGTCTCCGACCACTGCCGGGGGATCCTCCTCGCCCTCGAGAAGGGAGCGTCCGGCCGGGTCTACAACCTCGGCACGGGGCAGGACCGGGAGAACCTGGTGATGATCCGGGACGTCCTGCGCCTCGTGGAAGAGGAATGCGGCGTCCGGGGCGGCCGGGTCATCACGGTTCCCGACCGGCCCGGCCACGACCGCCGCTACTCGGTCGACGCCGCCCGGGCCCGCGAGGAGCTCGGCTGGGAGCCGGCCGTCGCCCTCGAGGAGGGCCTCCGGGAGACCGTCCGCTGGTACCGGGACCACCGCCCCTGGTGGGAGCGGATCGTCTCCGGCGAGTACCTCGTCCACCGCCGCACCGCCGGCGAGGAGCGCTGACATCGCGGACACGGTACCCGGTCCTCGGCCCCCGGAATCGGGGGGGCGAACCGTACGGGCAGAAGAACAGCCAACCCGGGCAACGGCTCCCCGGGTCGGCGGGCCCTGCGCGACCCGCGGTGCGAGACCAGAGTGGCTGGTCGGGGCGGCCGGATTTGAACCGGCGACATCCTGCTCCCAAAGCAGGTGCGCTACCAGGCTGCGCTACGCCCCGACCTCGTGCGGCGCGGCGATTCTGCCCGAGGGGAGCGGGGGGCGGCAACGACGCTCCGGTCGCGCGGCGTACCGCGCCGGGGCGGGGCCCCGGGGGGACGGGGCGCGCCGACCGCCCCGTGGGGCCCCCGCGGAAGGAGACGCCCGGCGCGGGGCGCCGGCCCGGGGAAAGATGCCGCTCAGGGCTCCCGGCCGGAGGCCAGGCGGGCGAGGTCTTCCTCGGAGAGCTCCTGGTGCATGCCCCAGACCCGGAAGAGCTTTCCCTTGCGCACCTCGCCGACGGCGTTGTTCAGGAAGACGCGGGTCCGGCCCTCGAGGTCGGTCTCCCGGCTGATCCCCGCGACGATCCGGTAGCCACCCCGGATGAAGCGCCGGATGAACTCCATGTTCTTCGGGTCGTACTTGATGAAATGGGCCCCGATCCGCTGCCCCTTCAGGTCGGCCGGGTCGTTGTAGCCGTAGAGGCGGGCCATCGCCCGGTTGCAGTCGGCGACGATGCCGGTGCGGTAGATCCAGGCGACCTGCTCGTCGGTCGGCAGGTCGGTGGGGACCGGTTCCTCGAACTCGAGGCACCAGGTCGCGATCTCTCCCTGCCGGAGGAACGAGATCCAGCGGAGCGTCTTCTCGTCGGGCCGGTCCCGGGACCCGAGCAGCTCCCCGAGGCCGAAGATGAAGCGCCGGACCTCGTCGGGAAGGCGCAGCATCCACTCGCCGTAGAGGCGAACTTCCGGCGGAGGAGCCAGGTGCGGAGCGACGGGGATCTTCTGCTCGGCGTCCACGTAGGCCTCGAGGGCCTGGCGGGCGATCACCGAGAGGGTGGTACCCCGGCGCCGGGCGATCTCCTCGAGGTCCCGGCGGAGGTCTTCCGCGATCCGAAGGCCGAGCTGGCGATTTCGATGTTTCCCCTGGGGCATCCGCGCACTCCTTCCCGCCCGATCCGGTCCCCCGACCGCGTACGTGACTCCCCGGGGCCCGAGCCGGGAAGTCGCCACATTCTAGCGACGGGATCGTCATGGCGGAAGGGGGGTTGCGGGAGACCGGGAACGGGGTATGATGCCGGCCGGTCCCGGATGCCTCCGGACGGAACGGACGCGGCTGTAGCTCAGGGGATAGAGCACCAGCCTCCGGAGCTGGGTGTCGCAGGTTCGAATCCTGCCAGCCGCGCCACCGCGTCCGGGAACGGAGGGACGGCCCCCGGAGGCGCGGGTGCGCCTGTAGCTCAGCTGGATAGAGCAGCTGCCTTCTAAGCAGCGGGTCAGGGGTTCGAGTCCCTTCAGGCGCGCCAGCGCCGGCCACGGGCCGCGCCGGCCGGGACCGGTGGCCCGGGGGGCCCCGGGCGCCGACGAGCGAGCTTGCCCCGGTGGCAGACGGGTCCTATGATGTCGCGACCCGCTCCCCGAGGCGGGCGGGAACATCGAGGTGGGCCGCTAGCTCAACTGGTAGAGCAGCAGACTCTTAATCTGCGGGTTCGGGGTTCGAGTCCCTGGCGGCTCACCACTTTCTCTCGGTCGAAACCCCCGGGTGCGAAAGTGGCGGAACTGGTAGACGCGCGAGACTTAGGATCTCGTGGCCTCGTGCCGTGGGGGTTCGAGTCCCCCCTTTCGCACCAGGTGCGGGTCCCGGGCCGCTCCCGGGCGCCGGGAGGGGCCCGCGGGCCGGGGGGGCTCGCGGCGGGCGTGGGGCCCGAAATCGGGTGATACTGGACGCGGTATCCCGGACGATCCCGGGGACCGACTGCCGGGGCGCGCCCCGGCCGAGGCGAGACTGCATGAAGACCCAGCTCAAGGACGTAGGCCCGACCCGGAAGCGGCTCGAGGTGGAGGTGCCGGCTTCCGATGTCCAGACCGTGTTCGACGAGGTCCTCCGGGAGTACCGGAAGACCGCGAAGATTCCCGGGTTCCGGCCCGGCAAGGCGCCCCTCGACATCGTGCGCAAGATGATGGGAGCGAGCCTCGGCAAGGAGGCCGCGGAGCGGATCCTCGACAAGTTCGCCCGGGAGGCGCTGGTCCGGGAGGAGATCCGGCCCATCGAGGGGGGCGTCGGGGTCGACCTCGGTGAAGGCAAGGAACTGCCGCCGGCCGTCGAGGGTGACTCGTACCGGTTCGCCCTCGAGGTCGACGTGCTGCCCGAGTTCGAGCCGCGGGACTACGAGGGGCTCCAGGTGGCACGGCCGGCCGTCGAGCTCGACGAGGAGCGGGTCGGCCAGGAGATGGAACGGATCCGGCAGTCGCGGAAGCGGCTCGTCGAGGCCGGCGACCGGCCGAGCCGCGAGGGCGACTTCGTGCTGGTCGAGATGGAGGTCCTGGACGACCAGGGGAACGTCCTCCTCGAGAAGCGGGTCCAGTCGATCACCCTCGGTGACGAGAACAACATCCCGGCCTTCAACGAGCACCTGGTGGGCCGCAGGGAGGGGGACGAGGTCTCCTTCCAGGTCTCCTATCCCGAGGACTACCCGGTGGAGCAGCTCGCCGGCCGAACCGTCACGATGAAGGGCACGGTCCGGGCGGTCCGGGTGCCCGAGGTGCCCGAGTGGACCGACGAGCTGGCCCGGGAGATCGCGGGGGAGGAGGACGTCCAGACGGTCGCCGACCTCCGCGAGAAGGTCCGGGAGGCGATCCGGGCCCACCTGGAGGCCGAGGCGGACCGCACGGCGAAGCGCCGGATGCTGGACATGCTTCTCGAGAAGAACCCGGTCCCGGTGCCGGAGACCCTCGTCGACCGGGAGCTGCGGGCACGGCTGGAGGAGATCGGTCGGGACCTGGCCGCCCGCGGGCTCGACCCGAAGGAAGTGGACGTCGACTGGGACAAGGTGATCGAGGACCAGCGCAGGGAGGCGGAGAAGGCCGTCCGGGAGGTGATGCTCCTCGAGGCGATCGCCCGCAGGGAGGGACTCGCCGTCGAGCCGGCGGAACTCGACCGGGAACTCGAGATGATCGCCCGCCGGGAGGGGATGGACCCGGCGGAGCTGCGGCAGCGGCTCGCCGGGCGCGACATGCTGGAAGTGCTGGAAAAGCAGGTGCTTAGGCGCAAGTGCATTGACTGGCTCTACCAGCGATCGCATATTGTCTGAGGAATGGATGGCCCCGGTGTATTCCGGGCACGGTAGAACGCAGGACGAACCCCAGGGAGTCGAACCGCATGCCGCTGATCCCGATCGTCGTCGAGCAGTCCGCCCGCGGGGAGCGGGCCTGGGACATCTTCTCCCGGCTCCTCAAGGACCACATCATCTTTCTCGGGAGCGCGATCGACGACCAGGTCTCGAACGTCGTGATCGCCCAGCTCCTGTTCCTCGAGGCGGAGGACCCGGACCGGGACATCAGTCTCTACGTCAACAGCCCCGGCGGGCTGGTGACGGCGGGCCTCGCGATCTACGACACGATGCAGTTCGTCCGGCCGGACGTCTCGACGATCTGCGTCGGGCAAGCGGCCTCGATGGGCGCGGTCCTGCTGGCCGCCGGGAGCAGGGGGAAGCGGTCGGCCCTGCCGAACGCGCGCATCATGATTCACCAGCCCCTCGGCGGCGCCCAGGGCCAGGCGACCGACATCGAGATCCACGCCCGGGAGATCCTGCGCCTCAAGGACCGGCTCAACGAGATCCTGCAGCGCCACACCGGGCAGGACATCGAGCGGATCCGGCAGGACACCGAGCGCGACAAGTTCATGTCCGCCGAGGAAGCGCGGGACTACGGCCTGATCGACCAGGTGATCGAGAGCAGGAGCTGACGACGGGGGAGGCCCCGCGCGGGGCCCCCCGGGGAGCGTGAGACGATGGCTGGCAAGAAGAAGGGCGGCAACGGCAAGGACGACGGCGAGCTTCGCTGCTCGTTCTGCAACAAGAGCCAGCGCGACGTGCGCAAGCTGATCGCCGGGCCGACCGTCTACATCTGCGACGAGTGCGTCGACATCTGCCTCGACATCCTGGCGGAGGAACGTGAGCCGGACGAGTCCGGCCTCGAGAACCGGCTGCCGAAGCCGGCCGAGATCAAGGAGTTCCTCGACCAGTACGTGATCGGCCAGGAGCTCGCGAAGAAGAAGCTCGCGGTCGCCGTCTACAACCACTACAAGCGGCTCGAGCTCTCGCGCAAGAAGGACGAGGTCGAGCTGCAGAAGTCGAACATCCTGCTGATCGGGCCGACCGGGACGGGCAAGACGCTGCTCGCCCAGACGCTGGCGCGGATGCTTTCCGTCCCGTTCGCCATCGTCGACGCGACGACGCTGACCGAGGCCGGGTACGTCGGCGAGGACGTGGAGAACATCCTGCTCAAGCTGCTCCAGGCGGCGGGGAACGACGTCGAGAAGGCCCAGCGGGGCATCATCTACATCGACGAGATCGACAAGATCGCGCGCAAGGGGGAGAACCCCTCGATCACGCGGGACGTCTCCGGCGAGGGCGTGCAGCAGGCGCTGCTCAAGATCCTCGAGGGAACGGTGGCCAACGTGCCGCCCCAGGGCGGGCGCAAGCACCCGCACCAGGATTTCATCCCGATCGACACGACGAACATCCTGTTCATCTGCGGCGGGGCGTTCGTCGGGCTCGACAAGATCATCGAGCAGCGCACCGGCAAGAAGACGATCGGCTTCAAGGCGGACGTCAAGAGCAAGAAGGACAAGACCCGCCTCGAGACCCTGGTCCAGTGCCAGCCCGAGGACCTGATCAAGTTCGGGCTGATCCCGGAGTTCGTCGGCCGGTTGCCGGTGGTGGCCCCGCTGGACGACCTGGACGAGGAGGCGCTGGTCCAGATCCTCACCGAGCCGCGCAACGCCCTGGTCAAGCAGTACAAGCGGATCTTCGAGTTCGAGAACGTCAAGCTCGAGTTCACCGCGGCGGCCCTCAAGCGGATCGCCAGGAAGGCGATGGAGCGCAAGATCGGCGCCCGCGGCCTGCGGCTGATCCTCGAGGACATCATGCTCGAGTTCATGTACGAGGTGCCCTCCGACCCGGAGCGCCGCGAGCTCACGATCACCGAGGACATGATCGAGGAGCACGAGCGCTCGGGCGGCAGCCTGCACCTGGTCGAGAAGAAGGCGGGTTGATCCTCCGCCCCCGCTCCCGGTGATCGCGCGATGACCACCTCCCGGATCGAACGGCTCCCCCTGGTGCCGCTCCGGGAGGCGGTCGTCTTCCCGCGGACGATGGTCCCGTTCGTGGTCGGGCGGGCCCGGTCGCTCCGGGCCCTCGAGCGGGTCCTCGCGGGGGACCGGCGTCTCTTCCTCGCCTGCCAGCGGGACCCGTCGGTGGACGACCCGGGCCCCGAGGAGATCCCGTCGGTCGGTACCGTGGCGACCGTCGTCCAGTCGCTCAAGGTGACCGGCGGAAACGTCCGGATCCTCGTCGAGGGGAACTGGCGGGCGCTGGCGCTCCAGGTCGACCGGGACCCGGAGGGTTTCCTGGTCGCCGAGGTGCAGCGTCTCGACGAGCGGGACGGCGCGGGGGAAGCGATCGATGCCCTGGTCGGGCGCCTGCGGGAGCTGTTCGAGGACTACGTCCGCGTGCACCCGCTGCTCCCCCAGGAGACGCTCCTCTCGACGATGAACATCACCGACCCGGGGCGACTCGCCGACACGGTCGCGGCACACCTCGTCGTGCCGGCACCCCTCAAGCAGGAGCTGCTCGAGCGGTCGGTGGTGCGCGAGCGGCTCGAGCGGCTGGTCCAGGTCCTGGAACTGGAGACCGACAAGCTGCAGCTCGACCGCAAGATCGACGGGCGGGTGAAGCAGCGCCTCGAGAAGGCCCAGAAGGAGTACTACCTCTCGGAGAAGCTCAAGGCGATCCAGGAGGAGCTGGGCCGGGCGGGGGCCACCGACCTGGAGGAGCTGCGGGAGAAGATCGAGTCCGCCGGGATGCCCGCCGAGGCCCGGGAGAAGGCCCTCCGGGAGCTCCGTCGCCTCGAGGCGATGCCGGCGGTCTCCGCCGAGGCGACGGTCTCGAGGACGTGGCTCGACTGGATGGTCTCGGTTCCCTGGCAGGCCCGTTCCCGCGAGCGGACCGACCTCGCCCGGGCGCGGAGGGTCCTCGAGGCGGACCACCACGGGCTCGACGAGGTCAAGGAGCGGATCCTCGAGCACCTGGCGGTGCGCAGGCTGGCGCGGACCGGCCGGCAGCGGACGATCCTGTGCTTCGTCGGCCCGCCGGGGGTGGGGAAGACGTCGCTGGCCCGCTCGATCGCCCGGGCGACCGGGCGCAGGTTCGTCCGGCTGTCCCTGGGAGGCGTGCGGGACGAGGCGGAGATCCGCGGGCACCGGAAGACCTACATCGGCGCGTTCCCGGGCCGGATCGTCCAGATGCTGCGGAAGGCCGGCACGAGGAACCCGGTCTTCCTCCTCGACGAGCTGGACAAGATGTCGACGGACTTCCGGGGAGATCCGTCCGCGGCGCTGCTCGAGGTGCTGGACCCGGAGCAGAACCACGCCTTCCTCGACCACTACCTGGACACCGAGTTCGACCTCTCCGAGGTCTTCTTCATCGCGACGGCGAACGTGCTGCACACGGTGCCGCCCGCCCTGCTCGACCGGCTGGAGACGATCCGCATCGCCGGCTACACCCTGCCCGAGAAGCTGGCGATCGCCGAGCGGTTCCTGGTGCCCAAGCAACTGCGGGCCCACGGTCTCGGGGGACGGGGCCGGAGGGTCACGTTCACCCGCGAGGCACTCCAGGGAATCGTCGAGCTCTACACCCGCGAGGCCGGCGTGCGGAACCTGGAGCGGGAGATCGCCCGGGTCTGCCGCAAGCTCGCGCGGGGACTCGTCGAGAAGGAATGGTCCGGGCGCTACGAGGTCACCGAGGAACGGCTGCCCGAGCTGCTGGGGGTGCCCCGCTACCGGCGCCCGGAGGCCCGGGAGGAGGCCGAGATCGGCGTCGCCACCGGCCTCGCCTGGACCCGCGCCGGGGGCGAACTGCTGACCCCCGAGGCCGCGGTCGTTCCGGGCAAGGGAAAGCTGATCGTTACCGGGCAGCTCGGGGACGTGATGCAGGAGTCGGCGCGGGCGGCGCTGACGTACGTCCGGTCCCGGGCGGCGGAACTCGGGATCGACCCGGCCTTCCTGGCCGGGCACGACATCCACGTCCACGTCCCGGAGGGGGCGATCCCGAAGGACGGCCCCTCCGCGGGGATCGCGATGGCGACCGCCCTGGTCTCGATCCTCGCCCGGATCCCCGCCCGGGCGGACGTGGCGATGACGGGCGAGATCACCCTGCGCGGGAAGGTGCTTCCCGTCGGGGGCATCAAGGAGAAGGTCCTGGCGGCCCACCGGTCCGGCATCCGGACGGTGATCCTGCCCCGGGACAACGAGAAGGACCTGGCGGACATTCCCGGGGAAGTGGCCGGGGAGATCGAGTTCTGCCTGGTCGGGCACATGGACGAGGTCCTGCCCCGCGCCCTGACGCGCCCGCCGGCGGCCCTGCCGGTGGTCGACGGGGAGGAGCGGGAGGGACCGCGGACTCACTGACCGGTCCTCGCCGGCGGCCGCGGCCGCCGTTCCGCGGGGAGCCGGTACGGAAGGAACCGTGCGACCGAAGAGCGTCCGGCTGGCGCGCGTCGCCACCCGGCCGGAGGACTTCCCCCGCGATCTCCGCCCGGAGATCGCGATGCTCGGGCGGTCCAACGTCGGGAAGTCGAGCCTGGTCAACCGGCTGCTGAACCGGCCGGGGCTGGCCCGCGTGTCGAAGAGCCCGGGACGCACCCGGGAGATCCACTTCTACCTGCTGGACGAGCGGATCTACCTGGTGGACCTCCCCGGCTTCGGGTACGCGAAGGTCCCCGAGGCGATGCGGCGCCGGTGGGCGAACCTGATGGCGGGCTACTTCGCCGGCCGGGAGACCCTGGCCCTCGCGGTCCACCTGGTGGACATCCGGCACGACCCGACGCCCCTCGACCGGGTGATGCGCGACATGCTGGTCGATGCCGGGCAGCCGTTCGCCGTGGCCCTGACCAAGGCGGACAAGGTGTCGGGATCCCGGGCGGCGCAGGCCCGCGCCCGGGTGCGGCGGGACCTGCGGCTCCCGGAGGGAACGCCGGTGATCGTCACCTCGGCCCGGGAGGGGAAGGGGATGCGGGACCTGGCGCGCGTGATCGAGGAGGCCCTCGCCGCGCACGCGGAACCGGGGCGCGGATGAACCGGACGACGACGAAGGAGAGGGAAGGCATGCGGCTCGCGGACATCCGGGACATGGAGATCGGGAAGCTGACCCGGCTCGCCCGGCAGATGGAGATCGACGCGGTCAGCAAGCTGCGCCGCCAGGAGCTGGTGCAGCGGATCCTCGCCGAGAAGGTGCGGCGGGACGAGCCGGTGCACGTCACCGGCGTCCTCGAGATCCTGCCCGACGGGTACGGCTTCCTGCGCTCGCCGGCCAACAGCTACCTGCCGGGGCCGGACGACATCTACGTCTCCCCGGACCTGGTCCGGCGCCACGGTCTCGCCACGGGCGACGAGGTCACCGGCGTGATCCGGCCGCCGCGGCGGGCGGAGAAGTACTTCGGCCTGCGGGCGGTGGAGGCGGTCGGCGGGATCCCGGTGGCGGAGCTGCCGAAACGGACCCGTTTCGAGGAACTGACCCCCTGGCACCCGGACGTCCAGCTCCGGATGGAAACGACCCGGGAGAACCTTTCAGGCCGGGTGATCGACCTGCTCTCGCCGATCGGGAAGGGCCAGCGGGGCCTGATCGTCGCCCCGCCGCGGACCGGGAAGACGATGTTCCTCCAGGCGATCGCCCACGCGATCGCGGAGAACCACCCGGAGGTCGTGCTGATCGTGCTGCTGATCGACGAGCGACCCGAGGAGGTGACCGACATGCAGCGGACGGTCCGGGGGGAGGTCGTCGCCAGCACCTTCGACGAGCCGGCCGGCCGGCACGTCCAGGTCGCCCAGATCGTCCTCGAGCGGGCGAAGAGGATGGTCGAGTTCGGGAAGGACGTCGTGATCCTGCTCGATTCGATCACGCGCCTCGCCCGGGCCTACAACGCGGTGCAGCCGACCTCGGGGAAGATCCTCTCCGGCGGGATCGACGCCGCCGCCCTGGCCCGGCCGAAGAAGTTCTTCGGCACCGCCCGGAAGGTGGAGGAGGGGGGCTCGCTGACGATCCTGGCGACCGCCCTCGTCGACACCGGCTCGAAGATGGACGAGGTGATCTACGAGGAGTTCAAGGGAACGGGGAACATGGAGATCCACCTCGACCGGGAGCTCGCCGACCGGCGGGTGTTCCCGGCCCTCAACGTCGCCCGGTCCGGCACCCGGAAGGAGGAGCTGCTGATCGAGGAGGACACGCTCCGGAAGATCTGGATGCTCCGGAAGGTGCTCGACCAGATGAACCCGGTCGAGGCGATGGAACTGCTCCTCGAGCGGCTGCGGCGGACCGGGTCGAACCGGGAGTTCCTCGACTCGATGGCGGCCTGACCGGGCCCGCCGTATAGTGGGGCGGCGGGCCGAGCCTGCAACGGGTTCGTGCCGCCCTGGGTGAGGAAATCGCAACTTATTGACGAGAAAGAGGTTCGCCATGAAGCCCGGCATCCATCCCGAGTACCACGAGGTGACGGTGGTCTGCGCCTGCGGGAACAGCTTCGTCACCCGGAGCACGAAGAAGGACCTCCGGGTCGAGCTCTGCTCCGCCTGCCACCCCTTCTTCACCGGCAAGCAGAAGCTGGTCGACACCGCCGGCCGCGTCGAGCGGTTCCAGCGCCGCTACGCCGCCGCCGAGAAGAAGGCCGAGCGGCGGAAGAAGGGGCGCTCCTGAGCGTCCGTCCCATGTCCCCCCGCTTCCCCTTCCTGCTGCGCCTGCTCCTGGCCCAGGAGAACGTCCTCCTCGGCGGGCAGGCGGTGCTGGAGGGGGTGATGATGCGCTCTCCCAACGCCTTCGCGGTTGCCGTCCGGCGGCCGGACGGGGGGATCTCGTACCTGGCCGAGCGGGCGGTCGCGTGGACGCGGAAGCACCGGCTGTTCGCGCTTCCGGTGGTGCGGGGCGCGGTGACCCTCGTGCAGACCCTGGGCCTCGGCATCCGGGCCCTGAACTTCTCCACCGAGCAGGCCTTCCCCGAGGAGGCGAAGGGGAAGGGGAGCGCCTCCGGGCCCGGCATCTGGCTTTCTCTGGCCCTGGCCCTCGCCCTCGGGATCGGCCTCTTCTTCGTCGTGCCGCTCGCGGCGACGGAGGGAATCCGCCGGCTGTGGCCGCCGCTCGGGGGCGGGATCGCCTTCAACCTGGTCGACGGGCTGATCCGGGGCGCGATCTTCCTCGCCTACGTGTGGGCGATCGGAAGGATTCCCGACATCGGGCGGCTCTTCCGCTACCACGGGGCGGAGCACAAGGTCGTCCACGCCTGGGAGGCCGGGCGGGGGATGGAGATCGCGACGGTCCAGGAGTACCCGGTCCTCCATCCCCGGTGCGGGACATCGTTCCTGCTCTTCGTGATGGTCGTCTCCATCCTGGTCTTCTGTTTCATCCCGGCCGCCTGGCCCGCCTGGGGGAAGGCGCTCGCCCGGGTCGCCCTGGTCCCGTTGATCGCCGGGCTCTCCTACGAGCTGATCCGCTTCTCCGCCCGGCACCGGGAGCACCCGCTGGCGAGGCTGCTCGTCCAGCCGGGCCTCTGGCTCCAGCGGCTGACGACCGGCCAGCCGGACGACTCGATGGTCGAGGTTTCCCTCGCCGCCTTCCGGCGCGCGGCCGAGCTCGAGGGAGACGAGCGTTTCGTCCTGTAACATTCGATGACGAGCCGCTGCCGGGGCGCCCGGGGCGCGCCCGGCGCGGAGGGGGTGTTCCGTGGCGGATGGCGGGTTCCTCGAGCGGCTGCGGGAGATCGAGGCGGACTTCGAGCGCCTGTCCGCCCGGATGGCCGACCCCGAGGTGGCGGGCGATCCCCGGGCATACCGGGAACACGCGACCCGCTACGCGGAGCTCGAGCCGATCGTCGGGGCCCTGCGGGAGCTGCGGGAGGTCGAGGCCCGGCTGGCGGATGCCCGGGAGATGCTCCGGGACGAGGCCGACGAGGAGATGCGGGCCCTTGCCCGCGAGGAGGCGAAGGAACTCGAGGCCCGCCGCGAGGAGCTGGACCGCCGGATCCGGCTGCTCCTCCTGCCGAAGGACCCCAACGACGAGCGGAACGTGGTCCTCGAGGTCCGGGCGGGAACCGGCGGGGACGAGGCGACGCTCTTCGCCGGCGAGCTGCTCCGGATGTACCAGCGGTACGCCGAGCGCAGGGGCTGGTCGTTCGAGGTCGTCTACGTCTCCGGGTCGGAGGTCGGCGGGATCAAGGAGGCGATCGCGAACGTCTCCGGGGAGCGCGTCTTCTCCCGCCTGAAGTTCGAGTCCGGGGTCCACCGGGTCCAGCGGGTGCCGGAGACCGAGTCGCAGGGCCGGATCCACACCTCGGCGGCGACGGTGGCGGTGTTGCCGGAGGCCGAGGACGTGGACGTGGAGATCGACGAGGAGAAGGAGCTGCGGATCGACAGCTTCTGCGCCTCCGGTCCCGGCGGGCAGCACGTCAACAAGACCGCCTCGGCGGTGCGGATCACCCACCTGCCGACCGGGCTGGTCGTCCAGTGCCAGGACGAGAAGTCGTGGCACAAGAACCGCGCGAAGGCGATGAAGGTCCTGCGGGCCCGGCTGCGGGACCTCTACGAGCGGGAGCAGCACGAGAAGGAAGCCGCCGCCCGCCGCACGATGGTCGGCAGCGGCGACCGCTCGGAGAAGATCCGGACGTACAACTTCCCGCAGAACCGCGTCACCGATCACCGGATCCACCTGACGCTCCACCGGCTGGACCAGGTGCTCGACGGCGACCTGGACGAGCTGATCGACGCGCTGGTGGCGGCCGACCAGGCGGAACGGCTCAGGGCCGAGCTGGCCGGGTGACGCGGGGGCGGGGGCGTCGATGGCCGGGAACCGGGACACGGTCGGCGCCCTCCTCGCCCGGGCCGCCGGGCGGCTCGCCGCCGCGGGGATCGCGGACGCCGAGCGGGAGGCGGAGCTGCTCCTCGAGGCGGTGACCGGCTGGGAGCGGGCGCGCCTCGTCGTCGCCCGGGTCCGCCCGGCGACGGAGCTGCCGCCGGGGTCGGTCGAACGGTTCCGGGGCCTCGTCGCCCGGCGGGAGGCCCGGGAGCCCCTCCAGCACCTGCTCGGGACCTGGCCGTTCCTCGAGCTGGACCTCCGCGTCGACGGGCGGGCCCTCGTCCCGCGGCCGGAGACCGAGGACCTGGTCCTGCTCGCCCGGCAGCGGCTCGCCCCCGGCGAGGCCGGGCCGGTGGCGGACGTCGGGACGGGCACCGGTTGCATCGCCCTCGGGCTGGCGGTGGCGCGGCCCGCGCTGCGGGTGCTCGCCCTCGACCGGGATCCCGGCGCCCTTTCCCTGGCCGCGGAGAACGCCCGGGCCACCGGGCTCGCCGGCAGGGTGCGCCTCGTCCGCGGCGACCTGCTCGGCCCGGTGCGCGAGGGGGCCGGCCTCGCGATGGTCGTCGCGAACCTCCCGTACGTCCGGGAGGACGAGTGGGAAGCCCTGCCCCCGGAGGTGCGGGAACACGACCCCCGGGAGGCGCTGGTCGGTGGGACCGACGGGCTCGGGCTCGTCCGCCGGCTGGTCGCGCAGGCGGCGCCGCGCCTGCGGGCGGGGGGGCGGCTGCTCCTCGAGGTGGCGCCGGGGCAGGTCGGGGAGCTGGAGCAGGCGCTCCTCGCGGCCGGCTTCACCGGGACGGCGATCCACCGGGACCGGTTCGGGAGGGAGCGGATCGTCGAGGGGGTGAGACGATGAACGGGGGCCGGATGGCGAGGGGTAGCCGCTGGCGCCGGTGGGTGGCCGGCGGACTCCTGGTGCTGCTGGTCGGCGGGTACCTTGCCTGGCGGGTGGCCGGCGTTCTCGCGGCGGGACCACCCCCGCGGGACTGCCGCGAACGCCTCAGGGTGATCGCCGAGGACGGAACCTCGTGGGCCGCGTCCACCTGGCGCTGCCGTCGGCCGGAGGGTCCGGGGCCGGCCATGCTGGCCTGGGGCGTCTCCCCGGCGGCGACGGAGGCGTGGATCGCCCGGCTCCAGGACGACTGGCCCTGGAGCGGCCGCGAGGCCTGGAGCCTCGACGCTCCACCCCCGGGGACGCCGGAGGAGGTCCGACGCGTCGTGGCGGCGGCCCTCGAGGCGATGGCGGCGGAGTGGTCCGTCGACCCCGGGAGAATCGGGGTCCTCCTCGAGGGACCCGCCTGCCGGGCCTGGCCCCTGCCCGGGGCCGCCGCGGTGGTGCTGGTCGACCCGCCGGACGACCTCGACCTGCCCGATCCGCTCCCTCCGGACGTCCTCGTCACCCGCACCGGGCCCCTCGGCTGGACCGGTCGCGCCGCCCGGGAGGCCGACGCCTTCCTCCGCTCGCGCCTCCTCCTTCCGGCCGCCCCGCCATCGAAGGGAGACGAGATCCCGTTGCAGGGGTCGCCCGGAGGCGAAGCGGGTTGCCTGTAGGGGCCGCCGGGAGGCGAAAGGGCCTCTTGTAGGGGCCGCCGGGAGGCGGCCCGGGCGGCGCGCAGCGCCGCGCCGGGGTCAGAACTTGAACGAGACCCCGGCGAGGAACCCGGAGGCTTCCTGGGTGATCCCGACGCGGTTTCCCGAGAGGGCGATCGCGTCGTACTCGACGCGGGAAAGGCGATAGCCGGCCCGGAACCGCGTCGAGGGGAACACCTTGAACTCGACGCCGAGCTCGTACTCGTACCCCTCCGCGTCCTCCCCGTGCCAGAACGTTCCGGGGGTGCCGTCCGGATCGCCGAGCCAGGGGGACCAGGCTGCCTCGCCGTACACGAAGACCATCCCGAGGACGTTCGCCCTGGCATCGGCGACGAGGCGGAGGCCGTCGAGGTCCGCGCCGTCACCGCCCGGGCCGATCGAGGTGCGGCCCCAGCCGAGGCCGAGGGCGAGGTAGTTCTGCCCGGTCGGCGCGATCACCTTGCGGACGACGTCCACGTGGACCAGCTCCATCTCCCACGGGTCCGCGTCTCCCCTGGCGTATCCGCCGCGCACGCCCCACTTCCCGAGCCAGAGACGCGCCCAGGCGGCCGGGGCGGCGCCGTCCTCCTTCTCGATTCCCCGGGCGTCGACGTCGTTCTGCCACCAGTAGGCGCCGAGCTCGACGTCGAGCGGCCCGAGGGCCCGGGCGGGAAGGGTGGCGGCGAGGAGGCCGCAGGCAAGGAACACGGCCGGCGAGACGAGTCGTCGGGTCATGGCATCCTCCGGCGCCCCGTGGGTTTGCGGGGCCTTCCCGGGTAGCATGGGGCTCCCGCGGCGCGGAAGGCAAGGAGACCCCCGATGGCGGACGCGACCTGGACGCTGGCGAGCTGGAACGTCAACTCGATCAGGGTGCGGGCCCCGCAGGTGATCGACTGGCTCCGGGAGCGGGAGCCGGACGTCCTCGCGCTGCAGGAGCTGAAGGTCGCGGAGGATGCCTTTCCCCGGGAGCCCTTCGAGGAGCTGGGCTACCGGGTCCTCGTCCACGGACAGAAGACCTGGAACGGGGTCGCGATCGTCTCGCGCTCTCCCGCGGAAGAGGTCCGGCGCACCCTTCCCGGCATGGAGGACGACCCGCAGGCCAGGTTCCTCGCCGCCCGGGTCGACGGCGTGCTGGTCGTGGACGTCTACGTCCCGAACGGGCAGGCGGTCGGGACCGACAAGTACGACTACAAGCTCCGCTGGCTCGACTCCCTCGCCCGCTGGTTCGAGGAGGAACTCGACCCCGCGGAGCCGATCGCCCTCCTCGGCGACTTCAACATCGCCCCGGACGAGCGCGACCTGTGGGACCCGGAGGCGTTCCGGGGCGAGGTCCTCTTCTCCGGGCCGGAGCGGGAGGCGCTGCGCCGCCTCCTCGAGTGGGGCCTCGCGGATGTCTTCCGCCGCTTCCACGAGGACGGCGGCCACTACTCCTGGTGGGACTACCGGCAGGCCGCCTTCCGCCGGAACCTGGGCGCCCGGATCGACCTCGTCCTGGTGACGCCGCCGCTCCTCGAGCGCGCCGTCTCCTCCGGGATCGACCGCGCCCCGCGCGGCCTCCCGCGCCCCTCCGACCACGC
>CAYQTA010000071.1:0-9925 GCA_964420365.1 uncultured Acidobacteriota bacterium | reverse complement strand
CGCAGGGGTCGCCGGGGACGCGGGCGACCGGGTAGAGCAGGTACCGGTCGTCGTACCAGGGCGTCCTCCGGTAGAACCACTCGAGCCGCGCCCGCGGGTCGCCCCGGAACGCCGGGTCCTTCCGCAGCTTCTCGAGGAACTCCTCCCGCAGCGCCGGGTCCCTCGCCAGCATCCGCCGCGCGAGCGGTTCCATCGCGTAGGCCTCGAAGTACTCCGCCCGCTGGAGCACCGGCAGGAAGAACCCCCACTGGAAGAACGAGTCCGGCGAGGCCGGCTCGAGGAGCAGCACGACCAGGTCCCCGAGGGCCTGGTCGGTGGAGATCCTCGCCGTTCCCCGCGGGAAGGTCATCGTCCGCCGCTCGACGGTCGTCTTCGCCCGGACCCGCACGTGCCCCTCGTAGGGCTGCCGGTCGAGCTCCGGGTCCGCGAGCCGGTACACCTCGACCTCGAGGGTCTGCGGCTCCCGGAGGTACTCGACCTCCACCCCGTGGAGCCGCAGCCGGTCGACGACGTGGCCCCAGGCGGGCGGCACCAGGTACGCCGCCGGGCGCGTCACCGACGTCTTCACCTTCGTCTGGGCCCGGATCGGCACCTCGAGGTCGAGGGGCTTGCCCGTCCAGCGCGGGATCACCGATCCGCTGATCTCGGAAAGGCGCGGGACGACCTCGATCGCCCGGTAGAGCATCGTCCGGTGGTCGTCCGGGTTCACCTCGAACTCGAGCGGAACCTCCGCGCGCCGCCGGGCCCGGTCCTCCTCGATCGCCCGGCGCAGCGAGGCCCCCTCCGCGGCGAGCAGGCGCAGGACGCTCTCCATCAGCACCCGCGTCCCCAGGACGCGCCTCCGGAACGGCTTCAGCGAGTGGTTCTCGACGAGCACCGTCGGCAGGTGGCGGGCGTCGCCGTACCCCGTCGAGAAGCGGGGCGACGCGGTCCAGTCCCAGATTCCCTTCGCGGGGTCGAGCCGGTCGACCTGGAAGATCGTCGGGCCGGGCACGTGGCCCCAGGCCTCCAGGTCGCTCGAGACCCGCGGCCGGAACACCTCGTCGAGCCAGGTGGCGATCGCGGGCGACCAGGCGTGGCGCCCGTTCCACCCGAAGGTGACGTCGTACTGGTAGTCGGAACCGTCGGTGACGTGGATGTCCACGTAGAGGTCGACCGGCCACTCGTCGAGGGCCTGCACGGCCGCCCGGATCTCCCGCGTGTCGAGCTTCGCGTAGTCCCGGTTGAGGTTCAGGTTGCGGGCGTTGGTCCGCCAGCCCATCACGCGGGGACCGCGCTGGTTGATCCGGCTGTACTCGCTCCGCCGCTCGTGAGCGTCGACGGAGAGGATCGGCACGAACAGCACGTTGACCTTCTCGAGGAGCCCGGGCAGCGCCTTCCGGACGGTGAGGTCGCGGAGCAGCATCATCCCGGCGTCCTTGCCGTCGATCTCGCCGGAGTGGATGCCGGCCTGGAAGAGGACCGTCGGCCTGCCGTTCTCCCGGAGGTGCCTCGGGTGCTCGAGGCCGCCCTCGGTGGCGACGACCATCCAGATGTCGCGCCCCTCCCGGCTGCGCCCGATCGAGACCATCCGCAGGTGGGGCGAGGCGTCGCAAAGGCGCCGGAGCCAGGCGACGGTCTCGTCGTACGACGGGCTCCCGGTGAACCCGCTTCTCTCGCAGGGGGTCGCCCACGGATCGTCCGGCGGGACGGCGAGGGACTCGCTCTTCCCGTGCCAGGGCCGGACCGGCGGCAGGAACGAGGCCGGCTCGATCGTCCAGCCGGCCGCGGGCGGGGACGCCGGCTCCTCCGCCGGCGCGGGCGCGATCGAGGCGACCAGCAGGAGCACGAGGGTCACACCGGCGGCAGCTCTCATGGGCGGCTCCTCCTCGCGGGGGCCTCCACCCCCGGCACGCACCTCCCGGGCCTCGCCATTCTACGGGCCCCACGGTGCTGGCAGCAGATCGCGAGCGGCATGGTGTACCATCTACCCTCCAGGAGACCCGGCGACATGAAACACTGGTCCCGTTTCCTCCTCGTCCTCGCCTGCCTGTCGTCCTTCCCCGCCGTGGCGGAAGCCACCTGGTACGTGGCGACCTGGGGCAGTGACGACAATCCCGGGACGCTCGCTGAACCGTTCCGCACGATCCAGCGGGCGCTCCAGGAGGTCGCTCCGGGAGACACCGTCCTGGTGCGGGGTGGGACCTACGACATCGAGACCAACGTCGACGTTCACGGGGCACCGGGCGCCCGGATCACCATCGCGTCCTATCCCGGGGAGCACGCGATCCTCGACGGGTCCTCCCACGACCAGCAGGACCCCGTGAAGTTCCGGGTGACGGGGTCGTACCTGGTCGTGCGCGACATCGAGTTCCGGGACGGGCCCTCCGACGGTGTTCTCCTGACGGACGGCAGCCACCACGTCCGGCTGCTCCGGCTCGATTCCCACGGTCATCACCTGGCCGGGATCGCCCTCGAGAACGACGTCCACGACGTGGAGATCGTCGACTGTGATTCCCACGACAACGTCGACCTGGGCCCGAGCGCGGGCGAACACGCGGACGGGTTCAGCATCAAGTACGGGGCCGGGCCCGGGGTGATCCTGCGGGGGTGCCGGGCGTGGAACAACTCGGACGACGGGTACGACCTGTGGGAGGCCGGCGGGTCGGTGCGAATCGAGAGGTGCTGGGCCTGGGGCAACGGCTTCGACCGCTGGGGGATCGGCGAGGCGTTCGCCGGCGACGGAAACGGCTTCAAGCTCGGGCCCGGGGGACCGGTCGTCCACCGGTGCATCGCCTGGAAGAACGCCCGCCGGGGCTTCGAGTACGACGACGCCACGGACCCGGAACGGGTCACGAACTGCACGTCGTGGAACAACGGGCTCGTCGGCTTCCGGTTTCGGGACGCCGCCCACTTCCTCCGCAACAACGTCTCCTTCGCGGACGGCGGGATCGAGATCGGAGACGAGGTGGACGACGCCTGGAACTCGTGGAACGATCCCCCCGGGGTGACGGTGACGGCGCAGGACTTCGCCAGCCTCGACGACACCCGCGCGAGGGGCCCGCGAAACGCCGACGGAAGCCTGCCCACGGGCCCGTTCCTCGCGCCGTCCGAGGGAAGCGTGCTCATCGACCGGGGAGTCGACGTCGGGGAATGGTACGCCGGCCGGGCGCCCGATCTCGGGGCCATCGAGTTCCGGCCGGCCGGGCCCCCGGCCCTGCCTCCTCCCCGCGCGCTCGATGCGCTCGAAGGGGGTGGTCCCCGCCGGTAGACGCCCGCGGCGTTCAGTGCCCCGGGCCCGGTGCACCGGGAGGAACCTCCCGGACGCAGCGGTACCCGTGGCGCGAGTTGCCCCAGTCCTTGGGGCGCGCGTCCACCCGCCCCCGGTAGCTGACGTAGACAGCCCGGGAGGGGACGTCTTCGCCCGGGAGCGCCGGGGCCTCGTCCCCGGTCCACAGGTAGATCGGCGGCTGGTCCGGCGCCCAGAGCGGCGTCTCCTTCCCCGGGTCCTCCTCGCAGCTCGCCCGCCCCGGGAGCCTCCCGTCCCACGTGCAGCCGGCGCACTCGCCGTGGTGGACGAGCGAACGGACGACCTCGTCCGCGGTCGGCATCCGCCAGGCGTCGACCGGCTCCCCCTCGAGGCGCGTCCCGTCCCCGGAGAGGTACCGGCAGAGGTTCCAGCGCGCGAACTCCTCGGCGGACGCGTGGGGCAGCCGGTCCGCGGGCGCGCCCGGGAACTTCGCCGCCAGGTCGAGTCCCACCGGCGGCTTCCCGTACAGCGCGAGGTGGTCCCACGAGGGATACCAGCCGCCCTCCCGGCGCAGGTTCCACCCGGGACCGGCCGGCGCCCAGGTGAGGTCCACGCCCTCGCAGGCGATCCGCCGCGCGTCGCGCCGGCCATCATCCACCCGGGAGAGTACCCGTGGCAGCTCCGCCGCCGAGACGCCCGCGAAGACCAGCAGGGGGAGCGTGGTCGCGAGCACGAGTCGGCGCCGACGGACGCGCAGGTACGCCGCCCGTGCCGCGTCGTCCCCGCCGGTGAGCAGCCGCCGCGCTCGCCGCCCCTCGAGCAGGAAGAGCACGGCGACCAGCACGAGCAGGGCGCTCGCCGGCACGTGGACGAGGGCGCGCCGCGGGTCGAGCCCGACCCTCAGCGCCATCATCGTCCACCACCAGAGCGTGAATCCCCCGCCGACGACCAGGATGACGATTCCCCCCGCGAACGGGCGAACCGCCGCGAGCACGGAGAGCAGCAGGCAGGCCGCCGCCGGCACCAGGTAGAAGAGCGGCTCGGGCAGGGGGAGCCCCCACGCCTCGTAGTAGAGCTCCCCCGCGCCCCAGAACGTCCAGAGGCACGTGACCAGGACGACCAGCGTAAACGCGACGCGGCCCGGCCACGCCCCGCCCCGCCGCTCCCGGGAGACCTCGGCCATGGCACCCTCCACGGGAAGGGAGGGCCCCAGTCTACACCGGGCGGGTCAGCGGGACGCCGCGGCGGCAGCGACCAGGGCGGCGATGCGGGAGAGGAGTTCCTCGACGTTGAACGGCTTCGAGAGGTAGTCGTCCATGCCGCAGGCGAGGCAGCGCTCGCGGGTTCCCTGGAGAGCGTCGGCGGTCAGCGCGAGGATCGGCACCCGGCCGGCCTCGCCGGGCAGCTCCCGGATCCGGCGCGTCGCCTCGTAGCCGTCCATCCCGGGCATCTGGCAGTCCATCAGGATCACGTCGTACGGCCGCTCCCGGGCGGCGGTCACCGCCTCGGCGCCGTTCTCGACGCAGTCGACCCGGTGCCCGGCCTTCTCGAGCATCCGGACGACGAGCCTCTGGTTGACCGGGTTGTCCTCCGCGAGGAGGACCCGCAGCGGGGGCAGCTCACCGGCAAGCAGCGGGATGCCCCGCCTCGACTCCGGCTCCGCGGGAGCGTCCACCGGCGGCAGGGATACCTCGAACCAGAAGGTCGAGCCGACCCCGGGCTCGCTCTCGACGCCGATCGTCCCTTCCATCAGGTCGACGAGGCGCTTCGAGATCGCGAGCCCGAGACCCGTGCCCCCGTAGCGCCGCGTCGTCGAGGCATCGACCTGGGTGAACTCCTCGAAGATCGAGTCCAGGCGGTCCGGTTCGATCCCGATGCCGGTATCCGTCACCTCGATCCGCACCCGGTCCGTGTCCGGCACCGGGCGGACGCGCACGTCGACGTGCCCCCTCTCGGTGAACTTCACCGCGTTTCCGAGGAAGTTGAGCAGCACCTGGCGCACCCGGACCGGGTCGCCGAGCCGCCAGGGGGCCCCTCCCGTGTCGACCCAGGCCTCGAGGGCGAGCCCCTTCGCCATCGCCGTCGGCCGGAGGATCTCGACGCTCTCCCGCACGAGACCGAGGAGATCGAAGCGGACCTTCTCGAGCTCCATCTTGCCCGCCTCGATCTTCGAGAAGTCGAGGATGTCCCCGATGAGGGCCAGGAGGGCCCGGCAGGAGTCGGTGATCGTCTCGGCGTATTCCTGCTGCTCCGCCGAGAGGTCGGTCTGGAACAGGAGCGAGCAGGTCCCGAGGATGCCGTTCATCGGGGTGCGGATCTCGTGGCTCATCGCGGCGAGGAAGTTGCTCTTCGCCTCGGTCGCCGCCTCGGCCCGGCGGCGGGCCTCCTCCAGCTCCCGCTGCTGGCGGTCGCGGCGGGCGAGCGCCTCGCGGAGCTGGCGGCTGCGCCGGTTGTACCAGTAGGCGAGCAGCCGCAGGTCGCCCGGGACATCGGACGGCAGGTCCGACCCGATGCCGTCGTCCGCCTCCGAGGCGGCCCGCATCCGCTCCGTGATCTCGGCCAGGGGACGGACGACCTGCGCGCTGAAGACCCGGTACCCGGCAAGGCCCGCCAGCGCGACGAGGAGCACGAAGACCAGCAGGACCCGGTGGGCCGTCCGCTCGATGTACCCGATCGCCCACGAACGGGGCGTGACGGTGACGACGCTCCAGTAGGCCCCCGGCACGTGGTGGATGCCGATGCTGGCCGCCTCGTGGAGCAGCGGCTCCTCCTCGAGCTCGAACCGGTCGAGGGCGGTGGCCCGCGAGGCCGCCTCGCGAAGCGGGTCCTCCAGGATCGCCGCGACCAGCTCCGCTTGGGCCGGGTCGAGGCCCGGGCACTCGCCTGCGAGCCGCGACGGCAGGGACGGGTCGTGGCCCGGCAGCGTCCGGGCCCGCAACACGAGCCGGCGATGCACCCGTTCCAGGTGCCGGGCGTAGGTCCGGAAGAGGGGACAGGCCCCGACGGCCTCGTCCCCCTCGCCAGCCTCCTCGTCGTGCCCCGCTCGCGGCTCCCGTGCCCGCGGGAAGGCGACGACTCGTCCCATCCAGTCGACGGCGAACGCGTAGCCCCCGCACTCGCGGCCGAGGTCCTCGACCAGCGCGGCGAGGCCCGCGAGGCGCAGGTCGATCGTGGCGACACCGACGACTCTCCCGCCGACCTCCATCGGAACCGAGCAGGTGACCATCGGCTCGTGGGAGTAGGGGTCGACGTAGGCCCGGGACCAGAACGCCCGTCCGTCCCGCAGGTGCAGGGCGGGCACGAACCACTCCTCGTGCTCGTACCCGGGCCCCTCGGGGTCGTTGTAGTCGTCGTAGTAGACGAGCTCGCCGAAACCGTTCCGCCCGAAGAACAGGCTGGCGCGCCGGTCGATCCCCGGGAAGGCGCCCGGCAGGGGCCAGAGCCCGCCCCCCGCCACCAAGTCGTCGTCCGTGTTGAGCTCGAAGAAGCGGCGCACCTCCTCCCGGGCCCCCGGGAGGCGCTCGCCCAGCTCCTCGCCGAGGAAGGCGAGGGCTCGCGCCTCGGCCTCGATCGCCCGGAGACGTTCGCCGAGGCGGGCGACGATCAGTTCGCCGGCCAGGTCGACCCGGTGGTAGGCCGCCGCCTGGAGCCGCGGGAGCCCGATGACGTGCGCGACCAGCACGAGGCTCGCGAAGATCGCGGCGAACAGGGCGAGGAAGATGGCGACGACCCGGACGTGGAACCGCTCCCACCAGCGAACGGTCGGCGGGGTCATCTCGCCCGGGCACCCGGGGTCGCGGGGGACGCTTTCCGGGGTCGCGGGGGTGCCGCGCTCCTGCTGCTCCTGTCGGGCCATCCCTTCCCCGCCGCCCCGCGGGCTTCCGCGGAACGGGTGCTGCCTCGCACGCCGGGCGTGCACGGTCCCCCCCCGGGACCTCTCGCCGACTCATCGGCCCCGGCGCCGCTTTCTTGACCGCGGTCGAACCCCGGACCGCCCCCGGCAGGGCGGGGGCTGCCGATCGCCGAGAGCCGCCTGGTTTCCGGTCAGTTCGAGACGACCCGCGCCCGGATACGGGCCCGTGCACGGGCGCGGGCGATCGGCTCGACCTCGATCTCGGAATCCCACGAGTAGGACTCGTGCCGCACCGGGCCCCACGCCCCCGCGGCGGGGTTCCACTCCGACCAGGCCAGCCGCCCCTCCGAGTCGACCCAGTCGACCCAGAGGTGACCCGCGTCGGCATGCACCTGGACGTCGATGTCCCCGTCCCCGGCCGGCCCGGCGTAGGAAGTGCTCGCCACCAGCTCCTCGCTCCAGCCCTCGGAACGCGTCGCCACGCGCACCTCCCGGACGCCGGCTTCCTCCCGCTGGAACGCGACCTTCGCGTCTCCCGCGAAGAGGGCCACCGACGGCCACGATCCGGCCCGCGGCAGCGGCGTGACCTCCTCGGCGGTGCCGTCGCGCAGGGAGAGGTCCTCGTACCACACGGTCCGGTGACCGTTCTCGACCCTCCACCAGGTCACGCGCACCGTTCCGTCCGCGGCAACGGCGATCGCCGGGTCGACATCGTCCAGGTCGTTGTCGGTAACCAGCTCGCGGGAACTCCACCGGCTGCCGGTCCAGCGGGACAGGACGATCTCGTGGTCGGCGCCGTCCCACCACGCCCAGGCGACCACCGGGTTCCCCGTCGACGGGTCGATCGCCCACGCGGCGGGACCGTCGCCGTTCGCATCGCCGTTCGCGTTCAGGACGAGGGCAGGATCGACATGCTGCCGCACGGTTGCCCATGGCGGCCACGGGTACGGGTTGTCGCCGTTCCCCGGTCCTCCGGCCAGGAACGAGGGAGCTACCGACTTCTCCCCCACCGAGATCTCCGCGCGCGCTGCCGGAAGGACGACCGCCAGGATCAGCGCCAGCGGGAGAAGGGCCCGCACGACCGGGAACGTTGCGTGGTGTCGGCGCCTCATGGCGTCACCTCCTCTTCTCCCTCCCCCGCGGCCGGGGATTCACCCGTCGCCGCCCGGAAGGCGGCGGCCTCGGGAAGGTGCGGATGAACCACCGGCAGGGCCCGCCGCAGGCGGCCGGCCAGCTGGTCCGCGACCGCCGGCTCGTGCCGCCTCGCAACTTCCCAGGCCCGGAAGGTTGCGGCAAACGCCGTCTCGACCAGCCCCAGGCGCCGGGCCAGGGTCGCCGCGTCGTCGAACAGCCCGAGCGCCTCCCCCACCCTGCCCCGCATGGCCACGACCCGCGCGAGCTGGAAGAGAGCCCGCGCCTCCGATTCCCGGTACCCGGCGGACCGCGCCCCCTCGAGGCATTCCCGCAGGATGCGCTCCCCGGTCTCGGGATCCCCGCTCGCCGCCCGGCAGAACCCCAGGGTCACGCGGGCGCGCAGGGCCTCGTCGTCACGCCCGAGGCGACGCCATGCCGCGACCGCTTCCTCGAGTTCCGGGACGGCCTCCTCGTACTGCTCGTGGACGTACAGCGTTGCCCCCACCACGTGGCGGGCCTGGCACGCCCTCGCCGGGTCCTCGATCGCGGGGAGTTCCCTCCTGATCGCCTCGAGCAGCAGGTCGTGTTCTTCCGAGTCACCCTCCCGTTCCGCCAGGACCAGCCGCAGCAACCGCGCCTGGAAGCGGACCGCGCCCGGAACGCCATCGATGGCCGCCAGGCGGCGCAGGGCTGCCCGCGCCGGCCCGAGGTGCCACAGCTCCAGGTGCGCGCTGGCCAGGCGCAGGAGAACCGCCCCCGCTTCCTCCGGGCCGGCCTCCTCGTCCCCGCCGAGTCCCAGGAGGTCGAGTGCCGCCTCGAGGAGCGCGAGGGCGCGAGGAATGTTGCCCGCGTGGGCGGCCCCGTCCGCCTCGTTCACCAGGTCCCGGACCCGGCGCCCGGTCACGTCGACCAGGGCGTCCGCGACCGACCGGGCCGCCGCCACCCGCTCCTCGAGGTCCGCGAGCGTCGTGCCCAGGACCCTGGCCAGGACGGGAAGCGCGTCCCCCGGGGGCGCCAGGTCCCCCTTCTCCCAGCGGGAGACGGTCGACTGGGCCGCCTGGACACCGTGGCGCTCGAGGCGGCGGCGGAGCTCTTCCTGGGAGAGCCCGAGAAACCGGCGCTGTTCCCGCAACCAGGAACCGATCGTCTTCCGGACGAGACGAAGCCCCCCACCGGACGGGGCCGAAGGATCGGACATTCGGCGTTCCCTCCCTTTGCGGGCCCAACATATCTCGATCTGCAACCGTTGTGCAACCGGGGAATGACTGGCGCCCAAGTGACTCCACGATCGTGCGTTACGGACGATCCGCCAGGCATCGCTCTCCGCCCGTGACCATCCATGCGATCCCGCATTTTCGCCCCATTCCGCCCAGCATCCCCGGCGCCCGGGCCTGCGCATCGGTTTGCCGCGATCGGGTGCATGGGAATGTTCCCATGTCGGCCTTCCCATTTCTCGGCTTCGTCGTAGGATTCATGGCGAATCGATTCGAGAGGGGATCCCCCAGGGAACCGGAAGCAACGGCCGACGGCACCCGCGAACGGCCGCGGCCCCGTCGGCCCATCGACCGCGCGAGCCCCGGGAGCCCCGGGGGGCGTGCAGGGGGAACGAACGATGACCAGGATCACGAAGACCCGTCCGCCCCGTGCGACGATGTGCCTGCTCGGCATCGCCGGCCTGCTGCTGGCCGTGCTTGCCTGGTCCCCGCCGG
>CAYQTA010000070.1:0-5124 GCA_964420365.1 uncultured Acidobacteriota bacterium | reverse complement strand
CCTCCGGGCCGTCTCCGCCGGTCGCGCGCGGGGAGAGCACGTCCTCGGGCTCGCCCTGGGCAGCCTGGTCGCGGCGGGGGCGCTCGCCTCCGGCTCGTTCCTCGTCTCCTACCACGGCCTCGCTCACGCGGCGATCGCGCGGGCGATCCTGCGGGACGGGATTCCCCCGGAGAATCCCTACTTCGCGGGGGAGCGCCTCCATTACTACTGGGGGTTTCACCTGGCGGGGGCGGTTCTCGCCCGGGGGCTCGGCCTCGACCCGCTGCGGGCCCTGAACGTCCTGCGCGTCCTCGCCGCGGCGACGGCCCCGGTCGTCCTCGCGCGCCTCGCCCGGCAGGTCACGCGAAGGCGCCTGCCCGGCTGGCTCCCGGCGGTTGCCGGGTACTCCGGCCTCAACGCCCTCGGGTGGGTGTTCCTCCTGCCCCTCGTCCCGGCGCTCCTGGCCGGCGGCCCGCCCGAGCGGCCCCTTTCCCTCCTCGGCGCGATGGCCCCGGGGTTCAACCGGCGGGTCGCCGCCGGCTGGACGATCGTCCTGAACCTTTCCGGGTTCGGACCGGGCCTGGTTCTCGGGCTGGCCGGGGCCGGGCTCCTGCTGGCGCCGGCCGCCGCGGGGCGGAGGCGGCTGCCGGCGGGGACCGCGTTCCTGCTGGCTTCCTTCCTGGTCAATCCCCTGGCCGGCGGCGCGGCCCTCCTCGGGATCCTCGGGATGCTCGCCGGGCGGTCCCTGGCGGCCGGCCCGTGGCGTTCCGCGGCAGGCCCGGGCCTGGCGGCGGGTGCCGCCGCGATCCTGGCGGTCCCGTACGTCCATTCCCTAGCCGCCGGCGAGACGCGGACCCTGGTCCGGCCGGTCCTCGAGGGCTGGCGGCTCTGGCAGCTCGTCGCGGTCCTCGGACCGCTGGCCGTCCTGGCGCTGGCGGGCCGTCGCCCGGGCCGCGCGCTCCGCGAGCGGGCGGCGCCCCTCGGGGGCGCGATCCTCCTGGCCCTTGCCGGCACGTTCCTCGAGCTGCCGGCCCGGGACGACTACTACTTCCTCCGGGCCGCCGCGCTGGTCCTGGCCCCCGCGGCGGCCGCGGGACTCGTCGCCCTCTCCGGCCGGCGGCGGGGTCTCGCCCTTGCCGCGGGGCTGCTCCTGCTCGTTCCCCAGGGGGCGGTCACCCTCTTCGCCTACGCCGCCGCGGCCGCGCACCCCGTGCCGGTTGCCTGCCGCGGGACGGCCATCGACCTCCTGCCCGTGGACCGGGACCCGGGGGCCGCGTGGCGGGCCCTGCGGGAGGGCGCCGGTCCCGGGGCGCTCGTCCTCGAGGCGTTCGACCCGGTCCAGTGCTCTCTCGGCCCGGCCCAGGGGTCGGACGCCGCGGCTTTCGGGGAGGCTCGGCTCTGGCTCGGGTACGGCTCGGGGGTGGGGAAGCGCACGGGGGGCATGTTCCTCGGCGGTTACGCGGACCTGCCGCGGCGGAGGGATCTCCTTGCGCGGGTCTTCTCGGGAACGATGCGCCCCCGGCGGCTCCACCGGCTCCTCGCCGGGATCGGGCGGCAGGCCGGAGGCGCTCTCCCCGTCCTCGTGGTCCGGCCGTCCCGGCCCGGCGACCGGCGTCTCCTCGAGACGCTGCGCACCCGGCCCGACCTGTTCCGCGAGGTGCACGGGGGGCCGGGGGTGTACCTTTGGGAACCGGTACCCCGGGCGCCCGGGGCCGCCACGGAGGAGTTCCCGCGATGACCCGACGCCTCGTCCCGATCCTCCTTGTCCTGGCCGCGACGGTCCTCCCGGCGGCGTTCCTGCTGCCCGGTTGCGGCGGTCCCCGGGAGGGACCCCGCGGGGTCGTCCTCGTCGTCGTCGACGCGATGCGCCGGGAACACCTCGGCTGCTACGGGTACGGCCGGGACACGAGCCCGAGCATCGACGCCCTCGCCCGGGAGGGAGGGGTCTTCGAGGCGGCGATCACCCAGGCGTCGTTCTCCGGGCCCTCCTACGCGACGATCCTGACCGGCAAGCTCCCCCGGAACCACGGCGTCCGGGACCATCCCCGCGTCCTCGACGACCGGAACGTGACGATCGCCGAGCAGCTCGCGGCGAACGGCGTGCGCACCGCCGGGTTCGTCGCCCACTCGTTCCTGGCGCGGCGGTGGCACTACGACCAGGGGTTCCAGGTGTACGAGCGGGTGCCGCCCGAGGCGAAGGGGGCGGGCCACACCGCCCGGGCCGGGAAGGTGATCGACCGGGCCCTCGCCTGGCTGCGGCAGGTCCCGGCGGATGCCCCGTTCTTCCTGTTCGTCCAGGTCCAGGAGCCCCACCAGCCGTATGACCCGCCGCCTCCCTGGAATGCCCGCTTCGGCACGGTCCCGCCCGGGTTCTCGCTGAAGCGCACCCGGGACGGGCGGAAGGTGAAGCGGGCCGAGCTGATGTTCTCGTTCCGCGAGCTCGGGTTCACCGACGCCGACCGCGACGCGATGGTCGCCCTCTACGACGGGGAGGTCGCCTACGCGGACCACGAGCTGGCGCGTCTCGTCGAGGCGCTCCGGGAGTCCGGCCGGCTGGACGACACGCTCTTCGCGGTGACGGCGGACCACGGGGAGAGCCTCGGCGAGCACGACCTCTACTTCGGGCACGACATGTCCCTCTACGACGAGGTCGTCCGGGTCCCGCTGGTCGTGCGGGCCCCCGGGGCGATCGAGCCCTGTTCCCGGGTCGCGGCCCAGGTGCGCCTTGCCGACCTGGCCCCGACCTTCGCCGACTGGCTCGGGACCCCGTCGCTGCCGGACGCGGACGGGGCCTCCATCCTGCCGGTGGCCCGCGGCGAGGAGAGGGGCGTGCGGGTCGCCTTCAGCGAGAACGAGCCGTTCAAGCCGGAGCGCAAGGGATACCCTCACTACCGGGTCCACGTGCCAGGCGTCGCCGGGAAGTGGCGCTCGGTGCGCACCCCCGAGGGGAAGCTGATCCGGATCCCCCGCCCGGACGGCGTCGAGTGGGAGCTGTACGACCTCCGGAACGACCCGGGGGAGACCCGGAACCTGTGGGGGACCGGCCATCCCCTCGAGCGGCCCCTCCGGAACCTGCTGGAGCAGGAACTCGCCCGCGACCCGGACCTCGGAAAGAGCGGGGACGAGGAGCTGGACCCGGAGGCGATCGAGGAACTGCGGAGCCTGGGGTACCTGGGCTAGGAAGCCGATGGATCAGTGGGCCCACCGGGTCTCGTGGGGCTCCGGTGCCCGGCCGCGCGGGTTCTCCAGGGCCTTGATCCTGCGCCGGGCATGGCGAACGCTCGCCGCTTCCTCGGGGCGGGGTTCGGCGAGGTCGAGGTAGCGCCGCCAGGCGGCCAGGGCCTCTTCGCGGCGTCCCGCCCGGTCGAGGGCCTCGGCCAGGTCGAAGCGAGCGACGATGTCCCGCGGCGCGCGGCGCACAGCCTCCCGGGCGAGTCGGATCGCCTCGTCGAGGTTGCCGAGCTCCATCTCGACGGCGGCCAGGTTGGCCAGGTTGGCGGCGTTGTCCGGTTCCACCTCGAGCGCCTTCCGGAGGAAATAGCGGGCCTTTGCCAGGTTCCCTTCCCGCGCACGCACGATGCCGAGCTGCCGGAGAGCGGCCGGGTCGTCCGGGTCGATGGCGAGCACCTGCCGGAACCCCCGCGAGGCTAGGTCCAGGCGGCCCCGGCGGAGATGCTCCTCGGCACGGAGTCGCGGCAGACGGGCCACTTTCCGGGCGCGGTCCCTGAGAGGAGCACGGATCGTCGGCGACGTCAGCGCTCCCGCGGCCAGCAGCACGGCCGCGAGACCGAGGACGGCGGCGACGGTCGATCGCAGGCGGGGGCGGGGCGCCAGGCGGGCTCCCGCGAGCGCCAGCGGGATCCCGACCAGCCCCCAGGCGAGAACGGTCGCCGCCAGGGGCCGGGGGATCCGGGCGATCCCCTCCGGCCCGACCAGGAGGCAGAATCCCCCGGCGAAGGCGCCCAGGGTGGCGAGGGCGCCGGCGATCGCCGTTCCGGTCCAGCGCGGGATCCTCGAGGTCGGGAGGAACCCGGCCAGGACGGGGAGGCCGGCGCCCGCCGCCGCGAGGAGGCCGACCGACGGGCTGCGCCCCAGGGCCGCGAGAAGGGCCCCGCCCAGCAGGAGCCGGAAACAGCCGGTGGTCGATCGTCCCGCGGCCATCGACCAGGCGCCGAGGAGGAGGAGGGAGAGGGCGAGGAGCAGCGAGAGCGCTCCCATGAAATCCCATGCCGCCCAGGATGCCAGCGGTTCCGTCGGCAGCCAGAGCCAGCGAGCGGCGATCGTGCCCGCGAGGGCCGTTCCCCCGAGGAACCAGGCGAGGGGGGCGGGACCGGCGTCGCCGGGAAACGGCGCCCCGGGGGTCTCGATCCACCTCTCCGGGTGTGGCCGCTCCATCCACTGGAATGCCTTGCCGAGGATCAGCAGGAGAGGGACCAGCCAGGCGATCGCCATCGAGTCGAACCCGGTCTCCGGGTCCGGCCGGAAGAGGATCCCTTCGCCCCGCTGGAACGCGGCGAGATCGGTATGGGGCAGGAGAGAGCGGAAGATCCCGTACACGATGACGGGGAGCGCGAAGAAGAAGAGGGACGTGGCGTAGATCGCGGGAGCCGCGAGGACTGCCCTCCACCAGCGACGGGAGCGGAGACCGACGTAGAGGGAACCGAGCAGGACGGCCGCCAGCGCCTCGAGGCGGATGCCGGGAGTCGTTCCCGGGAGGGAGACCCGCGGGTCGAAGAAGTGCAGGAAGGTCCAGGCGAGTTCCGAGGGATCGGCCTGGAGGTAGGCGATCGTCGGGACTTCCCGGCCGGGATGGAGGAGCAGGTCGAGAACCGGTGGAACCAGCGTGAGCAGCCAGGCGAGGGCCATCAGGCGCATCACCCGGGTCGGCGCCACCCCGGCGAGGGCGGCGAGGACCAGCACGAGGGCGAGGGCCGGGGCGAAGTAGGCGAGGGGGTAGTGGACGAAGGCCGCGAGCCCCGGGAAGACCGGGTTCCTGGCGACGAGGATCTCGAGCAGGTTCCGAACCGCCACGATCCCGGCGAGCAGGGCGAAGGTGCGCCCCGGTCCCCACGGGAGCTCTTCCAGGCGGACGACGAGGTCGTGGAACCGGTGCCAGGCGTCCCGCAGCATCGCGATCTCCGTTCG
>CAYQTA010000069.1:0-82212 GCA_964420365.1 uncultured Acidobacteriota bacterium | reverse complement strand
GGCTGGCGTGGTGGGCGTACGGGAACGACATGGCGCGGGCGCGGGCGCTGGCGCCGCGGTTCGCGTACGTGCGCCGGCTGCTGCACCGCAAGTGGTTCGTGGACGAGCTGTACGGGAAGCTGGTGCTGAAGCCGTTCTACGCCATTGCCCGGGGGATGGATGTTTTCGACCGGTGGGTGGTCGACGGGGCGGTGAACTTCGCGGCCGCGGCCTCCGAGCTGACCGGGCAGGTGGTGAAGCTGTTCCAGGACGGGATCGTCCGGCACTACGCCCTGTGGCTGCTGGGCGGTGCGGTCGCGGTCCTCTGGATGATGATGCGCTGACGACGGCCGGGCCGGCGCGAGCCGGTCGGCAGGGAGCACGGATCGATGCCGGAGTTCGAGATCCAGGTCGTGTTGCCCACCCTGGTGCCGGCGGCGTACGGGCTGCTGCTGCTCCTGTTCACTCCCGCGCTGCGTGACGACCGGAGGTGGCTGTGGGCGGTCTCCCTCGGGGGGATGGCCCTCGCGGCGTTCTTCCCGGCCTGGCTGCTCTTCCGAGCCGGGGCCACCGGCGAGACGGCGGGGCTGCCCGGGCGCCCGATGGTCGTGATGGACCCGCTGTCGCTGTGGCTCGACCTCCTGTTCGCCGTCGCCGGGCTCCTCGCCCTTCTCCTGGTGCCCGCCTACCTGGAGCGGGCGCGCGCCCACCGCCCGGAGATCTACGCGCTGATGCTGATCGCCGTCGCCGGGATGACGATCCTCGTCGCCACGACCAACCTCGTGATGATCTTCCTGGGCCTCGAGGTCCTGTCGATTCCGCTCTACGTGATGAGCGGGCTCACCCGCGAGCGGGAGGCGTCCATCGAGGCGGCGTTCAAGTACTTCCTGCTCGGGGCCGTCGCGGCGGCGTTCCTCGTCTACGGCATCGCCCTGGTCTACGCGGCGACGGGGCACCTCGATCTCGGCCGGGTCGCCGCGGCGGCCGGCGGCGTGCTGGAGGCCGGTGGAGCCCGCGCCGGGCTCCTGGCGGCGGGCCTCGCGATGATCCTCGTCGCCTTCGCCTTCAAGGTCGGAGCCGTGCCGTTCCACTTCTGGGCGCCGGACGTCTACCAGGGGGCCCCGACGCCGGTCACCGCGTTCATGGCCGTGGGGACGAAGGCCGCCGCCTTCGGCGTGCTGCTGCGGCTCCTGCCGGGCACCGCCGACGTGGCGGATGCCCTGGCCCAGCGCTGGCTCCCGGTGATCGCGGCCCTCGCCGTGGCGACGATGATCGGCGGGAACCTGGTCGCTCTCGTCCAGGTACGGGTCAAGCGGATGCTCGCGTGGTCGTCGATCGCCCACGCCGGCTACCTGCTGCTCGCCCTCCTGGCGCCCCTCGCGATCGGCGCCAGGAACCTGCTGTTCTACCTGGTCGTCTACACGTTCATGACGATCGGCGCCTTCGCGGTGGTCTCGCTGTTCCAGGAGGAGCAGGGGGACGACGCCGACCACCTGGACCGGTTCGCCGGCCTGTGGAAGCGGCGCCCGCTCCTCGCGATCGCCATGGGCGTCTTCATGCTCTCCCTGACCGGGATCCCCCCGATGGGCGGTTTCACCGGCAAGTACGTCATCTTCGTGACGGCGCTGCGGACCGGGCACCCGGTGCTCGCCGCCGTGATGGGGCTCGCGGCCGTCGTCGGAGCGGCCTACTACCTGCGGGTGATCACGACGATGTTCCTGCGGGAACCGGCGGGTGACCTGCCGGCCGGCGTGTCGGTCTCGCTGGCGCCCGGCGTCGTCCTCGCCGTCAGCGCCGTGCTCACCATCGTCCTCGGGCTGGCCCCGGGCCTCGTGCTCGGGCCCCTCGGGGAAATCGCCTCCGGGATGATCGGGCCGTGAGCCTCTCGAGCTGGGTGCGGCGCGAGTGGTCCGCCGTCGGCCTCGTGGTCGACGGCCGGGACGAGCTGTTCCGGTGGGTGACCGAGCGGATGGTCGAGACCGGCTTCCTCGAGGATGCCGAGGGAGCGGTCCGCCGCCTGGTCGAGCGGGAGCGGATCATGAGCACCGCGATCTTCCCCGGCGTCGCCGTGCCCCACGCGCGCTGCCCGGACGCCAAGGGGGTGGGGATCTCCGCCGTGCTGCTCGCGCGGCCGATCGACTTCGGCGCCCAGGACGGCAGGCCGGTGAGGCTCGTCTTCACCCTCCTCGGCCCCCCGGAGGCCACCGCCGAGCATGTCCAGGCCCTCGGTGCCATCGCCAAGGTCGTCCGCGACCAGGACCGCCTTCGCCGCCTGCTCGAGGCCCCCGACCTGGACGCCTTTCTCGCCGAGCTCCTGGCCTGACCGGTTCCCGGGGCCCCGGGGCCGGACGGCGGGCGAAGGCAGGGCGGAAAGCGTCGGCTTACTCCCGAGTGACTACATGGTAAACCGGATGCCGGAAGGGGGATGCCCCGGCGTAGGATGGGCCGCGTGATGGGGCCGTGGGGCCCCGCCGGATGCGACCCGGGGCCATCCCGGCCCCGCGAAGGAGAAGAAGATGAGTGACTACGTGAAGGAGCTGATCGCCGAGGTGAAGGCCAAGAACCCGGCCGAGCCGGAGTTCCACCAGGCCGTCGAGGAGGTCTTCGAGTCCCTGGCCCTCGTGCTCGACCGCCATCCCGAGTACCGGGCCGCCCGGATCCTCGAGCGGATCGTCGAGCCCGAGCGGGTCATCATGTTCCGCGTGCCGTGGGTGGACGACCAGGGCAACGTCCAGGTCAACCGCGGCTTCCGCATCGAGATGAACAGCGCGATCGGCCCGTACAAGGGCGGCCTGCGCTTCCACCCCTCCGTCAACCTCGGCATCCTGAAGTTCCTCGCCTTCGAGCAGGTCTTCAAGAACGCCCTGACCACCCTGCCGATGGGCGGCGGCAAGGGCGGCTCCGACTTCGACCCGAAGGGCAAGTCGGACAACGAGGTCATGCGGTTCTGCCAGTCGTTCATGGCCGAGCTGTACCGCCACATCGGCCCGAACACCGACGTTCCCGCCGGTGACATCGGCGTCGGCGGCCGGGAGATCGGCTACCTGTTCGGGATGTACAAGAAGCTGGCCAACGAGTTCTCCGGCGTCCTGACCGGCAAGGGCCTCAACTGGGGCGGCTCCCTGATCCGGCCCGAGGCCACCGGTTACGGCTCGGTCTACTTCGCCGCCGAGATGCTCGCCACCCGCGGCGAGACCCTCGAGGGGAAGGTCTGCCTCGTCTCCGGTTCCGGGAACGTGGCCCAGTACACCGTCGAGAAGCTCCTCGAGCTCGGCGCCAAGCCGGTCACCCTCTCCGACTCCGGCGGCTACATCTACGACGAGGAGGGGATCACCCGCGAGAAGCTCGATTTCGTGATGGAGCTGAAGAACGTCCGCCGCGGCCGGATCAAGGAGTACGTCGAGAAGTACCCGAACGCCGTCTACACCCCGGTGGACCCGAACCTCGACTACAACCCGCTGTGGGACCACAAGGCCCACTGCGCGTTCCCCAGCGCCACCCAGAACGAGATCAACGGCAAGGACGCCCAGAACCTGGTCAAGAACGGCGTCTACGTGGTCTCCGAGGGGGCCAACATGCCGTCCAACCTCGACGCCGTGAAGGTCTTCCTCGAGGAGAAGATCCTCTACGGCCCGGGCAAGGCGGCCAATGCCGGTGGCGTCGCGGTCTCCGGCCTCGAGATGTCCCAGAACTCCCTGCGCCTCTCCTGGAGCCGGGAGGAGGTCGACCGTCGCCTCCGCGAGATCATGAAGAACATCCACAAGGCGTGCGTCGAGAAGGCCGAGGAGTACGGCACGCCGGGCAACTACGTCAACGGCGCCAACATCGCCGGCTTCCTCAAGGTCGCCAACGCGATGATGGACCAGGGCGTCGTCTGATCGATCGCTCGACCGGAACCAGCCAGACCTGCGAACGGGGCCGCTGCGGCGGCCCCGTTCCTCGTCGACGGTGCACCCTCGGGCGCCCTTCCGGGCGCCCCTGGCCGTTCTTCGCGCGGATCGCGCAGGGGCCGCCGGAAGGCGACCCGGGCGGCGCGCAGCGCCCGGGGGCTGGTATCCTCCATCTCCGGGAGGCCGCCGATGACGCCGAGAGAGCCGGACACCCTGCGGCCGGCCGTGCGCCGGGACCGTTTCCAGGGCTTCCAGGACCTGATGCGCCACCGCGTCCAGGACGTGCTCCTGGTCGCGAGCCTCTACGACTGCTTCATCCTCGAGGAAGACGGCCAGCTCAACGAGCTGGTCCTCGGCGAGTTCCTCGACCTGAACCTGCGCCACACGCCGGGTCTCACCCTCGTCTCCTCGGGCCAGGAGGCCCTCCAGATGGCCCGGGAGGACAGTCGCTACAACCTCGTCATCTCGACGTTCCACGTCGGGGACCTGAACGCCCTGGAGCTGGCCCGGGCGTTCAAGAAGGAGGGCCTGGACGTCCCGGTCGTCCTGCTCGCGTACGACAACAGGGAACTGAAGGAGTTCGTCGCCCGGAACGACGTCTCCGACATCGAGCGGATCTTCCTCTGGCAGGGAGACGTCCGGATCCTGCTGGCGATCATCAAGTACATCGAGGACAAGTGGAACGTCGAGCACGACACGCGGACCGTTGGCGTGCCGGTGATCCTGGTCGTCGAGGACAACGTTCGCTACTACTCTTCGTTCCTGCCCCTGATCTACACGGAGGTCTTCAAGCACTCCCAGAACCTGATCTCGGAGGGGGTGAACCTGTCCCACAAGGTCCTCCGGATGCGGGCGCGGCCGAAGATCCTCCTGGTCAGCACCTGGGAGGACGCGGTCGCCGCCTTCGACCGCTACCGCGAGAACGTGCTCGGCGTCCTGAGCGACGTCCAGTTCCCGCGGGGGGGTGTCTCGGACCCGCGGGCCGGCGCCGACTTCGTGCGCGTCGTCAAGGAGCAGTACCCGGACATCCCCGTGATGATGCAGTCGAGCCGGCCCGAGAACGCGAGGCTGGCCCGGGAACTGGGCGCCGCGTTCCTGCTCAAGGGGTCGCCGACACTGCTCCACGACCTGCGCTCGTTCATGATCGAGCACTTCGCCTTCGGCGACTTCGTCTTCCGGATGCCGGACGGCACCGAGGTCGCACGGGCCCGCGACCTGAAGGACCTCGAGGAGAAGCTGCGGGTCGTCCCGGCGGAGTCGATCGCCTACCACGGCGCGCGCAACCACTTCTCGCTGTGGCTCAAGATGCGGACCGAGTTCGCCCTGGCGCACCGGCTGCGGCCGAGGCGGGTGGAGGAGTTCCCCAGCCTCGAGGCGTTGCGCCAGGAGCTGATCCGCTCGATCTCCGAGTACCGGCGGGAACGCGAGCAGGGGATCATCATCGACTTCACGCCGGAGAACTTCGACCCGGAGACCAGCTTTGCCCGGATCGGCGGCGGGTCTCTCGGGGGCAAGGCGCGGGGACTGGCCTTCGTGCGCCTCCTGCTCGACACGTACCGGGTCGACGAGATCTTCCCCGACGTGCGGATCTTCGTGCCCCCCGCCGTGATCCTGGGAACGGACGTCTTCGACGAGTTCCTCGAGTCCAACGACCTGCGCGACTTCGCCCTCGTGACCGACGACGACGAGGAAATCCTTGCGCGCTTTCTCGCGGCTCCCTTCCCCGGGCGGGCGGCGCGGGACCTGCGTGCTTTCCTCGATCGCGTCCGGCAACCCCTGGCGGTGCGTTCCTCGAGCCTCCTCGAGGACTCCCAGTACCAGCCGTTCACCGGCGTCTACGACACGTTCATGCTGCCGAACATCCACGAGGACGTCGACGTGCGGCTCGAGCACCTGGTGCGAACCGTCAAGCGGGTCTACGCGTCGACCTTCTCGCGCCGGGCCAAGGACTACATTCGGGCGACCCCGTACAGGCTCGAGGAAGAGAAGATGGCGGTGATCGTGCAGCCGGTCGTCGGGTCGGCCCACGGGGACCGGTTCTACCCGGACTTTTCCGGGGTGGCCCGCTCGTGGAACTTCTACCCGACGCCGCCGCTGCGGGCGGAGGATGGAATCGCCGCCGTCGCGCTTGGCCTGGGACGAACGGTGGTCGACGGGGAGACCTGCCTCCGGTTCTGTCCCCGCTACCCGAAGCACCTGGTCCAGTTCTCCTCGGTCAAGGACATGCTGGAGAACTCGCAGCGGGAATTCTGGGCGATCGACCTGGCGCCCGAGGTTTCCCCGGAGGACGAGGCGTTCGCCCGGGAGGTGAAGTACCCGCTCTCGGTGGCGGAGCAGGACGGGACGCTCGGGCCGCTGGCCTCGACGTGGTCCCCGGAGAACGACGCGATCTACGACGGGATCTCGCGGCGCGGTGTCCGGCTGGTCAGCTTCGCACCGATCCTCAAGTACGACGTGTTTCCCCTCGCCAGGATCCTCACGCTCCTCCTGCGGATCGGCCAATGGGGCATGTCGATGCCGGTCGAGATCGAGTTCGCGGTCAACTACTCGACGCCGCCCGGCAGGCCGAAGGAGCTCGCCATCCTCCAGATGCGTCCCCTCACGCTCTCGGGAGAGGAGGAGGAGCTGGAGATCGGCGAGCTGCCCGCGGAAGCGGTCCTGTGCCGCACCGGGCACGTGCTCGGCCACGGCCGGATCGACGACGTACGGGACATCGTCGTCGTCGACGCCCATCGTTTCGACCGTTCGCGCAGCCGGGAGGCGGCCCAGGAAGTCGCGCGGTTCAACGCGCGGCTGCTCGAGGAAGGGGTACGGTACCTGCTGATCGGCGTGGGGCGTTGGGGGTCGGCCGACCCGTGGCTGGGGATCCCGGTGGCCTGGTCGGACATCAACGGGGCGCGGGCGATCGTCGAGGCCGGCTTCCGGGACTTCCAGGTCCAGCCCTCGCAGGGAACCCACTTCTTCCAGAACCTGACGTCGTTCCGCGTCGGTTACTTCACCGTCAACCCGGAGCTGGGAGACGGCGTTCTCGACTGGGACTGGCTGGCGCAGCAGCCCGCGGTGGAGAGCGGCGCGCTGGTCCGGCACCTGCGGTTCGAGGAGCCGCTGACCATCCTGATGAACGGCCGCACCGGCGAGGGAGTGATCCTCAAGCCCGGGTGGTCTCCTCGGGGCGAGGGCGACGTCGAGTGACCGGTCGTCCCTGCACGATGCGCACCACGAGGGTTTCCGTGTGGTGTTTGTAGGGGTCGCCGGCAGGCGACCCGGGGGTGGCGGGCGCACGTGTTGCCCTGGCCGCGCGCGGTGCCACCGTTGTGCGCGGCGCTTCGCGCCGCCCGGGCCGCCTCCCGGCGGCCCCTACGAGGGGCCCTGCACGGGGGTGCCGGCGGCGTGGTCTTTCGCGTTTGCCGCGTTGTGCGCGGCGCTTCGCGCCGCCCGGGCCGCCTCCCGCGGCCCCTACCAGGGATCCCGGCCGCCTCCCGCGGCCCCTGCGAGGGGCACGTCGCGGAAGCTTCGTGTGGGCGCCGCTCAGGCGTCGTCCGTCCCCGACGAGGGACCTCCGCGGAGCGGCTTGCCGTGGGAACCGGCAGGGGGCCAGTCCACCGTGTTCTCGAGGCGCGGCACCTCGTCCGCCGGGAACGACGGGAACGGCAACTGGCCCTCCTCGCGCAGCCGGCGAATCTCCTCCTCGGCGGCCTTCGTCCGCTCCGGGTCGAGGCCGCCGTCCCGCGCCAGGTAGGCGGTCTGGGAGGGGAAGGCGAAGCCGGACCCGGCCCGGTCGACGATGTCCATGATCCGCAGGAAGACGTCCTCCCGGATCGCGAGGAACTCGTTCCAGTCGTTCGTCCGCGCGTAGGCGAAGATCTCGACGTCCAGGGACGAGGAGCCGAACGCGACGAACCGTACCCGTGCGGGGTCGTTGTCGATCCGTGGGTGGCCGAGGAGCAGCTTGCGCAGCTCGACCAGCACCCAGCGCAACTGGTCCGGTGACGTTTCGTACCGCAGCCCGATCGTCGTGTGCAACAGGATCCGGTCCCGGGGGCCGAAGTTCTCGAGGGCCATCGATGAGAAGGTGCTGTTGGGGATGGAGATGACCGTCCGGCTGAGGGTCCGGATCTTCGTCGACCGCAGCCCGATGTCCTCGACCGTTCCGACCTGGTCGCCGAAGCGGCAGAAGTCGCCGACCCGGACGGGCTGGTCGGTGATCAGCGTGAACCCGCCGAACAGGTTCTCGAGGGTCTTCTGGGCCGCGAGGGCCACGGCGAGACCGCCGACGCCGAGGCCGGCGATCAGGCTCGTGACGTTGAAACCGAGGTTCTGCAGCAGTGCGACCAGGGCGAGGGAAAGAAAGACGACCTTGATCGTCCGGCGGCCGAGCGGGACCATCGAGAGGAGCTGCTTCTTCCCCCGCTCCCGGAGGCGGTTCGAGACGACGTTTGCCCCCAGGTCGAGCAGGCGCAGGATCGCCCACGTGGCGACCAGGACGAACAGGCCCTTCTCGAGGCCGACGAGGAACTTCCGCGCCGGCATCGCGAGGCCGAGGGGCAGCCATCCGAAGGAGAAGAACACCAGCGCGATGAGCAGGCGGGTCGGGCCGACCAGGTGCCGGACCACCTGGTCGTCGATATCCGTCTTCGTCCGGCCCGCCGCCGCGCTGAAGACCCGGAAGAGGATCGCCGTCAGGATCCACGAGAGGACGTAGCACCCGACGACGAGCAGGAGGAGGGCAATCCACTGCCAGAGCTGGATCTCCAGCGCCCGGATCTCGAAGAAGGGAGGGGCGAGGATCTCGCCGAGGATCCCGTACCCGTACTGGTCGTAGAGGGTGTCCAGGTGGCGCAGCGTTCGGGCGGCGATCTTCCAGGTGAATCGTCCGTCCTCCCGGACCCGGTGGAGCCACACGGTGATGGCGCCCCGTGGGGTCGGGATCTCGCCCAGGGCATCCCAGTCCCGCTTCCCGTCGGACGTGTCGCCCTCGGGCGAGTCGCTGACCTTGTCCGGGTCGACCCAGAGGGTCTGGTCGAGAACGATCTTGAACCGCCGGGCGATCGTCTCCGGGCCGAGCTCCCGTATCCTCGGGGGCAGGCCCGCCAGCTCGAGGAACCGCGACGCCTGTTTCCACTGCCCGGCCCGGCAGGCGTCGATGTACCCGAGGATGGCGCTGCGGGGAGTCGCCCCCGGGGGCAGGTCCCCGGCGGGTTCCCCCTGGCGGGCCTGGCCGGGTGGCGACTGCCCGGAGCCGGCGGGGGAGCCGGGGCCGGCGGCTCCCGCGGGAAGGAGCGCGACGAGACAGGCCAGCAGGAGGACCACGAGCGGTGCGAGGAGACGGCGTTCCCGGGTCACGACGGCCTCCTTCAGGGCTCGATCAGCCGGTTGCGGATGCAGTACCGGACGATATCGGTCACGTTCCGGGCACCGATCTTGCGCATGATCGAGGCCCGGTGGGTCTCCGCCGTCTTCGGGCTGATCCCGAGGACCGCGGCGGCCTCCTTCGTCGAGTACCCGTCGGCGAGGAGGACGGCGATCTCCCGCTCCCGCCGGGTCATCACGCCTCCCGGCTTCCCGTTGCCGAGGAGGGACGAGACGTACTCCGCCACCGCGTCCGAGGAGCCGGCGGTCGAGATGTACCAGTCTCCCCGGGCGGCGGCCCGGACTCCCTCGAGGAGCCGGGAGAAGGGGGCCTTCTTGAGCACCCAGGCCCGGGCGCCGGCCTCGAACGCCTGGCGTTGCCAGGCCTCGTTGTGCTGGCCGGCGAGAACGACGACCTCGGTTCCCGGGTGGGTGTTGCGGAGGATCCGGGTCACCTCGATGCCGGAGATGTCCGGCATCAAGAGGTCGATGACGGCCACGTCCGGGAGGACGAGGGGGATCCGCTCGAGGGCCGCCTTTCCCCCCTCGGCGCGCCCGAGGACGACCACGTCCCGCTCGTCCCGGAACATCCGCTCCAGGGCGTCCAGCAACAGGACGTGATCGTCCACCAGGAAGAGCCGAATCGGGTCCCGGTTCACGGGGGCAGCCTCCGCGGGCGCATTCTATAAGAAAGAGGACGTGGCGCCTCACCGCGCTCCCCGGGAACGGCGGAAGTCTTTCCCGGGCGGTGCCCGTCCTCGCCGGGGCCCGCCGGGAAGGGTCAGGCCTTGCGATCGCGGAGCTGGGCGCGCTGGATCCTGAACGTGTAGCGGACGACCGCTTCCCGGTCCTCGTCGTGGATCCCGTGGAAGCCGATCCCCAGGTGCCACCGGCCGACCGGGAGATTCTCCCCGTCCGGGTGAACCAGGCTGACCACCCGCCCCACGGCCCGGACCTCCGCCGAGGGGTCCCCGACCAGGTGGAGTTCCACCTCGACGAAGCTGCCCTCGGGGAGCCTCTCGGGGACCCATGCCCCGAGCCCGGAGCCCGAGAGGTTGATCGTTTCCCCCTCGATCCAGTGGGCGGAGTCGCGGAGGTCGACCCCGAGCTTCTCGGCAATCCGCCGGAGCATCCACTCCATCCGCTCGGTCCGCTCGTGGAGGGAGAGCAGGGCGGCCCGCTCCCAGGTCTTCTCCCGGGCGGCGGAGGGGCGGGCGTCGAACGAGATCCGTTCGACGTAGGTCGGTTCCATCTCGAAGCGGGCGGCGAGGCGTTCCGCTTCGTCTTCGCCCAGGGGGCGGAGCCGGACCGGGATCCGGACCTCCGTGCGGGCGAAGGAGCGGCTGGTCGTTCCGGTCTGGTCCTGGTTGGTCATCGCGTCTCCTCGGCGACCGGGAGCCCGTCCTCCCGGGGCATCCAGCGATGGAGCCGGTCACGACCGGCCCGCTTGGCAGCGTAGAGAGCGTCGTCGGCCCGCCGGACCAGCAGGTCCGGGTTTCCCCCGGCGTCCGCCATGCCGGCCACCCCGAAACTGGCGCAGAGGCGCAGCCCCGGCGGTGCGTCCAGGGGAGAGAGGGCCAGGCGATGGCGGATCCGTTCGGCGAGCCGAGCCGCGTCCACCGGCGAGGTGTCCGGGAGGAGCAGGGCGAACTCGTCCCCCCCGACCCGCGCGGCGATGTCCGAGCGGCGTGCCGTGCCGGCGAGCACGCGGCCGAAGTGGACCAGCGCCCGGTCGCCGACCGGGTGTCCGTGGGTGTCGTTGATCTCCTTGAACCGGTCCAGGTCCGCCAGCACCAGGGAAAGCGGCCGCCCGGTGCGGATGGCCCACTCCCGCTCGCGGGCGAGGAAGGTCTCGAAGGCCCGGCGGTTGAAGAGGCCGGTCAACGGGTCGCGGAGCGCCGCTTCCAGCGCCCGGCGGAACCTCCGGGCGTTCCTGGCCGGGAGGCCCGCGGCGGCGGCCACCTCGAGCAGGACCTGCCGGGCCACCTGCCGGACCGGGCCGGAGAGCGCCGGTCCGTCTTCCCAGGCGATCCAGCCCTGGAGCTCGCCCCCGTCCTCGAGCGGCACGGCGAGGAGGGGCGGGACCGGTTCTCCGTGGGGCCACGGGCGGGTTCCCCGGTCCTCGAGGACGCGGGAAGGCTCCCGGGACGCCGGGTCGAGGGAGACCATCGCCCGCGGTCCGGCGAGGCGGGCGGCGAGCGCCTCGAGGATGGCGGTCTCCAGCTCCTCGGGCTCGAGGCAGCGGGCGAACCGCTGGAAGAGTTCCCGCCGGTCTTCCCCGCGGGCCGGCAGCCCGGGCGTTCGGGCCCGGGCGCGGGTCGTCACGGTACGGGCTGTTCGTTTTCCTGCCATGGCGGATCGCTGCCCCTTAAAGAGGATGCATCCACCCCAAACGTGGTTCCCCCGGGCCCGGGAGGCAAGAAAAGAATGAGTCCGGGGTCTAAAGTCTGGACAGGGACGGCCGAGAAGAGGGGCGAAACACGCCGGACAAGACCCGGATGGGAGTGATCGGGCGAGGGCCGGACGTGTACTGGAGGTGACGGAATGGCCTCGTTCTCGGTGGTGACCAACATCGGAGCACTCAACGCGCACAACCAGTTGATCAAGACGGAGCGGCACCTGCAGCAGACGATCAACCGCCTGTCGTCCGGCCTGCGCATCAACGGCGCCAAGGACGACGCCGCGGGCCTGGCGATCGCGGAGAACCTGCGAGCCGACGTGCAGGGCCTGAACCAGGGCATCCGCAACGCCAACGACGGGATCAGCGTGATCAACGTCGCGGACTCGGCGCTGCAGGAGATCGCCAACCTGCTGCACCGGGCGATGACCCTGGCCGAGCAGGCGGCCTCGGACACGTCGGGCGAGGACAGCAGCACGTCGAAGTCGGCGATCAACGACGAGTACAACCAGATTCTCTCGGAGATCGACCGGATCGCCAGCACCGTGGAGTTCAACGGGTTGCACCTGCTGAGCGGTTCGGGGACCAGCATCGACGTCCAGGTCGGGCTCGGTTCCGGGACCAGCGACCGGATCACGATCGAGACCTCGGGGATCAGCGCCAGCTCTCTCGGACTGTCCTCCGGCGCCCTGCTGACGGCGTCCGGCGCCCGGATCGAGCTGGAGAACATCCAGTCGGCGATCGACACGGTCTCGTCCGACCGGGGCGACCTCGGTGCCTACTACAACCGCCTCGAGCACACCATCGCGGTGATCACGGTCCAGGCGGAGAACCTGAAGGCCGCCGAGAGCCAGATCCGCGACGCGAACATCGCGCAGGAAGTGGTCAACATGACCAAGTACCAGGTCCTCAACCAGACCGGTCTCGCCGCCCTTGCCCAGGCGAACTCGACGTCGCAGAGCGTGTTGAACCTGCTCCGCTGACCGACGAAATCGTCCGCGGCCAACCGTGGACCTCCAGGACGCCGCCCGGGGGGAGCTCCCCTCCCGGGCGGCGTGTACGCCCCGCCCGGACGCCGGGAACCCCCGCGGTTCCCGGCGGTTTCGCGTGAACGCGCCCCGCCGGAAACCGGCCCCGTGGTGGTCTTCCGCCCCTCAAGATCCCGCTCCAGCGGCCGAAGAGTCCGGTGGAAGCGTCGGGACGAAACCTCTCCGGGGAAGGAGGTGAAGAACAGCTCACGGAGCCGCGTCCGACGGGAAGGGGAAGAAGGAACGGCAGGTACCAGAACCAGCAACTCCAGCGTCAACCGGTCGGCGGAGGGACCCGCCGGCCGGGGCGGCAGGGAAGCCGCCCGCAAACTTCAAGGAGGAAGCATCCATGGCCGATTTCTCGGTTGTCACGAACATCGGCGCCCTGAACGCCCAGAACCAGCTGATCAAGAGCCAGCGCGGCCTCAGCGTCACCATCAACCGCCTGTCGTCCGGCCTGCGTATCAACGGCGCCAAGGATGACGCGGCGGGCCTGGCGATCGCCGAGACCCTGCGGGCCGACGTCGCCGCCCTGAACCAGGGCATCCGGAACGCCAACGACGGCATCGGCGTGATCAACGTCGCCGACTCCGCCCTCGGCGAGATCGGCAACCTGCTCCAGCGAGCCGTGACCCTGGCGGAGCAGGCCGCGTCCGAGACCTCCGGCGAGGACAGCAGCACGTCCAAGCAGGCGATCAACGACGAGTACAACCAGATCCTCGCCGAGATCGACCGGATCGCCGCCACCGTCGAGTTCAACGGGGTGTCCCTGCTCTCCGGGAGCGGCGCGTCGATCGACGTGCAGGTCGGGACCGGTGCGTCCGCGAACGACCGGATCACGATCCAGACCAGCGCCGTCAGCTCCAGCGGGCTGGGCCTCTCCAGCGGCTCGCTGCTGACCGCGTCCGGTGCGCGCGACGAGCTGGTCAACCTGCAGTCCGCGATCGACACGATCTCCAGCAACCGTGGCGATCTCGGTGCCTACTACAACCGCCTCGAGCACACCATCGCGGTGATCACGGTCCAGGCCGAGAACCTGAAGGCCGCCGAGAGCCAGATCCGCGACGCGAACGTGGCGCAGGAGGTGGTCAACCTCACCAAGTTCCAGGTCCTCAACCAGACGGGACTGTCCGCGTTGGCGCAGGCCAACATGACGTCCCAGAGCGTCCTGGCCCTGCTGCGGTAACCCGGGCGAGGCGGGAGGCGGGCGGGTGCCCGCCTCCCCCTCCCCGCTCCACCGCGGCGAAAGGGAGGTGAAGGATGGCAGGTGACGTGGCACCCCTTGCCCCCGTGGGGACGCCAGGCACCGACGTCCAGCCCGCCCCCCGTCCCGCGCGCGCGGCCCGGGCCCCGGACGCGGAGATCGAGGACCGGGGCAACCGGGAGGAACCGCCCCCGGAGACGCCGGCGACCGCCAGGAGCCGGGACGGGGAACTGCCCCCCGACCCGAAGAAGGCCGCCGAGCGGATCCGCGAGAAGCTCAGGGAAATCCACGAGAAGGGGTACCTCCGGGAACTGCGGATGGACGTCGAGATCGAGCAGGATCTTGGCCTCGTGATGGTCAAGATCATCGACGCCCGGACCGATAAGGTGATCAGGACGGTGCCCCCGAGGGAACAGGTCGAGTTCGCGCGGAAGATGGAAGCGTTCCTCGGCCTGCTCTTCGACCACAGGGCCTGACGGCCGGTCCCCGGGAGGCGCCACTGCCCGCCGTGGGCGGGCGAGGGAGTGAACCATGCCTCTCGGACAGATCCAGTTCGGCTCGGGTCTCGCCTCCGGCATCAACTGGAGCCAGGTCGTCGACGCCATCATCCAGGCCGAGAGCTACCCGATCCAGCAGCTCCAGGAGCGGATCGACACCTTCGAGAAGGCGAAGAGCTCGTTCAACGAGCTGAAGGGTCTCCTCGAGGACTTCCAGTCCGCCCTCGAGGAGCTCAAGGCGGACGACAGCCTGGGCGGCTACAAGGCCTCCCTCAGCAGCGAGGACGCGCTGACGGCCACCGCCAGCAGCTCGGCCACGCCGGGCATCCACACGATCACGGTCAGCCAGCTCGCCAAGGCCCACGGGGTGCGGTCGATCGGCCTTTCCGATCGCTACAGCCCGCTGGTCAGCGACGGCACGATCGAGATCCAGGCGGGCGGGTACGAGAAGATCACGATCGAGGTCAGCGCGGCGAACGGCAACAACTCCCTCCAGGGCATCGCCGACGCGATCAACGCCGCCGACCAGGGCGTCGTCGCGAGTATCATCAACGACGGCACGAACTCGATCCTCGTCGTGCGCGCCAAGGAGACCGGCACCGAGCACGCCCTGACGATCACGGACACGACCAACCTCGATCTCGACGAGTCGTCCAACGAGCTGCAGGCGGCCCAGGATGCCCAGCTCGTCGTCGACGGCATCTCGATCACCTCCTCCACCAACACGGTGACGGGCGCCATCGCCGGCGTGACCCTCAACCTGACGGACACCACGACCTCGGAGGTCACCCTGACGGTGGAGGAGGACACCGACGCCACGAAGGACGCGATCGAGAGCTTCGTCGAGGCGTACAACAAGGTCAACGACTACTTCGATCGGCAGTTCGGCACCGCGGACTTCCAGAAGTACTCCGCGGTCACGGCGGGGAACTCGGTCCGCAACATCCAGTGGCAACTGCAGAGCCTGTTGACCCGGGAGATCAGCGGCATTCCGGACGGCCAGGTGAACACCCTGGCCGAGCTCGGAATCGTCGTCGCCGATTCCACCGGTCGCCTGGAGTTCCGATCGTCGTACTTCGATGACCTGGTCGACCAGGGTCGCTTCGACGAGGTCAAGGCCGTCCTGCGCTCGTCCGGGTCCACTACCGACAGCTCCGTCGTCTTCGTGACCGCGGGGACGAACACGCAGTCGGGGACCTACGACATCACGGTGACCACGGCGCCCGAGCGCGCGGAGGTCGGCGGATCCACGGCGATCCAGTCCTCCGGGATCGCCCAGGACGAGACGCTGACGATCGGCGTGAACGGTTCGACGACCACCGTCGACCTGGCGGCCGGGGACACGATCGACACGATCGTGCAGAAGATCAACAGCGCCCTCGACGCGGCGGGCCTGGAAGCGGTGGCGTACTCGGACGGCGGCGTCCTCAAGATCCGCGCGGCGGACTACGGTTCCGCCTACACCGTGACCGCGGTCAGCAACGTGGCGGACGCGGGCGACGGGACGAGCACCGGCATCGGCACGACCGAGCGGTCCGACACCGGCGTCGACGTGGCCGGCACGATCGGCGGCCAGGCCGCGGAAGGCGTGGGCAACGAGCTGATCGGGGCCGACGGGACGGACATGGACGGCCTGGTCGTCCGGATCTACGCCACGCCGGACTCGGTCACGGCGAAGGGCGGTGACTTCGGGCAGGTCGGCTACAGTCGCGGGGCCGCCGACTCGTTCATCTCGGCGATCGAGGACATGGTCGACGACTACGACGGCACGATCAAGTCGATCACCGACGGGTACGACGACTCGATCGAGGCGGCCCAGGAGCGGATCGAGCGGATCCAGGCGCGCCTCGCTCGCCGGCGGGAGCTCCTGACGAAGCAGTTCTCGATGGCGGAGGCGGCGATCAGCCAGCTGAACCAGGCGATGGCATCGCTCAACCAGCGGTGAGGGGAACGCGGGAAGCGAACGGGGGAAACGCATCGATGACCCAGGCAATGGTGGCTCAGCAGGCCCGGATGGCCTACCAGGCGAACCAGGTGCAGATGGACGACCCGATGGGTCTCGTCGTGCGGCTCTACGACGGGATGATCGGTTTCCTGCGGCGCGGGGCCGACCTCCTCGGCGAGGGACGGTACGCCGAGGCGGCCGACCCGATCCGGCGGGCCGCCGACATCATCGGGGAGCTGCAGGCGGTCCTCGACCTGGAGCGCGGCGGCGAGATCGCGAGCAACCTGGACCGGCTCTACACCTACTGCCGCCGGCGCATCATGGAGTCCCACCTGCACCGGGACCCCTCCGGCCTGCGCGAGATCGCCGACCTGATGGCGCCGCTGCGGGACGCCTGGGCGGAGGCCCGGCAGAAGCAGCTGGCGGGCCAGGAATGACCATGCCGTCGCTGCCCGGCGCGCAGGCCGTGCGGGTCCTCGAGGACCTCGTCGACGCCTGCCGGGAAGAGCGTGCGGCCGTGGAAACCGGCCGGCTCGACCTGCTCCCCGGGATCTCGGCGCGCCGAGGGATGCTGCTGGCGGAGCTGGACGTGCACCTCCCGCCGGGGACCCCGGTCGAGGGGCGGGTGGCCGAGCTCCTGGAGCAGGCGAAGGAGGCGGTGCGGGTCAACCTCGAGCTCCTGTCGGGACTGCGGGAGGAACTGGGGCGGCGGCTCGCCGAGCAGGACACCCTCCAGCGGGCGGCCGCCGGGTACGAGACGAGCCGCGGGTACTGACCCGCGCTCCCCGGGAAGATCCTCGACGGGGAAGGGGTGAGCCCGGGCGGACCGAGGGGGTGGGCCGCGGCCCACCCCCTCATCTTGCCGGGCGCGTGCCGGGCAGTCAGACCGTGGGCTGACCGCGCTGGATCCGCTTGAGCTTCTCGACGAAGGTCGTCCGCTTCAGGTCGAGCAACTGGGCCGCCCGTGCCTTGTTGCCCCCGGTCAGCTCGAGGCTCTGGAGGATCAGGTTCTTCTCGATCTCGGAGACCACGCTGCGGAAGTTGATGCCCTCCTCGGTCACCTGGAGCGGCACGATCGGCGCCGGCGGGACGTCCCGCATCTCGACCGGCAGGTCGTCCGGCTCGATGCGGGTGCGGCCCCCGGACATCACGGTCGCGTACTCGATGGCGTTCTCGAGCTGGCGCACGTTGCCCGGCCAGTCGTAGCGCATCAGGAGCCGCATCGTCTCCTGGGAGATCTCCTTGGGCGGCAGGTTGTTGCGGTGCGCGTACTTGGCGACGAAATGGGCGGCGAGGAGCGGAATGTCCGACCGCCGCTCCCGCAGGGCGGGGACGTGGATCGGGATCACGTTGAGCCGGTAGTACAGGTCCTCCCGGAACTCGCCGCGCTCCACCTTGGACCGCAGGTCCTCGTTGCTGGCGGCAACCACCCGGACGTCCACCGGGATCGACTTCGTGCCACCGACCCGGGTGACCTGCCGCGACTGCAGCACCCGCAGGAGCTTGACCTGCAGGTCCGGTTTCATCGTCCCGATCTCGTCGAGGAAGAGGGTGCCGCCGTCCGCCAGCTCGAAGCGCCCGGGGCGGTCCCGGTCCGCGCCGGTGAACGCGCCCTTCACGTGCCCGAACAGCTCCGACTCGATGAGGTTCTCCGGGATCGCCCCGCAGTGGACCGCGACCAGCCGGCCGTCCTTGCGCACGGGGTGACGGTAGTGGAGGGCCTGGACGATCAGCTCCTTGCCGACGCCGCTCTCTCCCGTGATCAGGACCGTGCTGTCGACCTGGCTGACCTTCTCGAGGAGGGCGAAGACCCGCTGCATCGCCGGGCTCTTCCCGATGATCTGGTCGAAGCTGGCCCGTTCCATCAGCTCGGTGCGCAGGCGGGTGTTCTCGTCCCGCAGCCGCTTGGTCTCGACGGCCCTCTCCAGGGCGAGGCGAAGCTGGGCCATGGCGAAGGGCTTCGCCAGGTAGTCGGCGGCGCCCTCCCGCATCGCCTCCACCGCGGAGTGCACGGTGGCGAAGCCGGTCATGATGATCACGACCATGTCCGGGTAGTGCTCCCGGGCCCGCGCCAGCAGGTCGAGGCCACCGAGACCGGGGATCTTGAGGTCGGTCAGCAGGACGTCGGCCGGTTCCTCCACCAGCAGCTCCCAGGCCCGGTCGCCCGTCGAGGCACCGCGCACGTCGTGTCCGAGCTCGGCGAGGTAGTCGACGATGGTGCGCAGGAGGCCGGGCTCGTCCTCGGCGACGACGATGTTCCAGCGCTCCCTCTCCTGGTCGTGGCTCATGCTCCCTCTCTCCTCCGGTTGTTCGTCGTGGTTGGTACGGTTTCGCGGTGCCCGGTGCCAATACATAGGCCCCGGGGGCGGGGTGTCAAGAGATCGTCCATGCCCCGGCACCTCCTGCCGGTCTCCGACGGCGGACCGGCACCCCGTTCCCGCAGGTCGCGTACGCGGCCTTCCCCTGCAACTCCTTCCAGGATCATGGGATCGGTCTTCCGTGACCGCTCTTCCTCGCCGGCGGCACACCGCTTGCTGGGGGACCGGCTCGAAAGGACGAGCCCGGAGCATGTCTCGAACCTGGACAGTCGGGGTGCTCGCCGCGCTGGCGCTGTGCCTGCCGCTCGGCTGGGCCGCGCCGTCCCCCGGGGACGAGGCGCGGATCCGCGAGCTGCGCGCGCGGCTCGAGCGGGCCGAGAACCGGGGCGCGTGGGACGCCGCGGCCTTCGAGCTGCTGGTCGAGCTGGACCGGCAGGGGCAGGCGAACTCGTCGGAGGCGACCTGGCTGGTCGACCACCTGCTCGAGGGGCACCCGGACAACCCGATGCTCCTCTGGCGCCGCGCGATGGCCCGGCGCCGGAAGGGGGATGCCCGCGGTGCCGTGATCGACCTCGAGCGGCTCGTGCGGGTCGCCCCGGAGAGTCCCTGGGCGGTCCGCGCCCTGCGTGCCCTGCCGGCCCTCTACCTGCAGCTCGGAGAGCGGGTGAAGGCCGCCCGGGCGGACGAGCGCCTGCTGCGCGAACGCCTGGCCGACCCGGTCGCGGTCCTCGGGCGGCTCGCCCGGACGTACGCGCTGCTCGGCAGGGTGCGGAAGGTCCAGGAGACCCTCGCCCGCCTCGAGGCCCTCGAGCCGGGGAGGATCGTCCGGAACCCGGACCTGCTCTGGCTCTGGGCCGACGCGAAGGCCCGGCTCGGGTCTCCACGGGAGGCCGCCCGGGCGATGCTGCGGTTCGCCAACGTCTACCCGCGGGATCCGCGCCGTCCCGAGGCGCTGCTCCGGGCCGCGCGGGCCCTCGAGAAGATCGGCCGGAGCAGGACCGCCCTCGCCCTCGCCCAGGAGGTCGTCGAGACGGCGGACGACCCGGTGAAGATCGCCGCGGCGCGCCTGTTCACCGCCCAGGTCCTCGAGAAGCAGCGGGACGAGGACGACGCCTGGATCGCGTACCGGGACGTGCTGGAGTCGGCCACCGATCCGCTCCTCGTGGCGAAGGCGATCCGACGCCTCGTCGACCTGAAGGTGGAGAAGGAGGGACGCCGGGCGGCCCTCCTGATGCTGGCCGGGATCATCGAGTCGGGGGACCGGCTCTCCCGGACCTTCGCCCGGTCCCACTTCGACCGGATCGTTCGGCTGATGGCGCCCGACCTCGAGAAGGACGAGCTGGCGGCCGCCTTCGTGCTGCGCCTCGCGGAACGGCTCGGCCAGGTCGACGAGATCACGCCGGGGATCCGGCTCGCCGCCGGCCGGCTGCGCGAACGCGTCGGGGAGTACGACCGGGCCGCGGCGATCTACCGGGTGCTCGAGAAGCACTGGTACGGCCCGATTGCCCGGCAGGCCCGGCTCGGTCTCGCCCGGTGCGCGCCGGACGAGGTCCCCGAGGGGATCGCCCCTGACGACCCCGCCCGCCTCGCCGCCCTCGCCCGGGAAGAGCACTGGAAGGTCATCCGGGAAGTGCTCCGCGGGTCCCGGCTCGGGGGAAGGGATGCCGCGGCGAAGCGGACGCTCCTCGCGCGCGCGGCCTGGGCGGAGGGGGACGTGCCGGCGGCGCGGGCCGCCCTCGAGCCGCTCGGCGAGGTCACCGGGGAAGCGGCCCTCCTCCGGGGGGACGCCCGGGCCATCGCCGGGGCGTGGGAAGAGGCCTGCCGGGACTTCCGGGCGGCCGCCCGGACCCTGCCGCGGAACGCGCCCGGGGCCGACTGGGCCCAGGTGCGGGTGGCGGCGTGCGAGCTGCGGGAGGGAAGCCGGGAGCGGGCCGAGCAGCGCCTGCGGGCGATCCTCGCGGGCGACCCGCCCGAGCCGGTGCGGTTCGCGGTGGAGAATCTGCTCGGGATCCCGCCCGCCCCGGCGGGAGAGCAGGCCCGGGCGGGGTCGGCGGCGGCCGGGGGGAACGCCTCGTGAGCACCGTGCCGCGGGAGGATCGGGAGCGGGTCTCCCGGGAGGCGTTCCTCCTGGCGGACCGCCTCGCCGACGCCGGGCGGAAGCTGGCCCGGGCCCTCGCGGAAAAGGAACGGTTGGCCCGGATCCTCGACGGCATCCTCGAGACGCTGGGCGCGGGAATCGCCCTCGCCGCGGAGGACGGCACGGTCCTCGCGGCCAACCGGGCGGCCCGGGAGCTGGGCGTCGTCGGCCAGGGTGGACGGATCGCCCCCCCCTTCGACCGGTTCCTCGGGAGCGAGGCGGATGGACGCCTCGCCCTGGACGCTCCTGCCGGGCGCCGGCACTTCCTCGTCCGGTCCCGGGGAATGATCCTCCCCGGGGACGCGGCGGGGCGGCTCCTGGTCGTGGAGGAAGTGACACGGGTCGTCGAGCTCGAGGAGGAGACCCGGCGGCGGACGCGTCTCGAGGCGCTCGGCCGGATGGCCGCGGAGGTCGCCCACGAGGTGCGGAACCCGCTGGGAAGCCTGGAACTGCTGGCGTCGCTGCTCGTCGACGACCTGGCGGACGACGCTCCCTCGCGGGAGATGGCGGAGCGGATCCTCCTCGAGGTCCGGCGGCTCTCCGGGACCGTCTCCCGCCTCCTCGCCGCGGTGCGGGGCCGCAAGGCACGGCGCGCCCCCGTCGACCCCGTGCGCCTGGCCCGCGAGGTCGTGGCCGCCCTCGAACCGGTCGCCTGCGCCCGGGAGGTGGACCTGCGGCTGACGACGGAAGAGCGGGGGCCGGGAGAGGCGCGGCTCGACGGGGAAGGGATTCGCCGGGCGCTCCTCAACCTGGTCGGAAACGGGCTCGAGGCGACGCCGGCCGGCGGCGAGGTGCGGGTGACGGTGGCCCGGGAGGCCGACCGGGTCGTCTTCGTCGTCGACGACAGCGGCCCCGGGATTCCCCCGGAGCTGAGGGAGCGGATCTTCGAGCCGTTCTTCAGCACCCGGGACGAGGGAACGGGCCTCGGGCTCGCCGTCGTCGAGCAGGTGACCCTGGCCCACGGCGGCCTGGTCCGGGTGGGGGAGAGCCCCCTCGGCGGGGCCCGGTTCCGGGTGGAGCTGCCCGCGGGGGAACCCGCGGTGGAGGAGGTGACGAGCGGATGAAGCGCAGGCCCTCGATCCTCGTGGTGGACGACGACGACACGATGCGCCTCGCCATGGGCCGGGTGCTCGAGCGGGGCGGTTTCGAGGTGACCCGCTGCCGGGACGGCCGGGAAGCCCTCGCCGCCCTCGGGCGAAGGCCCTGGGACGGGATGGTCACCGACGTGCGGATGCCGGGGATCGACGGTCGCGAGCTGCTCTCGCGCGCCCTCGCCATCCGGCCGGGTCTCGCGGTCGTGATGGTGACCGCGTTCGGTACCGTGGAGGACGCGGTCGACGCCGTGCGCCGCGGTGCCGCGGACTACCTGCTCAAGCCGTTCGCGCCGGAGGCGCTCCTCGCCGCCGTCCGCCGCGCCCTCGGCCGGGAGGACCGCCCCTCCACCGACGATGGCCCGGAGATGGTGGGCGAGGACCCGCGGTTTCTCGCCCTGATGGACGAGGCCGACCGGGCGGCCCGCACCGACGCGACCGTCCTGCTGACCGGCGAGAGCGGGACCGGCAAGGAGGTGCTCGCCCGCTGGATCCACGCCCGCAGCCGCCGGGCCCGCGGGCCGTTCGTCGCCGTCAACTGCGCGGCCCTGCCGGCGGAACTCCTCGAGGCGGAACTGTTCGGGGTCCGCCGGGGCGCCTACACCGGGGCCGACCGGGACCGGGAGGGACTCTTCGTCCGGGCGGAGGGGGGAACGCTCCTCCTCGACGAGATCGGCGAGCTGCCCCTGCCGCTCCAGGCGAAGCTGCTCCGTGCCCTCGAGGAGCGGCAGGTCGTCCCCCTCGGTGCCGGAGAGCCCCGCGAGGTGGACCTGCGCATCGTCGCCGCCACCCACCAGGACCTGGCGCGGCTGGCCCGGGAGGGACGGTTCCGGCAGGACCTCTACTTCCGCCTGCGCGTGATCCCCCTCGTGCTTCCGCCCCTGCGGGAACGGCCGAAGGACATCCCGCTCCTCGCGCGGCACCTGGTCGAGGAGATCGCGCGGCGGCTCGGACGACCGGCACCGCGCCTGACCCGGGAGGCCCTCTGGCGTCTCGCCCGTCATCCCTGGCCGGGGAACGTCCGCGAGCTGCGGAACGTCCTCGAGCGGGCCGTGATCCTCGACCGGGAGGGCCGCATCGACGCCGGCGACCTGTTCCTCGACCCGTGGGACGCCGGTTCCCGGGACGCGGAGCTGGCGCCCGGCATGACGATCGCCGAGGCGGAGCGCCGGCTGATCCAGCGCACCCTCGAGGCTGCCGGGGGGAACCGCACGAGGGCCTCGGCGATGCTCGGGATCTCGGTACGCACGCTGCGCAACAAGCTCCGCGCCTTCCGGGAGCAGGGGCTCGTCCTCTGACGTCCCGGCGTCGGGCGCCGGGCGTCAACGGATCGACGGTCGGGGGGCAGGATCTGCCGGGATGCAAGCACCCCCGTGACCGGCGCTTCTTCCCGCGCCAGCCACCCGGGGTCCCCGGGGCCATGCAAGTTGCGGTTTCTCCGGGAGTAATCCGAGCTTCCCGCCGCCACGGCCTCCCGCACCACCGGCCGGGCACGGGACTTGCTGTACGGGACGGCGAGCCGTCCTGCGGACGCGTGGGAGGTGTGCGATGAGGATCCCGGGAATGGGAGACGAGGCCCTGGTCAGCCGCCTGCGGCGGGCGATGGACGTGATGGCCGCCCGCGGTGAGCTGATCGCCTCGAACGTCGGGAACCTGGACACGCCGGGGTACCGGGCGAAGGACCTGGACTTCGAGGCCGCCCTCCGTCGGGCCGTGGGAGAGCGGGAGAGAAGGGTTCCCCTCCGCACGACCCGGCCCGGTCACATCGCCGCGGCCGGCGCCTCCGCGGCACCGGAGCCCCGGGAGGTCCGCGGGCTCCCGGTCCGCAACGACGGCAACAACGTGAACCTCGAGCGGGAGATGCTGGCCCTCGCCGAGACGCGCCGCCGCTACCAGGTGGCGACGCGGCTCGCGCGGATGCGGGTGCAGCAGCTCCTCGCCGTGATCAACGGAGGGCCGACGCGATGAGCCTGAGGGATGCGCTCCGGGTGGCGGCCTCCGGCCTCGACCTGCAGCGGGCGCGCATGGAGGTCGTCGCCTCCAACCTGGCCAACGCGCGCACCACGCGCACCGCCAGCGGCGGGCCCTACCGGCGGATGCTCCCCGTGGTTCGCGCCGTCCCCGTGAAGCGGCGGGCGTTCGGTGACGCGGTTGCCCGCGCGGTGCGCGGGGTCCGGCTCGAGCGGGTCGCCGTCGACCCGCGGCCGCCGGTGATGCGGTACGAGCCCGGTCATCCCGACGCGGACGCGCGGGGTTACGTGGCCTACCCCAACGTCGATCCCGCCGAGGAGATGGTCGACCTGCTCTCGGCGATGCGGTCCTACGAGGCGAACACGAAGGTGGTCAAGGCCGTCGAGAGGATGCGCGAGGACGCCCTCGACCTGCTGCGGTGACCGGGAGGGGCTGAATGAACGGTGGACGCATCGAGAACCTGGGACCGGGACGACTCGGCGGGCGCGACCTGCTCGACCGGGCGGAACGGCCGCGGCCCGGCCGGGGCGCGGCCGGGGGCCCGAGCTTCGGCGAGGCCCTCGAGGACGCGTTGCGCACCGTCGACGGAGACATGACCCGCGCCGACCGGAAGGCCGTCCAGTGGATCTCCGGCGAGGGGGGCGACCTCCACGACGTGCTGCTCGAGATGCAGCAGGCGGACCTTTCCTTCCGCACGATGCTCCAGGTCCGCAACAAGCTGCTCGAGGCCTACAAGGAAATCATGAGGATGCCGGTGTAAGCCATGGACGATCTCCTGCGGCAGCTCCGGGAAGCGTGGGGGGCCCTCGGGACCCGCCAGAAGGTCAGCCTCGTCCTCTCCGCGGTCCTGACGATCGCGGCGGTGGGCGGGATCGTCTGGTGGGCCCAGCAGCCGACCTGGGGCGTGCTCTACACGGGCCTCGACCCGAAGGACGCCCAGGCCGTGATCGAGGAACTGCAGGCCCAGCGGGTGCCCGTGCGGGTCCGGGACGGGGGACGGGTGATCGAGGTCCCGGTCGAACGGGTCGATCGGTTGCGGATGGACCTGGCGGCCAAGAACCTGCCGGCGAGCGGGAGGTTCGGGTTCCTCGAGATGTTCGCCCAGGACAACATCGCCCAGTCGTCGCGGGTGCAGAAGATCCGCTACCAGAAGGCCCTCGAGGACGAGCTGGCGCGGACCATCGAGTCCCTCGAAGAGGTCTCCCGCGCGCGGGTCCATCTCGCGCTGCCCGGCGACCGGGTCTTCCTCGACGACGACGACACGGCGAAGGCCTCGGTGACGATCACCCTGCGGGCCGGGGCGCGGCTGGCCTCGGACCAGGTGCAGGGGATCGCGCGGATCGTCGCCGGCGCGGTCCCGGAGCTGACACCCGAGCACGTTTCCGTGGTCGACTCCAGCGGGAAGGTCCTCTGGGAGGGGAGCGGCGACGCGGGCGAGATGCTCGCCACCCGGCAGCTCGAGATGAAGACGGCGATCGAGCGGGACATCGATCGCAAGGTGGCGAAGGTGCTGGCCCCCCTGGTCGGCGAGGGACACTTCGTCGTCCGGACGAACGCGGACATGGACTTCCAGAAGGTCAGCCGCCACGAGCGCCAGTACGATCCCGACAGCGGCGTGCTGGTCTCCGAGGAGAAGAGCAAGGAGAAGACCCGTTCCGCCGGCGGGGGCGGCGGCGTGCCGGGGACCGCCTCGAACCTGCCCGGCGGCGTGGGTGCCGCCGGGATGGCCGGGGAGAGCTCGGAGCGGACCGACCAGGTGAGCAACTTCGAGTACTCGGTCGTGGAGAAACGGGTGGAAGAGCCGGTGGGGCGGATCAGGCGGCTTTCCGTCGCCGTCCTCGTCGACCACAAGCAGGGGGAGACCGCCGGGGAGGGAGAGGGGAACGGCACCGCCAAGCCGGAGCGCGTGCCCCGCTCGGCGGAGGAGATGGCCCGCATCGAGCAGCTCGTCAAGGCGGCGATCAGCTTCGACCCGGACCGGGGGGACGTCGTCACCGTGGAGCAGGCGCCCTTCCCGCCGGTCGTGGAGCCCGTTCCGCCCTCCGGGTTCGACCTGCGCCAGTACCTGCCCTGGATGAAGTGGCCGGCCCTGGTGCTGCTCCTCCTCCTCGCGTTCTTCCTCTTCTGGCGGCCGTTCCTCAGGACGGTGCGGGAGGTCGCCGAGCGGATGCAGGCCCAGGCCGCCGCCGCGACCGCCGAGGTGGAAGCGGTGCCCCAGCTCGGGCCCCCGTCCCGGCTCGAGCGGATGCGGCAGCAGCTCGCGAAGCTGGCCCTCGAGGAACCGGAGGGAATGGCCCAGACGGTGCGCGTCTGGCTCAACGAGACGAAGGGCTGACCGATGGCGGAAGGACTGACGGGCGTCCAGAAGGCCGCGCTCCTGGTGACGCTGATCGGGGAGGAGGCGGCGACGAAGCTGCTGGCCTGCCTCGAGGAGGAGGAGGTCCGCAGGATCGCGGCGGAGATCGCCCGGATCAAGATGGTCGATCCGAGCGAGCACGAGCCGATCCTCGAGGAGTTCACCCGGATGGTGAACGAGGCGAAGGGGCTCGAACTGGCCGGCCTTCCCCTCGCGAAGCGGCTGGTCGCCCAGGCCCGCCCGGAGGACGGCGACCGGATCCTCCAGCAGATCGAGCCGCGGCGGATCCCGGACCCGGACGAGGTCCAGCCCGACGTGGAGCCGCCCGAGCTGCCCGAGACGATCCTCGCGACCCCGTCCCGCCGGCTGGCGATGCTCCTCCAGGACGAGCCCCCGCAGACGGTGGCGCTCGTCCTCGCTCACCTGCCGGCCCGCAAGGCGGCGCGGATCATGGCGGCGATGGAGCCGGAGCGCCGCATCGAGGTGACCCGCCGGATGGCGGCGATCCGGGAGGTCCGGGAGGAGGTCGTGCGGGAGATCGGGAAGGTGCTCGAGGAGCGCCTCGCGACGATCTGCGACGAGCCGATCATTCCGTTCGACGGGATCCAGTCCGCCGCCGACGCCCTGACCAGCCTCGGCCGGGCGACCGGGCAGGAGATCGTCGAGGCCCTCCAGGACGACTACCCGGAGCTCGCCCAGCAGCTCCGGGACCTGCTGTTCACCTTCGACATGCTGATCGGTCTCAACGACCGGGACTGCCAGGAGGTGCTCAAGCAGGTGGACCGGGCCACCCTGGCCCTCGCCCTCAAGGGGGCCGCCCCGGAGATCCGGGACCTGTTCTTCCGCAACATGTCCGAGCGCGCGGCGCAGATGCTCGAGGAGGAGATGGAGTTCCTCGGGAGCCCGAAGGTCTCCGAGATCGAGCAGGCCCAGCGCTCGATCATCGAGCTGGTCCTCCGCCTCGAGAAGGAAGGAGCGATCAGCCTGGAGGACCAGGCCGTTGCCTAGCCGCGTGATCGGCGGCGCCCGGGGAGAGCGCTGGCAGCCTCCCGAGCGCGATCCCTCCCTGGCGCCGGAGGAGCAGGAGCGGCGCCGGGTCGAGGCCGCCGTGCGCGCCGGCTACGAGGAGGGGCTGCGGAAGGGACGCGAGGAGGCGCTGGCGGCGGTCGCCGCGGAGCGGGAGCGTCTCGCGCGGGCCCTGGCCGCGATCCATGCCCTCGAGCAGGACGTGCTGGCCCGGTTGGAGGGCGAGATCGTCGACCTCGCGATCGCCGTCGCGGAACGGATCGTCCGGGCGAGAATCGAGGCCGGCGACGAGGTGGCGGTGCGGGTCGCGCGGGAGGTGATCGCCGCCTGCGGCGAGGCGCGGGGCGTGCGGGTGCGCATGCATCCGGACGACGCCGCCACCGCCCGGGAGCAGGTGCCGGAGCTGGCCGCGCCGGGCCTCCTCGAGCTGGTCGCCGATCCTTCCCTCGAGCGGGGGGACGTGCTCGTCGAGACCGAGCTGGAGACCCTGGATGCCCGGGTGCGCACCGCGCTCCTCGCCTGCCGGGAGGAGCTTGCGGGGGAGCCGGCATGAGCGCGGGACTCGACTCGATGCGGCGGCGGATCGCCCGGGCGCGGGAGCGGGTCGGGGAGGTCGCGCTCGTCCGGCGGTCGGGGACGATCACGCGCCTCGTCGGCCTCGGCGTCGAGAGCCGCGGGCCCCAGGTGGCGGTCGGGGAGGAGTGCCGGCTCGAGACGGCGGCGGGCGAGTTCGTCAGCCACGCCGAGGTGGTCGGCTTCGAGGGAAGCCGGATCCTGACGATGCCGGTGGACGAGGTCCGCGGCCTGCGCCGGGGGGACCGGGTGATCGCCACCGGCCGCCAGCCGGTCGTCCCCGCCGGGGACGGGCTGCTCGGCCGGGTGATCGACGCCCTCGGCCAGCCGATCGACGGCAAGGGCCCCCTCGGGGAGGTCGCCTGGCGGCCGGTCCACGGGGAATCGATCGCGCCCCTCGAGCGGCCCCGCATCGAGGAGCCCATGGCCACGGGGGTCCGGGCGATCGACGCCTTCCTCACCCTGGGGCGGGGACAGCGGATCGGCATCTTCGCCGGCTCCGGGGTGGGCAAGAGCCGCCTGATGGGGAACGTCGCGCGGCACGCCTCCGACGAGGTCGTCGTGATCGGGCTCGTCGGCGAGCGGAACCGGGAGGTCCGGGAGTTCGTCGAGCAGGACCTGGGGGAGGGGCTCGCGCGGGCCGTCGTCGTCGTCGCGACCTCCGACGAGCCGCCCGTGCGCCGGGTGCGATGCGCCCTGGCGGCGACGGCGATCGCCGAGGAGTTCCGCCGCCGCGGCCGCAACGTCACGCTGCTGATGGATTCGCTGACCCGCGTGGCGATGGCGCTCCGGGAGATCGGGCTCTCCGCCGGGGAGCCGCCTTCTTCGAAGGGGTACCCACCCTCGGTGTTCGCGTTCCTGCCGCGTCTCCTCGAGCGTGCCGGGCGCGAGGCCGGCGCCGGCTCGATGACCGGGATCTACACCGTCTTCGTCGAGGCGGACGACATGAACGAGCCGATCGCCGACCACGCGCGCTCGATCCTCGATGGCCACGTCGTGCTGTCCCGGTCCCTCGCCGAGCGCAGCCACTACCCGGCGATCGACGTGCTGGGCTCGATCTCGCGGGTGATGCCCCAGGTGACCAGCGAGGAACACCAGCGGGCCGCGCTCCGGGTGAGGCGGCTGATGGCGATCTACCGGGACAACGAGGACCTGGTGAGCATCGGCGCCTACCGGGAGGGGATCGACCCGGAGCTCGACGCCGCCGTCCGCTGGCACCGGCCGATCCGGGACTTCCTGCGCCAGGAGGGTTACGGCGCGACCCCGTTCGAGGAAACGGTGGCCCGGCTCCTGGCCCTCGGCGTGGACGGGGAGGCTGACTGATGGCCCGCTTTCGCTTCCGGCTCGAGATGCCGCTCAAGCTCGCCCGGGTCGAGCGGGACCGGCGGCGTCGCGAGCTCGGGGAGCTGCTGCGCGAACTGGTCACCGTCGAGGGGGCCCTCGCTCGGCTCGAGGAGGACGAGCGGGCCTGGGCCGAGGAGCTGGTCGCCCGGGCCCGGGAGGGAGAGACCGGTGCGGGGCTCGCGGAGGCCGCGGCGATGCAGGAACGGCTGCGGTCCCGGCGCCCCGTGCTCGAGGCGCGGCGGCGGGAGCTGGCGGAACGGGAGCGGGAGGCCCGGTCCGCCCTCGCGGACGTCACCCGGCAGGTGAAGGTGCTCGAGCGCCTGCGGCAGGAGGCCCGGCTCCGGCACCTGCGGGAGGAGGAAAGGCGGGAGGCCACCGAGGTGGAGGACCTGGTTCTCGGCCGTCGGCGCCACCTCGAGCTGGCCAAGATGCGAGGTGAAGGATGACCCTGCGCCGCGTCCTCAGGTCGGTCCTGTTCGTCGCACTCGCGGCGAACGCGCTGCTCGTCGTCGACGCCCTGACCCTCGGCGTGCTGGTGCCCCGGGTCGTCGCGGGGGACCAGCAGCCGGACGGTTCCGCCCGGGACGGGGGAAGCGACCCCGAGGAGCTCCATCCCCTCGACCGGGGTCCCGAGGTGGAGGCGGAAACCTACCGTACCCTGGTGCAGGAGCTGGAGGAGCAGCGGAAGGTGCTCGAGGAGAAGGCGCGTCAGCTCGTCGAGCGGGAGCGGGAGCTGACCGCGGCGCGCAAGGAGCTCGACGCGGAGCGGGAAGAGATCGCGCGCCTGCGGGACGAGGCGAAGAAGGAGCGGGAACGGCTCGAGGCGCTGCGTTCCCCGAGCTTCGACCGGCTCCTCAAGGCCTACGAGGGAATGGACCCGGCGAACGCCGCCTCGGCCCTGGTCGAGCTGTACCGGAAGAACCGGCGCGTCGTCGTCGACCTGCTCCTCGGCATGAAGCCGCGGCAGGCTGCCGGCACCCTCGACTCCCTGGCCTCGACGCATCCCAAGATCGCCGCCGAGCTCTCGTGGGAGATCTGGCAGAAGGATCCCCGCCGCCAGAAGTAGGGGCGGCCGGGAGGCCGCCCGGGGGTGCCGGGCGCGCGTGTCGCCGTCGTGCGCGTTCGCCGGGTGATGCGCGGCGCTGCGCGCCGCCCGCGCCGCCTCCCGGCGACGCCTGCAGGAGACCCGCGCTTCGCCTGCCTGCAACCCCTCCGGCGGGTGCGGGTCGCGCGCATCCGGGATCCTCGCCGGGGCGGACGTGCGGGCGGGAGGTTCCCGTCGCATCATGGGGGCCGGGAGGCTCCCGATGCGTCGCGCCGTTCCGCTGCTCGTCGTCCTGGTTCTCGCGTGCCTGTCCGCCGCGGCGGGGGAAGGGCCGTTCTCGATCCTCGGTGTGCGCCCCGGAATGACCGTCGCCGCCGCCCGGGAGGCCCTCGCCGCCCGGGGCGGCAGGTTCCGGGCCCGGGGCGAGCGGGAGGGCGTCCATCGCTGGCGCTGGAAGGGCCCGGCCGACCTGCCGGGGAACCCCGAGGTGACCGTTCGGCTCGAGGCGACACGGGCGGCGGACGACGCCACCGTGACGCGGGTCGTTCTCCTCGCCGACGATCCCGGGCCGGTCTCCCGGGAGTGGCGGGCCGCCCTGGTGAAGCGCTGGGGCGAGCCGGCCGCCCCCCTCGTGGACCTGCGGGATCCTCGCTCCGGCGACCCGGTGGAGGGGACCGCCTGGCGGCGGGGGGGAGCCCTTGCGCTGATGGTCGTCGCGAAGGAGGGCACTCCCCGGGGCGTCGTCGTGCGGCGCATCGCCCTCTTCCTGGAACCGGACTTCGACCCGGTGGCGCTGACGCGCCGCCGCTACCGCGAGATCCGCGGCCGGTGAGTGCCGGCCCCCTCGACGGGAGTTCCCGATGAAGCTGCGTCTCGTCCTCGTCCTGCTGGTCGTCGTGCTGCTCGCGTGGGGCCTCCAGGGCCTCCTGTACGTGGGGCCCGAGCCCCGCCTCTCCCTGGAGACCGACCGTCCCGCGGTCGGCCTGCCCGGGACGGCGGTGACCGCGACCGCGGAGGTCCCGGCGGGAGGCGTCGCCTCCCTCGCGCTCGTCGCCGTGCAGGGAGACCACGAGGAGCTCCTCGGCGAGGCCCGGGACGAGCTGCCCACCCCCTGGGAGTTCTGGAAGAGGGTTCCCCCGCGCACCGCCACGCTCGCGGCGCGCCTGGCCAAGGGCAGCCCGGCGTGGTTGGCGGAGGGAAAGGTGACCGTGCGCCTCGTCGCCGAGCGGCGCCACGGGTTCCTCCGGCACCCGGAGCCGGTGGTGGTCGAGAAGACCCTCGACGTGCGTTTCCGGCCGCCCTCCCTCGGTGTCGTCTCGACGAGGCACTACGTGCGGCAGGGCGGCAGCGGTGCCGTCGTGTTCCGCGTCGGGCCGGCGGCGGTTCGTTCCGGCGTCCGCGTCGGGTCGGTGGAGATCCCCTCCCGGCCGCTTCCCGGCGGCGGCGAGGGAGAGCGATTCTGCCTGTACGGCGTCCCGTGGAACCTGGACGACCCGGCGGAGATTCGCCTCTTCGCCGAGGACGCGGCGGGCAACCGGGCCGAGCAGGCGTTCGTCGACCACTTTCGACGCCACCCGCCCCGGCGGGACACGATCCGGCTGTCCGACCGGTTCCTCGAGCGGGTCGTCCCGGCGATCGCCTCCCGCACGCCCGGCTTCGACGCCTCCGGCACCCTGCTCGACCAGTACCTGCGGATCAACGGGGAACTCCGCCGCGCCAACCGGGCGAAGATCGCGGAGCTCTCCCGGCAGAGCGAGGAGACGTTCCACTGGCGGGGACGGTTCCTCCAGCTCCCGAACTCCGCCCGCCGGGCCGGGTACGCCGACGACCGGACGTACGTCTACCGGGGGCAGGTCGTCGACCACCAGGTCCACCTGGGCCTCGACCTGGCGTCGACCGCCCGCGCGCCGGTACCCGCCGCCAACGCCGGCCGGGTGCTCTACGCGGACTGGCTCGGCATCTACGGCAACGTGGTCGTCCTGGACCACGGCCACGGCCTGCTGAGCCTGTACGCGCACCTCTCCTCGATCGACGTCGCCCCGGGACAGCTCGTGAAGCGGGGGGAGATCCTCGGGCGGACCGGCGCCACCGGCCTTGCCGGGGGCGACCACCTGCACCTGGGGATCTTCGTCGGCGGTGTCGCGGTCGACCCGATCGAGTGGTTCGACGCGCGCTGGATCCGGAACAACCTGGCGGACAAGCTCCCCCTGCCCGGCGAGTAGTCGTCCCGGGTCGACCGTGGTGGTCCGGGCCCGTTCGCGGACCCCGGGGACCCCTTGCACGGCGGGGGTTTCGCCGTACAGGGGAGGGCGGGGAGGTCGGGAGCAGGCATCCATGGACCAGCCCACGAGGACCCTCGCCGACCAGATCGACCGCCTCGCCCGGCACCACCGGGTGCCGGAGTCCTTCGTCGAGAGCATCCGCTCCTCGTTCGAGAGGAAGGGGATCTCCCTCGCCGAGGATGCAGGCCCCTACCTCCCCATCCTGGAGGAGACGTTCGCCCGCCACGCGCAGGTGACCGCCGCCACCGCGCGGTCCCGGGAGGGTCTCCGCCGCCTCGACGAGAACTTCCGGCGCCTGGCCGACGGCTGGCGACGGCAACTCGAGCGGCTCCGCGAGGTGAAGGCGTCCCTCGAGGAGCAGCGGGCGCGGATCGAGGCGAACACCCGCCGCCTGCGGGAGGAACTCGCGGGGCGTCCCGCGGCCCGGCCGGGCCGACCCTTCCCGGCTCGCCCGGCCGCGCGGCACCCCGGCCCCGGGCGCGGGTCGGCGCGCGTTCCGCGCTCGTTCCTTCCCCCCGGTTCCTTCCCGGTCCCGGGTCCCGACGACCCGTCCTGATTCGCCGCGCACCGCGTTCCCGCCGCGCAACCCGTCCGCGCGCCACGGGGAATTCCCTCGCGGGTTCCCGGGCGGCCGGCAAGAGGACCCGCCACGGTTCGTGCCGCCCCGTCCGGGGATCGCCGGTGCGGGAAGATCGACCGGCGGAAACGACGAGGGGGAGCCGGCACGCCGGCTCCCCGCCCGCACGGCCCGCGCGCGGCCCTGCGGGTATCAGGAACCGTTGATCGTGTAGACGAGGGAGGTTTCCACCAGCTCGCCGTCCACGATCCAGCGGAGGGTCACGCGCTCCGAGTTGCTGACGCCGAGGAGGTTGCCCTCGCCCTCGAGGACCGACGGCAGGGACAGCTCGATGTTGCCGCCCCCCTCGTCGAGCCGGCGCTTGATCGCACCCCCGACCAGGTTGGCCAGTTCCCCGAGGCCGTCCGCGATCATCGCGGGATCGTCGCCGAGCATCTCCTCGCCCCCGAGCAGGGTGGCGGCCAGCTTCCGCGCGCCCCGGTCGGTACACGCGATCTGGAGCAGCCCGCGGAACTCCGGCCCCCCGAGCCCGACCATGCCGGACATGGTCATCTGCCCGTCGCCGGAACCCTCTTCCGGTCCCTCGAGGGGCAGGCCGAACATCATCTCGATGTTCTCGCGGAACGAGTCCGCGAGGATCGCACCCACGTCCACCGCCGCTTCGACCGTCACGTCGTTCCCTCCCTCGTCCGACCCCCCTCGCCGGTCGAGGATCAGGCCGGCTGGAGGATCTTCTCGAGGGCCTCGCCGAGCTTGTCCGGCGTGAACGGCTTGGTGACGAAGCCGTTGGCGCCCGCGTCGAGGGCCTGCTGCACCCGCTCGTTGCCCGCCTCGGTCGTCACCATCACGATCGGCATCTCGTAGCCCTTCGCCCGCGCGGCGGCGACGAAGTCCGGGCCGTTCATGTTGGGCATGTTCCAGTCGCAGAGGATGAGGTCGACGGAAGGATCGTTCTCGAGCACCCCGATCGCCTCCGAGCCGTCCCCCGCCTCGAGGATGTCCCCCACGTCCAGGCCGGCCTGGCGCAGGGCACGGGTCAGCACCTTCCGCATCACCGCCGAGTCGTCCACGAGCAGCACCTTGATCGCCATCGATTCGTCTCCTCCGGGCGGATACTGGTCGCGCGCCCCCCACGGGGTGCGCTCCTGGCCTTCGTATCGGACGGACCGGGAGAATCTGAAGGGGCGGGGATCAGGCGGGGGCCGATTCCGGCTCCGGGACCGCCGGCTTCGGCAGCCGGGCGAGCAGCTCGCGCAGCCGGTCCGGCGTGGTCGGCAGCACGAGGAACGCCGCCGCGTCCACCTCCCGGGCCGCGAGGACCAGCTCGCGGGTCGGGTGGTCCGACGCGACGACGATCGCTCCCTCGGTCTGGCCGATCGCCCGGATCCGCTCGGCCCGCAGCCGCAGGTCGGTCGGCGAACGGGTGACGACGATCACCGCGTCCGACTTCCGGGGCACGGCACCCCCGGGCCGGTAAAGGGGAGGCACGTTGACCCCGATCTCGAGGAGCGCGTTGCGGAGGGCGAGGGCCGCCGGGTCGGCCGGCTGGGCGGAGAGGCTGATCCGGGACGAGGACGGGTCGAGCCCGGTCTCCCCGGTCCCGGTCGCGGCGTCTCCCTCGGCGCTCGTCCCGCCGGCCGCCTTTCCGGGCGTGGCCGCCACGTTGCCGCTCGTCGCCGGGGCACCGCCACCGGCCGCGCCCACCGCCTCCTTCCCGGCGTCGGCCGCGCCGGCGGCCGTCCTGCCGGGGCCGACCGCCTGGCCGTCGTCGGTGGCGTTCCCGGCCCCGCTCCCGCCGGTGGCGGCCTCCCCCTCGTCCGCCGTCGCGCCGGTGGCGGTGGCCGCGGCAGCCGCCTCCCCCTCGTCCGCCGTCGCGCCGGCGTCCGTGCCGGAGGCCGCCTTCGCCCGGGCCTCCTGGATCATCTCGGGGGTGATCACCCCCTTTTCCTCGTCGCTCCCCGCGAAGAGGATGACTCCCCGGTCCTCCCCCTTGAGACTGAGTCTCCCCGCGACGAACTCCCAGGGAACGTTGTCGTCGATGTCGCCGAGGATCGAGGGCCAGGGGCCGGCATGGACCTTCTTGAAGTCCGCTGCCCGGCGGAACTCCGGCGCCTGGCCGCTCTTCTCCCGGATGACGTTGGCCGCCGCCCCGCAGATCACGTTGGCCACCTCGCCGATCGAGTCGTGGAGGATGTCGGGCACCTCCCCGGTCTCGAGGACCTCCTGCACCTGCTCGGGTCCCATCAGGGCGAAGGCGGCCCCGGCGTGGACGGCGGCGGGCAGGTCCATGATCAGCAGCGCGGTGGTCCGGTTCTCCTGGTGATCGGTGATCGGAAAGAAGTAGAGGTCCGTGTCGCCCAGCGTCTCCTCGAGCTGGGCCTGGTCCTCGTGGATCGGCGTGATCTCCACCTCCGCGCCGACGAGGGAGCCCACGTTCTCCGCGAGGATCTGGAGGATGACGTCCGGCTCCTCGCGGATCAGCTTCGTGAACAGCCTGGTCGCGTCGTCGGCCACGGGAGTCCTTCCGCCGCGCGGGGGAGGCGGCTTCTCTCCGGACTTGTCGGCCCCGGCCCGGGGGCCTTGAGCCCGGGGTCCCCGGAAACCCCTGCCGGGCGGGGCGGCAAGATCTGCCGGGTGTCCGTCCGGCACCTCCCCGAACTCCCGGCGCGGCGTCCTCCCGGCGCGGGCACGGTCCTTGCTCTTTGCCGGGGCGTCATGCGTGTCTCACCTCCGGCGGGGCCGCCCCGGGCGGCCGGCGTTCCGAGGAATCCGAGGAAACGGTCCGGGCGTTCCCCGGAGCGGCCGGCGGGATTCGTCGTTCCGGGTCCGCTGCCGCCGCCGGTGGAAGCCCCTCCCGGACGGGTTTCCACCCGCGGAGGGGGACCGTCCTCGTCTGCCCCGGGCAACGCATCCGCCTCCCCCGCGGGCCGGGCGGATCCGGGTCCGCCCCGTGCCCCGGGAAGGGGCGGAACCCGTTCCCGGACCCGGGCCCCGGGCCGGGCGGCGGCCGAGCCGGCCGGTTCCACGAAGGCCCCGCGGGGTCGCGGCCATGCCTCTCCAGCGCCGGCCCCCCCCCACGCCGCGGGAGGCGCGCCGCCGTCCTCTCCCCGTCCCGGCGGTTCCCCGTCTCCAGCGCGTTCCGACGCAACCGGGGTTCCGCGCCCGGCGGGGAGGGCTGCGTCGCTTCCCGCGCCGGCCGACGAACGGACCGGCATTCCCGTCCCGGGACGGGGCGCCCCCCCGCGACCCGGGGCCACCGTCGTCGATGCCGGCCCGCAAGGAAGACACCCGGTGGGCCGCCCCCCCGGCGGGCTGCCCGCCGGCCCGGCCCGGCCGCCGGAGGCGCCCGGCGGGGACGACCTTCCCCCCCCGGGCAAGGTCCCCCCGGGGAAGCGACGTCCCGGCAAGCGCGTCCGGGCCCGCGGGAGCCGGACGCCGGGGCCCGGGGAGACGACGCGCCATCTCCCCCGGCCGGAGCCGTTGCCGGCCGACGGGAGACCCGCCGGCCCGGTGCGCCAGGCCGTTCCCCGGGGTCTCCCGGGGGGGAAGGCGGCCATGGGCGAGCGTCCCGCGCCGGACCTGCCCGTCCCGGAGGGCCCCGCGGGGCCTCCGCCTCCCGAGCCGACCCCCGCCGCCGAGGGCGCCCGCCCCGGCGCCCCGGGGGGACCGGTTTCCCCGCGGGCCCCTGCCACGGGGGTGACCCCGGGGGGTGGGGCTCCGGCCCCCGGGACGGATCCCGGCGTGCCCGGCGGGCACGCACCGCCCGGTGGTGCGGTTGCCGGTGCGGGACGGGCGGGAACCACCCCGTCCCCCGCGGCGCCGTCCCCTTCCCGGGGGAGTGCCGCCCCCGCCCTCGCCGAGCAGGTGGCGGCGCGCCTCGCCACCCTCGAGGGCGAACAGGGGTCGGTCACGGTTCGCCTCGATCCGCCCGAGCTGGGAGAGGTGATCCTCCGGTTCGTTCGCCGGGGGGAGCGTCTTCACGTCCACGTCCGCGCGGAACGGCCCGACGTGGCGGCGCTCCTCGGCCAGGAGAGCGCCCGGATCGAGCTCGCCTGCGCCCGGCAGGGGACCCACGTCCAGGTCGACGTGGCCGCGGGGGACAGCCGGGGCCAGGGGGATCCGTCGCGCGGGACCGCCGGGCGGAGGGAGCCGGGGGGCGGGAGCGGGCCCACGAGGGACGTCGTCGCGGGACCCGGGGGCGCTCCGGGGGAGGTCGGCCGGGAGCGCCGGCCCGGGGTCGGCCTTCTCGACGTGGTCGGCTGAGGGGCGGCAGCTTTTTCCCACCCGGGCGGGCAAGGGTTGCCGCCCCGGGTTCCCCGCGAGGGCGCGTCCGCCGGGAACCCGCGTCCCCCGGGCGGTTCCAGGAGGGGGCGCGCTGGCACACCCCTTGCTTCTTCCGGCGGCGAGGAGGAACGGCGCATGAACGCGCTCTCGGACACGGTTCTCGATCCGACCAACTACCGGACGGTCTCCCCGTCGAACCCGTTCGTCGACCGGGACGACGTGCTCGGCCGGGACGACTTCCTCACGCTGCTCGTCGCCCAGCTCGAGAACCAGGACCCCCTCGAGCCGCAGAAGGACACCGAGTTCGTGGCGCAGCTCGCGACCTTCTCCAGCCTCGAGCAGTTGATCGACCTGAACAAGCGGATGGACGGGGTGATCTCCGGGCAGGACCAGCTCGTCAACGCCCAGGCGATGGACATGATCGGCCGGGAAGTGCTGGTCGACACCGGCGGCCGGCTGCGCCTCGGGCCCGACGGCGGCTCCGAGGAGATCTTCCTCGAGCTGACCGGCGAGCAGGCCGCCGCCCGCGTCGAGATCTACGACGCCGACGGCCGGCCGGTCCGGACGATCCCCCTCGAATCGACCGCCGCGGGCCGGTACCGCCTGCGGTGGGACGGCCTGGACGACGACGGAAACCCGGCCGCTCCCGGCGAGTACGAGTTCCGGTTGGTGACCACCGACGCCTCCGGGAAGGAGTCGCCGGGAGTGGCGCTGGTCGTGCTGCCCGTCGAGGGGCTGCACTTCGGCGAGGACGGGCTCTCGCTGGTCTCCGGCACCCGCACCCTGCCGTTCGGTTCGATCGTCGAGATCCTGGACGCGGGAGCCGGCGGCGTGCAGGTGACCGGCGGGACGGAGACGGGACAGGACGAAGGGACGAGCGGCGAGACCGGCGCGTGAGCCGCCGGCATCCACGGGAGGAGAGATGGGCTACGGTTCGTTCTACGCGGGGCTGACGGGACTGAAGGCGCACGCGAGCGCCCTGAGCGTGATCGGCAACAACCTCGCCAACGTCAACACGATCGGGTACAAGGGCTCCCGGGCCACCTTCGCCGAGCTGTTCTCCGGCGGTGGCGGCTACGGCGTGGCGGGCAACGGCGTCCCGTACCAGATCGGCATGGGCACGAAGCTCTCCACCGTCCAGCAGCTCTTCCACCAGGGGGCGCTCCAGCCCACCGAGGTGACGACGGACCTCGCCATCGAGGGGAACGGCTTCTTCGTCCTGCGGCAGCCCGACGGCTTGAACGTCTACACCCGGGCGGGGAACTTCTCCTTCGACGACGAGGGCTACCTGGTCAACCCGACCGGGTACCGGGTCCAGGGCTACACCAGCCGGGACGACGAGGGGCACGTCGTGCCGTCCGGGGCGGTCAGCGACATCCAGATCCCGGCGGGGATGACGGCGCCGCCCCAGGCGACCCGCTACTTCCGGCTCGACATGAACCTGAACGCCGGCGCCCGGGTGGACGACCCGGCCACCTCGTCGGTGAACGAGGCCGAGGTCTTCACGACCAGCGTCTCCGTCTACGACGCCCTCGGAGAGGCCCACGACCTGACCATCGTCTTCACCCCGGTGGACAACGACGGGGACGGGGTCCTCGACCAGTGGAACTGGGAGGCCCGCGTTCCCCGCTCCGACGTCGACGTGACGACCAACCCCGGTGACCCCGACTACTACGTCGTCGACTCCGGCACGGTGACGTTCGACGGCAACGGCCGCCTGACCTCCCCCTCGGACAACGTCACCCTGTCCATCCCCGCCTGGTCCAACGGCGCGGCCGCCCAGGACGTGGAGTGGCGCCTGTACGACGAGGACTCGTCCCCGGTGGTCAGCGGCTACTCGGCCCCCTCGGCGATCGACAGCCTCTCCCAGGACGGTTTCTCGATGGGGCGGCTGCGGGCGATCGCGATCGACGAGACCGGGATCGTCTCCGGCGTGTTCACGAACGGCCGCGTGATGGAACTCGCCCAGCTCGCCATCGCGTCGTTCAACAACCCGGGCGGCCTCTTCAAGCACGGGGACAACACGTTCCTCGCGTCCCTCGGCTCCGGGCCGGCCGCGATGGGGGCCGCCGATACCGGCGGACGGGGGAAGGTGATGTCCCGGGCGCTCGAGCTCTCGAACGTCGACATCACCGAGCAGTTCACCGACATGATCGTGGTCGAGCGGGGTTACCAGTCGAACTCCCGCGTGATCACGACCACCGACCAGATGGTCCAGGAGGCCCTGACCCTCAAGCGGTAAGTTCCGCGGCAAGCGATCCTGGAGGCCCACGGAGGGTCCGGCCCCCGCACCGCCCGGCGCGCCCCGCGCCGGGCTTCTTTCCTGGCCCGGGGCCGGGGGAGGGAAGGAGCTGCCGGGGGGGCGTCAACGGATCGACGGCGGCTGGGCGCGGACGGCGGGGGGCCGTCGGCGGGACGGCGGGCCGTCCGGATCGAAGTGACTGGTATTGCTGCGAGTTGATGCCTGTCGCACGGGACGGCACGGGCCTTGCTCTTCCGCGAGGACGCGAAGCAGGAGGTCCGTATGCCCGAGCCGGCTGCCGTCACGTCGCCGCCCGCGGAGGCTCCCTCGCCCGCCGCGAAGGGGTCACGGAAGGGGGCCGCGAAGCAGGGGCCCCGGGAGACCCGCGGGAAGGATCCCCTCCCGGGGACGCCCGCCGCCTACCTGGGGATCCCCCTGCCGCTCTCCGCCCGCATCGCCCGGGGGATGGCCACCCTGCGCGCGGTGCGGGAGGCGGAGGAGGGGACCGTCTTCCCCCTCGAGACCACGATCGGGGAACCGGCGGAGCTGATCACCGAGGGCGCGGTGCTCGGCCGGGGGGAGATCGTCGAGATCAAGCACCGGCTCTGGCTGCGGCTGACCTCCCTGGGAGACCGGGACGATGGTTGATGCCGGCGTCGGACTGGTCGACGTGCTGCGGGCGGTCGGCGCACTGGTCGCCGTCGTCGCCCTGGTGCCGGTGACCGCCCGGGTCCTGCGGCGCACCGGGCGCATGCGCCGTCCACGCCTGCTCGAGGTGGAAGAGCGGGTGCCCCTCGCGCGGGGCGCCCACCTTGCGGTCGTTCGGCACGGCGATCGTCGCCTGCTGGTCGGTGTCACCGAGCACGCGGTGTCGCTGGTCTCCGAGCTGGTCGACCCGGACGAGGTCCCCGCCGGGGACGCGTCCTCCCCGGACGAGCCGCCTCCCGGGCGGCTGCTCGACTTCCCGGCGCGGCTCGCCGAGAGCCTGAGGAAGATGGGAGGCGCGGCGCGATGAGCCGGCGGCGCCTCGGCGCGGTGCTCGCGCTGCTCGCGCTCGCGGCGTGCGGGACGGCCCTCGCCGCCCCCGCGGAGTCGGCCATCGAGCTGAAGCTCTCCGACTCGGCGGGGCTCGGCCCGTCCTCGACGGCGGTCCGCCTGCTGATCCTGTTCACCGTCCTCGCGATCGCGCCGTCGATCCTCCTGATGATGACCTCGTTCGTGAGGTTCGTCGTCGCGTTCCACTTCCTGCGCCAGGCGCTGGGCTCGCCCCAGATGCCGCCGAACCAGGTGATCATCGGGCTCTCGCTCTTCATGACCCTCTTCGTGATGGGGCCGGTGATCGACCAGGTGAAGGAACGCGCCTGGCAGCCCTGGGCGGACGGGGAGATCGACGCGGTCGAGGCGGTGCACGAGGCGGCGGTCCCGTTCCGCGAGTTCATGCTGCGGAACACGCGGCAGACCGACCTGGAGCTGTTCGTCAAGATGGCCCGGCTGCCCCAGCCGAAGGGTCCCGAGGAGCTGCCGCTGCGGGTGATCGTGCCGGCCTACGTGATCTCCGAGCTGCGCGTCGCCTTCGAGATCGGGTTCCTGCTGTTCCTGCCCTTCCTGGTGGTCGACCTGGTCGTCGCCTCGGTGCTGCTCTCGATGGGAATGATGATGCTGCCCCCGGCGATGGTGTCGCTGCCGTTCAAGATCCTGCTCTTCGTGCTGGTCGACGGGTGGTCCCTGATCGCGGGATCCCTCGTCGCCGGTATCCGGTGAGGAGGTCGCCATGGACGAAATGATGGTGCTGGCGGTGGGGCACGACGCGATGCGCACGGCGCTGTTCGTGGCGATGCCGATGCTCGTGGCGGGGATGCTCGTCGGGGTGATCGTCAGCATCCTGCAGGTGGCGACCTCGATCCAGGACGTGACGATCACCTTCATTCCGAAGATCCTGGCCGTATTTCTCGTGTTCGTCGTCGCGATGAGCTGGATGCTGCGCGTCCTGCTCTCGTTCACCCGCGAGATCTTCGAGCTCGCTTCCACCCTGGTCGGCTGAGGAGGTTCCCGCCCGATGGACGCCCTCGTCTTCCGCCTCCCCTGGAACGACCTGCTCGGGACGTTCGCCCTCGTCCTGCGGGGGGCGGCGATGGTGGCGGTCGTTCCGATCTACGGCTCGGAGGCGGTGCCGAAGCGGGTGCGGGTCGGGCTCGCGGTGCTGATCGCGGTGATCGTCGCGCCGGTCGTCCCGCCGGTCCCGGCGGGGGTCGGCATCCTCCGGCTCGTCGTGGTCGAGTCGCTGGTCGGGTTCGTCATCGGCTTCGCGGCGTCGATGACCGTGGAGATCGCGCTCTACGCGGGGGGGCTCGCCGGCTACCCGACCGGCCTCGCGATGGCGGCGATGCTCGACCCGGTGACCCAGATGCAGGCGCCGACGATCGGGATCTTCTACCGGTTGATGGGGATGCTCGTCTTCGTCGCGATCGGTGGTCCCGAGCAGGTGCTCGGAGTTCTCGCCCGGTCGTGGGAGATCGTGCCCCCGGGGGCGGCCGTTCTCGACGGTCCATGGCTGCCGTTCGTCGTCCGCGTCAGCGCGCGGGTGATCACCCTCGGGTTCCGGCTGGCGGCGCCGATCATCGTCACCGGGTTCCTCGTCGACCTGGGCCTGATGCTGGTCAACCGGGCCGTGCCCCAGATGCACGTGCTCGTCGTCGGGGCGCCGATCCGCCTCGGGGTGGGACTCGTCGTGGCGGGCCTCTCGCTCCGGCTGATGGCACCGCTGATCTCCGAGACCTTCCGGGGGACGACCCACGACGTCGCCCGGTTCCTCCGCGTGCTCGCGGGATCCTGAGGAGGCTCTCATGGCCGACCCCCGGCAGGATCGCGACCAGCGGACGGAGAAACCGACCGACCGGCAGATCGAGCGCGCGCTCGACAAGGGAAACGTCGCGCGCTCCCAGGACGTCGGGCAGGTCTCGTCTCTCGGGCTGTTCCTCGCCTGGGCGATGCTGTTCGGGGGCTGGTTCCTCGGCAGCGCCCAGGTGATGGTCCGGCGCTGGCTCGCGACCCCGCGGGCGGTCCCCGCCCTCGAGGAGCTGCCGCGCACCATCCTCCAGGCCGCCCGGGACGCCGCCTGGCTGATCGGTCCGCTGCTCCTCGCCATCATGGTGGGCGCGATCGTCGGCCAGTACCTGCAGACCCGCATGCGCGTGGCGAAGGACGCCCTGCGGATCGACTTCGGCAAGATCAACCCGTTCACGGGGCTGAAGAAGCTGGTCCAGCTCGACAACCTGTTCAACGCGGGGAAGGCGCTCGTCAAGACGATCCTCTACGCGGCGCTGATCTGGCTGATCCTGCTGCCGGAGTGGGGCGAGGTGATGAACCTCGCGCTCCTCGCGCCGCCGGCGATCTTCCAGGAAACCGCGTTGATCATCCGGCGGATCCTGCTCTGGGCCTTCGCGATCGGCCTGGTCGTCGCCGTCGCCGACTATGCGTGGGTGCGGTGGCGCTGGTACCGCAACCTCTACATGACGAAGAAGGAGGTCAAGGACGAGGCGAAGGAGCGGGAGATCCCGGCGGAGGTCAAGCGGAAGCAGAAGCAGAAGATGTTCGAGCTGGCGCGCCGCCGGATGATGGCCGCGGTACCCCAGGCGGACGTCGTCGTGACCAACCCGACCCACGTCGCCGTCGCGCTGAAGTACGAGCAGGAAAAGATGGACGCGCCGCTCGTCCTCGCCAAGGGGAAGGGCGTGGTGGCGCGGAAGATCAAGGAGATCGCCCGCAAGCACGGGATTCCCCTCGTCGAGGACCCGCCCCTCGCCCGGACCCTGGAGAAGCTGTGCCGGGTCGGCGCGCCGATCCCGGAGTCCCTCTACCGGGCGGTCGCCGAGGTGTTCGCCTGGATCTGGAACCGGCGCCGGGGGGCCTACCGCGCCCACCCGGAAGTGGAGGCGGAGACCGCCGGTCCTAGGGAGGTGACGCCGTGAGCACGGGCGCGATCGCGGGCGCGGCGACGCCGGCGTCCCGGTACCACCTGGTGCTGCCGGTGGCGGTGATCCTGGCCCTCGGCCTGATCATCGTCCCCCTGCCGACCGCCGTCCTCGACCTCCTGATCACGGTCAACCTGGCGCTGTCCATCGTGATCCTGATGACCGCGATGTACATCCCGGGGCCGACGAACTTCTCCGCCTTTCCCTCGCTGCTCCTGCTCGTCACCCTCTATCGCCTCGCCCTCAACATCGCCTCGACGCGGCTGATCCTGCTCCAGGGGGACCAGGGAACCCGCGCGGCCGGCGTCGTGATCCAGTCGTTCGGGCAGTTCGTCGTCGGCGGTTCGTTCATCGTCGGCGTCGTCGTCTTCCTCGTGCTGCTCGTGATCCAGTTCGTCGTGATCGCCCACGGCTCGACCCGCATCTCCGAGGTGATCGCCCGCTTCACCCTGGACGCGATGCCCGGCAAGCAGATGGCGATCGACGCGGACCTGAGCGCCGGCCTGATCACCGAGAAGGAGGCGATCGCCCGGCGCGAGAAGATCCAGAAGGAGGCCGAGTTCTTCGGCTCCATGGACGGCGCGGTCCGCTTCACCCAGCGGGACGCGATCGCGGCCCTCGTCATCACGATGATCAACATCCTCGCGGGGATCGCCATCGGCGTCCTCCAGCAGGGGATGGACATCTCGGAGGCGCTGCGTACCTACTCGGTGCTGACGATCGGCGACGGCCTGGTCTCGGCGATTCCCTCCCTGCTGATCGCCCTTGCCGGCGGCATCATCACGACCCGGGCCGCCCAGGAGACCAACCTGGGCGAGACCGTCCTGGCGCAGCTCCTGTCGTCGCCGAAGCCGCTGAAGATCGCCGCCGCCACCCTGCTCGGGCTGGCGCTGGTGCCCGGCCTGCCGAAGGTGGCCTTTCTCGTGCTCGCGGGCGTGACCTATGCCGGCGCCCGGGCCGCCGCCGCCCGCCTGCGCGAGGAGCCCGCCCCCGCCGAGGAGTCCGAGGCGGAGGCGGGGGACGACGAGATCGTGGACGAGGCGGAGGCACTGCTCGGGGTCGACCCGCTCTGCGTCGAGGTCGGCTACGACCTGATCGACGCCGTGGGAGCCGACCAGCCGGGCGGCATCCTGGACAAGATCAAGGGACTGCGCCGACAGCTCGCCACCGAGCTCGGCTTCGTGCTGCCCCCGGTGCGGGTACGGGACAACCTGCAGCTTCCGCCGGACCGCTACGACATCCTGCTCAAGGGGGTGCGGATCGCCTCCGGCCGGATCCCGCGGGGCCGCCTGCTCGCCCTCGACGTCGGGGCGTCCCGCAAGATCGAGGGGATCGCCACCCGTGACCCGGCCTTCGGGCTGCCCGCGACCTGGATCGATCCGTCGAAGGCGGACGAGGCCCGGGCCGCCGGCTACACCGTGGTCGATCCGCCGTCGGTGCTGTCGACGCACCTGATGGAAGTGATCCGCCGCAACGCCGCCGAGCTGCTCGGGCGCGAGGACGTGGCCCGCCTGCTCGACCGGCTCCAGCGCACCCACCCGAAGGCGGTGGCGGAGCTGGTGCCCGAGCGGATGACCGTCGGCGAGGTCCAGCGCGTGCTCCAGGCGCTGCTGACCGAGCAGGTGCCGATCCGGGACCTGGCGACGATCGTCGAGCTGATGGCCGACGCCGCCGCCCGCACGCGGGACACCCAGGAAATCGCGGAGGCGGTCCGCCGCGGGCTCGCCCGGGCGATCGTCGCACCGCTCCTCGACGACCAGGGAACGCTCCAGGCGGTCGGTCTCGATCCCGCCCTCGAGGACGAGCTGACCCGTGCCCTCGTGCCCGGGGGGCCGGAGCGACCCGCCGAGGGGATGTCCCCCGGCCGGGCGCGGGAGATCGTCTCCCGCATCGGCCAGGCGGTGACCGCCTCCGGCGGCCAGGTCGCCGTGGTCGTCGGGCCGCGACTCCGCCCGTACCTCGCCGCGCTGCTGCGGCCGCACCTGCCGCACACGCCGGTCCTTTCCACCCTCGAGATCCCGCCGGAGGTCCAGCTGAAGGCGGTCGCAACGGTGGGCTGAGATGCTCGTGAAGACGGTCAGGGGCAGAACGACGTCGGAAGCCCTCGCGCGGGTGCGCGAGGTCCTGGGTGCCGGAGCGGTCGTCCTCGAGACGCGCCGCGTCACCGGCGGGGTGGAGATCGTTGCCGCGACGGAGCGGCCCGGCGCGGGAGGGGGCGGCACGCCGGTCCCGGCTTCCCCGGCCCGCCCGCTCGCGGAAGCGGCGGAGCGGTTGCGGGACGACCTGCTCGCCTTCGGCTTCGGGCCGGTGCTGGCCGAGCGAATCGCCCGGGCCGCCGAGGCGAACCTCGACGAGGAACGGCTCGGTGACCCGCTGGCGCGGCTCTCCTACGCCCGCCGCGCCGTCGGGCTGTGGCTTGCCGCCGCGGAGCCGCCGGTTCCCGCGGACGGGGTGCGCGTGCTCGCGGTCGTCGGTGCGCCCGGCGTGGGGAAGACGACGACCCTCGCCAAGGTGGCCGCGCGGGAGGCGATCGCCGCCGGCCGCCGCGTCGTCCTCGCCTCGTGCGACGACCAGCGCCTCGGCGGGGCGGAGCAGGTCGAGGGGTTCGCCCGGGTGCTCGGGGTTCCGTTCCGCCTGGTGCGAGACCGACGGGACCTCGACCGGGCGCGGGTCGAGCTGCCTCCGCGGACCCTGCTGCTCCTCGACACGCCGGGGATCGCCCGGCACGACCGGGACGGGATGGACCGGCTCGCGGGGATCCTCGCCGGCGTGTCGACGGAGGAGATCGAGCTGCTGCTCGCGGCGGACAGGGACGGGGCGTCCCTCGCCGACACGGTGCGCCGCTTCCGGCGACTGCGCCCCGGCCGCCTGGGCGCGACCCGGCTCGACGAGGCGGTTCGGCCCGGCGCCCTCGTGACCGCCGCGGCCCGGGCCCGGCTGCCGCTCCTGCACCTGGGGAACGGTCCCCGGGTGCCGGACGACCTGGAGCTCGCCGACCCGGCCCGCCTCGCCGCCTGGGCGGTGCCGTCACCGCGGGGAGCCCGCGGGGAGGACGCGCGATGAGCGGAACGACCCGCGGGAGCCGGGGGTTCCCCGGTGCGCGGCCCCGGGTGATCGCCGTCACCTCGGGCAAGGGTGGCGTGGGGAAGACCTCCCTCGTCGCGAACACCGCGATCTGCCTTGCCCGGATGGGCGCCCGGGTGACCGTGCTCGACGGGGACCTGGGCCTCGCCAACCTGGACGTCCTGCTCGGGATCGTGCCGCGGCGAACGATCGAGCACTTCTTCCGCGAGGGGGTGCCCCTCGCGGAGATCGCCGTGGAGGGACCGGGAGGGATCCGCGTGATCCCGGCAGGTTCCGGCCTGCCCGAGCTGACGCGGCTCGACCCGCCGGCCCAGCTTCGCTTCGCGGAGGAACTGCTCTCCCTGCGCCGGGACGCGGACATCGTCCTCGTCGATACCGCCGCCGGCATCGCCGACCAGGTCTCGCGGCTGCTCCACGTGGCCGACCGGGTGCTGCTGGTCACCTGGCCGGAACCCGCCGCCCTCGTCGACGCCTACGCCGCCCTCAAGGTGATGCGGGGGCGCCTGCGGGAGGTCGGCCTGGTGGTCAACGGCGCCGCCTCCGGGGAGGAGGCCCGGCGGATCCACCGCCAGCTCGAGGCCGTCAGCCGCCGCTTCCTCGGGGAAGGCATCCCGCTGGAGGGCTGGATCCCCCGGGACGAAGCCGTCCGCGAGGCGGCGTGTCGCCAGCGGGCCGTCGTGCTCGCCGAACCGTTCTCGCCGGCCAGCCGCGCCTTCGAGCGCCTGGCCCTTCACCTCGCCGCGCGGGCGTCCGCCCGGCTGCGCGGCGCGATCGGGGAACGATGGGAAAGAGAAGCACGGGCAACCGAGACGATGCACTGACCCGGGACGGGGCCGCCGTCTTCGAGGCGCCGCTCGTCGACCCTTCCGTCGAGTGGACGCCCGAGGCGCGCGTGCCCGGCTCGCCGGAACGGGAGCGCCTGCTCCTCGCGCACGTGCCCCTGGTGCGCTACCTGGCACACCGGATCGGCTCGCGGCTCGCCGGCTCGATCGACTACGACGACCTGGTGGGGGACGGGCTGCTCGGGTTGATGGAGGCGGTCGACCGGTTCGACCCGGCGCGCAACGTGCGCTTCAAGACGTACGCGGAGCAGCGGATCCGGGGGGCGATCCTCGACGGCGTGCGGGCCCGGGACTGGGCGCCCCGTTCCCTGCGGCGCGCCGCGCGCAGGCTCGAGACGGCGATCGCCGCGGTGGAGAGCCGTACCCGGCGCGCGGCCAGCGACGAGGAGATCGCCGCGGAGCTCGACATCTCCCTCGAGGAGCTGCAGGAGCTGTACGTCCAGGCGCGGGGGATCCGGATGGGCGCGATGCCCGGCCTCGAGGAGGAGGGACGCGATCCCGCCGATCCGTCGGGGGACCCGCTGGGCCAGGTCGAGGCCAAGGAGCGGCGGCAGCTCCTCTCGGAGGAGATCGACCAGCTTCCCGAGCGGGAGCGGCTCGTGCTCAGCCTCTACTACGAGCGGGGGCTGACCCTCAAGGAGATCGGCGCGGTCCTGGACGTCAGCGAGTCCCGCGTCTGCCAGATCCACACCCGGGCGATCGCCCGGCTGCGCTCGCGGGTCGCGGCCCGCCTGAGCGTCCCGGAGACCGCGTGATGAGCCGGCTGCTCTCCCAGGAGGAGGTCGACGCCCTCCTCGCGTCGTTCGAGCCGGGGGAGGAAGAACTCTCCGCCACCGGCGCCCGGGAGGTCGTCTTCGACCTGCGGGCGCCGATCGTTCTCGCCGGTGACCGGCTCGCGCTGGTCGAGGCGGCGGCCGAGCGGATCGCGGAGGAGCTGGGGGAGATCCTGAACATCCTGCTGGCGCCCGAGAAGGCGATCGAGGTCGCCTACGCGGGGCTGGTCCAGCAGCCGGCCTCCACGGTCCTCGCCACGATGACCGCCCTCGAGCCCCTGGGGATCCTCCTCGACGAGGAGGAGTCCGTGGTCGGGGGAATCGCCCTCCACGGCGAGCTGGCCGTGATGCTGGTCGACCGCCTCCAGGGGGGCGAGGGGAAGGCCCCCGAGGGCGCGCGGCTTCTCTCCCTGGTGGAACAGCGCCTGCTCGAGACCGCCCTCGCCCGGATCGCGGGCTGGCTCTCCGCCCGCACGTCGATGGGACCGATCTCCTCGGGCGGCCTCGACCACGACCCGGTCTTCGGCCGCCTCGCCCAGCGGGGAGGCACCCTGGCGACCGCCCAGCTCCGGGTCTCCACCGAGACCGGCGACCTGGCCTGCCGCCTGCTGATGACCCCGGTGCTCGTCAACCGGCTGGTCGCCGAGGCGCCGGTCGTCCGGGAAGACGCCCCGCCCCCCGAGCTGGTGGAGGCCGTCGGCCGCGCCCGGGTGCGGCTGGAACCGGTGCTCTCCGCCGGGACGATCCGGCTCGGCGACCTGCGCCATCTCCGGCCCGGTGCCGTCCTCCAGCTCGAGGCGACCGAGGAAGATCCCCTGGGACTGCGGATCAACGAGCTGCTCCTCGCCCGCGGCGAGATCGCCCGCCGGGGACCGCAGCGCTGGTTCGAGGTGAAGGAACTCGCGGAGGGACCGGAGGAGATCCTCTGACCCGCCGCGCGGAGACCGGACGATGACCGACGAGAAGGACAGGAAGGACCCCGTGGACGAGGGTGGCGAGACCCGCGTGCTCGACGGAGAGGACGGCGCGACCACCTTCGTGCCGCCGGAGGACGTGGAGCAGGCCGCGGCGGGACCGGGCGGCGACGGGGCTCCCCCCGCCGTCGAGGGCCCGGGAACGCGGCCGGTCACCGGTTCGGAGACGACCGCTCTCCAGCCCGACGCGGCCGGATCCTCCGGCCCGGCGCCCACGTCCCTGCTCGACCAGATCGAGCTTCCCCTCGAGGTGCGCCTCGGGCGGCTGGCCTGGCCCCTCGAGCGGGTGCTCGCGCTGCGGGTCGGGGACGCGGTGCCGGTGGGCCTCGACGGGGACGACGTGGTGACCCTCTACGTGCAGGGGCGGCCCTACGCCACCGGTGAACTGGTCGTCATCGACGGACGGTTCGGGTTCCGGGTGCGGGACCTCGTGACCGAGGGAGGGGTGTGAACATGGAGACCCTCTGGCTGCTGCAGCTCCTGTTCAACCTGGTGATGCTCGCGGGCCTGTTCGTGCTCGCCCGCGGGCAGGGTGGTCGTCGGCCGGCCGCCCGCGGGCCCGCCCGGAAGGCGCGCCGCCGGCTGCTGCCCCGGCTGCGGTTCCCGCTCCGACGGCGAACCCCGGCCCCGGCGAAGGAGAAGGAGAAGGACCCGGCTCCCGCCTCCTCTCCCGCGCCGGCCGCCGCGTCCCGGCTGGAGGTTCCCTCGGTCCTGGCGGACCTGGTCGCCGAGGCGGAGCGGCGGGAGGAGCTGGCCGCCGAGCGGGCCCTCCGCGAGCGCCTGGCGGCGTTCCGGGCCCGGGAGGCGAGCTGATGCTCCCGGCGCTCCGGGTCGGCGGGACCTACCCGGCGCGGGTCGCCCGGATCGAGGGGGACGGCCGGGTCCGGATCATTCTCGAGGGGACCCCCCTTGTCGCCCGGGCGGAGCGCCCGCTGCGGCGGGGACAGGAGGTCCTCGTCGAGGTGGAGAGGATCGTTCCGACCCTGGTCCTGCGGGTCGTCCGGACCGTCGGAGAACCGACGGTCCGGGAGGAAGAACCTGCCGGGACCCCGTCGTGATCCCGCCGAAGTCCAACGGAATGAGCCCCCGGATGCGGGTACGGATCTTGCACTGAAGGGAAGGGGCCGCTCCGCGCGGCACGAGAAGGAGGACTGCCGGATGTTCCCGATGCTCTACACCGCCGCCTCCGGGCTGGTTGCCGGGGAGAAGGCGCTCGACGTGACGGCGAGCAACCTCGCCAACGTCACCACCCCGGCCTACCGGCCGGAGCGCCCCCTGTTCGCCAGCTACCTGGGCCGGGCGGTCGCCCGGGCTTCCGGGGGAACACCGGCCGCCCCGGTGGAGGTCGACGTGCGCGGTACCTGGGACGCGATGCGGCCCGGTCCACTGAAGAGCACCGGCAACCCGCTCGACCTCGCCATCGAGGGCGAGGGCTGGTTCCGGGTGGGGACGCCGGCCGGGGAACGGCTGACCCGGGCCGGGAGCCTCCAGCTCGATGACCGGGGACGGCTCGTCACGCCGGATGGCCACCCGCTCCTCGACGAGCTGGGGAACCCGGTGATCGTGCCCGCCGGCGCCCGGCAGGTCGAGGTGGCCCAGGACGGCACGGTCAGCGTGGACGGCGAGCAGGTGGCGACCCTGGGGCTCGTGACCGCTCCCCCGGGGACACTGCGCCGGGAGGGGAACTCCCTCTGGCGGGCGACCTCGGGGGTGACCCCCCTGCCGCCGGAACGGGTGCGGATCCGCCAGGGGTTCCTCGAGCAGAGCGGCGTTTCCGCCACCGAGGAACTGGTGCGGATGATCGGGGTCCAGCGCCTGTTCGAGTTGCAGGAACGGGTCGTCCACGTGGCGGCGAACGTGGTGGCCAGCGAGGCGGTGAAGCTGGGAGACGTGGTGCGCTGAGCGCGCCCGCGACGAGGAGGAGGTAGCGGATGGAACGCTCGCTCTGGACGGCCGCGACGGGGATGGCGGCCCAGCAGCTCAACATGGACGTCATCGCCAACAACCTGGCCAACGTCAACACGACCGGGTTCAAGCGCAGCCGGGCCGAGTTCCAGGACCTGCTCTACCAGACGGTCAACGCCCCCGGGACCGCGTCGAGCGCTTCGACGAACCTTCCCTCGGGCATCCAGATCGGTCTCGGCACCCGGACCGCGGCGATCAAGCGGCTGTTCCAGCAGGGGGACTTCAAGCCGACGGAAAACCCCCTCGACCTCGTGATCGAGGGCCAGGGGTTCTTCAAGCTCGTCCGTCCCGACGGGACCAACGCCTACACCCGGGACGGCTCGTTCACCGTCGACGAGAACGGCAACGTGGTCAACTCCCTCGGCTACCAGCTCGACCCGCCGATCACGGTCCCGCAGGACGCGAAGGCGATCACCATCGGGCGGGACGGCACGGTCACCGTGCGGCTCGCCGACGAGACCGTCAGCCAGGTGGGGAACATCGAGCTGGCCAGCTTCATCAACCCCGCCGGCCTGCAGAGCGTCGGCAACAACCTGTTCGTCGCGACCCAGGCGAGCGGCGACCCGATCCTCGGCACCCCCGGCCAGGACGGACTCGGGGAGATCAGCCAGGGGTTCCTCGAGACGTCGAACGTCAACATCGTCGCCGAGCTGGTGGAGATGATCAGCGCCCAGCGGGCCTACGAGCTGAACTCCCGCGCGGTGCGGGCGGCGGACGACATGCTCCGCAAGCTCGTCACGCTGGTGCGCTAGCAGGAGGACGAAAGGTCATGACGACCCGCATCACCGGAGCCGCGCTGATCGTCCTTGCCCTGGCGCTCGTCCTCGCCGCGGCGCCGGCCGTCGCGGCCGGAACGGGGGAGGGGCTCGTCGTCACCCTGCGCCCCGAGGTGACCCTCGCCGCCGGCACGCCGGTCACGCTCGCGGACATCGCGCGCCTCGCGGGGCCGCTCGCCGGGCGGGCCGGCGGGATCCGCATCGGGCAGGCGCCCCCGGCCGGCCGCTCCCGGGTGATCGGCGTCCTGGCCGTCCGGGAGGCGCTTCGCCGGGCCGGGATCCCGCCGCAGGACGTCGAGGTGGACGGCACGAGCAGGGTGCGACTCTTCGGCCGGGGCGAACCGCTGCGGGAGGATGAGGTCCGGGCGGCCATCGAGAAGATGCTCTCCGGGCTTCATCCCCGCGGGAAGGTGGCGATCGAGAAGGTCGAGGTCCCGCGGGGCCTGGTGCTGCCCCCGGGCGAGCACGAGGTGGTGGCCCGCCCGCCGCTGGGCGGGCTGCGGGCCGGCCGGGTAAGGATCCCGATCGAGGTGCGGACGGGTGGACGCCCGCCGCGCCGTTACGCGGTCTCGGCCGAGCTGTCGATCGAGGCACCCGTGCTCGTGGCCGCCCGGGACCTGGACCGGGGCGCCCGGCTGCGCCCCGGCGACCTGCGCCTCGAGACCCGGAAGCTGCCGCCGGGGAAGGCGGTCCTCCACGACCCGGAGCGGGCACGGGGCCTCGTCCTGCGCCGCCCGGTGCGGGCGGGGGAGCCGGTGCTCGCGCGCCAGGTGACGCGGCCGGCGGCCGTGGAGGCCGGCCAGCCGGTGCGCGCTCTCTTCCGCCGCGGCGCCGTGACGCTCGAGCTGGACACGGTCGCGCGCACCCGGGGTGACGTGGGGGCCCTGGTGCGGGTCGTCGGCATCGACGGGAAGAAGACCGTGATCGGTCGCGTGGTTGCCCCGGGCCGGGTGGTCGTCCTCGGTTCCGACGAGGCTGCCGAGCCGGTGGTGGCGCGGCGGGCGCGCCCGGTTCCGCGGGAGGCGCGGGGCGAGCGGGAGGCGCGATGAGCGCACCCGGAGCGACGTCCCGGGCTTTCCTGCTGGCGGGCACCCTGGCGGCTCTCGCCCTCGCCGGGTGTGCGAGCCGGCCCCGGACGCAGCCGCTGGTCTACCCCGGCAGGCTGCCGGAGCTGGAGCCGGCCGGCGGGCAGAGGCCGGTCTCGGAGGGCTCCCTGTTCACCGACGGCGGCGCGGCCGAGCTGGTCGGCGACTTCCGGGCGCGCCACGTCGGAGACGTGCTGGTCGTCCAGATCTCCGAGGCGGCCCTCGGGTCGAGTTCCGCGGACAGCAAGCTCGACAGGAAGTCCGAGCACACCCTGAAGGCGCCGGTGATCTTCGGCTGGGAAAACAAGGTCAAGGGCAAGCTCGGTCCCGACTTCGACCCGGCCCTGGCGTTCAGCGCCAGCGGCGAGAAGGCGTTCGAGGGGGCCGGCGAGACCACGCGCAAGGCGAAGCTCTCCGCGCGGATCGCCGTCCGGGTGATGGCGATCGGGACCGGCGGCCAGATGGTGGTTGCCGGCACGAAGGAGATCGCGGTCAACCACGAGCGCCAGACGATCACCCTCGCCGGGATCGTGCGGCCCGAGGACATCGGTCCGGACAACACGATCCCGTCGTCCAGGATCGCCGACCTGACGATCACCTACGGCGGGGTGGGCGACGTCGCGGACACGACGAGACAGGGCTGGTTCCAGCGCCTGCTGGCGAAGATCTGGCCGTTCTGACGAGGGGGTGACGGGATGTGCGTCCACGGAATGCGAAGGGTGCCGGCGCTGGTGGCCGTCCTCGTCGCGGCGATCCTCGCCGGTTCCGCGGGGGCGCCCCCCGCCGGCGGCAGGGTGGAGCGCAAGCCGCCGGGACCGCCGCTGCACGTCGACCCGGTGCCCGCGCCGGCCCCGGTGACCCGGGGACCGGGCGGCGTGCCGCTCAAGGACGTCGTGCTGGTCCAGGGTGTCCGCGAGAACCAGCTCACCGGGTACGGCCTGGTCGTCGGTCTCGCCGGGACGGGCGACGGCACCCAGGCCAAGTTCACGATCCAGAGCCTGGCCAACGCCCTCCAGCGGATGGGCGTCGTCGTGCCGCCCGCGGCGATCCGCGTGCGGAACGCCGCCGCCGTGATGGTGACCGCCAACCTGCCCCCGTTCGCCCGGCCCGGCACCCGGATCGACGTCAACGTCGCCTCGATCGGGGATGCCAAGTCGCTGGTCGGGGGGACCCTGCTGATGACCCCCCTTCGCGGGCCGGATGGCCGGATCTACGCCCTCGCGCAGGGCCCCGTCAGCCTCGGCGGCTCGTTCTCCGCCGGGGGCGGGGGAGCCTCGGTCCAGAAGAACCACCCGACGACCGGGACGATTCCCGGGGGCGCCCTCGTCGAGCGCTCCGCCGGGATCGACCTCGCGGGGCGACGGACGTTCTACCTGGAGCTGAAGCGCCCGGACTTCCAGACCGCCTACCGGATCGAGCAGGCCCTCGACGCCGCCTTCTCGCCCGGCACGGCCCGCGCCCTCGACCCGGGGACGATCCAGCTCAACGTGCCGCCGGTGCTGGGGGACAGGCCGGTGGAGTTCCTCGCGCTGGCCCTCGACGTGCCGGTTCGGCCCGACGTCCCGGCCCGGGTGATCCTCAACGAGCGCACGGGGACCGTCGTCCTCGGCGGCGACGTGCGGCTGTCCCGTGTCTCGATCACCCACGGCAACCTGACGATCTCGATCGCGAGACGTCTCGGGGTCAGCCAGCCCGGCGCGTTCTCGGCCGGCGAGACCGTGGTGGTGCCGGAAGGGGAGGTGCGGGCCGAGGAAGAGACGGGCAAGACCCTCTCCCTCGAGGAGGGCAGCTCCGTCTCCGACCTGGTCGAGGCGCTGAACAGGCTCGGGGTGTCGCCGCGGGACATGATCTCGATCTTCGAGGCGATCCGCGCGGCCGGGGCCCTCCATGCCGAGCTGGTGGTGATCTGATGGTGGACGGCGTCGGCCCGGTGAGCGGGATCGCCCCCGCCGGCAAGACCTCGCGTCCGAGCCGGGAGCAGGTCCGGGAGGCCGCCCGGGGCCTGGAGGCCGTCCTGCTGCGCCAGCTGATTTCCTCGATGGAGAAGGCCCAGCTCGACGGGGGGTTCTTCGGGAAGTCCGCCGGCTCCGGGGCGCGCCAGACGACGTTCGAGCTCCTTCTCAGCCAGGCCCTCGCCGAGAGCGAACCCCTCGGGCTCGCGGAGAAGATCGCCGAACAGCTCGCGCCCGGGGAGGACGCCGGCGGCTCCCTCCAAAAGGCGGCGGCCCTCGCCGGAGAGGTTCCCTTCGCGGGGCTGCTGGACGGCCGCCCGTCCTTTTCCGGAAACTTTCGGGTTGGCACTCAAGGCGGTGGAATCCCGGCCGATGAGAAAGGCAGGGAGCGACTGCCCCAAGGTCGCCCCCGGGAGGACTGAGCGATGAAGATCCACGGACCGGACCCGTTCGACAGGCTGAAGGAAGCCCTCTCCCGGCTCGAGGAGAAGGACCGCACCGAGCGGCCCGCGGGCCGGGACCGGGGGGATGCCGTCGCCGCGGGCGGACGGGCCGGGGAGACCGACCAGGTCCAGCTCTCCGAGCGTGCGCGCGAGATGCGGCGGCTGCGGGACGAGCTGGAGCGGAGCCCGGACGTCCGGGAGCGACTGGTGGCGAGGCTCCGGGAGGAGATCGCCTCCGGGCGCTACGGGATCGACGGCCGCCGGATCGCCGAGGGCATCCTGGCCGAGGACGCCCAGCTCCGGGGAGAGGAGACCGGTGAGTCCTGATCCGCGTCTGCCCGCGCCGGAGCGGCTGGCGGCCGTCCTCGAGGCGGAAGCCGCGCTGTTCCGCGAGTTCGCCGCCCAGGCGGACGAGCAGCGGCGCGCCCTGCTGGCGGGAGACGTGGCGGCCCTCGAGCGACTCGCCGACCGGGCCGATGCCCTGTCCCTCCGGTTCCGGATGCTCGAGGAGCAGCGGGGCCGGCTGGAGCCCGAGGTGGACGGGGATCCGCCCCCGCGCCTCGCCCGGGCCCGCGACGAGGCCCGCCGGGCCCTGGTCGTGCTGCTGCGGGAAGCAGCGGTCTCCGGGACGGTCCTCGACCGCCTCGGCGACACGTTCGGCGTCCGTGCCGCCGCGGTTTCCGGGATCTGCGGGACGACGTACCTGCCCGACGGGCGGCCCCGCGAGGCGGCGGCGCCCGGCGGGCGATTCTCGGCGGAGGGCTGAGCGGTGACGGTCTTCTCCCAGTTCGCGATCGGACGGACCGCCATGCGGGCCTTCCGGCTCGGCATGAACCTCTCCGGCTACAACGTCGCCAACGCCAACACCCCGGGGTTCAGCCGGCGGCGCCTCGAGCTGGGGCCGCTTCCGACGATCGCGGTGCCCGGCGGCTGGGCCGGGATGGGCGTCGACGTCGTGTCGGTCCACCGGGTCCGGGACCCGTTTCTCGACTTCGCCACCCGCCGGGAAATGGGGCGCCTCGGGGCCGACACGGCCCGGGCGGAGATCCTCGCCGCGATGGAGCCGATGTTCGGCGAGGTCGGGACGAACGAGCTCCAGGGGGCCCTGACGAACTTCTTCGACTCCCTCGAATCGCTCTCCGTCCAACCGGACGACCCGGCGGTGCGGGAGAACGTTCTCGCCGCCGGCCGGCAGGTGGCGTCCACGTTCCACCGGCTGGACACCTACCTGGTCGAGTCCCGCCGCTCGGCAAACCAGCAGGTCGCGGACAAGATCGACCGGGTGAACGACATCCTCGACCGGTTGTCCCAGATCAACGTCGAGCTGCTCGGCCTCGAGGCGGGAGGCGGCGAAGCGTCCGACCTGCGCGACGAGCGGGACCGGCTCGTCGACGAGCTCTCGGGCCTGGTCTCGATCCGCACCGTCGAGGCGGACAACGGCCAGGTCAGTGTCTTCCTCGAGGAGACCGGTGACACGCTGCTCGCCGGGGAGCTCGCCCATCCCCTCGGGACGTTCCAGGACGCGGAGGGGATGCACCACGTCACCGTGCTCCGCGGTGGCGAGCAGGTCGACCTGACAGGTCGCCTGCGCGGCGGGGCCCTGGGTGGCTACCTGGCGGTTCGGGACGAGGACGTGCCCGGCTACCGGGAACGGCTGGACACCCTGGCCGCCGAGCTGGCCCGGGAAGTCAACGCGGTCCACTCCTCCGGCTACGGCCTCGACGGATCGACCGGGCTCGCCTTCTTCGTGCCGGACCCGCCCGGCGACCACATGGCGTCGTCCATCCAGGTGAACGCGCGGATCGAGGAGGATCCCCGGCGGATCGCCGCGGCGGACGCGGCGAACGAGCCGGGGAACAACGCGATCGCGCTCCGGCTCGCCGCGCTGCGGGAGGAGCCGGTCACCGGCCTCGGCGGCCACTCGTTCGCCGGCTACGGGGCCGACCTGATGGCGGCGATCGGGCGCGACACGGCCTCGGCCGACGCCAGCCGGCAGGCCGGGGAGACGATCGTCGATTCGCTGGATCTCAAGCGGCAGCAGGTGGCCGGGGTCAGCCTCGACGAGGAGGCGGCCGACCTGGCGAAGTGGCAGCAGTCGTACCAGGCGGCCGCACGGTACATGCAGACGGTGAACCGGGTCACCGAGATGGCCCTCGGCCTGCTGGCGGGGTGATCCGATGGCGATCTTCCGGGTTTCGAACGCCTTCTCGCAGCGGGTCTTCCTGCGGAACCTGCAGCGGAACCGCGGGTCGCTCGACGAGGCGCTGGCACGCACGTCGTCGGGTCTCCGCGTGCGCTACCCCTCGGACGACCCGGAGGCCGCGGCCGAGCTGCTCCGCCTCCAGGAAGAGATGCAGCAGCTCGTGATGCGCCAGCGGGGGATCTCCCAGGCGCGGCCGTGGCTGCAGATGCTCGAGGAGGCGGCGGGCGACCTGGGAGAGATCCTGACCTCGGCGTTCCAGTACGCGGTGCAGGGATCGTCGGACACCCTGGACGACGCCCAGTACGAGGCGCTGGCCGAGCAGATCTCCGGGCTCCGCTCGCAGTTGATGAGCCTGACGAAGCTCAAGATCAGCGGCCGGTACATCTTCTCCGGCACGCTGACCGACACCGAGCCGTTCGACGCGGACGGCCACTACCAGGGCAACGATCGGGCCATCCAGATCCACCTCGACGCCGAGCAGGTGACGATCAACGTCCCCGGGGACGAGCTGTTCGGCGAGATGGGTGTCGGCGGCCCGATGCAGGTGCTCGCCGACCTGGAGGAGGCATTCCACGACGCCGACACCGAGCGCGTCCAGGCGCTCCTCGACGACCTGCGGGACGCGATCTCGGCGAACGCGGCGATGCTCTCGCGGATCGGGAACCGCCGAAAGGCGCTGGAGGACGCGGACGTGCGTCTCCAGGACCGGCAGCTCAGCCTGCAGCGCCGGGTCGCGGACCTGGGGTCCGCCGACATGGCGGAGGCGATGTCCGACGTGCAGAAGTTCGAGACCGGCTACCAGGCGACCCTGGCGGCCGGCGCGAAGCTCTTCGGCCCCACCTTCTTCGACTACCTCGGGTGAGCGCATGACGGAACAGGTGCTCGAGCGGGAGGAGACCCGCACCGGCCTTTCCGGGGAGCAGACGGCGATCCGCTTCCCGGAGGGCCTCCCCGGTTTCGAGGCCGAGGACCGGTGGGAACTGGTCCAGCGGGAGGACGTGCGGCCCTTCCTCTGGCTTCGCTCCTGCCGCAGCCCGGCGCTCGCCATCCTGGTCGTGGACCCGCGGCTGCTGGTCGACGGCTACGCGGAGAAGATCCCGGCCCACGTGGCCGACCGGGTCGGCGCCGCCAGCGCGGACGGCCTGCTGCTGCTGGCGGTCGTGACCCTCCAGGAAGGGGGCGGCGCGACGGTCAACCTGCGCGCCCCCATCGTCGTGAACCCGGAGCGGATGGTGGGGGTCCAGGTGATCCTCGACCGGCGCGACCTGCCGCTCCGGCATCCACTCGGCGTCGAGGACGACGGGGGGGAGTAGGACGCTCCTCCCGGGACAGGAGGTCCCGCAATGCTCGTGCTCAGCAGGAAACCAGGCGAGGCGATCGTGATCGGGGGCGGCATCCGCCTGCGCGTCCTCGAGGTCCGCGGCAACCACGTCCGCCTGGGGGTGGAGGCGCCCCCGGAGGTCAACGTCGTCCGCGAGGAGCTGCACCGGGCGGTCGTGGCCGCGAACCGGCAGTCGGCCCGGACGGACGACCGGTCCGCCGCCCTGGTCGCTTCCCGCCTGCGGGCGCGGGGCGGGGGGAAGGCGCGATGACGAGCGGCCGGATGGTCACGCCGGGAAGCCTGGCGGACCGGATGGATGCCCTGCCGCCGATGCCCCAGGCGGCGGGAAAGGTACTCCGCCTCCTCGAGCAGCAGGACACCACCGCGGAGGACCTGCGGCGGGTGATCGAGACGGATCCGGCGATGACCGGGACCGTGCTGCGCCTCGTCAACTCCGCCCTCTTCGGGCTTCCGCAGCAGATCTCGACCCTCTCCCACGCCATCATGCTGATCGGGTTCCTGCGCCTGCGGTCCCTGACCCTGACGACGGTCGCCGCGGGGCTCAAGGAGATGATCCCGCCGGATGCGGCCGCCGAGCAGGCGCTGGTCTGGGAACACTCGGTGGATACCGCGCTCGGCGCCCGGGTGATCGCCGAGCGCCTCGGCTTCGGCTGGAGCGAGGAGGCGTTCGTTGCCGGCCTGCTCCACGACGTCGGGCGGCTGGTGCTGCTCGCCTTCCAGGTGCGGGAGTACCGTGGCCTCGTCGACCCGGGGCGGGGAGCCCTGCCGACCCCCGAGGAGGAGCTCGCCCTGCTGGGGATGGACCACGAGCAGGTCGGCCGCGAGCTGCTCTCCCGCTGGAACCTGGCCCCCCAGCTCGTGGACGTCTGCGGGCACCACCACGGGGACGTCCTGCCCGAGGGGGAACACCGCCAGCTCGCCGCGATCGTGATGGTCGCCGACCGCCTCCTCGGCAGCGCCTCCCACGAGGACCCGGGACCTCCCGCCGGGATCATCGGCATCGGCACCGACGAGCTCTCCCGCCTTGCCGCCGAGGTCCAGCGCGAGGTCGCGGACGCCCGGTCCGTCCTCCTGGCGATGTAGGCGGTCCCATCGCCGCCGTGGCGGGGCCGGATCGACGCGACGCACGGTCGAAGAAGGCGGCCCCCCGGGGGGGGCCGCCTGCCCGGGGTACGCGGGGCTGGCGCTACTGGACGATGAACTCGACGAAGAGGACCTCCTTGATCGAGTCGTCCGGGAGGACCTGGTTCAGCTCGCGCTGCAGCTCCCGGCGGAGGCTCTCCTTGCCGACCGGGTTGTTCACGTCCTGGAAGCTCTTCGAGGAGAGGATCGAGAGCACCCGGTCGCGGATCCGCGCCTTGAGCACCGGGTCGGACTGGATCTTCTGTTCCAGCCCCGGATCGTTCGTCGTCAGCCGGATCGTCGCCTTCATGAAGCGGTCCCCCTTCGGGTCCGCCAGGTTGACGATGAAGGTGTCCAGCGGGACGAGAATCAGCTTCTCCTCGGCGGGCGCCTCCTTCCGGGCCTCCGCCTCCGCGGCCGCGGCTTCCTTCCCGCCGCCGAGCAGGAAGACGGCGGCCACGCCACCGCCCGCGGCGAGCAGGACGACGACCGCGGCGATGATGATGAAGAGCATCTTCTTGCTCTTCTTCGGCTGCTCCTCGGGGGCCTGGTCCTTCTTCTCCTCGGCCATCGCTCGTTCCTCCGGTCAGGCGATCAGGGCGCCTTGCGGGTCTTGATCAGGATCTCGACGCGCCGGTTCTTCCGTCGCCCCTCCTCGGTGAAGTTCTCGCTGATCGGCCGCGTGTCCCCGTAGCCCACCGCCTGCAGGCGGAAGCCCGGGATCCCGCGGCTCTCGAAGAAGCGGACGACCGCCGCGGCGCGGGCGGCGGAAAGTTCCCAGTTGCTCGGGAAGACCGACGAGTGGATCGGGGCATTGTCCGTGTGCCCCTCGACCACCACGTCGGCGTACGACTCCTCGATCACCTTCGCCACGTGCTCGAGGAACGGAACGGCATCCGGGGACAGTTGTGCGCTCCCGGGGGGAAACACCAGGGCACCGTCCATCCGGATGCGAACGCCGTCCTTCTCCTGTTCCGCCTCGACCAGCGTGTCGAGCTCGAGCTCGTGGATGATGTCGCTGATCTTCTTGAAGATCATCGGCTTGCCGGGCACGGGCGGGTTGAACTCGACGGTGACGACGGTGTTGCCCGACGGGATCTCGGTGTAGTGGTAGTCGACCTGGACGCCGAACGCCTCGCGGATGTAGCCGGCGATGATCTTGAACCGCTCGGTCTCCATCGTGCTGAAGGAGAGCAGCAGCACGAAGAAGCAGAGCAGGAGCGACATCATGTCCCCGAAGGTGACGACCCACTCTGGGGCTCCCGGCTTGCATTCTTCCTGCATCGGGTCCATCGTGCCGGCTCCCTACGCGGCCTTCTTGTCGCCGTCCTTGCGCTGCTTCGGCGGCAGGTAGGCCGAGAGCTTCTGCTCGACCGATGCGGGGTGGTCCCCCTCGACGATGGACAGGACCCCCTGGAGAACCACCATCCGGGCGTTGATCTCGTCCTGGCTGCGGTTCTTCAGCTTCTCCGCGAGGGGCTGGGCGAACAGGTTGGCGATGATCGCCCCGTAGAGGGTCGTCAGGATCGCCACCGCCATCGAGGGACCGATCTTCGAGGGATCGTCCATCGAGGCGAGCATCTGGACGAGCCCGATCAGGGTGCCGATCATTCCGAACGCCGGCGCGGCGGTCGCCATCCCGTCGAGAAGGTCCTGGCCGACCTTGTGCCGCTGGGCGAGGTACGTGATCTCCGTCTCGATCACCGTCTTGATCGCCGCCGGTTCCATGCCGTCGACCGCGAGCCGGATCGCCTTGGCGAGGAACGGGTCCTCGATCTGGACCTTCTCGAGGGAGAGCAGGGACTCGCGCCGGGCCTTCCGGGAGAGCTCGACGATCTGCTCGATCAGCTTGTCGATCGGGGTCAGCTTCCCGAAGAAGGCGTTCTTCACGACGGCGAAGGTGCCGAACACCCGGCTCATCGGGTTCTTGATGAAGGTCACCCCGATGGTGCCCCCGATGACGATCAGGATCGAGGGCACGTTGATGAAGATGATGGGGTTGTCCCCCAGCACGATGGCCGAGAGGACCAGCGCCGTCCCGATGACCAGTCCGATGACGGTCGAGATGTCCACGTTCACCCCGCGCCGGGGCACGGTGCCCCGCTGGCCTTCGTATCGGCCCGGGAGGGCCCGGACTTGAGGGGGAGGGCCGTCGGCCCGGGGTCAAGACCGGCAGCCTCCGGGCCGATACGAAAGACGGAGGTGTCGGCATGGACGTCGTCATCGGTCGCATCCCCCCGGTCCGGAACGCCAGGGAAGGCCAGGAACCGGGACGGTCCTTCGTCGAGGCGCGGGTGCTGCACGTCCGCCCTCCGCGGCGCCAGCGGCGGCCGCGGGAGAGCGGAGAGGAGTCCCGCCGCCGGGGTTCCGCGGAGGTCGACCCTCCCGGGGCCCGGGTCCTCGTCCTGCTGGTGCCGGAGGCTCACCGCCTGCCGCCCGACCTCGGGGAGGGAAACTGGCGGGTCTTCCTGCGGTTCGTCCGCCGGTGAGGGTTTCCCGGGCATTCCCCGGCCCGGTTGACGGGCCGGCCGGGCCATCGTATAACTTCCTCGCAAGCAGGCGTTTGGCCTGTCCTCCCGTGGGGGCGAAAGGACTCGACGGGGACAGGAAAGCGCGGGCTGCACGCCGAGGTCCCGGCACCTCGTAAATCACCGGGAACGAAAACAAGCGCCAACACTGATTACGCGCTCGCTGCCTGATCACGGGTAGCCGCCCCGTTCCCCTTGCCGGTGGGGGGAGCCCGGGGCGTCATCGGACACCGGCTGGCCCGAAGACCGCCGGCCCAGCGGTCGAGGGCGAGAGCCAACGGGCTGGTCTTCCCCGTCCCTGCCCCTCGGGCCGGGGAAGGCGAGATCCAAAGAGGCGGCTAAGCGTGTAGATGCCCGTCGTGGACCGTCCTCGGACGCGGGTTCGATTCCCGCCGCCTCCACCATTTCCCGCCTCGTTTCCGCTGCCGCGCCGGGCGGGTCCGTGCGCCCTCCGCGCGGCGGCCGGCGCGGGACGGGGCACCGGCGCCGGTGGCCGAGCCCGGTTTCCGGGAAGCGGTCAGGCCCGCCGGTGGAGGTCGACGAGGGTCTCGACGATCGAGGGGTCGGCCAGGGTGGAGACGTTCCCCATGTCGTCGTACTCGCCGGCGGCGATCCGGCGCAGGATCCGGCGCATCACCTTGCCGCTCCGCGTCTTCGGCAGCCCGGGCACGACCAGGATCACGTCGGGGACCGCCACGGGCCCGATCACGTGGCGCACCTGCTGCTTGAGCGACCCGACCAGCTCCGCCGCGTCGCCCGCCTCCGCGTCCGCGGCCGGGACCACGTAGGCGAAGATCCCCTGGCCCTTGATCTCGTGGGGGAAGCCGACGACCGCGGCCTCGGCAACCGCCTCGTGGGCGACCAGGGCCGACTCGATCTCCGCGGTGCCGAGGCGGTGGCCGCTGACGTTGATCACGTCGTCGACCCGGCCGGTGATCCAGTAGTAGCCGTCCTCGTCCCGGTGACAGCCGTCCCCGGTGAAGTAGAGCCCCGGGAAGCGGGAGAAGTAGGTTTCCCGGAACCGCTCGTGGTCCCCGTAGACGGTACGGGCCTGGCCGGGCCAGGTGCGCTCGATGCAGAGGTTGCCCGAGACGCCGTTCCCCTCGAGGACGTTCCCCTCGTCGTCGACCAGGACGGGCTTGACCCCGAAGAACGGCAGCGTCGCCGATCCCGGCTTGAGCGGCGTCGCGCCCGGGAGGGGCGCGATCATGATCCCGCCGGTCTCCGTCTGCCACCACGTGTCGACCACGGCGCAGCGGCCCTCCCCGACCACGTCGTGGTACCAGCGCCACGTCTCCGGGTCGATCGGCTCGCCGACGGTGCCGAGCACCCGCAGCGTCTTCCGGGAGTACCGCCGGACCGGCTCGTCCCCGGCGCGGGCGATCGTCCGGAGCGCCGTCGGGGCGGTGTAGAAGATGTTCACCCCGAGGTCGTCGACGATCCGCCAGTAGCGGCCGGCGTCCGGGTAGGTGGGAACCGACTCGAACATGACGGTCGTCGCGCCGTTCGCCAGCGGGCCGTAGACGATGTAGGAGTGCCCCGTGATCCAGCCGATGTCGGCGGCGCAGAAGTAGACGTCACCGGGGTGATAGTCGAAGACCAGCCTGTGGGTGAGGGCGGCGTAGACCAGGTAGCCGCCGGTCGTGTGGAGCACCCCCTTCGGTTTCCCCGTCGAGCCCGACGTGTAAAGGATGAACAGGGGATCCTCCGCGCCCATGTGCTCGTAGGTGGAGGTCGACCGCTGCCGGCGGCACTCCTCCTCCAGCCAGTGGTCGCGGCCCGGGGTCATCGGCGTGTCGGTGTCGGTGCGCCGGGCGACCAGCACGGTCTCGACCATGTCGAGTCCCTCCACCGCCCGGTCGACGGTCTCCTTGAGCGGGATCCGCTTCCCGCCCCGCAGGCCCTCGTTGGCGGTGATCACGACCTTCGCCCCCGCGTCGAGGATCCGGTCGCGGAGCGCCTCGGCGCTGAAGCCGCCGAAGACGATCGAGTGGACCGCGCCGATCCGGGCGCACGCCAGCATCGCCGAGGCGAGCTGGGGGATCATCGGCATGTAGATGCAGACCCGGTCGCCCCGCCGGACCCCGTGGTGGCGGAGGACGTTGGCCACGCGGCAGACCGAGTGCTTGAGCTGGCGGTAGGTGATCCGCTCGTACTCGCCGGGCTCGTCCTTCGCCCAGATGATCGCGGTCTGCTCGCCGCGTTCCCGGAGGTGCCGGTCGACGCAGTTGAAGCAGGCGTTCAACCGGCCGCCCAGGTACCAGGCGAAATCGACGTTCTCGTAGTCGTGGTCGAGGACCGACTGCCAGGGAACGAACCAGTCGAGGATCTCCGCCTGGCGGGCCCAGAACGTCTCCGGGTCGTCGAGGGAGAGCCGGTAGAGCCTCCGGTACTCCTCCATCGAGGGGACATGGGCGCGCTCGGCGATGTGGGGCTTGACGGGGTACACCTCGGGGTCGCGGGCGTTCTTCTTCGTCATCGGTCGGCTCCCGGGCGCGCGCGGACCACCGGGAGTCCGCCCTTCCCGGCCCCGCGGCGCGCGTCGTCGAACGGATCGGTCGCTGCGCAAGAAGTTACCACGGCCCCGGTCCGCACCGCGGGTCCACGGGACCCGGGGAACCACGGGAAGCGGGACCGTGCAGCGGGCCGGGTGCGACCCCCGTGCGCGGCGCCCGGCCCGGCCTGCCGGGCGCCGCGGGACCCGGTCAGGGTGGGCAGAGGCCGGGGAGGGGGGTGAAGGAACCGGGAATGCGGCGGGAGGCCGCGGTCTCGTTGCCGCCGCAGTCGACCGCGTGGATCGTGACCAGCGGATCGTGCAGCTCCTCGAACCCGCAGGCCGAGACGACCCGGCAGAGCTCCGCGGGCCCGAGGGGAATCTCCTCGTCGGAGAGGAGGCCATCCCCGTCGCCGTAGTCGTCGCCGTCCCACGCGACGCACCCCTCGATCTCGATCCACTCGTGGACGACGCCTCCCGCGGCCCCGTCGTCGTCGGTCGCGGTGAACGCCAGCGAGGCCGGCACGCTCCCCGGCCCGAGCGCCCAGCCGGGATCGGGAGAGCGGACGACGATCACCGGCGGGACCAGGTCGATCGTGAACGGGACGTGGTCGCGGAACTCGTTGCCGGCGACGTCGGTGACGACCAGGGTGACGTCGTGGTCGCCGTGGTCCGCGTACGCGGGACCGGGGCCGGGCAGCCAGGCGCGGGACGGCGCCGGGTCGCAGGTGTCGGCGACGTCGTCGGTGACGGTCACCGGGACGGCGGCCGGGCCGAAGCACGCGCCCGCCGGGGGCCAGGTGATGGCACCCGCGGGGGCGATGGTGTCCCTCACCGTGACCCGGACGGTGTCGTCGTCGGTGGCGTCGGAGCGGTCGGTGACGACCAGGGTGACCTCGTGCTCACCGAGGGAGAAGGGGACGTCCGCGACCTCGCCCGAGGCGAGGGAAGTCTCCCCCTCGAACCAGTCCCAGGAGGCGATGTCCTCGTCGGGCTCCCCCTCGGAGTCCGGGTCCCACGACCCGGAGCCATCCAGCGTGGCGGTCGCTGAGAGATTCCCCGTGCACTCCAGGACCCGGTCCTCCCCCGCGTCCGCCACCGGCGGGTGGTTGATCTCCCAGTGGGGGCAGAAGGTCACGCCGTTCGCCCACCACCCGTGAAGCCCGAAGAGCTGCTTTCCCACCTTGCCCACGGCGAGGAAGTCCGTGTTCCGGCCCAGCAGGTCGAGGAGCTCCAGGGTTTCCGTGTCGAACCGGTGGATGCCGCGGCTCGCCACGAAGAACTCGCCGTTCCTCGCGTCGAACGCGACATCCCTGGCGGGGGGATAGGGGGGCAGGATCGCCTGCCGGAAGGCCGGGGCCTCTTCCGGGTTCTCCGGCACGTCGAAGACCTGGTTGGCGGCGGTGATCATCCGGGTGCCGTCGGGCGTGAACCAGGCGGGCCACCGGACGGGATGCTCCCAGGGACAGTCGTAGTCCCGCTCCCGGGTCAGCCGGCCGCCGGGTTCCACCAGGAAGAGCCTCAGGCACGGCCGGTGGTAGCTCCTGGTGGCGTACAGGCGGTGTCCGTCCGGGTGGAGGGCCAGGCCTGTCCACGAGTACCCGAGCTCGGCCCGGTCGACCTCGGCCCCGGTTTCCGGGTCGAGCGCGCGCAGGAACGGGTCCGAGCCTTTCCCGGGCATGACCACGTAGTAGCCGTCCGGGGTGACGACGTAGTCCGGAACGGCCATGGAGACGCGCAGGTACCGGTCCATCGTCATCGTCGCGAGGTCCCACGAAACGAGCCGCACCTCTCCCCCGCTCCCGGACCGGCCCGGGGCGGATCGCACCCGGAGCAGCGCGTGGGCCCGGCTCCCGTCCGGGGAGACCCGGAGGCTCTCCGGGGGATGGACGAACCGCCAGCGACGGACGGCGAGGCCCGACCGGGTGTCGACCAGGTAGACGGCCTTCTCCCCCGGGTGGGTCGCCAGGAAGAACGGCCGGCCGGGCAGGAACTTCGCTCCGCCCGCGACGAACGGCAGCCGGTAGGGCTGGTGGGGCGAGACCGGCTCGCCGGGGTCCGGGACGAACGTGACCTCGACCGCCTGCTCGGCGATCGAGATCGCTCCGCACGGGTCCTGGACCGCGACGCGGAAGGTGACCGGGCCGGGCTCGACGCGTCCCGCCGCGTACGTCGGCTCGCCGGTCCAGTCGGTGTCCCACGTGCCATCCCCGTCGATGTCCCAGCGGAACCGGAGGTCCTCGAGGGGACTCTCGGGATCCGTGGTTCCGCTCGCGTCCAGCAGGATCTCGTCAAGGCTGGTGGGCGCGGGGGGAATGACCTCGAGCCGGGGTTCCGGGGGTGCCTCCCACGTCCCGCCGGGGGCCGGGTGGGCCAGGAGGAAGACGTCTCCCCCGGAGGAGACGATCACGACGTGGCTCGTCGTGAACCCGACGAACGACCGGGACGGCTCGATCTCCAGGGTCGAGAACCGCTCCAGGGTTCCGATGTCGTGGTACGAGACGTGCCGGTGGGCGACGGTGGCGAGCACGGGCCCGTCGAACGCCGCGTCCTCGATCTTCCACCGGTCCCCGATCCTCCCCAGCTCGTCCAGGTCGGTGGCCGCGTCGCCCGTGCAGGCGAGCACGCGTCCCGACGGGACGAGCACCCGGTCGCCGCCCGGAAAGGCCCACCACGGGGTCCCCACCAGGCCGGGCCGCCGTACCCAGCGCTCGACGAGCCCGCCGTCCGGTCGAACGTCCACGTGAAGCGCCGGGTTCCCGGCTCCGTCGAGGACGTAGAACCACGACCCGTCGGGGCGCGCCGAGACGCCGCCGCGGTACCCGGGCCCGACCGGGCCGTCCAGGACCCGGCCCGTGGCGGCATCGAGGGAAAAGGCGCCGACGCGGGGATGGAAGACCACGACGACGCCGGGCGGTCCGGGCGCGACCTCCGTGGCGTACGGCTCGATGGGCAGGAGCCGGTCCATCACGGCGGTCTCGAGGTCCCACGAACCGATCCAGGACCTTCCCTCGGTGGACCAGGGGTCCGGGCGCTCCTTCGTCGCCACCAGGAAGAGGCGCCGGCCGTCCGCCGAGAGGACGAGGTCGCTCGGCACGAGCGGCAACGACCACGCGCGGATCACGGTGCCGCGCTCCGCGTCGACGAGGAAGACCCGCCGCGAGCGGATGGACGCGATCCAGGCGTGGTCACGGGCGGAATCGAAGGCGACGGTGTCGGCCCCCCAGGGCAGGTCGAAGGGAGCGTGGTCGGGCCCGGGTTCCCCGGGATCGGGCCGGAACGAGACCTCGACGGGAAGGCTGGCGACGTCCGCGAGCCCGAGGGAGTCGGCCACCTGCACCCGGACCGTGACGTTGTCGGGCACGGGGAAGCGATGGCGGAGGACGGGGTCGCCGGAGAAGTCGGTGTCCCAGGTGCCGTCACCGTCCAGGTCCCACCGGTACCGGAGGCCGTCGCTCCCGTCCTCGGCGTCCGTCGAGCCGGAGGCGTCGAACGTGACCTCGTCGCCGGCGAACGGCCGGGCCGGGTCCATCGAGAGCGCGGCCCGCGGCGGCGTGTTGTCGGCCCCGTTCGGGGCGGGGTGGGCGAAGCGCAGGATCCGGGTGAGGTCCTGCTCGACGGCGAGGACGAGCACCCGTCCCTCGGAGAAGCCGACGAACGACGAGGCGCGCGCCAGCGGCTGCGAGGAGAAGGGGATCCAGGTCTCCAGGTTGTAGAAGCGGAGCCAGTCCTTCTCGAGGCTGGCCACCGTCCGGTTGGGACCGTCGAAGGCGAGGTCGGAGATCCCGTGCCTCGTGAACGTGCCGGTCCACTCCATGTCGTCCCCGGGCTCGTCCCGGAGCGCCAGGAGGTCCCCCCCGGAAAGGGCGAGGGTCGAACCGTCCGGGGTGATCCAGCCGGCCCGCCCGGGAGCGTCGCCCCGCACCGCCCGGGAGTAGTCGATCCGTCCTCCCGGGAGGAGATCGTAGCGCTCGACGTCGTAGTGGTAGTTGTCGTAGGTCGCGTAGGCGCGGTCTTCCTGCGGCCTGGGAGCCAGGAAGGCGCCGGTGTCGGCGTGCCAGTCCGAGTCGGTGACGTGGCCGTCGGTGGCATCGAGGACCCGCAGGTAACCTCGCCAGCCGGAGCCCGAGGAGACGACCAGGTGCCCGTCCGACGTGGCGACGATGTCGAGGGGATCGAAGTCGACCCGGAAGTACCGGTCGAGGAGCTTCTGCCCGAGATCCCACGAGGCCACGTGCCCGGAGCCGAGGTCCGATCCCCAGGGACGGTGGGGCCCGGCCGGGATCGTGACGAACAGGCGCGAGCCGTCGGGCGTGATCGCCAGGTGCTCGGGGCCCTGGTCGAACGACCACTTTCGCACGGCCCGACCGGAACGGAGGTTCACCAGGTAGACGGCCCGGTCCTCCTTCGAGGTGACCCAGAGCCGCGGCTTGACCGGGTCGAAGACGGCGTCCGTCACCTCGAAGGGCAGCTTCCACGGCCGGTGGGCCGGGGGCCGGACCCCGCCGTCCGGGACGTCGTGGTCTCCCGTCGCCTCCGGGGCGTCCCCGGTCGCCGACCCGTCGCGGGGACCGACCTCGGCGTACGCGTGGCGGACGTGGAGCGAGGTCCCCGCCCGCCACTGCAGCGTCACGAAGAGGTCGCCCCCGGAGCGGGGCAGGACCTCGAGGGCGAGCCTGCCCTCCTCGAGGTGAACGATCGCCGACGTGGTGCCGGCACCGTCGACCAGCTTGCCGGCGGGGCAGGCGCCGGTGAAGGTTGCATCCGCCCCGGCGAGGGCGATCCAGGTCTCGCTGCCGTCGAGGGCGTCGGTGACGCGGCCGTCGGCGTCGAGGGCCTCGGCGCGCAGCAGCACGGGCTCGCCCGGAACGGCCGGTCCGTCCCAGCCGACCCGGACCATCGCCACCGGCCCGGCGTCGTCCTCCGTGCCCGGCGGCGGCGCCGGGAGGCGCACCGGGCGCGGGGGGGCCTCCACCGGCTCGACCCCTTCCGGGAGGGAGGGCGCCGCCGTCCACTCGCCCGTCGTCCCTTCCCGGGTGACGCGGGCGGCGACATCGTCTCCCGCCGCGCCGGCGACGAGCAGCAGCGCGGCGCCGCCGGCGAGCCGGACCCGGCCGCTCGTCTCGCCGCGGCCGTCGAGCAGGAGGCCCCGCAGGACCCGCCCCTCGAACGTGGCCCCGCCGCGGAGCTCGACGGTAACCTCGCCCTCCTCGCCCGGGACGAGGTACCCGTCGCCGTCGACCGCGGCGACGGCGAGCCAGCGCGATCCGTCGTCGGCCGGCTCGCCGAGGGCGCAGCGGACGACCGGGGGAGGAGCGGCCGCGTCGTTCTCCCCGGCCCGCGCCGGCAACGCGGGGAGCAGGAGCGCGGCTGCCAGCAGGCAGGCGGCGACGAGGACGGCGGACGGGGCGGTGACAGCCTTCCGGGACATGACGATCTCCCTCCTTCCCGGGAGCGACTCGTGGCGGGGCGGCAGGAGGACCGGTCCCCTGGACCGGGAACGACGAGCGGGTACGTCAGCTGCGGGCACGCCCGGGCAACGGACGCGGTGGACGAGATCTCCCCCTGGACGCTGGAACACTCACGGCACGCTCCAACCACCTCCAAGTAGACGGCGATCCCGTCCCCGAATCAAGGGGAAGCGCGGCGAAAGCGTGTCTCGGAGAATGTTTACCCGTGCATCCACCGTGTTACGGCGTATCCATTGAGGCACGGGAGGGACCGCCGGCCACGGGCGGTGCGGATGGAGGCGATGCCGATGGTTCGTCCGCGGTCGGTTCCGGTTCTCGCCGTGCTTTTCCCGGTCCTGTTCGCCCTCGGCCCCGCCGTCTCCCGGGCCCAGGTCGCGACCGAGCTTGCCGGCAACCCCCTCGCCGAGTACCCGTTCTTCGAGTACGTCAAGGCGTTCAACGCGAACGCCCCCGTCCACGTTGCCGTCGACCCGGCCCTTCACCCGGAGGTCCGGGGGAAGACCGCCGACATCTGGGTGGTCGAGGCACGGACCCTGGCCGAGTGGAAGCGGGACCCGGTCCTGCACGACGTCCGGACCTCCGGTCCCCAGGAGGTGACCTTCTCCGGGGACACGGTCCAGGAGAACACGGTCGAGATCGCCGCGGCGGACACGCTCGAGTGGCGGGCCCGGGAGCCGGCGACCCGCGCCATGACCGGCCTCGGGCACGGGTACGACGTCGTCGTCGACCTGGACAGGGACGGGCGGCTCTCCGGCGGGGACCTGGTCGACGGGTACTCGGACGAGGCTGGCTTCTACGTGGTCGGAGACACGACCGCTCCCGGGCCCCTCGAGGTGGTCGAGGTGCCCCCGTACAGCGTCGGGACGGTCTTCGGGATTCCCGCGGACGAGACGATGGAGGTCTGCTACTACCCGGCCACGATCCGCGACATGGACCCGCGTCCCCTCGTCGTGATCAGCCACGGGTCCGGCCACGACTACCGCTGGTACGGCCACATCGGCAGGCACCTGGCGTCGTGGGGTTACATCGTGATGTCCCACCAGAACATGGATCACTACGCGACCCACCGGCACACCGATGCCTTCCTCGACCAGCAGGGGACGATCGCGGGGGGCGTGCTCGCCGGGAAGATCGACTCCCACCGGATCGTCTGGATCGGGCACAGCTACGGCGCGATCAGCATCACCCGGGCGTACAACGACATCTACCTGGGGAACTACCACCCGACCCACTACACGCTCGACGACCTGGTCCTCCTCAGCAGCATGCTCCCTCCCGGCGGCAAGATGGAGAACAACGAGACTCCGCGCGGGGCCAACTACCATCTCTGGACGGCCTCGGGAGACACGCAGGTCAGCGGGTCGGCCGACTGCGACCTGTGCCAGACGTTCCACCTGTACGAGCGGGCCGAGGGCTGGCGGATGTCCACCGTCGTACAGGGGACCGGCCACGCGTGGTTCCACGACGGCCAGGAGACGTGGGACTGGTTCGAGGGGCCCTGCCCGATCGGCCAGGACGGGACCCACCTGGTCCAGCTCGGGCTCTTCCTGCCGCTGGTGAAGTACTTCTGCGAGGGAAGCCCGGCGGCGACCGACTTCTTCTGGCGCCAGTACGAGCGGTTTCACCCGATCGGCGTCGACACGTCGAACCCGTGCTTCGTCGTGACCAACGAGTGGAGGCCCCACCCGCGGTCCGGGTACGCGGTAATCGACGACTTCGAGACGGGAACGGAGCCGAACGTCAGCAGCTCGGGCGGCCGGGTGACCGGGAACGTCCAGCACTTCACCGAGGGACGCCTCGACGACAACAACGAGGACTTCGCCTGGACGTCGTCCGACCCGTTCAACGGCGTGACGCTGATCGGCCCGGAAGAGAACGACCGCGGGATCGTCTTCGACTGGAACGGGTCCGACGTCTACCTGGAGTGGGAGATCGTCCCCGGTCTGTCCGACTTCACCCGGTTCGACTACCTCTCGTTCCGCGGCGCCCAGGGAACGCGGCACCCGCTGACGACGGCGAGGCTGGGGGACCTGGACTTCACGGTCACGATCCGGGACGCGGACGGGCACCAGGCATCGATCCGGATCGGCGCCTACGGCGGCGGGATCGAGGAACCGTACCAGCGCCAGGGCGGGTGGCACGACGAGTTCGAGCGGGTCCGCCTGCGCCTCGAGGACTTTCTTGCCAACGGGAGCGGGGTCGACCTCGCCCGCGTCGCCGCGGTGCGATTCTCGTTCGGGCCGAGCTTCGGCAGCCCGGAGGGGCGGCTCGTCCTCGACGAGCTGTTCCTCGAGCCGGACGCCGCGGAGATGCGGGGCGGATGGTGTCACCTGGGGGAGGCGACGATCACGAGGGTCGAGCGGATCGACGACGACGGCCTGCGGTTCACCTGGGACCCGGCCTGGGGCCTGGTCTCCGGCTACGACCTCTACGTCGGCACGCTGGGGAGCCTCCGCGACCAGGGGACCTACGACCACGTCAAGGAGCCGGGCGGGGAGACGGAGTTCCCGGACTCGCCGACGCCGGCCACCGGTTGCGACGCCGCCGGGGGGGCCTCGACGACGGCGCGGGTGACCCGCGCCCCCGCGGACAGCTACTGGCTGGTGGTCGCCTGGGGCGGCGGCACGTGCGAGGGCCCCTACGGTTTCCGCAGCGACGGGAAGGACCGCCACGACCCCTCGGTCGACCCGCGACCGGCGGACCCGTTCTGCCCGTAGGGACGGCCATCAACGTGACCCGGGGTCCCGCCACCCTCGGGCGACGATCCGCGGGTACAGCGCAGGGAGCACCAGCAGCGTAAGGACGGTCGACGTGACGAGCCCCCCGAGGACGACCGTCGCCAGCGGCCGCTGAACCTCGCTGCCGGTACCGGTGGCCGCGAGGAGCGGCACCAGGCCGAGGGCCGTCGTCGTCGCCGTCAGGAGCACGGGGCGAAGGCGGAGGAGCGCTCCCCTCGTCGCGGCCTCGGCGGGGCAAAGGCCGCCACGGGCGAGGTCGTCCATGCAGGCCAGCAGCACCATCCCGTTGCCCAGGGCGATCCCGAAGAGGGAGATGAACCCGACGGACGCCGGGACCGACAGGACCTGCCCGGAGACGGCCAGGGCGACCACGCCGCCGACGAGGGCCAACGGGATGTTGGCCAGGACCAGGAGGGTCCGCCGCGTGGACCGGAAGGCCGCATGGAGCAGCAGGAAGACGAGAAGGAGCGTGACCGGCACGACGAGGGCGAGGCGACGGTTGGCCTGTCGCTGGAGCTCGAACTGGCCACCCCAGGTGACCAGGTACCCCGGAGGAAGGTCGACCTGCTCCTCGATGGCACGCTGCGCCTCGGCCACGAACGACCCGATGTCGCGCCCGGAGACGTTGCACTGGACGGTGGCGAACCGCTGACCGCCTTCCCGGGTCACCTGGCGCGGCCCACGCACCTCGCGCATCTCCACGACCTCGGAGAGCGGAACGCGCATCCCGCCCGGCCCGGGGACGAGGATGCCGCCGATCGCCTCCGGCGTATTCCGGCGCTCCTCCGGGTACCGGACCAGGATGTCGAAGCGCCGGATCCCCTCGAAGACCTGGCCGACGACGGCGCCGCCGACCGCGGCCCGGATCGTCTCCTGGACCGTTTCCACGTCGAGGCCCCACCGGGCCACCGCCTCCCGGTCGACCCGCAGGAGAAGCTGCGGGGCGCCCGCCAGGCGATCGACCTGGACGTCCGCCGCCCCGGGAATGCTCCGGACCAGGCGCGCGATCTGCTCCGCCGTTCGCTCGAGGGTGGCGAGATCCTCGCCGAACACCTTGACCGCGAGCTGGGCGCGCACTCCTTCCAGCAGTTCGTCGACGGTCATCTCGATCGGCTGGGTGAAATTGACCAGTATCCCGGGAATCTCGCCGAGGTGTTCGCGGAGCAGGTCCTCGAGGCGTTCCTGGTCCGGGACACGCCAGCGGTCGCGGGGGGCCAGCAACAGGAACATCTCGGCGGAGTTGACCGGGTCGGTGTGAGCACCGACCTCTCCGCGGCCGATGCGGGTGACGACCGACTCGATCTCCGGGAGCTCCAGCAGCCGGCGTTCCACGGCAAGGGCGACGCGCGTCGACTCCGTGAGCGCGATGGATGGCGCCATGGTCAGCCGGACCACGATCGTGCCCTCCTGGAGGGTCGGCGTGAACTCCGACCCGAGGAAGGGAACGACCACGGCACCACAGGACAACAGCAGGGCCGCCATGCACGGCGCCGCCCACCGGCGCCGGACGAACCACCGCACGACCGGTTCGTATGCGTCCCGCAGCAGCCCGAGCAGCCGGTCTGCCGGGGAACGTCGGCCGGCGGAGGGACGCCTCAGGACCAGCGAGGAGAGCGCCGGCGCCACGAGGAGCGCCCACGCGAGAGAACCGAGCATCGCGAGGGCGAACGTCCACGCCAGCGGACGGAACGTCTTCCCTTCCACGCCGCGCAGCGTGAAGAGTGGCAGGAAGACGACCACCACGATCGTCACGGTGTAGAGGATCGGTCGCGCCACCTCCGCGCCGGCCCGCACGACGACGGTTCCCCGGTCCTCTCCGGGCGGCGACGTGCGCAGGACCCGGTCCACGTTCTCCACCATGACGATCGTGCCGTCGACCATCATGCCGATCGCGATCGCGAGTCCCCCGAGTGACATCAGGTTTGCCGAGAGTCCCAGGGCCCGCATGCCGATGAAGGAGGCGAGGACGGAGAACGGAATGGAGAGGGCGACCACCAGGCTGGCGCGCCATCCGCCCATGAAAACCAGGAGCACGAGCACGACGAGAGCGATGCCCTGCACGAGGGCGTCCACGACCGTCCGGACGGCGGCCGCGACGAGGCTCTTCTGCTCGTAGTAGGGGACGATGCGCACTCCCTCCGGCAGGATCCGGTTGATCTCCGCGACCCGTTTCTCGACGGCCGAGATGACGGTGGAGGCATTGGCGCCGAACAGCTTGATCACCTGGCCGGCGACCACCTCCCCGATGCCATCGCGGGTCTGGACTCCGCGTCGGACGGCCCCGCCGACACGGATCCGGGCGACGTCGCCGAGCCAGACCGGGGTGCCGTCCACCGAGCGGAGAACGATCCGCGCGAGGTCCTCCTTCCCGGCGGCGAGTCCCACGCTCCGGACGACGAGCTCTTCCGCGTTGCGCTCGATGAACTGGGCGCCGACGTTCCGGTTGCCCGCGCGGATCGCCTCGATCACGTCTCCGAGGGTGAGGTCGTAGCGAAGCAGGGCATCCGGGTCGACCTCGACGTGAACCTGTTTCTCCCAGCCCCCGATTCCAAGGACTTCCGTGACTCCCGGCACCTGCTGCAGGTGGAGCTTGACCACCCAGTCCTGGATCGTGCGCAGCTCCTCGAGGGTACGGCGACCGGTCGTGTCCTCGAGGTAGTAGAACAGCACGAGGCCCATCCCGGTGGAGATCGGGCCCAGCCGGGGATCGCCGAATCCCTCGGGGATCCGCTCCCGCGCCTCCTGCAGCCGTTCCCCGACGAGCTGCCGGGCGAACCAGGGGTCCACGTCGTCGCGGAAGTACACGTTGACCACGCTGAGACCGAAGTTCGAGACCGAGCGAACCTTCGCGACACCGGGCAGGCCGTTCATCGCGGTCTCGATCGGAAACGTCACCCACGTCTCGATCTCTTCGGGGGCGAGCCCCTCGGTGACCGTGAACACCTGGACCAGGTTCGGCGAGACGTCCGGGAACGCGTCGATGGGCAGGTGTCGCCAGCTCGCCCAGCCGGCAGCCATCAGCAGGAGGGCAAGGGCGATGACGACGAGGCGACTCTCGACGCCGAGGCGCAGCAGGTTCTTCATCGTCTCGCTCCTTCCCGGTCAGTGGCCGTGTCCATCGCCGAAGGCGTCCTTCCCGGTCTCCGCGAGCAGCGAGAACCCTCCCCGGATGACGTACCGCTCCCCCGGGTCGAGGCCCGCCGTCACCTCGGCCCAGCGTGCGTCCCGGCGGCCGAGAGTCACCCGGCGGAGGGTGAACCGGCCCCCGTCTTCGGCGATGAACAGCGCGGCCCCCCCGTCCTCCGGGTACACGAGCGCGGTGAGCGGCACCCGGACGGGAACATCCGCGTCCTCGACGGTCACGCGCCCGGTGACGAAGGTCCCCGGGCGCCAGGCGCCATCCCGGTTCGGCAGGATGACCCTGGCGAGCGCGGTGCGCGTCTCCTCGCCCAGCAGGGGGGAGATGAACGAGATCCTGCCGCGGGCCCGGGGACGCCCCCCGGGCCCCACGATCTCGACCGGGGCGCCGGGAGACACGTGGGCGAGGTCCCCGGGGTAGACCGAGAGGTCGACCCACACGGTCGAGAGGTCGGCGACCGTGAACACCGGGGCCAGGGCGGCGACCGTCTCGCCGACCGTGACGTGGCGATCGATCACTTCCCCCGGGAGAGGGGCGACGAGCCTCAGCGTCGCGAGGTTGACCTCGGGGAGAGAGGAAAGACGCTCGAGCTCCCCCGGGGGCACCCCGAGGGCCAGGAGACCCTGCCGCGCGGCCCGCAGCTCTATCTCCGCCTCCGCCAGGGCGGTGCGAGCGTCCAGCCAATCCTGCTCGGCGGTCACTCCCCGCCGGCGAAGCCTGTCCTCGCGCGCGAAGGTCTCCCGCGCCAGTTCGACCCGGGCCCGCGCCGCCAGCCAACCCGCCCGCACCTCGGCCAGCTCCCGGCTCTCCAGGACCACGAGGACCTGGCCTGCGCGGACCCGGTCGCCGAGGCTCGCGTGCACTTCCCGGGCGATTCCTCCGACCCGCGGGGCCACGTGGGCGAGACGGTCGCCGTTGGCCCGGACCTCCCCGGGGAGGTCCCGCCGGATGGCGATGGGACCCGGGCCGGCGACGGCGACCTCGAGGCCCGCCCGGGCGGCGGCCCCGGGCGCGAGGACGACGGCCCCGGCCCCGTGGCCGGCCGTCCCGTGATCACCGGGGTCCCCGTGACCGGGTCCCGGGGCATTTTCGGCCGAGCAGGCAGCCGCGAGCAGCAGGGCGAGCGCCAGGAGAACGATACGGACGGTCATCGGTCTTCTCCCCCGGCGAGCGCGGGCATGCCGGCGGTACGGCGTTGGAGGTCGGTTCGGGCGAGGAGCACCTCGAGAGCGGTGTCGAGGAAGAGGGAGCGGGCGAGGGCGAGGTCGCGGCGTGCGTCGAGAACCTCGAGAAAACCGAACTTTCCCTCCCGGTAACCGGTCTCGACCAGGAGGAACGCCCGCTCCGCCGCAGGGACGACCTCTTCCCGGAGCGCGGCGAGTTCTTCCTCGGCGGCGGCAAGTCGCTCGAACGAGGCGCGCAGGGCCGCTACCAGTTCGCTGCGACCGGCTTCCTCCGCGAGGCGCGCGCGCGTCTCTTCCAGGGCGGCGGCCCGCCGCGCCCCCCGGTTGCGATCGAGGAGGGGCAGCGGGAGGCCCAGGGTCGCGACGAATCCCTCGTCTCCCGTCCCGGCGAGCCGTCGACGACCCACCCGGAGTTCCAGGTCGGGGACGACCCGCGCCCGCTCGTGCCGCGAGACCGCGGAGGCGCGTTCCCGGGCCGCCGCCAGCAGCCGGGCATCAGGGGAACAGGCGAGGGCAGCGAGGGTTTCCGTCCAGGGAGGCGGGGACAGCGGGACCGGCAGTGAACCTTCCACGACGCCGAAGTCGGGGGCGGTCGCTCCCCAGCAGGCGGCCAGGCTGGCGCGGGCGGCCGCGCGTTCGCGCCGGGCCCGCGCCAGGGCCGTGCGGGCACGGGTCACCTCGATTCCCGCGCGGATCGCTTCCACCGGAGCGGCACGGCCCGCCTCCACGCGGAGCCGAACCGTCTCGGCGAACTCCTCGGCGAGAAGCAGCATCTCCTCGCCCAGCGCTACCCGTTCCCGGGCGATCCGCGCGCGGTGGAAGGCGGCCCTGGTGCGCGCGAGCAGGTCGAGGCGAAACCGCTCCCGTTCCAGGTCCAGGAGTTCCCGGTTCCGGTCGCCCGCTTCCCGGGCGGCGCGAAGCCGGGTCCCGAGGGGGATCGGCTGCGTGACAGAGATCGTCCACTCCGCGGCCCCGGTGCCCCGCAGGCCCCCGAGGCCGCCGAAGTTCTCTCCCTCGAGCTCGAGAAATGGATTGGGTGGACGTCCGGCCTGGCGTGCACGGGCCCCTGCCGCCTGCACCGCGAGCCCGGCGGCGGCAAGCGACGGGTTGCGGGCGAGGGCGCGGGCCTCCGCCTCGGCGAGCGTCAGGGGGGGCAGGGGGCCGGAGGCGGCGAGCGGGAGGGAAGCCGTCAACAGGAAGGCAAGCGCCGGAGGCGCTGCCCGGAGAGCATGGCGCATCGGGTCGATCCTCGCGGGACGGGCTGTCGACGACCCCGGCGCGGGACCGGGGCACTCACGGGACAACGAGTTCGCGAGGGATCAGGAGCGCAGAACGACCGTCGAGAGAAGGGCGAGGGCGGGAGCCCGTACCTCCGTGGCGGTCTCCGCGGCCGGGGGTGCGGGGCTCACGGCGGGTTTCGTGGGAGCCGACAGGGCACCCGCGAGGACGGGGGCGTTCCCGCCCGCCAGCGCCGAGGCGGCGACCAGGTCGACGCAGGCGCCGCAACCCGGCTCGATCGCGCCCCCTTCCCGGGGAGGAGCCGGGACGGGACAGCATCCGTCGAGCAGGGCCTCCACGGCCCTGTGGTCTTCGCCGACGCACACCACCGGCGCCGCCGCCGGGAAAATGAGGCCGGCCAGCAGGAGGGCCACCGAGGCGAGCGCGACGACCGGGCCGCGCGTCCGGAGAACGATCGGCATCATCACGGGCAAGGGTAGGGCGAGCCGGCGGTGCCCGCCAGAAAACCAACCGGTACGTCAGCCGAGGGCGACGTCGAGGACCATCATCACGGTGAAGCCGGCCATCAGTCCCGCCGTGGAGATGTCCGTGCTTCCCTTCTGCTGCGCCTCCGGGATGAGCTCCTCGACGACGACGTAGATCATCGCACCGGCGGCGAAGGCGAGCGCCCAGGGCAGGAGGGGCCGGATCGCCAGCACCGCCGCCGCCCCGAGGACGCCGGCGATCGGTTCGACGACGCCGGAGAGCTGGCCGTAGAAGAAGCTCCTGCCCGCGGAGAGCCCCTCGGCACGGAGCGGCACGGCGACCGCCGTTCCCTCGGGGAAGTTCTGGATCCCGATCCCGAGGGCGAGGGCGATCGCCCCGCCCAGGGTGGCGGAGGGAAGGCCCGCGTGGACGGCGCCGAAGGCGACCCCCACGGCGAGGCCCTCGGGGATGTTGTGCAGGGTGATCGCGAGGACGAGGAGCACGGCCCGCTCCCAGGACGTGGGAATCCCCTCGGCATCCTCCCGGGGGAGCCCGAGGTGGAGATGGGGCAGGACCCGGTCGACCCCCCAGAGGAAGGTGCCCCCGAGAAGGAAGCCCCCGGCCGCCGGGAGCCAGGGGACGCCGCCCGTCTCGCGGCTCATCTCGATCGCCGGGGCGAGGAGCGACCAGTAGCTCGCGGCGATCATGACCCCCGCCGCGAAGCCCAGGGAGGCGTTGAGCACGCCGCGGCGCATCGTCGCGACCAGGAAGACGAGCGCCGCCCCGGCGGCGGTGACGCCCCAGGTGAACAGGGTGGCGACCAGGGCCTGGAGGACCGGGTGGAGCCCGGCGAACCACTCGAGCATCCGTCTCCTCCTCCGGGGAAGGATACCCCGTCCGTTGCCGTCCACACCCGGCCGCCCCCGTTCGGGGAAGCGGCTCCCGGGCGAAAGAACTTCCTTGCAATCAGGCGGGGTCCCCGTACCTGATAGGGCGGGCGGCCCGTGTTATTTTCCGCGGGCCGCAACTGCTGACTCGTGCCGGCGGAGGGGAGGCCGCCCGGTCCGCTCGGGGGGCAAGGAGAATCGTCGTGCGCCGGTCGTTCCCGATCACCGTCCTCTTCCTCGTCGTCGTCTCGTGCCTTTCGCCCGTCGTTCCCGCGGCCCCGTCCGCGGGGAGCGAGGCGGTCGCCGTCCGTGTGGTCCTCGACGACGGGAACCGGATCGTCCTCGACCTCGACCTGCTCGACTTCCGGCAGGAGACCGTGGTGATCGACGGCCGGGAGTACGTGCGGTTCGTCGTTCCTGGCGAGGGAATGCTCCTCGAGAAGGGAAGCCCCGAGGTTCCGCTGGTCGCCCGCAGCGTGATCATCCCGGACGACCGGAGGATGACGCTCCGGGTCCTCGAGCGGAGCTGGACGGAGGTCGAGGCGGTGCCGGTCCCCTCGAAGGGGAGCCTGCCCCGCACCGTCGACCCGGCAACGGTGCCCTGGGAGTTCGGCCCGGTCTACCGCGGCCGCCAACCGTGGCCGATCGCGCCCGTGACCACCGGCCGGCCGTACATCCTGCGCGACGTGCGTGGCCTCGCCGTGCGCGTCACACCCTTCGTCTTCGACCCGGCCCGGGGCGTCACGCGGATCTACACCCACGTCCGGGTCGAGCTGCGGGATGCCGGGCCCGGGGAGATCAACGTGATCGACCGGGCCGTCACCGGCCGGAAGCCTTCGCGCGCGTTCCGCGAGCTCATGCGGGCCCACTTCGTCAACTTCGAGGCGCACGACCCGGCCCGAACGGCGACCGACGAGGACCCGCGCTACCCGGACATGGACGAGGACGGGTCGATGCTGGTCCTCTGCCACGACCCGTGGGTCGACCGGATGGACGGCTTCGCCGGGCACAAGTCGGCGATGGGAATCCCGACCGACGTCGTACCAATCAGCGAGGTCGGGAACGACCCGGACTCGATCAAGCAGTACATCCAGCAGAGGTACGACAGCACGAACCTCGCGTTCGTCCTCCTGGTCGGGGACATCGACCAGGTCGCCAGCCCGACCGTGAACTACAAGGGCCGCGAGGGTCCGGGCGACCCGACGTACGCGCTGCTCGCCGGGGACGACGACTACCCGGACATCATGGTCGGCCGCTTCTCCGCCCAGCGGGACTACGAGGTCGACACCCAGACCGGGCGGACGATCGACTACGAGGGTTCCCTCGACGCGATCCACCAGGACTGGTTCATGCGGGCGACGGGAATCGCCTCCGACCAGGGAACGGGTGACGACGGCCAGACGGACCGGGAACACATGGACGAGATCCGCGACTGGCTCCTCGGCGCCGGGTACACGCTCGTCGACCAGATCTACGATCCCGGTGCGACCGACACCCAGGTGGCGAACGCGCTCAACGCCGGCCGCGGGCTCGTCAACTACTGCGGGCACGGGAACGAGAGGAGCTGGTCGACGACGGGGTTCAACGTCGAGGACGTCGACGCGCTGGTCAACGACGACATGCTGCCGTTCATCTTCTCGGTCGCCTGCCTCAACGGGGCGTTCCAGAAGTACGACAAGTGCTTCGCCGAGGCCTGGCTGCGGGCGACGGACGACTCCACCGGGAAGCCGACCGGGGCGATCACGTTCTACGGCTCGTCGATCAGCCAGGACTGGTCGCCGCCGATGGAGGCGCAGGACGAGTTCAACCTGCTGCTGACCGACCCGGATCACCCATACCACACCGTCGGCGCCCTCTACTTCGCCGGGTCGTGCTCGATGATCGAGAAGTACCCGTCCGAGGGGCCGGGAATGTACAAGACCTGGCACATCTTCGGGGACCCGTCCCTGCGGGTCTACGGGGAGGTCAGCCCCCACGGGATGGAGGTGACCCCGCCGGA
>CAYQTA010000068.1:0-17967 GCA_964420365.1 uncultured Acidobacteriota bacterium | reverse complement strand
GCCCGAGGGTTCCCTCAGGGGCGCTGGCGGGGACGGCGTCGGCGGCGGGGCGGCTTCTTCTTGTCGTCCCGCGGGGGGCCGTCGGGGAAGGCCTCCCGGTAGCGCTGCCGCCACTTCTCGACCTCGGGCAGGAGGTCTCCGGTCGCGCGGCACATCAGCTCGAACAGCTCCAGGAGCTCCGGGAAGTACGAGCGCCGGACCAGCGCGCCGGACGAGCGCTTCCTGCCCTTCTTGCGCCGGCCGGGGACCAGCTTCTCCACGTTGACCACGAGCTGGCGGATCTTCTCCCGGTCCTTGCGGGAGATGGCGATCCGCTGGGCGATCGGGTCGAGCACCCGGTCGATGGCGGCGGTTTCCGAGAGGCCTTCCTGGCGCCCCGCGGAGAGCGCCGCGCGCAGCACGGGGGAAAGCAGCAGCGAGAGGGCCTGGGCCGAGGTCAGCTCCCTGCCGGACTGGGTCCAGGCGTCGGCTGCCCGGAGGACGACCCGCATCGCCTCGACCTCCCGTCCGCGCCCCCGCGCCCGGGCGCGATCGAGCCAGTCGGCGAGCTCCGGGAGGATCGTCGCCAGCACGGAGCTGTCGAGCATCAGGTCGAAGGCGGGCGCGATCGCCCCCCCGCGGAACATGCGCAGGAGGTCCTCGAGGATCCGGGGGGCGGCCGCCTCGAGGATTTCCTCCCGCCACGTGCGGATCCCGTGCCAGGTCGCCGCGTCGATCTCGCACCCGAGGCGCGCGGCCAGCCGGATCGCCCGGAGCATCCGGATCGGGTCCTCCCGGAGGCGGACGTTCGGATCCCCGATCATCCGGACGACCTTCTTCCGGGCGTCGGCGACGCCGCCGACGTAGTCGAGGATCGCCTCCCGGGCGGGATCGTAGAACAGCGCGTTGATCGTGAAGTCCCGGCGCCGGGCGTCCTCCTCGGCGGTGCCGAAGACGTTGTCGTCCCGGATGATCAGTTCCCCGTTTCCCGCGTCCGGGGGGGCGGGGGGAGGGACGGCGGCGCGGAAGGTGGCCACCTCGATGATCTTGTCCCGGAAGTACACGTGGGCGAGCCGGAAGCGGCGGCCGATGATCCGGCAGTTGCGGAAGACCTTCCGGACCTCGTTGGGCCGGGCGGAAGTGACGACGTCGAAGTCCTTGGGCCGCAGGCCGAACAGCAGGTCGCGCACGCACCCGCCGACCAGGTAGGCCTCGTAGCCGTGCTCCGCCAGGCGGCGGACGACCTTGGCCGCCTCCGGGTCCATCCGCTCCGGTGGGATCGTGAACGGGATGATCTCGGGCTCGATCGCCGGTTGTCTCGTCTCTTCGCCCAAGGGGTCCTCTCTCCGGGGGGCTGCGCGGGACGGGAGATCATAGCACCATGGTGGGATGAGACACCCGGTCCGCCGCTCCGTCTTCCTTGCTGCCCTCCTGCTCCTCGGGGCGGCCCTCTCCTTCCTGCCGGCCGCACCCACCGCCGGCGGGGACCCGGTCGATCTCCGCGGGTGGACCGCCGCCACGTACCGGGCCCGGAAGTTCCTGGTCGCTACCGCCACGACGCGGGTCGAGCGGGCACCGGCGCCGCGCTGGTGCCTTCCCTCCTGGTGGACGGCTCCGCGGGTGGCCCCGGCCCTCCTGGTGCGGGTCGAGATGACGGCCCGGCTCTTCGGCGGCGGCGTCGGAGGACGCACCGCGTTCAGCCTGGCCGGGGGTAACGACGGCCGGGGCAGCCGGGGATTCCTGGTGGTCGTGCCCGGGAAGAAGGCCCGGGCGGTCGTGCCCGGCCCCGGCGGGTCCTGGTGGGTCCGGACCTGGCGGGCCGACGGCTCCGGGCGACTGGGCGCGCCGCCCCGCGACCGGCGGTTGCCCGGCGATCCTCCCGGGCCGGGGGTGCCCGACCCCTGGTCGGTGCTGGCGGACCCCGGGGCCCTCCTCGCAGCCCGCGGCGGGGAGATCGCGATCCTGACGCGGAGGGGAGTGGTGCGCGCCAGGGTGCGGGACCTCGGGACCGTTCGCCGCCGTCTCGCGCTCCTCGACGAGGACAGGGGAACGCGGGGGTCGGTCACGGTCGAGGCGATCCGCCTGGCCCTCGAGCCGACACGCGGGGGAGGCACCACCCTGTTCGACCTCGAGGGCCGCACGATCGTCGAGGTGGAGCCCGGGGGCCGGATCCTCGTGCGCGTCGAGGGGCGCGCGGAGGACGTGGGGAACGTCCGCGTCCGCCTCGTCGCCTTCTCGCGGCGACCGCTCCGGCTTCCGCCGCCGCCGTGGCCGCCGGCGGGTCCGGTTGACGCCGCGCCCGGGAACCCCTAGATTGCCCCCCTTTTCCGCGGGGGTGAGCGATGCCCGAGTCGTCCGGTTTCCTACCGACCCGGCTGGAGATCCCGGAGAGCGCCTTCGTCGCGCCGGGGGCGGTCCTCGTCGGGGACGTGACTCTCGGCGAGGAGACGTCGGTCTGGTACCAGTGCGTCCTGCGCGGCGACATCGAGCCGATTCGCGTCGGTGACCGGACGAACGTCCAGGACGGTACCGTCGTGCACGTGGACGAGGGCTGGCCGACGATCATCGGCCATGACGTCACGATCGGGCACCGGTGCGTGATCCACGGCTGCTCGATCGGCGACGGCGCCCTCGTCGGGATGGGAGCGGTGGTCCTCTCGGGCGCGCGGGTCGGCGAGCTCGCCCTGGTCGCCGCCGGGGCGGTGGTCCGGGAGGGCTTCGAGGTGCCCCCGCGGACGCTGTGCGCCGGCGTACCGGCGAAGGTGATCCGGGAGCTGGACGAGGCGACCCTGGAGAGGATCCGGCTCAACAAGGATCACTACGTCGCCTACGGCCGGGCCTACCGGGAGGGAAGGCTCGGCGGGGGGCCCCATGGGGGTCGGTGATCCCGGGCGGGTTCTCGACGTCCTGCGCCGGGGGGGGACCGTCGTCCTGACGACCCACGTCCACCCGGACGGGGACGGCATCGGGGCGGAGGTGGCCCTCGCCGGCCTGGTGCGCCGGCTCGGCGGAACGCCGCGGATCGTCAACCGGGACCCGCTGCCCCGCATCCTGCGGTTCCTCGAGGGAACGGAGAAGATCGAGCGCTTCGACCCGGCCCGGCACGGGGAACTGCTCCGGGACGCCGACGCGATCGTCATGCTCGACAACTCGGACCCGGACCGGCTGGAGCAGCTCCTGCCGGAGGTCCGGGCTTCCCGGGCGACGCGGGTCTGCATCGACCACCACCCGGACCCGGATCCCTTCTGGGAGGTGCTCTACGTCGACGAGGCCGCGTCGTGCACCGGCCAGCTGGTTCTCGACCTGTGGGACGCGGCGGGGCTCGTCCCCGACGAGGCGGCGGCGACGGCGCTGTACACCGCCCTCGTGTCCGATACCGGCAGGTTCCGCTTCGGGAACACGACCCCCCGCGCGTTCGAGACGGCCCGCCGCCTCCTGGACCTGGGCGTCCGGCCGGCCGAGGTCTACTCGCGGCTCGAGGAGACGCTGGGGGAGGGGCTGCTCCGCCTGTTCGGCGAGATCCTGGCCGCGATGGAGGTCCGGGCGGAGGGACGCCTGGTCGTCCTCCGGGTGACGATCGAGCAGATGGAGCGAACCGGCACCCGGCACGAGGACTTCGCCGAGGTGATCAACCTGGCCCTCCGCCTCGAGGGAAGTCGCCTCGCGTGCCTGTTCCGGGAACTCGCCGGCGGGCGGACCAAGGTCTCGCTGCGCTCGAAGGGGGAGCTGGACGTCAACCGTCTCGCGCGGCGCCACGGCGGCGGTGGCCACCGGAACGCCTCGGGGATCGTTCTCGACCGTCCCTTCGAGGAGGCGATCGCTCTCCTCGTTCCCGAGCTCGAGACCCTCGCGCGCTCCTGACCGGGTGGCCCGGCGACGTTACAATGGTGGTGCCGGGCGGAGCCGGCGAGAGGATCGCCCCGGGCCCCGCGCCCGGGGAGGAAAGTCCGGACTCCACAGGGCAGCGCGCTGGGTAACGCCCAGGCGGGGTGACCCGACGGAAAGTGGAACAGAGAGCAGACCGCCAGCGGCCGGCCGCTCCGTGCGGCCGGTGCGGGCAAGGGTGAAACGGTGGGGTAAGAGCCCACCAGCACCCCGGGCGACCGGGGTGGCTCGCCAAACCCCGCGTGGAGCAAGGCCAAATAGGGGAGCGATGGCGTGGCCCGCGCCGCTCCCGGGTAGGCCGCTCGAGGCGGCGGGCAACCGCCGTCCCAGAGGAATGATCCTCCCCCGCGAGGGGAACAGAATCCGGCTTACGTCCGACTCCGCCCGGCGCCTTTCCCGCACCGCCCGTCCCGGTCCGCTGCTATCCTTCCCGCGAGGACGGGCCGGCCGATGACGGACGACGTGCGCCACTTCCCGGAACGGATCGACGAGGAGCTGCGGCGCCTCGAGCCCGCCCTGCGGGCCCTCGGGAGAGATCTCCACCGGGACCCGGAGCTCGGTTGCCGCGAGATGCACGCCGTCACGCGGATCGCCGGGGAGCTCGAGGAAGAGGGGTTCCGGGTGGAAACGGGTCTCGCCGGGCTCGCGACGGCCTTCCGGGCCGAGGCCGGGGAGGGACCCGCGACCATCGCCTTCCTCGTGGAATACGACGCCATTCCCGGCCTCGGACACGCGTCCGGTCACAACCTCGTCGTGGTCGCCGGGTGTGCCGCCGCGATCGCCCTCTCCCGGTCCCTTCCGCCGGGAGCGGGACGCGTCGCCGTCGTGGGCGCCCCCGCGGAGGAGACGATCGGGGGCAAGGTGGTCCTCGCCGCCCGGGGGGGCTACGACGGCATCGACGCGGCGCTCCTCGCCCATCCCGGGACGGTCGACCGGGTCGAGGTGACGTCCCTCGCCTCGTGGGTCTTCGAGGTGACGTACGTGGGCCGGGCGGCCCACGCCGTCGCGGCCCCCGAGGAGGGAATCGATGCCCTCGACGCCCTGATCCGGTTGTTCGTCGCCCGCGGAGACCTGCTGGCGGGGCTGCGGGACGACGTCCGGATCCCCGGGGTGATCCTCGAGGGGGGCGTGCGTCCGAACCTGGTGCCCGAGCGGGCCCGGGCCCGTTTCTCGCTCCGGGCGGCCGACGCGGGGTACCTGGTCGACGAGGTCGTGCCCCGGTTCCGGGAGGCGGCCGAGCGGGTGGCCACCGCCACGGGGACACGGGTCGCCGTCGAGCCGGTGGACAACCTCTACGACGAGTTCCTTCCGAACCCGGTCCTCGCGGAGGTCTACCGGGAGGAGGCCCGGGCCGCGGGGCTCCGTCCCGTGGAAGGGGCCGGCCGCCCGGTCGGCTCCCTCGACATGGGCACGCTCTCCCGGGTCGTTCCCTGCCTGCACCCGACGTTCTCCCTCGGGGAGGCCACGCCGCCGACGCTGACCCGGGAGTTCGCCCGCCGCGCGGGGGAGGACGGGGCGTACCGGTGCGCCTTCCGGGCCGCCCGGGCCCTCGCCGCCACCGGCCAGCGCCTGCTGGTGGAACCCCGGCTCCTCGAGCGTGCCCGCCGGGCCCACCGCGAGGTGGCGCCCCGGCGACGGCGGGTGGACGTGCCGCTGGTCGTCGCGGGAGGCCGTCCATGACCGGCTCCCGCGTCCTGCCCGCCCCCCTCGAGCCGGGTGCCCGGATCGCCGTGGTCGCGCCCGGTTCCCGGGTCCGCCGGGAACCGCTGCGGCGGGGGATGCGGGTCCTCGAGTCCTGGGGATACGAAGTCGTCCCGGGACCTCACCTCCTGGACCGGGCCGGGGACCTGGCCGGCGACGACCCGGCCCGGGCCGCAGACCTCCGGTGGGCCCTCTCGGATCCCGGGATCGACGCGGCCTGGATCGCCCGGGGAGGATGGGGGACCGCCCGCCTCCTCGCCGACGTGGCCCCCGTCGTGTCCGGGGTGCGGCCCCGCCGGGTCCTGGGATTCTCCGACGCGACGGCGCTCTTCGCGCTCCTCCTGCGGGAAGGCTGGACCCCGGCCTATGCCCCCCTCGTTGCCGACCTGGCCGATTCCCGGCGCTACGTCGCCCGCGACCTGCGTGGCTTCCTGCGGGACCCCGGGGCCGAACGCAGGTTCGCGCCGGGATCGCGGGAGGTCCTGGTGCCGGGGCGAGCGGAGGGGATGCTTGCCGGCGGGTGCCTCGCGGTCCTGGCCGCGCTCGCCGGCACGCCGTGGCAGCCGGACCTCGAGGGGGCCGTGCTCTTCCTCGAGGAGGTCGGCGAGGCTCCCTACCGGGTCGACCGGATGCTCTGGCAGCTCCGGGAGAGCGGGATGCTCCGGGGTGTCCGGGGGCTGCTGTTCGGCCAGTTCGTCGGCTGCCGGCCGCTGCCCGGGCGCCCGTCGCGCGCGCTGCGAACCGTGCTGCGGGAGCACGCGGAGGCGCTCGGCGTTCCCGCCCTCGCCGGTCTTCCCGTCGGCCACGGCCCGCGGATGCGGGTCCTGCCCCTTGGGTACGTGGCGCGGCTCGACGCCGAGGCAGGCGAGGTCACCGTGTCGCCGCCGGCATGACGGGGGAGGAGATCGTGGACCGATCCCCGGGCGAGGCGGCCCCCGTGGCCCTGGTCGCCGCCTACGACGGCCGGGGGTTCGCCGGGTGGCAGGTCCAGCCGGATCGCCCGACGGTCCAGGGGACCATCGAGGCGGCCCTCGACCGGGTCCATGGCGTCCCCGCCGGAACGGTGCGGATCGTCGGGGCCGGCCGGACCGACGCGGGGGTCCACGCTCTCGGGCAGGTGGCGAGCTACCTGCCGCCGACTCCCCGCTCCCCGGAGGTGCTTCGAGCCGCGCTGGCCGGCCTGCTCCCGGAGACGGTCCGGGTGCTCGCGGTCCGGGAGATGCCGGCGGGGTTCCACGCGTGCCGGTCCGCGACGGGGAAGGTCTACCGCTACCGGGTCGTCAACCGGGAGCTCGCGCTCCCCTTCGAGGCCCCCTTCGCCTGGCACGTGCGGGCTCCCCTCGACCTCGCGGCGATGCGGGCGGCGGCGGCGCACCTGGTCGGGCGCCACGACTTCGCCGCGTTCCAGACGTCCGGGTCGCCGACGGAGACGACGGTCCGGACCCTGCGGCGGCTCGAGGTCCGGGAGCGGCCGGGCGGCATCGTCGAGATCGAGGCGGAGGGGGACGGGTTCCTCTACCGCATGGTCCGGAACCTGGTCGGCCTGCTCGTCGAGGTCGGTCTCGGGCGCCGGTCACCCGGGGAGGCCGCCCGGGTGCTGGCCACCCGCGACCGCGCCGCCGCCGGTCGCACCGCCCCGGCCCGTGGCCTCTGCCTCGTCCGCGTTCTCTACCCGCCCGGCCTCGACCCGGTGGTCCGTGGCTGATCGGCGGGCGGCGAGCTTCAGCCGAGGCGTCGCAGCAGGAGAAACGCCAGCGGGACGAGGATGCCGGCGAGGACGAGCCACTTGCCGCGGCCGGCGAGGCCCTGTCTCCCGGTCAACAGGAACGGGCCGGAGAGACCGAGGAAGAGGAGGGCGAGGGCGAAGGCGTCGGCGATCCAGGTCCAGGCGCCCTTTCCCTTGTTGAGGTGGAGCCAGTTGAGGTCGAAGAGGACGAACCGCTCGTGGGGACGCTCGACGACCGCCCGCCCCGCCGCCGTGTCCGCCGTCACGGTCCAGCCGTCGTAGAAGAGCTTGACGTCGGTCGGCGTCGCCCGGAACACGTCCCGGGGTGGACCCGGCAGGCCGAGCAGCTCGACGAGGCGCGCCGCCGCCTCCCCGCGGGATCCCGGCGTGAACGGCGTGAACGACCGCTCCTCGACCTCGAAGCGGTAGTTCGGGTTCCAGTCGGCGACGTGGTTCACCGCGATCCCGGAGATCGCGTAGGCGACCACCAGGAACGCCACCAGGTAGCCGACGTCCCGGTGGAGGTCGCGGAGCAGCTTGCGCGGGCGGAAGCGGCGGCGGGCGGCCATCGACGGGTCCGGGCGAGCGGGCCCCGGGATCAGAAGTGAACGACCGCCCCGGTGCCCCGGATCATGTAGAGCGCCCGGTAACCCTTCACCGACTCCGGGCAGACGACCTCGCCCTTCGCCTCGGCCTCGTGGACCTTCTTCTCGGGCATGCCCTTGGGCGGCAGCACGATCTTGACGAACGTCCCCTCGACCTCGGCCCGGTGGCCGACCACCTCGGCGGGGAAGACCATCGCGCCGTCCTGGACCTTGAACCGGATCGACTGGAACTCCTTGTCGCCCGCGATCTCCATCCAGCACCCACGCTTCTTGCAGACGCCCGTCACCAGTCCCTCGACCCGGACCGGCTTGTCGACCCACTTCCCGGGATTCTCGAGGAGCTCGGAGACCTTGACGAGCGGCGCCTTTCCGACCCCCTTCCCGAACACCTTGTCGGCGGCGAGGGCGAGGGGCGAGGCGAGGAGCAGGACGAGCGCGAGGCTGGCGGCGAGCCGAACGGTACGGGTCATGGCGTCTTCCTTCCGGTCGGTGTCCCGTTCGCCGGGGGGTGGGGTCCCGGCGGGGGGTTCCCGTATGCTAGGGGACCCGGCCGCCGCCGGCCACCCCCGGCGGACCGCGGCCTCCCGGAGGACCGCCGATGCCCGAGGATCTTTCCCGCGACGAGCTCGTCTCCCTGGTCCGCACCGTGTTCGCGCCCGGTCCCGGCGACCGGGCCCTCGCGCTGCTCACCGACCTGCCGGACGCGGAGGCGCCGGACCACCCGGCCTGGGCCGACCGCCGGGCCCTCGTGGCCGGCTGGGCCGCCCGGCTGCGCGAGGCGCGCCGGGATCTCGGCCTCGAGGCCGTCGACCTGGTGCTCTACCGCAACGCGCGCCGGCCGAACGCCGACCTCCCGGCCGGCGGGTGGACGTGGGATCCCGCCGTCCCGCTCCCGGCGGACGCCGACGCGGTGCCTGCCGGCACCGCCGAGGTGGCGATGGAGGACGTCCTCGCGGGGCACCGGCTGGTCGTCGCCTGCACCGAGATGTCGGCGACCGCGCCGCTCAAGCTGGCCGCGAGGCGGCTCGGCTTCCGGGCGGCGACGATGCCCGGGTTCACGCGGGAGATGGTCCCGGCCCTCCGGCTCGACTGGGAGGAGATCGACCGGCGCTGCCGGGTCCTCGCCGGCGTGCTCGACGAGGCGGAGGCCGCGCACTTCCTGTTCGAGGCGGGCGGCGAGCTGCACGAGCTGCTGCTCGACCTGCGCTTCCGGGCGGCGACCGCGAGCGGGGGGCTGATCCGCGAGCCCGGCCGGGCGGGGAACGTTCCTTCCGGCGAGACCTACATCGTTCCGTACGAGGGGGAGCGCGACGGGGAGCCCTCGCGGTCGGAGGGCGTGATCCCGGTCGACCTGGACGGCGAGCTCGTGCTCTACGAGGTCCGGGAGAACCGCGCGGTGGCGGTCCGCGGCGACGGCCCCGCCGCGGAGAAGGAACGGGCCTTCCTCGCGGAGGAACCGGCCTACGGCAACCTGGCCGAGCTCGGGCTCGGCGTCCTGGGCGAGTTCGGGATCCGGCCGATCGGCGAGCTGCTCCTCGACGAGAAGCTCGGGCCGCACATCGCGTTCGGGCGGTCGGACCACTTCGGCGGGGTCGTCGGTGCGAAGGACTTCTCCCGGCCGGAGCACGTGGTCCACATCGACCGGGTCTTCCTCCCGGAGATGCAGCCGAAGGTGCTGCTCCGCTCCCTGGTGCTGACGTTCCCCGGGGGCGGGAGCCGGGTGCTCTTCCGGGACGGCCGCTACGCGCCGGATGCGTTCTGACGCGCGCGCCGGCGGGGGCGGCGACGTTCCCGCCCGCCGGGTCGTGGTCCCGCGGCCCGGGGGACCGGGGGTGCTGGAGGTCCGCCCGTTCGACCCGGGACCGCCGGGCCCAGGCGAGGTGGCGATCGAGGTCCGCGCGATCGGTGTCAACTACGCCGACGTCTTCTGCCGGCTCGGCCTGTACGCCGCCGCCCCGCCGTTCCCGATGACGCCCGGGTTCGAGGTCGCCGGGACCGTCGCCGCGGCCGGGCGGGGGGTGACCCGGGTGCGGCCGGGGGACCGGGTGATGGCCGTGACCCGGTTCGGCGGGTACGCGACCCGCGTGGTCGTCGCGGAGCGGTGGGTGGAGCCGCTGCCGGACGGCTGGTCGTTCGTCGACGGGGCGGCCTTCCCGGTGGCCTACCTGACGGCCTGGCACGGGCTCGTCCACGTGGGGAGGCTCGCGGCGGGGGAGACCGTCGTCGTCCAGTCGGCGGCGGGCGGGGTCGGCATGGCCGCCTGCGCGATCGCCCGGGCCCTCGGCGCGCGGGTGATCGGGACCGTCGGCTCGCCGGAGAAGGAAGCCGCCGCGCGGCGGGCGGGGGCGGAGGAGGTCGTGGTGACGCCCCGCTACGACGCCTGGCCGAGGATCCGGGAACTCGCGGGGGGCGGGGGGGTCGACCTGGTGCTCGACGCGGTCGGAGGACCGCGGCTCCGGGACGCCTTCGAGGCGCTCCGGCCGGTCGGGCGGCTCGTCTGCTACGGGTTCTCGTCGATGACCCCGCGGGGCGGACGGCGGAACTGGCCGCGCCTCGCCTGGCAGTTCCTGCGGACGCCGCGCTTCCACCCGTTCGACCTGGTCGGCCGGAACCGGACGGTCGCCGGGTTCAACCTGGTCCACCTCTGGGACCGGGCGGAGCTGTTCCGGGGCGCGATGGACCGGATGCTCGCGCTTGCCCGGGAGGGCCGGTTGCGGCCGTTCCCGGGGCCGACCTTTCCCTTCGAGGAGGCCGGCCGCGCGCAGGAGGCCCTCGCCGGCCGCAGGACGACGGGCAGGGTCGTCCTCGTCGTCGGATAATGGGGTCCCGACCCCCACCGGTTCGCCCGGGCCCGGCGGCCCGGCAGGAGCACCCGCCATGGCCGAGATCGACCTCGCCCGCATGTCCCCCGTCGAGTTCCGCGACTTCCTGCGCGAGCAGGGGATCCGCCGCTTCTGGCTCGCCTGGGACGAGGAGGCCGGCACCGTCCGGGCCTCCCACGACGTCCTCGCGCCCCTCGCCCGGCTCCTCGCGGAGGACACCCGGGACTTCGACCGGCACGAGGGGGTGTTCGCCCAGGTGGCCCCGGAGACCGGGACGCTCCAGGGGGCGTTCGTGCACCGGACCTGCCGCGGCCAGGCGGCGGGCGGCGTCCGGTTCTGGCGGTACGACACCGTCGAGGACTGGCTGCGGGACGGCCTGCGCCTCGCCAGGGGGATGACCCAGAAGAACGCCCTCGCCGGCCTGTGGTGGGGCGGCGGCAAGGGGGTGATGGTCCGGGAAACCGCCCCGGACCTCGCCGACCCGGCGGTCCGCCGGAAGGTCTACGAGGAGTACGGGGAGTTCATGACCTCGCTCCGGGGCTGCTACGTCACGGCGGAGGACGTCGGGACCTCGGTCGAGGACATGGCGGCGGTCTTCTCGCGGACCCGGTTCACCACCTGCATCCCGCCCGAGCTCGGCGGCTCGGGGAACCCCTCGGTGCCGACCGCGCGGGGGGTCCTGCGCGGGATGGAAGCCGCCCTCCACCACCTGGGGATGGGGACGCTCGAGGGGAAGTCGGTCGCCCTCCAGGGGCTCGGCCACGTCGGGGCGCCCCTCGCGGACTTCCTCGTGAAGAAGGGGGTCGCCCGGATCGTCGGGGCGGACATCGACCCGGGGCTGGTCCGGGCGGCGAACGAGCGCCACCCCGGCGTCATGGAGGCCCGGGTCGTCGAGCGCGGCGACATGTCGATCCTGCACGAGGAGGTCGACATCGTCGCCCCCTGCGCCACCGGCGGGATCCTGAACCCGGGGACGATCCCCGGGATCCGCGCCCGGATCGTCTGCGGCGCCGCGAACAACCAGCTCGAGGACATGGACCGGGACGACCTGCTGCTGCTGGAGCGGGGAGTCCTCTACATGCCGGACTTCCTGGTCAACCGGATGGGGATCGTCAACTGCGCCGACGAGCAGTACGGCTACGTCACCGACGACCCGGCGATCGAGCGGCACCTCGGCGACGAGTGGGAGAGCGGGATCTACCGGCTTGCGCTGGCGGTTCTCGCGGAAGCGGAGGAAAACCGGGTCCCGCCGGCCCGGGTCGCCCGGAAGCTCGCCGACCGGCGCTCCCTCGAGACGCACCCGGTCTGGGGCCACCGCGGCCTCCAGATCATCCGGTCGCTGATCGCCTCCGACTGGGCCCGCTGACCGGGGTTGCGCGGTGCGGTGCGGCCGGGGGCCCGGACATCCCCCACCGGGCTGTCACCCGGCCGGACACGTCCCGCCGTGAGGTGTCACCCCCCTTGATCGCGAAGGATCGCGAAGGGATCGACGCGCGGTGCTTCCCGCGCGGTCGTAGCGTGCAACCGACTGAGAGGCCGCCAGTTGCGCCGCCACCCGTGCCGCGCGCCGGCCGGCGCTCGCGGTCTCCCGACCGGCGGCCCCCCGCGCCGGTGACACGCCGTGGGGGGACGTGTCCGGCCGGGTGACAGGAAGCGGGGGGATGCTGGACCGGTCAGCCGGATTCTCCTCCGCGGGGATTCGCGCGGGGGCCGCGGCGCTCCCCCGGCGACGGGCCCTCCCGACCGGGGTCGCTTGCACCGCCGGGTTCTCCTCCCGCACCGCTCCTGGAGGGTTCCCACCGGGTGGTGAGGCGCCGGTGGATCTCGGCAAGGGGCAGACGCCGTCTTCTCGCGGCGTCCGCCAGGTAGCGTTGCCAGGAGGGTTGCGCGGGCAGGTACCCGGGAGGAGGCGGGGCGATCCTCCGGTCTCCCGTCGCGCGTCGAACGAGGGCGAGCTCGCCGGGGGCGGCGGCCGAGCGCAGCCGGCTGACGGTTCGCGTGGAGATGCCGAGCGTTTCCGCGATCTCGTTCCGGCTCGCGAAGGAGAGGTGGCGGGCGGCCGCCACGGCGACCGCCCGGTGGCGGAGGCAACGCGCCAGGTCGGCTCGCGGAACGCGGAAGAGACCGGCCACCGCCCGCAGCACGTCATCGAGACAGGCCGGCACGGGAACGGCGGCGGCCGGGGGGGGCAGCTCGGTTCCCGTGGCCCGAACCGACGGATCGGCGGAGACGAAGGCGTGGAAGGAGGCCGGGTCCGGCACGCGGGGGCGAGCCGGGTCGAGCGCCAGGCCGAGCATGTCCCGGTAGGTGGAGAAGGGCCATGCCAGCGGGTCCGCGGCCAGCCCCGCCCGGCAGGGGTTCAGTGCGACGTACCGCATCGTCCGCAGGCGGTGGCTCCTTCCGCCGCGGACGACGACGAACTCGGGCCGGTGGTCGAAGACCGGGCCCGTTTCGCCGCGATGGTGGTTCCGCCAGAGTGCATAGGCGCGAAGGGCCTCGCGCACCAGGGGAACTCGTCGAGGAGAGTCGACGACGACGTGGACGTGATCCGGCTGGACGACGAGTGCGAGGATCGGCACCCGGGAAAGCAGCAGGGACCACAGCACGAAGCCCTCGCGGGCCGTCACCCAGAGAGGCGTTCCCTTCCAACCGCTGGCTGCGAAGTGAACCATGCCCTCGAGGGTTGCTGCCGGTGGTCCGGGCGCAAGGGAGCGCGGCGGTCGAACTCCCGGCCGGGGGAGGACGCGGGTGGCCGGACCCCCCGGCGCTTCCCGTTTCCCGGACCGCTGTCTCCCGGAGACGATTGAACTTGCCGGTTTTCCTGGAGGGCGAGCGGCAGGCGGCGGTCGTCATCGGGGAGGCTGCGGCCCCGGGAGGCCAGGGTTGGCAGAGAGCGGCGAGGCTCCCCCGGAGAGACTCGGCCGTGTCCCGCGGACATCGCCAGGCGGGGCCGGGAGGGTGCCCGTGGCGGCCGGGGGCCCGGACATCCCCCACCGGGCTGTCACCCGGCCGGACACATCCCGCCGTGAGGTGTCACCCCCCTTGATCGCGAAGGACCGCGAAGGGATCGACGCGCGGTGCTTCCCGCGCGGTCGTAGTGTGCAACCGACTGAGAGGCCGCCAGTTGCGCCACCACCCGTGCCGCGTGCCGGCCGGCGCTCGCGGTCTCCCGACCGGCGGCCCCCCGCGCCGGTGACACGCCGTGGGGGGACGTGTCCGGCCGGGTGACAGGAAGCAGGGGGATGCTCCAACGCGGAAGGCCCGGGGGCGGGGAGCGTCGGCAGGAGGCCGGGGACGCGCCGTCCGGGAGGTCTCGGCTAGCGCCGAGCGTCCTGGAGGTCGGAGTCGCGCGGGGGATCGTCGTCCCCGGTCCCGCCGGGCAGGATGCCGCGGCCCCGGGCGGCCTCCCACGCGAGGGACAGGCCGCCGGCGGCCAGGATCACCAGGTAGTGGAGACCGCGGGCGAGGAAGACGCCGGCGATCGCGACCTCGCGGGGAACTCCCTGGCTGTGGAGGAAGGCCGCCTGCGTCACCTCGGTGACCCCGATGCCCCCCGGGGCCCCGGTCGCCATCCCGGTGGCGCCGCCGACGGCGACGGCGAGCAGGGCGATCCACCACGGCACGGGAGCCCCGACCGCCCGGAGGGCCGCCCACTGGGCGAGCCCGGTCAGCAGCACGAACGCCAGTCCCCCGGCCAGGTTGCCGAGCAGCCCCACCGGGTCGTCGAGGAGGGCGCCGGTCCCGCGGACCGCCGCCTGGCCGGCCTCCGCGAGTCGTCCCCGGCGGCCGGTGCGAGGCCGGGCGAGCCAGGCCTCGAGCCGCTCGCCGTGCCGGCGAACCAGGAGGTAGGCCAGCACGATCAGGCCGAGGCCGAGGACCAGGCCGGCGATCGCCTTTCCCGAGAGGTTCCCCGCGTGGGCCAGGGCGGCGAAGGGCAGCGCCACGGCCGAGACCAGGATCCACGACAGGGCGAGGATCGCCTGGTCGACGATGTTCGGCCCGACGTGGGTCGCGATCCCGCCGCCGAAGTGCCGGTCGGCGAGGTGGGCCCGGACCAGGGAGGCCCCCGCGCGCACGCCCGGAATGGCCAGGGCAAGGAACTGGGCGGCCATCACGATCGGGAAGTAGTGCCGCTTCCGGACGGGGAGGAGGCGGCCCGTGAGCCACCCCAGCCGGAGCGCCGAGGCGACGAAGCGGAGCACGGTGATTCCCGCCGCGGCCAGCAGCCAGCCGGGGTGAGCCCCAGCGAACCGCGCGACGAGGGCGGCCGCGCCCACCTTGCGGACCTGCCAGGCGAGCAGGGCGAGGGCGGCGGCCAGGACGGCCGCGACGGCAGCCCGGCGGACGGCGGGTCTCCTGGGGCGGGGCTCGGACATGGCGCCGGATTGTGCCGCCCCGGTACCCGCGCTGGCAACCCGTGGTGTGGCCGAGATTTCAGCAACCGCGGGGGGGAGCTGTCGCCCGGCGGGCGGGATGACCGTGGCGAGCCGGGCCGAACCATGACGAACGCGCGGGAACCCGCTCGGAAGCCACCGCGGCACCTGGCGAAGGCTGAGCGGCATCGCGTCGGGTAGGATGGGGCGCGCCGGGAGGAGGACGATCCGATGGGCGGCCAGCACGGGCACCGGGGCCACGGCAGCACGGACCAGGCGACACGGGCGACGGTCGACGGTCGGCCCCTGGGGCCGAGCCCGTTCGCGCCCGAGGCGGTGGCTCGCCGCCGGAAGCTGATGCTCCTTTCGCTCGGGATCGCCCTCGCCCTCTTCGTCGTCAAGGGGGCGGGCTGGTGGTTGACGGGTTCACGGGGCCTCCTGTCGGATGCCCTGGAGTCGATCGTCAACGTGGTCACGGCGGCGTTCGGCATCTGGTCGGTCTCCCTGGCGGGGCGGCCGCCCGACCGGGCGCATCCCTACGGCCACGGCAAGGTCGAGTTCTTCGCCGCCGGGCTCGAGGGGGCGCTGATCCTGGTTGCCGCCGCCGGGATCTTCCGCGAGGCGATCCCGGCCCTCGTCCGCCCGGAGCCCGTCCAGCGAATGGGCTGGGGGCTGCTACTCGCCGCCTTCGCGGCCGTCGTCAACCTGCTGGCGGGGAGCCTGTTCGTTCGTGTCGGGCGACGCCAGTCCAGCGCGACCCTCGTCGGCGAGGGACATCACCTGCTGGCCGATACGCTGACGACCGTCGGAGTGATCGGTGGCCTCCTGCTGGTCCGGGTGACCGGGAACCCGGTCTTCGACCCCGCGGCCGCGCTGCTCGTCGGTGCCTGGATCGCCTGGACCGGGTTCGGACTGCTCCGGGAGTCGGCCGCCCGCCTGATGGACCGGGCCGACCCGGAGATCCTCGGGCAGGTTGCCCGCGTGCTCGCCCGGGAGGCCCGGGAGAACCCGTGGTGGATCGAGGTGCATCTCCTTCGCGCCTGGGTCTCCGGCGAGTTCGTCCACGTGGATTTCCACCTGACGATGCCCCGGTGGTGGACGCTGGACCGGGTGCACGAGGCCCAGCACCGCATGCTGCCCCTGATCATCCGGGAGCTCGGACGCCCCGGAGAGGTCCTGGTTCACCCCGATCCCTGCGAGCCGAGCCTCTGCCGGATGTGCCGGGTCGATCCGTGCCCGATGAGGGCGGCGAACCAGGTCGACGAGGCGGACTGGTCCCTCGAGAAGCTGCTCTCGGGGCCGGCCGAACGCCCCCAGGATTCCTGCCAGGTTGCCCTCGCCGAGGAGAGCCGACGCGTCAGCGCCGGGGAGCGGGAGGAGCCGGAACGGGGGTGACGGGGAACCGCCGCCCTCAGTTTCCCTCGTGGAGCAGGAGCCCGCTCGACAGGTCCGCGAGGCAGTAGTCGTGCCGCGGCTTCAGGAAGTGCAGGAGGGCGATGTAGGCGTACAGGAGCCGGATCCGCAGGGGGGCCTTCCCGGGCAGGCGCGCTCCCGGCTGGCTCTGGAGCCGCGCGAGGTGCAGCGAGGCGCTCATCACCAGGCGCTCGAGCAGCTCCTCCCAGTTGCGTCCCTCGACCCGGAGGTGGAGTTCGAGGCAGTAACCGACCCACCGGCGACGACGCCGGGAACGGTATCCACAACACCGGAGGATCTCGGGGATCCGCGCGCCGGCGGCTCCGGTGCCCACGGCGCTCGCGGGGCTGCTTCCCATTCGTCTCCTGCCCTCCCGCTCAGGGGCACGTCTCCCCCGGGACCCGCGGGGTCCCGTCGGACGACCGCCCGAGGGAGCCGGTTCCCGTGTTGTCCCGGACCGTCACGAGGTAGGTATACGCCGTTCCGGCCGGGGGCGCATCCGGGGCGGGAGTGTAACGGGACCGGAGGTTCCGATGCCAGCAGTTCCCCGCGTCCGTCGGCGGGGAAGCGGCAATCGTCCCCCGGTAGGCCTCGTAGAGCGACGTGCCAAGTTCGAGGCTCCAGGACAACCAGGGCCTGTCCACCCCCTGGTCACCCGCGGGATGCACCACGAGGTAGGCGACCACGCGGTCCTGGGCGTCACAGGCGTCCCCCCGCAGGTCCCCGTCCTCGTCTTCCTGGCCCGGGTTGGGGGCGAGGGGGCAGTTGTCGTCGCAGCCGACCGTCTGGCCCGGCAGGCACGGATGATCCCCCACGGTGCCCGACCCGTCGCCGTCGTTGGGGATGCCGTCGTTGTCGGCGTCCGGGTCGACGTCGTTCGGGATGCCGTCGCCGTCCTCGTCGTCGTCGCACATCCCCTGGCGACCGTCGCCGTCCACGTCGGGTTCCGACGCGTTCGGATAGGTGGGACAGGTGTCACAGGCATCCCCGATCCGGTCGTGGTCGCCGTCCTCGTTGAGCGGGTTGGAGACGAACGGACAGTTGTCCTCGTTGCCACACCGTCCGTCGCCGTCCAGGTCGTTGAAGGGGTCGTAGGGGCACGTGTCACAGGCGTTGCCCACGTCGTCGTAGTCCGCGTCGTCCTGGGTCGGGTTCTCGACGGTAGGGCAGTTGTCCGCGCAGTCGATGACCCCGTCCTCGTCGTCGTCGTCCTCGTTCGGCGGAACGTTCGGCCAACCGGGGGAATCGCAGTCGTTGTTCCTGCCGTCGCAGAGCTGGGGGGCTCCGGGATACGTGTTCGCGTCGTCGTCGTCGCAGTCGTCGGGGTTGTTGACGTAGCCCTCCGGGGGGTCCTCGTGGCAGTCGGTGACGGAGTCGTCGGGGTTGCCGTAGCCGTCGCCGTCGGCGTCCCGCCAGTGGGTGTGCTGCGGGAGTCCCTCGTCCACCGAGCCGTCGCAGTCGTC